>NZ_JBFAOI010000003.1:0-98169 GCF_040675155.1 Micromonospora sp. NPDC049645
CCCCGCGCCCCCCCCCTCCCGGGGGTTTATTTGGGTTTGGGGGGGGGCTACTCCCCCCCCCGCGCCCCTTTTGCCGGGCACCACAACTCCATGATCGACGCGGAGCACGGGGTTAGTGGAAGAAGTGGCGGGTTCCCGTTAGGTACATGGTCACGTTGGCCTTCTTGGCCGCCTCGATGACCTCTTCGTCGCGGATCGAGCCGCCGGGCTGCACGATGGCCCGTACGCCGGCGTCGATGAGGATCTGCGGGCCGTCGGCGAACGGGAAGAACGCGTCCGAGGCGGCGACCGAGCCGCGGGCGCGTTCGGCACCGGCGCGGCTCACCGCGAGTTGCGCCGAGTCGACCCGGTTGACCTGGCCCATGCCGACGCCGACGGTGGCGCCGTCCTTGGCGAGCAGGATCGCGTTGCTCTTTACCGCGCGGACCGCCCGCCAGGCGAACGCGAGGTCCCGCAGCAGCTCCTCGTCGGCGGCCTCGCCGGTCGCCAGTCGCCAACTCGCCGGGTCGTCACCGGGGGCGTCCACCCGGTCGGCGACCTGGGTGAGCACGCCACCGGTCACCGACCGCCACTCGAACGTCGCCGGGGTCCACGCCGGCGCACGCAGCAGCCGGATGTTCTTCTTGCCCTGCAACACTTCGACCGCGCCCTCGTCGAAACCGGGGGCGACCACCACCTCGGTGAAGATGTCGGCGACCTGCCGGGCCAACTCGACCGACACCGGCCGGTTGACCGCGATGACACCGCCGAACGCCGACACCGGGTCGCAGGCGTGGGCCCTGCGGTGCGCCTCGGCGACGTCCGCGCCGACCGCGATGCCGCACGGGTTGGCGTGCTTGATGATCGCCACCGCCGGCTGGTCGGTGAAGTCGTTCGCGGCACGCCAGGCGGCGTCCGCGTCGACGTAGTTGTTGTACGACATCTCCTTGCCGTGCAACTGCTCGGCCTGGGCCAGCCCCGCCGGGGCGTCCGGGTCGGTGTAGAGCGCGGCCGGCTGGTGCGGGTTCTCCCCGTAGCGCAGCACCGTCGACTTGCGCAGCGCCGACCCGGCGAACGCCGGCCAGGAGTCGTCGGCCGGGGCCAGCTCCCGGGCGCACCACTGGGCCACGGCCACGTCGTACTCGGCGATGTCGGCGAACGCCCGGGCGGCCAACGCACGGCGCTGGGCCAGGGTGAAGCCACCCTCGCCGAGCGCGCCGATCAGCGCCGGGTAACCGGCCGGGTCGGTGAGCACGGCGACCGAGGCGTGGTTCTTGGCGGCGGCCCGCACCATGGCCGGTCCACCGATGTCGATCTGCTCCACGCACTCCTCGACGCCGGCGCCGGACGCGACGGTCGCCTGGAACGGGTAGAGGTTGGAGACCAGCAGGTCGAACGCCGCGACGCCCAGCTCGTCGAGCTGCGCGACGTGGGTGTCCTTGCGTAGGTCCGCGAGGAGACCCGCGTGCACCTTCGGGTGCAGGGTCTTCACCCGGCCGTCGAGCACCTCGGGGAACCCGGTCACCGTCTCCACCGGCGTCACCGGCACGCCGGCAGCGGCGATCGTGCCCGCCGTGCTGCCGGTGGAAACGATCTCCACACCGGCCGCGTGCAGGGCCTGGGCCAGCTCGACCAACCCGGTCTTGTCATAGACGCTGACCAGCGCCCGCCTGATCGGGCGACGCCCGTCCTGAGTGGGACTCACGGAACCGTGACCTTCCTTCCGGTGATGGTCCAGCCTTCGCGGACCAGGCGACCGACCTGCTCGACGAGCTGGCGCCGCTCGGCTTCCTTGATGCGCTCGGTGAGCGTGTCCACGTCGTCGTCGTCGAGCACCGGCACCGCGACCTGCGCGACGATCGGCCCGGTGTCCATGCCGGCGTCGACGAAGAAGAGGGTGGCGCCGGTGAGCTTCACGCCGTAGGCGAGGGCGTCACGCGGGCCGTGAATGCCGGGAAACGCCGGCAGCAGCGTGTTGTGGGTGTTCAGGTAGCGGTCGCCGAAGGCGGCGAGGAAGTGCGGACCGACCAGCTTGAGGAAGCCGGCGGAGATGACCAGGTCGGGTTGGTGCTTCGCGACGTGCGCGGTGAGCGCGCGGTCCCAGGACTCCCGGCTGTCGTGGTCCTTGACCCGCTCGACGAAGGTCGGCACCCCCGCCGCGTCGGCCCGGTCCAGGCCCGCGATGCCGTCGCGGTCCGCGCCGACCGCGACGACCTGCGCGCCGTACGCGGGGTCGGCGGCGGCCTCCAGCAACGCCTGAAGGTTGCTCCCGGAGCCGGAGATGAGGACGACGATGCGGGCGACGGACGCGGGCTCGGTCACCGGGCCACCCTATCGGGCAGGTCAGGTACGCCCCTCGGCTGGGCGGCGCACCGATCGGCGCAGTGCCGGCGTGCGCCGACCCGGTACGCTGCCGCTCGCTCGGGCCGAACGCCGCGCCGGCCCCACAGCGCCCTGATCCGGGACACGGAAGCGGTCAACAAGGCCCCTTCCGTGTGCTTTGGGAGACATGTCGTCCTGTTGCTGTACTGGGCATCCGGAGGACTGACCGCGATCATGGATGGAAACAAACAGCAGTAACTGACGGAACCAGTCCAAGGAGCTTCTCGAATGCAGCCCGGTAACCCCGGTCAGGACCCGTACGGCCAGCAGCCCAACCAGGATCCGACCGCTCCCCAGCCGCCAGCCGCCCCGTACGGCCAGCAGCCCGGCCAGCCGTACGGCCAGCAGCAGGATCCGTACGCCGCGCCGCAGGCCCCGTACGGTCAGCAGCCCACCTCGGGGCAGCCGTACGGCCAGCAGCCGCCGTACCAGGACCCGTACGGCCAGCAGCAGCCCCCGTACGGCGCCGGCCCGACGTACCCGAACGCCGGATACCCGCAGGCGCAGGGGCAGAACAACACCCTCGGCCTGGTGTCGATGATCCTCGGTATCGCGTCGATCCCGCTGGTCTGCTGCCTCTACCTGGGCATCCCGGTCGGCATCGCGGGCATCGTGACCGGTTACCTCGCCAAGCAGAAGGTGGCCCAGGGCCAGGCCAACAACGCCGGGCAGGCCAAGGCCGGCCTGATCTGCGGCGCGGTCGGCGTCGGGCTGGGCATCCTGGCGTTCATCCTGAGCATCGTGGCGCAGGTCAACCTGCCCACTCAGCCCTGACGGGTCGGATTCGACGGGGCGCTCCGGGTTCGCCGGGGCGCCCCGCGCTCGTCTAGCGCGCGAGCCCGGTCGGGCTCGACGGCGCGGGCGCGCGGGTCAGCGCTCGGGTCGCGGCGGCGCCGAGCAGCGCCCCGACCGCTATGACACCGGCCGCCACGGCGGCGACCTGCCAGGCCACCGGCCCGAGCTGGGCGAGTCGGCCGGCGCCGAGCGGCCCACCGGAGACCTTGGCGGCCACACCGACCAGCACCCCGGCCACCGGCCCGGCCAGCGCGGCCGGCGCCAGCAACTCGGCCCAGCGCTGCGGGGCCCGCTCCGGACCGGCGAGCCGGGCCACCCGGCGGGCGAGCAGCCAACCGGCGACCATTCCGGCCAGCACCGGCACCGCGAGCAGCAGGGCGCCGAAGCCGTCCAGCGGGCCACGCGGCAGGCCGGCGAGCAGTGGTACGGCCGGCAGCGCGCCGACCGACACCTCACTGGTGCGCACCGCGGTGTCGGTCCCCACCGCGAAGCCCGGCCCGAGCAGGTAACTGGTGGACCAGATCGCCGCGTTCGGCGCGTACGCGACGCTGACCAGGGTGATGCCGGCCTGCCCGGCGACCCCGGTGCGGTACGCCCCGATCATGTCCGCCGCGTCGCCGCCGCCGGTGGCCACCGCCAGACCGGCCGCGCCGGCCCCCGCGCCGAGCAGCAGCAGCCCGGCCACCAGACCGGTGCGCACGCCGTCACGCACCGGGCCGGGCATCCGCGCGACGAGCAACCGGGTCACGGCGGTGATGCGGGTCGCGCCGACCAGCGCCGCGAGGGTGCCGACCACCGCGAACGTGGCACCCGCCCGGATCGGGGACACGTCCAGCCCACCGGCGCCGACCAGCACCGCCGCGAGCGCGCCGAGCAGCGCGTACCCGATGCCGACCGCGCTCGCGGCGAGCAGCGCCCGGCGCGGCGAGCGGGTGTCGCGGGCACCGATCGCCCGGCTGACGTGCACGCCGGCGCGGGTCAACCGCCAGAGCGCGAGCACGGTCAGCGCGAGCGGGGCGAGCCCGAGCGGACCGGACCCGGTGTGCAGCGGTACGCCGTGCCCGAGCAGCCAGCCCGCCAGTGCGGTGCGCAGGGTGCCGGTCAGGGTGGTGGAGTCCGCGCCGAGCTGGACCAGGCCGAGCACGACGGCGACCGGCAGGAAGGAGGTGAGGGCGGCCCAGCCGGCAGCCACCCCGGCGGCGACGGGCAACGGCGCACGCCCACGCGGCGACCCACCCGCGCGGGGCGCGGGCACCCGCCGGGCCGGCGCGGCACGGTCGACCGGCCGGTCGTCGGCGTTCACACCGCCGGGACGGCTGGGACGATCAGGGGTGACGGGGGACATCCGCTCTACTCTGGCACGTCATGCGGGCGGTGGCAGTCCGTTAACCCCTCCTGAGTGCGGCGAGTTCACCGAACCGGCGTCCACGCCACCCGGGCCGGTCTAGCCTCGGCCCGGAGGGGCGCGAGTCGCCACCACCGGGACGGGCCCGCCGGAGGCGGGCCGGTCCGGCAGGTCGCCCACGACAGTTCGGAGGAAGCCGTGACGACGCCATACCCGCCTCCCCCGCCACCACCGGCGCGGGGACGGGACCGGAGCACCCTCTGGGGCGTGCTGGGCATCGTGCTGGGTCTGATCTGCTGCGGCATCTTCGGCATCGTCTTCGGCTACCTGTCCATCCGTGACGCCCGGCGGTACGGGCAGTCGCCGCTGCTCGGTTACCTCGCCATCGCGCTCGGCGTGATCAACATCATCGGCGGGGCGATTCTGCGCGCCACCGGCAACTACCCGTTCTGGAACAACGACTGACCGGCGCGCGTACCCGTACGCCGAAGGGGGCCGACCGGTTGCGGTCGACCCCCTTCGGTGTTGCCTGGCCGGCTCAGCTGCCGGACATGATCTCCCGCATCAGGTTGGCGGTCTCGGTCGGCGTCTTGCCGACCCTGACGCCGACGGCTTCGAGCGCCGCCTGCTTCGCCTCGGCGGTGCCCGCCGAGCCGGAGATGATCGCCCCGGCGTGACCCATGGTCTTGCCGGGAGGCGCGGTGAAGCCGGCGATGTACCCGACCACCGGCTTGGTGACGTTGGCCTTGATGAACTCGGCGGCCCGCTCCTCGGCGTCGCCACCGATCTCACCGATCATGACGATGGCGTCGGTCTCCGGGTCGGCCTCGAACGCCGCCAGCGCGTCGATGTGGGTGGTCCCGATGATCGGGTCACCGCCGATGCCGACGCAGGTGGAAAAGCCGATGTCGCGCAGCTCGTACATCATCTGGTAGGTCAGCGTGCCGCTCTTGCTGACCAGGCCGATCCGACCGGAGCCGGTGATGTCGGCCGGGATGATGCCGGCGTTGGACGCGCCCGGCGAGGCGATGCCCGGGCAGTTCGGCCCGATGATCCGGGTCCGCTCGCCCTGCGCCACGTTGTACGCCCAGAACGACGCGGTGTCGTGCACCGGCACGCCCTCGGTGATCACCACGGCCAGCGGGATCGCGGCGTCGATCGCCTCGACCACGGCCGCCTTGGTGAACTGCGGCGGCACGAAGATGACGGTGACGTCGGCCCCGGTCTCGGCCATCGCGTCCGCGACGGACGCGAAGACCGGCAGCTCGGTGCCGTCGAAGTCGACCTTCTGGCCCGCCTTGCGCGGGTTGACGCCACCCACCACGTTGGTGCCGGCGGCGAGCATCCGCCGGGTGTGCTTGGAACCCTCGGAACCGGTCATCCCCTGGACGATGACCTTCGAGTCCTTGGTCAGCCAGATAGCCATGATCAGACCCCCGCAGCTGCCAGCTCGGCGGCCCGCTCGGCCGCACCGTCCATGGTGTCCACCCGCTGCACCAGCGGGTTGTTCGCGCTGTCCAGGATCGCCCGGCCAGCCTCGGCGTTGTTGCCGTCGAGACGCACGACGAGCGGCTTGGTGACCTGCTCGCCGCGCTGCTCCAGCAGGGCCAGCGCCTGGATGATGCCGTTGGCGACCTCGTCGCAGGCGGTGATGCCGCCGAAGACGTTGACGAAGACGCTCTTCACGGCCGGGTCGGAGAGCACGATCTCCAGCCCGTTCGCCATCACCGCGGCGCTCGCGCCACCGCCGATGTCGAGGAAGTTGGCCGGCTTGACGTTGCCGTGCCGCTCACCGGCGTACGCGACCACGTCGAGGGTCGACATGACCAGACCCGCGCCGTTGCCGATGATGCCGACCTCGCCGTCGAGCTTGACGTAGTTGAGGTCCTTGGCCTTGGCGGCCTGCTCCAGCGGGTCCACCGCGGCCTGGTCGACCAGGGCCTCGTGGTCCGGGTGCCGGAACGCCGCGTTCTCGTCCAAGCTGATCTTGGCGTCCAGCAGCAGCATCCGACCGTCGCCGTTCTTGGCGAGCGGGTTGACCTCGACCAGGGTGGCGTCCTCGGCGACGAACGCCTGCCACAGGCCGACGGCGATCTCGACCACCTGGTCGGCGACCTCGGCCGGGAAACCGGCAGCGGTCACGATCTCGCGGGCCTTCGCCTCGTCCACGCCCTTCACGGCGTCGATCGGGGCCTTCACCACCTTGTCGGGGGTGTCGGCGGCGACCTGCTCGATGTCCATGCCGCCGGCGACGCTGGCGATGCAGAGGAAGGTGCGGTTCGCCCGGTCCAGCAGGTACGAGAAGTAGTACTCCTCGGCCACGTCGGCGGTCACCGTGATCATGACCTTGTGGACGGTGTGGCCCTTGATGTCCATGCCGAGGATGTCGGTGGCCCGGGCCACCGCCTCATCCGGGCCCTCGGCCAGCTTGACGCCGCCGGCCTTACCTCGGCCACCGACCTTTACCTGCGCCTTGACGACCACTCGACCGCCGAGGCGTTCGGCGATCGCGCGGGCCTCTTCGGGGGTAGTGGCGACGCCGCCGGCCAACACGGGCAAGCCGTGCCGCTCGAACAGGTCCCGCCCCTGGTACTCGTACAGGTCCACGATTGCGCGTCCCGTCCCGTCTCCGCGGCGCGCCGTCGCGCCGCCACCAGCGTTCAGAAAACAGTTTGACGCCTGTCATCAGTTGAAACAGGCCATTGGCCGCAGCCTAGCGAGGTCGGCACCACCGGCAACCGAGCGGGTGCGTGGTGTGCGGTAATGCACAACCGGACATCGGGCATGGCCGGTTTCCAGCCACGAGTCGGGTGGCATCCACCATCCGGGCGATGTTGTCCGACCTGCGTAACCCGGCCGTGGGGGCGTCGTTGAGTCAGGTGTCGGAGCGCTGCAAAGCGCAATGACGGGAGACGGCCGATGCCCTGTCGGTCGAGGGGTGGCGGCGGGGCATCGTGCATAGAGGGGCCGGACGTGTGAGGGGTGCGTCCGGCCCCTCCCCCCGTGCCCAAATCCTTTTCGGCGCAGCGAAGCTCTCCGTGGCACACCGCCAGAAAGCCGGCGGGCCTCAGGAATGCGGCGGGCCTCAGGAAACCGGCTGGGCCACGTTCGCCCGGACCCACTCGACGATCGCCTGGGTGGTGGCGCCCGGCGTGAAGATCTTCGCGACACCGAGCTTCTCCAACTCGGGGATGTCGCCGTTCGGAATGATGCCGCCGCCGAACACGACGATGTCGCGGGCGTCGCGCTCGCCGAGCAGTTCCAGCACCCTCCGGAACAGCGTCATGTGCGCGCCGGAGAGGACGGACAGGCCGACCGCGTCGGCGTCCTCCTGGATGGCCGTCTCCACGATCTGCTCCGGGGTCTGGTGCAGGCCGGTGTAGACGACCTCCATCCCGGCGTCCCGAAGGGCGCGCGCGACGACCTTCGCGCCTCGGTCGTGGCCGTCCAGGCCAGGCTTCGCGACGACGACCCGAATACGAGAGCTCATCAGCGCACACCTTTCACCGGCTCCACGGCCTTCACCTTAACGAACGGTAACCCGGCGGACCCGGCCCGGGAAATCCGGGCTCCGCCACCGGCCGTTACCCGCCGCGTCCAGCCGGCAACCCGGCGAGGTCGCCCCCAGGTCGTCCGGCGTCGCCGCCGACCCCCACCCCGGCGCCGCCCGGAGTCAAGCCGGACGACTCCGCCGGACCGGTCACGCTCGGCGACGAACGGGCAGCAACAGGGGCACCGTTCGGCGTCACGATGCGTGACAATCATGGACGCAAACGGACAGATCGACACGCCAATTTTCCGCTCTAGCTTGTGACTCGCCTGGTGGTTGGCTAACGTGTCCACGGTTGTCATCAGGTCCATGGACGGGTGACGACGCGGTCAGCGGACGTTCACTGGAGCTTCAGGAACGCCCACCGGCCGCTTCGGAACCCCGACAACGGAGGGTGTGCGTGCGCCAGCGCCTGTCGTCTGAGCCCGATCGATATCGCGGTCGCCGCCGCGTACCCACCCCACCCCGCAGCCGTTACGCAGCTGTCGTCACCACCGCCTTCGTCGGGGCCGGCATCGTGGCCCTCGGCGCGAGCGCCCTGCCGGATGCCAAGGACGTCAGCCCGACGGTCCTCGACGAGCTCAAGCAGGCGTCGGTCACCAGTCAGGACGCCGCCGCCCGTGCGGACAACGCCGACCGCGCCTCCCGGGACAACCGCTCCAAGGACAGCGCCGAGCCCGAGGTCTGGCTGCTGCCGTTGCAGGGCTACGACTTCAACTCCCCCTACGGCGTGCGCTGGGGCAAGCTGCACACCGGTGTCGACCTGGTCGCCGCCGAGGGCACCCCCTACGTGGCGATCCATGACGGGCTGGTCACCAAGGCCGGCTGGTTCGGCGGGTACGGCAACGCCGTGATCGTGCAGCACGCCGACGGCAGCGAGGCCATCTACGGCCACTCCTCCGCGGTCAGCGTCAAGGAAGGCCAGCAGATCAAGGCGGGCGACCAGCTCGGCCTCGTGGGCCAGACCGGCCACGCGTACGGCACGCACCTGCACCTGGAGATCCATGTCAAGGGGCAGCCGGTCGACCCGGTGCCGTTCCTCCAGGAGCGCGGAGTGGACATCAAGCTGCAAGTCGAGGCAATCTACAGCGAGGTAGCCGCCTCCTGACGGTGCGTAGTGACCGTTGACCGCCCGGATCTGTCGATCCGGGCGGTTCTGCATGCTGCGCGGACGACGAAGGTGTCCCCGGTCACAGGCGTGATTGTGATCGACGGCACCGTGCGGCATGATCACTTATCCGGATGGATCGCCGCACAGCGGGTCATATCCGGGCAGGGGGCCACCGGTTCGCCGCCCGGTCGTTCGGTCCCCACACCTGCCCCAACTCGGCCCGACACCAGTATTTCGAGGTCAAGTGCCCCTCGACTGTGAAGGTCCGCCGTGCAGGAAGACAGCCCCGTCCAGAACGAGAACACCCCCGACACCGCCCCGGCCGGGCGCCCGCAACGCCCGGGCCGGCGGAACCGCCTCATCGTGCTCGGCGCCGCCGCCCTGGTAGCCCTCGGCCTCGGTGGTGTCGCCGTGGCCACCGCCGGCACCGACCACCCGGCACCCGCCACCGTTTCCCTCGACGCACAGTCCCGCGCCGAAGCCGCCGACCGGGCCGACCGCTCGGTACGCGAGTCGAGCACGCCGGTCACCCCCGCGGCCAGCCCGACACCGAGCCCGTCGACGGTCAGCGCCAGCCCGACACCGGCGAAGACGGCGACCGCGAAGGCCAAGCCGAAGCCGAAGAAGACCACCAGGCCCACGCCGGCCTGGGTCGACCCGATGCCCGGCGCGGCCGTCACCTCCTGCTACGGGCAGCGCTGGGGCACCCTGCACGCCGGTATCGACCTGGCGCTGCCCTCCGGTACGCCGATCCGCGCCGCCGCCGCCGGCACCGTGACCCAGGCCGGTGACGCCTCCGACGGGTACGGCAACTCCGTCTTCATCGACCACGGCAACGGATACCTGACCCACTACGCCCACCAGAGCCGCATCGCGGTCACCGTCGGCCAGAAGGTCAAGGCCGGTCAGGTCATCGGCTACGAGGGCGCCACCGGCGACGCCACCGGCCCGCACCTGCACTTCGAGGTGCACCAGGGCATGTGGAACCAGATCGACCCGGCCCCGTTCATGCGGGCCCGCGGCGTCGACCTGGGCTGCTGAGACAGCGCGGTTCGCGCCCGCACCCCCAGTTGCGTCGATCTTGCACTTTTCGGTGGCGACACAAAGGGCACAAGCCCACATGTCGACAACCGAAAGTGCAAGATCGGCGCGGGCGGGGGCGCGGGGCGCGGGGGGCGCGGGGGGCGGGGGCGGGGGCGGGGGCGGGTCAGAGCTTGTCGACTGGGGCGTGCCGCAGCACCAGCCACATGGTCTGGTCGCCGAAGTCGATCTGCGCGCGGGCACCCGGGCCGTGCCCCTCGACGGCGAGCACCCGCCCCAGCCCGTACCGCTGATGATTGACCCGGTCGCCCGCGGCCACCTTCGGCCCCTGCCGCAGCTCGCTGGCCATGGTCAGCCGGCTGGCGTCCACGCCGAGCCGCTGGGCCAGCTGCGCCGCCTTCGGCGTGCCGCCGGTGAAGGTGCCACGACCGCCGGGCGCGCGGTCCGCACGACCACCGACGCCGCCGCCACCGCCGGCCCAGGAGGTGTACGACCCCTCCGTGCGCTCCCAGTGCACCAACTCGGTCGGCAGCTCCTCCAGGAAGCGTGACGGCGGGTTGTAGGACGGCTGCCCCCAGGCCGAGCGGGTCACCGCCCGGGAGAGGTAGAGCCGCTGCCGGGCCCGGGTGATGCCGACGTACGCCAGGCGGCGCTCCTCCTCCAACTCCCGCGTGTCGCCCAACGAGCGCAGGTGCGGGAAGACGCCGTCCTCCAGCCCGGTCAGGAAGACCACCGGGAATTCCAGCCCCTTGGCGGTGTGCAGCGTCATCAGGGTGACTACACCCTGGTGGTCCGGGTCGTCGGAGGGGATCTGGTCGGCGTCGGCGACCAGCGCCACCTGCTCCAGGAAGCCGGCCAGGGTGGCCCGCTCCCCCTCCTCGCCCAGCGCTTCGATCCGCTCGGTGTACTCCCGGGCGACGCTGACCAACTCCTGGAGGTTGTCCACCCGGCCGGCGTCCTGCGGGTCCAGGCTCTCCTCCAGCTCGGTGAGGTAGCCGGAGCGGGTCAGCAGCGCCTCCAGGACCTCCTCCGGGGTGCCGGTCTCAGCCAGCTCACGGGCGCCGTCGAGCAACGCCACGAAATCGGCGATGCCGTTGGCCGCCCGGCTGGAGATGCCCGGCGCCTCCCGGGCCCGGCGCAGGGCCGCACCGAACGAGATCCGGTCACGGCTGGACAGCGCCTCGACACACGCCTCCGCGCGGTCGCCGATCCCCCGGCGTGGGGTGTTGAGCACCCGTCGCAGGCTCACCGTGTCGTCGTCGTTGACCACCGACCGCAGGTACGCGAGGGCGTCGCGAACCTCCTTGCGCTCGTAGAAGCGCACCCCGCCGACGACCTTGTAGGGCAGGCCGACGCGGATGAACACCTCCTCGAAGACGCGGGACTGGGCGTTGGTGCGGTAGAAGACCGCGACGTCGCCGGGGCGGGTCTCGTCGGCGTCGACCAGCCGGTCGATCTCCCGGGCCACCCAGTCGGCCTCGGCGTGCTCGGTGTCGGCCACGTAGCCGACGATCTGCTCGCCGGCGCCGGCCTCGCTCCACAGCCGCTTGGGTTTGCGGGAGGTGTTGCGGTCGATCACCGCGTTGGCCGCGTTGAGGATGGTCTGGGTGGAGCGGTAGTTCTGCTCCAGCAGGATCGTCCGCGCGTCGGTGAAGTCCCGTTCGAACTCCAGGATGTTGCGGATCGTCGCACCACGGAACGCGTAGATCGACTGGTCGGCGTCACCGACGACGCACAGCTCGGCGGGCTCCAGCCCGTCGGTGCCGGAGACCAGCTCCTTGATCAGGATGTACTGGGCGTGGTTGGTGTCCTGGTACTCGTCCACCAGCACGTGCCGAAATCGCCGGCGGTAGCTCTCCGCGACGTGCGGGTGCGACTGGAGCAGGTGCACGGTGGTCATGATCAGGTCGTCGAAGTCCAGGGCGTGCGCCTCACGCAGCCGGCGCTGGTAGAGCGTGTACGCCTCGGCCAGCGCCCGCTCGTTGGGCCCGGTGGCCCGCGCCGCGAACTGCTCCGGGTCGACCAGCTCGTTTTTCAGGTTGGAGACCTGGGCGGCCAGCCCCCGCGCCGGGTAGCGCTTCGGGTCGAGATCCAGCTCGCGGGTCACCAACTGCATCAGCCGGCGGGAGTCGTCCGCGTCGTAGATCGAGAACGTCGACTTGAGGCCGGCGTGCTCGTGCTCGGCCCGCAGAATCCGGACGCAGGCCGAGTGGAACGTCGACACCCACATGAGGCGGGCCCGGGGGCCCACCAGCGCGGCGACCCGCTCCTTCATCTCGCCGGCAGCCTTGTTGGTGAAGGTGATCGCGATGATCTCACCGGGGTGCACGTCCCGGGCGGCGAGCAGATAGGCGATCCGGTGCGTGAGCACCCGGGTCTTGCCGGACCCGGCGCCGGCCACAATCAGCAGCGGCGAGCCGGCGTGGCTGACGGCGTCGCGTTGCGGCCCGTTCAGCCCGGCGAGCAGTTGCTGCGGGTCGAGGCGCACGGCGGCCGCCCCGGGTCGGTGCGGGCGGGCCGGCGCGGACTCCGGCGCAGGCGGGGACGCGGGGAAGTCGAAGAGAGGATGCATCGCCCGACAAGTCTATGCCGCCGGTCAGACACTGTGCCTCTGGTGCTCAGCAGCTCGTGCCCGACGACGCGCACCACCACCCGGTACGCCCACCGCCGAGAAAGGTGCCCGTCTCGACGCGGAATGCTTGCGCACCCGGCGGCGACGTGGGCATACTCGACGGCGTGATCGCTGCGCGCTACTACTTTTACTATGGCACCGGGAGTCCGGCTGCCGTAGGTCGCGCCTGATCGATTCAGACCTGCTAAAGCCCCGGGCTCCTGGAGTCCGGGGCTTTTTCCGTCCCAGGTTCCGGGCACCGGGCACCACATTGCGAGAGGTACCCGATGATGACAGACGTGATGGAGCAGAGCGGCGGCCCGACCCGACCGGAGGCTGGGCAGGCCGCCACGCAGGGGGCTGAGCCGGCGGTGGCCACGCCGCCGACGGGTGCGAGCGCCGAGCCGGCCGAGCAGCAGACCGGCACCGAGGAGCCGTCCGCCGCCGCGCGGATCGTGCAGATCAGGGAACGGATCGACGAGATCGACCACGCGCTGATCACGCTCTGGCAGGAGCGGGCCGCGCTGTCCCAGGAGGTCGGGGTGACCCGCATGGCGTCCGGCGGGACACGCCTGGTGCTGTCCCGGGAACGGGAGATCCTGGAGCGGTTCCGGGTCGCGCTCGGCGCCGACGGCACCCAGTTGGCCCTGCTGCTGCTCCGCGCGGGTCGCGGCCCGCTGTGAGCCACCTGCGGCCCCGGTGAGCAGTCCGGCCCGCGGACGCCACCCGGGCAGCCGTGCGCCACGCGCGGCCCCTTCCGGGTACGGGACAGACGAAACCGCCTGCCGTCGTCGTGGTGACGTCGGCAGGCGGTTTCGGTGACTCACACCTCGTGGGTGGCGACGATCTCGCGCTTCTCCGCGAAGTGGCAGGCGCTCGGGTGGTCCGAGTCCCGTCGGATCTCCAGCAGCGGGACCTGCTCGGCGCAGACGTCCTGCGCCTTCCAGCAGCGGGTCCGGAACCGGCAGCCCGAGGGCGGGCTGATCGGCGACGGCACGTCACCCGTGAGCCGGATGATCGTCTTGTTGTTCCGCTGCGTCGGGTCCGGCACCGGCACGGCGGACAGCAGCGCCTGGGTGTACGGGTGGGTCGGACGCTCGTAGATCTCGTCCTCGGTGCCGATCTCGACGATCTTGCCGAGGTACATCACCGCGACGCGGTCCGAGAGGTGGCGGACCACCGACAGGTCGTGCGCGATGAAGACGTACGACAGCCCGAACTCGCCCTGCAACTGCTCCAGCAGGTTCATCACCTGGGCCTGGATGGAGACGTCCAGCGCCGACACCGGCTCGTCGCAGACGATGATCTCGGGCCGCAGCGCGAGCGCGCGGGCGATGCCGATGCGCTGACGCTGACCGCCGGAGAACTGGTGCGGGTACCGGTTGATGTGCTCCGGGTTGAGCCCGACCAGGTCGAGCAGCTCCCGGACCTTGGCCCGACGGCTGCCCCTCGGCGCCACCTCCGGGTGGATCTCGAACGGCTCACCGAGCAGGTCACCCACGGTCATGCGCGGGTTCAGCGAGGTGTACGGGTCCTGCATGACCAGCTGGATCTGCCGGCGCAGGCGTCGCAGCGCCCCACCGGAGAGCGTGGAGATGTCCTGACCCTTGTAGTTCACGCTGCCGGCGGTCGGCTTCTCCAGGTTCATCAGCACCCGGGCGAGCGTCGACTTGCCGCAGCCGGACTCGCCGACCACGCCGAGCGTCTCACCGGCGCGCAGACCGAACGAGACCCCGTCGACCGCCTTGACCTGACCGACGGTCTTCTTGAACACCACACCCTGCGTGACGGGGTAGTGCTTGACCAGGTCACGGACCTCGAGGATGTTCTCAGACACGGTTCACCAGCTCCTCGGCGAAGTGGCAGGCGCTGGCCCGGGCGGTGCCGACCTGCAGCAGCGGCGGGACCTTCTCCCGGCACACCGGCTGAGCCATGGGGCAGCGCGGGTTGAACGGGCAGCCCGGCGGGATGTTCATCAGGTTCGGCGGGAGGCCCTTGATCGTCCGGAGCTGCTGCCCCTTCTCGTCCAGGCGCGGGATCGAGTCGATCAGACCCATCGTGTACGGGTGCGCCGGCTTGGCGTACAGGTCGTACACGTCGGCTTCCTCGACGATCCGGCCCGCGTACATGACCGCGATCCGGTCCGCGACGTCGGCGACCACGCCGAGGTCGTGGGTGATCAGGATCATGCCCATCTGCCGCTCACGCTGAAGCTCGGCCAGCAGGTCCATGATCTGGGCCTGCACGGTCACGTCGAGGGCGGTGGTCGGCTCGTCCGCGATCAGCACCTCCGGGTCGAGCGCCAGCGACATCGCGATCATCGCGCGCTGCCGCATACCGCCGGAGAACTGGTGCGGGTAGTTGTTGAACCGACCCTTGGCGTTCGGGATCTTGACCTGGTCGAGCATCTCGATCGCGCGCTTCTTGGCCTCCGCGCGACCCATCCCCCGCCGGACCCGGAACTGCTCGGCGATCTGGAACCCGACGGTGAAGACGGGGTTCAGCGCGGAGAGCGCGTCCTGGAAGATCATCGCGATGCCCTCGCCGCGGATGCGGCGGCGCTCCTCGTCGGACATGCGGAGCATGTCCTTGCCGTGGAAGCGGACCTGCCCACCGGTCACGAAGCCGGGGGGAGTGTCGAGGATGCCCATGATGGTCTGCGCCGTGACGCTCTTACCGGAGCCGGACTCGCCGAGCACGGCGAGGGTCTCCCCCGCGTCGACGTGGTACGTGACTCCGTTGATGACCTTTGCGACGCCGTCCCGGGTGCGGAACTCCACCCGCAGGTCGTCGACCTCGAGCAGGCGGCCGGAGGGACGTCCGGACCCGCCGGGTCCCGGCGCGGACTGCTCGGACACGAGAATGTCGGACACTGGATATCCCCTAGCGGAGTTTCGGATCGAGGGCCTCGCGGACCGCCTCACCGAGCATCACGAAGCTCAGCACTGCGGTGACGAGGAACGCGGCGGGGAAGAAGACCAGCCCTGGCGCGACCCGGAGGAAGTCCTTACCGTCGCTGATCATGATGCCCCAGGAGACCACCGGCGACTTCAGGCCGACGCCCAGGAACGACAGGGTGGCCTCGGCACCGATGAACGAGCCGACCATGATCGTGCCGTAGACCAGCAGCGGGGCCAGGCAGTTCGGCAGCAGGTGCTTGAGGATGATCCGGCCGGTGCCGGCGCCCAGCGCGCGGGCCGCCACGATGTAGTCGGCCTCCTTGGTGGCGAGCACCGAGGAACGCATGAGTCGCATCACGACCGGCCAGCTCAGCACGATCAGCGAGAGGGTCACCAGGCTCATGATCTTCACTTTGCTGTTGCCCGAGCCCGAGCCGTTGAACGTGGTCAGGATGACGATCGCGCCGAGCACGAACGGCAGACCGAAGAAGACGTCGGCGATCCGGCTCAGCAGCCCGTCCACCCAGCCACCGCGGTAGCCGGCGATGATGCCCATCGTGCCGCCCACCAGCAGGGTGCCGAGCACGGCGAGCACAGCAACCTGGATCGACGCGCTGGCACCGTAGATGACGCGAGCGTAGACGTCGCGGCCCTGCAGGTCGTACCCGAACCAGGCGTGCCCGGACGGCTTGTCCAGGCTGCGGGACAACGATCCGTTGACCGCGTCGCCCGGGGCGAACAGGGCCGGGAAGAGCGCCATCAACACGAAGATCACGATCAGGGTGCTCGCGATCCAGAACAACGGCTTGCGTCGGAGGTCCCGCCAGGCGTCACCGAGCAGGCCACGGGGCTTTTCGTTGCTCTGCGGCTGGCCCGCGGTGGCGGGGGTGCCGGAGTCGGTGGGGTGCGCGCCAGGGGTGCTGACGATCGATGCGGTGCTTGGGTCACTCATAACGGATCCTCGGGTCCAGGGCGGCGTAGAGCAGGTCAACCAGCAGGTTCATCACGAGATAGACCAGCACCAGGACGACCACGATGCCCACGACGGTGGCGCTTTCCTTGGTCACGATCGCCCGGTACACCGCGCGACCGATTCCGTTGATGCCGAAGATCCCCTCGGTGACGATCGCGCCGCCCATCAGGGCACCGAGGTCGGTGCCGAGCAGGGTGACCACCGGGATGAGCGAGTTGCGCAGCAGGTGCACGCCCACCACCCGGCGCATCGGCAGACCCTTGGCGATCGCGGTGCGCACGTAGTCGGCGCGGCGGTTCTCCGCGATGCTGGTTCGTGCGACCCGGGCGATGTAGGCCACTGACGCACTGCCGAGCACGAAGCCCGGCACGATCAGCTCGGACCACCGCATCTCGGAGGAGACGGTCGGCTTGACGAGGCCCCACTGCACGCCCAGCAGCCACTGAAGCACGAAGCCGACGACGAAGACCGGCAACGCGATCAGGAAGAGCGTGGAGACCAGGACCAGGTTGTCCAGGAAACCGTTGCGGCGCAGACCGGTCAGCACGCCGGCGCCCAGGCCGATCACGGCCTCGATGGCGAGCGCCACCAGGGCCAGCTTCAGCGTGTTCGGGTACGCCGTGGCGATGATGTCGCCGATATCGCGTTGCGAGAAGGTCTGACCGAAGTCACCCTGGAGCAGGTTCTTCATGTAGTTGCCGTACTGCACGAAGACGTTCTGGTCGAGGTGGTACTTCTCGGTCATGAAGGCGATGTACTGGTCCGGGCAGCGACGCTCGCCGCACTTGCCGGCGAACGGATCGCCCGGAACGGCCCAGACGAGCCAGTAGATCAGGAACGTCGTACCGATGAAGACGGGCACGAGTTGGAGCAGCCGTCTCAACAGATAACGGCCCATGGGGTGGTCCTCCAGACAGGGGGCGCGTCGGACGGCCGACACGGTGGTGACAACGTGCGAGTGGAGTGTTGTAACACCCAATCGCGGAACGGCCCCGGGTCGGGCTCACCGGATGTGGCGAGCCCGACCCGGGGTCAGACCGTTCGGATCAGAGCTCGACCGAGGTGATGTCGAGTTCGCCGACGTTGTTCAGCTCGAGCTTCTTGATCTTCTCCGAGTGGCCGGACTGCTGGCCGTAGAAGTAGATCGGGATGCTCGGGACGTCCTGGTCGACCTTCTCGACGGCCTTGGCGAACGCCTCGTGCGAGGCCTCCAGGCTCGGCGCGCCGCTGGCCTGCTTGGCAAGAGCGTCGACCTCGGGGCTGCTGTAGAGGCCGTCGTTCGAGGAGCCACCGGTGACGTAGAGCGGGTTGACCCAGTTCTCGACGTCCGGGTAGTCCTGCTGCCAGGCAGCGCGGTACGGGCCCTTCATCGAGTGGGCGTTGACGCCCTGGCGGAAGACCGCGAAGGTCGGCACGCCCTCAGCCCGAGCGTTGATGCCCAGGTTGGTCTTGACCTGCTGCGCAACGGCGTCCATCCACTCCTTGTGGCTGGAGTCCGAGTTGTAGTAGAAGACCATTTCACCGGTGAAGCCGCCGGCCTCGGTCAGCAGCTGCTTGGCCGTGGTCGGGTCGAACTTGCAGGCGGTGCAGTTGCCCGGCTTGGCGCCCGGGGTCAGCGGGTTCGCCCAGCTGTCGGCCGGCTTGCGGGTACCGAAGAAGATCTTGTCCGAGATCTCCTGCCGGTTGATCGACAGCGACACGGCACGACGCAGCTTCGGGTTCTGGAAGCGCTTGTCGTAGAGCGGGAACGCGATCAGCGCGGTCGTCGGCGTGACGGTCGAGAGGCCCCGGTCACCGAGGTCGGTCTTCCACTTGTCACCGGCGAGCGCCGAGGTGGGGACAACCTCCATGAAGTCGAGGTTGTTGGACAGCAGGTCGGCGTAGGCGGCCGTCTCGTCCTGGTACAGCTTGACGTCGACGTCCTTGACCTTCATCTTGTCGCGAAGGTTGTAGTCGTCGAAGCGCGTCAGCTTGATGAGGACGTTGTCCTCCCACGACACGAACTTCACCGGGCCGTTGCCGATCGGCTTCTTGCCGAACTCCTCGGGCTTCTGCGTGAAGAAGACGTCCGGCAGCGGCATGAAGGCGCTGTAGCCGAGCTTGGTCGGGAAGACCGCGGTCGGCGCCGCCAGGGTGACCTCGAAGGTCTGGTCGTCGACGACCTTCAGGCCGGACAGCTTGTCGGTGCTCGGCGTCGGGGCCTTCTGCGGGCCGTCGGGGCCATCCGGGTCCGTGGTGTAGGTCTTGTCGAAGCCCGCGATGTCGGAGAAGAAGCTGCCGTTCTGCGCGCCGTTCGGCGAGTAGGCGGCCCAGTTCCAGGCGTCGACGAAGTTCTTCGCCTTCACCTCGGTGCCGTCGTGGAACTTGGTGCCGGCCTTGATCTTGATCGTGAAGACCTTGGAGTCCGTGGTGTTGATCGACTCCGCAAGCGCGTTACGCGGGGCCCCACCGTCGTTCGGGTACTCGACCAGGCCGGTGAACAGCCAGTCGATCACCTTGCCGCCGCCGGTCTCCGTGGTGTTCGACGGGACCAGCGGGTTCTCCGGCTGGACGCCGTGGACACTGATCGAGCCGTCCTTGCTGGCGGCGGCGTCGCCGTCACCGTCACCGCTCGAGCAACCGCTCGCGACAAGCGCGGCAGCCGCGCTGAGCGCGATCGCGCTCGTCGCCCGCTTCGAGACTCTCATTCCGAGGGGCCTCCTCTTTCTAACCAGGTTCCGTCGTGGGTTTCACGCACGTTTGGGGGGTGACACCGCCCGACCACCCCGGGGCGCGGGTCGCCGGGACCACAGGGAAGTTGGGGACACCCCTGATGTTCCGATCCGCCGGGCTCCCCACCAACGGGGCGCGACACGACGCAATCGACACAGCCACGGACTGCCGCGATCGGCAAGGACGTGGTCGTGGGGCGCACGGAGTGCCACACACCGACGGTGAGGTGCTGCCACTGTGACACCCACTGGCCGCTTCCGTGAAGGTGCCGTTATCAAGCCGTTAGTTGCCCGCCACGTTGCCGATACTTGAAAAATGATCATAAAACGGTCGCCGCGGACGACGCTGACCAGGAAATACGTTGCGTCACCCGCGCGCGGGCCCTCGGACCGCACACCGGGCCCCGGGCACCTCGACCCGATGGGACGTCCGTCACCACTCATGTTTCGAGCCGTCCGGACGAGGGGGACTACGGCTGCACGGGCACGATCACCGGCTGGGTGGACGAGGGCGCGACGGACGTTCCTCTGATCCTCGCCGGTGACGCCCCCACCGTCACACCAGCCGGCGGTCCGCCGCCCAGCGGGACAGCTCGTAACGGTTGGACATCTGGAGCTTGCGCAGCACGTTCGACACGTGCGTCTCCACCGTCTTGATGGAGATGAACAGCTCCTTGGCGATCTCCTTGTACGCGTACCCCCGGGCCAGCAGTCGCAGCACCTCCCGCTCACGGTTGGTGAGCTGGTCCAGCTCCGGGTCGGCCACCGGGGCATCCGGTCGGGCCGCGAACGCGTCCAGCACGAACCCGGCCAGCCTCGGGCTGAACACCGCGTCGCCGTCCGCCACGCGACGGATCGCCGCGGCCAGCTCGTCCGGGGAGATGGTCTTGGTGACGTACCCCCGGGCACCGGCCCGGATCAGCCCGATCACGTCCTCCGCCGCGTCGGAGACACTCAACGCCAGGAACTTGACCTGCGGGTGCGTACGCCGCATGGCCTCCAGCACCGCGCGTCCACCACCGTCGGGCATGTGCACGTCGAGCAGCACCACGTCCGGGCCGACGGCCGCTATCCGGGTTACCGCCTCGGCCACCGTGCTCGCCTCGCCCACCACCTCGACGTGGGCGCCCAACTCCGCGCGCACCCCGGCTCGGAACATGGCGTGGTCGTCCACCAGGAACACCCGCAGCCGCTCGGGGCGGGCATCCGCCGGGTCGAGGTGCTCGGTCTGCTCGGCCATGGTCATCTGTTCCTCTCCGCTGCGGACGGGTCCCGGGAGATCGGCAGGATCAACCGGACCTCGGTCCCCTCCCCCGGGCCGGACCGGATTTCGGCCCGTCCGCCGTGCCGCTTCATCCGCCCGATGATCGAGCCGCGTACGCCGTGCCGGTGGTCCTCCACGGTATCCGGATCGAAGCCCTTCCCCCGGTCCCGGACGAAGACGCTGACCTGATCCGGCTCCACCTCGGCGTAGAGGGACACGGTCTGCACGCCGGCGTGCCGGGCGGCGTTCACCAGCGCCTCCCGCGCCGCCGCGACCAGCGCGCCGACCTTCTCGTCGGTCTCCCGATCACCCACCACCACCGTCTCCACGCTGATCGCGAAGGTGTCCTCGACCTCGGCCGCGGCCTGCTCCAGCGCGGCGGCGAAGCGCTCACTCGGCGACGCGGTCGGCTTGTAGAGCCAGTTGCGCAGCGAACGCTCCTGGCCCCGGGCCAGCCGCTGCACCGTCTTGACGTCGCCGGCGTTGCGCTGGATCAGCGCCAGGGTGTGCAGCACCTGGTCGTGCACCATCGCGGCCAACTCGGCCCGCTCCTGCTCGCGGATGCGCCCCTCGCGCTCCGAGCGGAGCTGGCTGTACGTCCGCCAGAGCACCGGCGCGGCGACCACGCCGACACCGGCCAGACCGACCAGCGCGAAGATCACGCCATTGATCACCGCGTCGAAGTTCTGCGCTGGCGAGTAGACGGCCGCGACACCGATGATGCCGACCGCGACGAGGACTCCCCCGCCGATGAACCGGAGCACGAACGCCCGCCGGTCGCTCTCCTCGACGACCGCGCCGAGCCAGGGCACCGGCATCGCGTCACCCCACTGCCGCCGCCGCTCGGGCGCGGACTGGTGCCAGATGACCCCGGCGCCGACCGCGATGATGGCCACCAGCCAACCGGCGGTGCCCGCCGCACCCACCGAGTCGAAGACCATCACCTGGATCAACAGCACACCGAGCCCGATCCCCACGAACGGCAGGAGTTGGGCGACGTCCCGCCGGGGCGGCACCGCGGTGTCACCGGGACGCAGCGGCACCACCGCCCAGAACGCCGCGTAGAGCAGCAGGCCGAGCCCGCTCAGCCCGAGCAGGACCATGAACGCGACGCGTACCCGCAGCACCGAGATGCCGAGGTGGTCGGCGATGCCGGCGGCGACGCCCGCGGCCATCCGGTGCTCGGGGGCGCGGTAGAGCCGCGGGGGCGGGGTCGCGATGCTGATCGGAGGCTCCCTGGTCACGGTGGCGGGCGGGGGTCGAGGTCGGTGACTCGATCGTCACACGCTGCGGCGTCCGCGACCACGGGGACGCCCCCGACATTCCGGCCGCCGGATCTCAGGGTGGGGTCAGGGTCGGGTCCTGAGGTCGCTCGGGTGCGCCCGGCAGCAGGATCGAAGCATGACCGAGGAAGCTGCCCCGCCACCCCGACCGGGGTCGGCACAGCCGGGCGGTTCAGCACCGCCCCCGCCCGCCGCGACGCCCACCGAATGGACCGAACCCCGCACGTTCGGTCCGCACGCCGGCACCGGCGCCACCGCCGACTCCGCACCCGGCGGTCCGGCCGGCGGCTACGGGCCGCCGCCCACGGCGGGCACCGGGCCGGGCCCGGGGTTCGCGGCGGGCACCGGCTACGGCCCGGGCGGCACGCCACCGGACGGACCGGGTGGTCCCGGCCCGTCCGCACCGCCACCGCCGCTGGGCGGCACCGGCTTCACCTCGCGGTACGGGCTGGTCCGCCCGCGCGAGGGGCGCTATCTGGCCGGCGTCTGCGCGGCGATCGGGCGGGCCACGAACACCGATCCGGTGCTCTGGCGGGTGCTGCTCGCGGTGCTCGGGTTCTTCGGGGGCATCGGCATCCTGGTGTACGTCGCCGCCTGGCTGATCATCCCGAACGAGGGCGACACGGCATCCCCGATCGAGTCCATGCTCGGGCGCGGTCGCTCCAGCATGTCGCCGGTCACAGTGATCGTCCTGGGCATCCTGGTCGCGGCCAGCTTCGCGTACATCGTCACCGACGCCTTCCGGGCGGTGCTGCTCGGCGCGGCAATCCTGGTCGCCGGGGCGCTGCTGCTCAACCGGGACGGCCGCAATCCACGGTCCGGCACCCCCGCCGGACCACCGCCGTCCGGTAACCCGTCCGGCCCGGTCCCGCCGGTGGCCTGGCCCGCGCCGTCGGCCGGCCCGGCGGTGACGCCACCGGTGTTCGGCGCCGATCCGGCGTACGCCCCCGCGACGGCGTCCGCGCCCACCGCCACCATCCCGGCGTACGACGGTGCGCCGACCACCGATCCGCTGCCGTCCACCGCCGCGCAGCCGGTGTCCGGGGTGGGCCCGCTGTCCGGGCAGGCGGCCGGCACGACGGCTGTCCAACCCGGCTGGCCGGCAGCTCCGACGAGCTGGCCGAGCACCGGCATGCCGAGCGCCGGCTGGCCGTCGGCACCGGCGAGCAGCACACCCACTGCCCCAGCCGGTTATCCGACCGCCTCGCCGCCCTCCGGTTACCGCCCCCCGTTCGCGCCGCACGGCCCGTACGCGTCGCCAGCCCCGGCCGCGGCCCCTCCGCGCAAGCCACCGAAGCCGCCGAAGCGCCCCAAGGAGCGTTCGCCGCTCGGCGCGGTGACCTTCTCGCTGATCTTCCTTGTCCTCGGCTTCGTCGCCCTGCTCGACCTGCTGGACGTCTTCACCATCAGCGCCTCGGCGTACTTCGCGGCCGCGTTGGCCACGATCGCCCTGGGGCTGCTGGTCGGCACCTGGTTCGGGCGGGCCCGCTGGCTCATCGCGCTCGGCCTGGTGACCGCTGCGGCGTTGGGCACGGCGACGGTCGCCGAGTCCTACGACCGGATCCGGGGCGTCGACGGTGCGGTGACCTGGGCGCCGACCGACTACCGCGACCTCGCCGACCGGTACGAGAACAGCTTCGGTGACGCCGTGCTCGACCTGCGCGGGATCGACTTC
Organism: Micromonospora sp. NPDC049645; assembly: GCF_040675155.1. Lineage (NCBI taxonomy): Bacteria > Bacillati > Actinomycetota > Actinomycetes > Micromonosporales > Micromonosporaceae > Micromonospora > Micromonospora sp. NPDC049645. The sequence continues at coordinate 23,621 of NZ_JBFAOI010000003.1, forward strand.
GCGAAACGGGACAGCCAGGTGACCGTGGCCATCAACTTCGGCCAGGCGACAGTGGTCGTGCCGCCGAACGTGGACGTCACCACCGTGGCCGACGTCAACGCTGGTGACGCCAAGATCTTCGGCAACCGCTCCGGGGGGCTGGACGGCCGCCTGCGGGAATCCACCGACGTCGGCGCGGACGGGCCCGGCGGCGGGACCCTGCGCCTCTACATCCACGTCAATGCCGGCAACCTGGAGGTGACCCGGTGAAGGCTCACCGCACGGATCTGGTGTCGTTCGCCTTCGGGCTCGTGTTCCTGGCGCTGTCGGCCTGGTGGCTGCTCGCCCAACTGCTCGGGCTCGCGCTGCCACCGGTCGGCTGGTTCCTGGCCAGCGCACTCATCCTGATCGGGGTCTTCGGTCTGGTCGGCGCGCTGCGGTCGAGTCGCCCCAACCAGCCGGAGCCGACCGTCGAGGCGGTCGCACCCGTCTCCGGTACGTCCGTCTCCGGCGCGCCCATCTCCGGTGCGCCCGTGCCGGTCTCCGGTGCCGCCACGTCGACCTCCGGCGCGGCCCTACCGGTCTGGGAAGCCGAACAGTCCAGTTGGGACACTCCCGCCCCGGACCCGACGCTCATCTCGGACCCGACGTACCCCTCGGACCCGACGCTCATTTCGGACCGCACGCCGGCGACGTCGACCAGCGGAGTGCCAGCGGCGGACGCGCCGGCCACCGATGTGATCCACCCGGCCTGGTTGGCGCATCCGCCCTCGGAGCCGCGGACCGAGCCGATCCCCGACCAACCCCACGCCGCGGACGAGGAGCCGACCATCGGGATCCCCGCCCGGCCGACCCCATCCGAGGGGAACGAGCCGACCCGGTCCGACCAGCCGGGCAAGGATGCCGGCGACCAGTCGGGCGAGGCCACCGGCTACCGGCCGGACGACGAGCGGGACAGGCGGGAGAGGCCGCGCGGGGACGCCTGACCTCGGGGGCCCGGTGGCGTCGGCCCAGCGCATCGCCACGGCGGTGCGGCCGGCGCGGACGGACGCATATGCTGGCCGGTGGAGTCTCGCCTCCGCCGGCCGGCCCGTCCCCGCCCATGGCGGCCCCGCCGCGATTCCCGTCTCTACCCCCGTCAGGAGCCCGCCCGACATGACCCAGTCCCCCGCCGTGCGTACCACCGGCCGGTCCGGTCCGGTCCGCATCGGCGAGCGAGCCGCCCGTACCCTCGTCGCCGAGCTGGCCCGGATCAACGATGCCAAGGCCGCCCTCCTGGTCGGGGTGAACCCGGACTCCGCGGTGCTGGCCGCAGCGATCGACGCGCTGCTCCCCGGCGACCGGCTCACCGTGGTGCCCGCCGAGCCGGTCGACGCCGCAGCGCTGCGCGAACACGTCACCGCCCAGGGCCGCTGGGTCGCCGACCGGGTGAGCGTCGTCGACTCGCTCGCCGAGGCCGAGGCCGCCGGGGTCGTCATCGCCGGTGAGGTGTTCACCGGCACCGCCGAGGCGGCTCGCGGCGGCATCGAGGGGTTGGCCAAGTACCTGTCCGACGGGGCGGTGCTGAGCGTGGCTACCGTCGCCACGCCCGGCCGCACCGACGGTGCCGCCGCCGAACTGGCCCGGCAGGACGCCCTGTACGGCGTCGGGGCCGACCTGGTGCTGCGCAACTCGCCACCGGTGCGGGTCTACCGACTGCGGTTCACCCCGGCCAGCCCGGCCACGGCTGACAGCCTGGCCCCCGCGTACCGGCCGTCGAGCGTGCCGTTGACCCGGGGGATGCACATCGACTCCAACGGCGTGGCGGCGGCGGGCATCGCGCTGGGCCTGGCGGCGCTGGCCCGGGTGGCGCGTCCGTCGTCCAAACTGTGGCTGCTGCCGGCACTCGCCGCCGGGCCGGTCGCCGCGTTCTTCCGGGATCCCGAGCGGGACGTGCCGGAGGACCCGGCCGCCGTGGTCGCCAGCGCGGACGGCAAGGTCCTGTCGGTGCAACGGCTGCACGACGAGCGCTTCGGCGACGGTGAGTGGCTGCGGATCGCTGTGTTCCTGTCGGTACTCGACGTGCACGTCAACCGCGCCCCGGTCGCCGGCAAGGTGGTGGACTACTTCGTCGCCGACGGCGGGTTCGTCAACGCGATGAAGCCGGACGCCGAGCACAACGTCGCGGCGTACACCGTGCTGGACACCGCCCGCGGCACGGTGGTGGTCGCGCAGCGCACCGGGCTGATCGCCCGCCGGATCGTGCAGCGCGCGCCGATCGGCGCGCTGCTGGCCAAGGGCGAGCGCTTCGGGTTGATCCGGTTCGGCTCCCGGACCGACGTCTACCTGCCCGCCGAGGCCGCGGACCCGCTGGTCGGGCCGGGCGACAAGGTGATCGGCGGTTCCACGGTCATCGCCCGCTGGCGCTGACCCACGAACGAGGAACGGGGCGTCGCTGTCCGCGACGCCCCGTTCCGTCTGCTCAGATCACGCGGTACGACGCTGCCGCAGCCAAAGAACCGGACCGCTGACCAGGTAGCCCACCACGATCAGGGCGAACGTGAGCCGGATGTCGACCAGCGCGCCGATCACCGGGGCCAGCCACAGCCACGGCGGCAGCTTCACCAGGCGGGCGAGCTTGGCGTACGGGAAGCTGGAGACCATCGCGAAGGCCAGCAGCGCCACCCCGGCGACCAGTACGGCGCCGGGCACCGGCAGGCCGATCGCCACGGTCACGGCGAGCACCGCGGCAGCCATGGTGGTGGGCACCCCGCAGAAGAACCGGCCGTCCTTCGGCGAGACGTTGAAGCGGGCCAGTCGGATCGCGGCACACGCCGCGACCAGGGCGCAGGCCACCGCCGCCGCAGCGGTGGAGACGGAGCCGGCGAGCGAGGCGTAGACCACGACCGGCGCGGCGAGACCGAACGAGCACATGTCGGCCAGTGAGTCCATCTGCGCGCCGAACGGGCTGGCCACGCCGAGCCGTCGGGCCAACGCGCCGTCCAGACCGTCGAAGGCGACGCACGCGATCAGGCACAGCGCGGCGATGCGCACCTGGCCCTGCATGGCCAGGAAGATGGCCAGCATGCCGAGCATCAGGCTGGCCAGCGTGCAGGCGTTGACCAGGCCGAACTTCATCCGGCGCGCGATGGTGCGCTCGCCGGGGAGCAACGGGATCGAGCGGGCCTCGTCGACCTGCGCCATCGGCGGCATCGCCGGGCTCACCGGCATGACCACTTCGATCTTCGCTCGGTCCACGCCCAGTGCCGGGTCCACGCCCAGTGTCGGGCGGCTGAGCCGGTCCAGGCCGTAGCGACGGCGCTGCCGGTCGGCATACCGGTGCTCGGTCGGGGCCAGGTCGGTCGGGTGCAGGTCGCCGTCGCGGCGACCGACCCGGACCAACAGCACCTGGCGGGCGAACGTGCTGCTGCGGCGCAAGCGGCCCGCCCAGCGACGCCCTGCGGGGCGCGGACTGTCAGTGGTACGACGCCGGCGCCATGGGGCTCTCGGCACGTTTCCTCCATCACCGGATCTGCTGACCGCCGTGTGGCGGGTGTCCGGCTGTCTCGTGCCGGACCTTGCATGGCCCGGCAGCCGTTTTGCGGAGTACACCATCGCATAGGGGAACATGGCTTGGCGATAGCTGCCGGCGGTACTTATATCTGGCTTAAACCGCTCGAACCGCTCGGTTGTTCCCATCCCGGGCTTCATCGCCCGTTTCCTCCATCATTCCCGCCTTTGACTGTACCGGAGGGTCACCATCTCGGCTCACCGAGCGGGGTGCTATCGGCCACTCTGCCCGATTGCCGAGGCAGCGATGTCGCTCAACGGCAGGTCAACCGCCTCGGCGCGGGTGAACCAACCCGCCCGAGCCGTCGAGCCGCCAGCGGACTCGGTCACCATCGCGTCGGTGGGTACGTCCACCAACACCCGATAGATCACCCGTACGCCGTGCCAGTCCAGAGGCCGACCCTCCGGGCCCAGTGCGGCCGGGTTGTGCAGGTTGTTCACTCCGAGAAGCTCCACCACCCGGCCGACCTGACCACCCTCCTCGACCAACTCGCGGAGCAGACCGGTAGCCGGCTGCTCACCGTGATCGGTGCCACCACCGGGCAGATGCCACAGGCCAGCCCCCGGGTAACCCTCCGCGATCTGGGTGAGCAGGATCCGCCCGGCAGGGTTGGTGACCAGCCCGTACGCCCCGAAGCGCAGCCGACGGTCGGGGTGCGACGACGGGAACGGGTCGCGCGTCTGGTGCGCTCCGGGCGGCAGCGGGGTGACCGGCAGGCCGAGCGCCTCGGCGGTGAACGGGGTCAGCGGCAGTTGCGCGATCTCCTCCAGGGGAAGCCAGCGGGCCTCGTCAACCGAGCCAGCCCCGGCGTCACGCAACGCACCCTCGGCCCGCCCGTTCTCGGCCCGCCCGTGGGACGTGCTGAGTTCGAACAGCAACCGGTCGGTGTGCAGCGCGACCTTTTCCTCCGCAGAGGTGGTGACATCGGCGACCACCGCGACCAGTCGCGTCACCGTCACGGTCAGCCCGACCTGTGCGGCGACCGCGCGGATCACGGTGCGCTCCGGGTGCTCCGCATGCCCAACGGCACCGCCCGGCAACCGCCAGAACCCCGGGAACTCACCCTCCGCCCCGTCGCGCAGCATCAGGACCCGACCCGAATCCCGCAACAGCCCATAGGCCCCGACTCGCCGCGTGAATTGCACTCTCGCCCACCCCCGGTTTCGCACCCCAGATCAGTCGATCATGAAGTTGTCGCCCATCCATCCTGCGCCCTGACAATAACTTCATGATCAATGCGAGAACGTCGTGATCAAGGCGCGGTGAAGCGTGGAAGACCCCGCCGAGCTGGCGGGCCAGCGCACTCGGGGCTCGGGATGGGCTGAGCCGGCCGATGATCGCCTGGCGGAAGATCCCAGCTGCCCCAGCTGCCCTCTTCGGGGGCCATCCGACCTCAAGATCGCGCAATATCCAGGATGTAGTGGCCTCGGCCGCCGGTGATGCCACTACATCCTGGTTCGAGCGTGACCTTGTCCGCAGCGGACGCGCGAAACCCCTCCCGGTCACTCGGGGACGGTGCTGTCGTCAAGATCCGCACAGTTTCAGGGATGTTGCTGTCTCCGCGTCGCGGAGGCAGCAACATCGGGAAAGTTGCTCGGATCTTGGGCGCGAGGCGCAAGGGCGCGAGACACGGGCGCAAGGCACGAGACACGGGCGCAAGGCACGAGACACGGGCGCAAGGGCGCGAGACACGGGCGCGAGGGTGCGAGGCGCGGACGTGGGAACGGCCGGCGGCGCGGCGGGCCGCCGGCCCCTCACGGACGGGTCGGGGTCAGGTGAGCTGCGCTGCCTGGACTGCCTCGGCGGTCACCTCGGTGAGGCGGTCGGTGGGGAGGGCGCCCAGTTCCTCGCGGGCGAACCAGCGGGCCTCGCAGGTGGAGCCACCGACGTCGGCGACGGTCAGCGGGTTGGGCTGGTCGACGACGACCCGGTAGAAGGCGCGTACGCCATGCCAGTCGATGGGGTAGCCCTCGGGGCCGAGCGAGGCGGCGTCGCGGTGGCTGGCGACGCCGAGCAGCTCGACGAGGCGGCCGGCCTGGCCGGTCTCCTCGACCAGCTCTCGGATGAGGGCCGCGCCGGGCTGCTCGCCGTAGTCGGTGCCGCCGCCAGGCAGGTGCCAGCAGCCGGCGCCCGGGTAGCCGTCGGAGATGCGGGTCAGCAGTACCCGGCCGGCGGGGTCGGTGCAGACCGCGTACGCGGCGAAGCGCTGGGCCCGGTGCAGACCGTCGGGGCCGGGCACGGCGTAGAAGGAGGGGAACTCGGGTGCCTCGTCGGGCACCACGTCGGCCGAGGAGGCGGGCAGCCCGAGGGCGCGTGCGGTGAACGAGCGCAGCGGCAGGTCGCGCGCCTCGTCGAGGGTGTACCACCGGGCCAGGTCGGTGGGGCGTTCGCCGGCCCGGTCGGCGAGGGTGCCGCCCCGCACCGCCACCCGGTAGATCAGCCGGTCGGTGTGGATGGTGATGCCCCGATCCGGGAGTGCCCGCATGTCGGCGAGCACGTCGGCCAGGCCGGAGACGGCGACCGATAGGCCGGTTTCGGCGGCGGTTTCACGAACGACCGTGTGGTTTGGATCCTCGCCGTGGTCGACCGCGCCGCCGGGCAGCGACCACGCACCGGGGGTGCCGGAGCGCTCCGACGCGCGGACCAGCAGGACTCGGCCGCTTGAATCAGCACAAACTGCGTATGCCGCGATCCTGCGGAGCGGCTTCAGCAAGGTGGTCACGGAAGCAAATTCTCCCCGGGCCGGGTTACCGGAACGGAAAAGAGTCGGATTCCTGACTGTCTGACCCCGATCAGGGATGGGTCAGGGTATTGATCCGGGCGGTCACCGAGGGCGAGTCGAGCGTCGGCGTGGACCGTGGAGGTATGACATCGACCACCGCTCCCCACGCCCCGTACAAGCAGCTTCGGCGCCCCACCACCGACCGCATGGTCGCCGGGGTCGCCAGCGGCGTCGGCCGCTACTTCGCCGTCGATCCCACCCTGGTCCGGGTGGTCTTCGCGGTCACCGGTCTGCTCACCGGCGGGCTCGCGCTGCTCGCGTACCCGATCATGTGGTTTTTGATGCCGGAGGAGCCGACCGGCGCCCCGGCCTGGCCGCACACCGCGGGCGTCGCGCCGCACAACGGCCCGCCGCCCACCGCCGGGCCCGCGCCCGGTGGGCTCACGCCGGGGTACGCCCCGACGCAGCCCTACCCGCCGGCGACCCCGTTCGGGCCGCCGCCGGCCGCCTGAGCGGCGCTCACTCCCACTCGATGGTGCCCGGCGGCTTGCTGGTGACGTCCAGGACCACCCGGTTCACCTCGGCGACCTCGTTGGTGATCCGGGTGGAGATCCGGGCCACCACGTCGTAGGGCAACCGGGACCAGTCGGCGGTCATGGCGTCCTCGCTGGAGACCGGGCGCAGCACCACGGGGTGCCCGTAGCTGCGCCCGTCTCCCTGCACGCCGACGCTTCGCACGTCGGCGAGCAGCACCACCGGGAACTGCCAGACGCCCCGGTCGAGGCCGGCGGCGGTCAGCTCCTCGCGGGCGATCAGGTCGGCCTGGCGAAGCAGGTCGAGCCGTTCCTGGTCGACCGCACCGATGATCCGGATGGCCAGGCCGGGGCCGGGGAACGGGTGCCGCCAGACCATCGCCTCGGGCAGGCCCAGCTGGAGGCCGAGCGCCCGGACCTCGTCCTTGAACAGGGTGCGCAGCGGCTCGACCAGCGCGAACTTCAGGTCCTCCGGGAGGCCGCCGACGTTGTGGTGGCTCTTGATGTTGGCGGTGCCGGTGCCGCCGCCGGATTCCACCACGTCGGGGTAGAGGGTGCCCTGGACGAGGAACTCCACGTCACCGTGGGCGGCGATCTCGCGGGCCGCGGCCTCGAACACCCGAATGAACTCCCGGCCGATGATCTTGCGCTTCTGCTCCGGGTCGGTCACGCCGGCGAGCGCGCCGAGGAACCGGTCGGCGGCGTCGACCACCTTCAGCTTGATGCCGGTGGCGCCCACGTAGTCCTTCTCGACCTGCTCGGCCTCACCGGCGCGCAGCAGCCCGTGATCGACGAAGACGCAGGTGAGCTGGTCACCGACCGCCCTGTGCACAAGGGCCGCGGCGACGGCGGAGTCCACCCCGCCGGACAGGCCGCAGATGACCTCCTTGTCGCCGATCTGGGCGCGGATCCGGGCGATCTGCTCGTCGATGATGTTCTCGGGCGTCCAGGTCGGCTCGATGCCGGCGATGTCGTAGAGGAAGCGGGTCAGCATCTCCTGACCGTGCGCGGTGTGCCCGACCTCCGGGTGGAACTGCACGCCGGCCCGACGCCCGGCCAGGTCCTCGAAGGCGGCGACCGGCGCGCCCGCCGACTCGGCGGTCACCGTGAAGCCCTCGGGCGCCTCGGTGACGCAGTCGCCGTGGCTCATCCAGACCGGCAGGTCCGCCGGCAGGTCACGGAGCAGCACACCGGGGTCGAGGAGGCGGGGGCGCAGCGGGGTGCCGCCGTACTCCCGGTTGCCGGTCCTGGTGACCGTGCCGCCGAGCGCCTGGGCCATCGCCTGGAAGCCGTAGCAGATGCCGAAGACCGGCACGTCGGCGCTGAACACGCCCGCGTCGATCTGCGGCGCGTCCGGGGCGTAGACGCTGGACGGACCACCGGAGAGGATGATCGCGGCGGGGTTCTTCGCCAGCATCTCGGCGATCGGCATCGAGTGCGGCACGATCTCGGAGTAGACCTTCGCCTCGCGAACCCGGCGCGCGATGAGCTGGGCGTACTGGGCTCCGAAGTCCACCACGAGGACGGGGCGAGGCAGGCTCATGTGCACAAAGCCTACCGACAGTCACCGCCACCCCCTGCACCGGCTCGCCGCGTAGGCCGGCGGGGTTCAGGAACGCAACGCGCCCGGGGCGTCCGCCGGGACCGCCGGGTGGTGCGGGGGTACGGGTGGGAGGCGGCGGTACGGGGTGCCGAGGGGCGGTCGGGGGTCCTCCTCGCCCCGGTTGGGCCAGAAGGACATCGCCCGTTCCGCCTGCGCCGTGATCGTCAGGGAGGGGTTCACGCCGAGGTTGGCCGAGACCGCGGCGCCGTCGACCACGTGCAGCCCGGGGTGCCCGTACACCCGGTGCCAGGGGTCGACCACCCCGTCGGCCGGGGTGGCGCCGATGACCGCCCCGCCCAGGATGTGCGCGGTCATCGGAATGTCGAACGGCTCGGTGAGCGAGCCGCCCGGGGTGCCGCCGATCTCGTCGGCGAGCATCCGGGCCGCGATGTTGCCGGCCGGGATCCAGGTGGGGCTGGGCGTGCCGTGGCCCGGGCCGGTGACCAACCTGTCGCCGAGCGGGCCACGCCGCCAACGGGTGGTCAGCGAGTTGTCCACCGACTGCATGACCAGGGCGATCACCGTTCGTTCCGACCAGCCGCGCACCGACAGCATCCGCGCGGCCAACCGGGGTTGCCGCACGATGCTGTCCAGCCAGCGGCGTACCCGGTGCGGGCCGCCGTCGACCAGCAGCGACTGGAGCAGACCCATCGCGTTGGAGCCCCGCCCGTAGCGGACCGGCTCGATGTGCGTCTGCGGGTCGGGGTGGAACGAGCTGGTGATGGCCACCCCCTCGGTGTAGTCCAACCGCTCGGACCGGGCCCGCTGTCGTGGCACCGAGGCACCGAGGATCGCCTCCGAGTTGGTCCGGGTCAGCTCACCGAGGCGGGGCGAGAGCCCGGGTAGTGCTCCGTCGGCCCGCATCGCGTGCAGCAACCGCTGGGTGCCCAGCGCCCCGGCGGCGAGGACCACCTGGTCGGCGTGGACGACCTGCCGACCCTTGCGCAGCCAGGCGCCGGTGCGTTCGGTGTGCACCTGGTACCCGCCACCGTCCACGGGTCGCACGGCGGTCACCGTGGTCAACGGACGGACCGTCACCCCGAGCCGCTCCGCGAGCCAGAGGTAGTTCTTCACCAGCGTGTTCTTCGCCCCGTGCCGGCAGCCGGTCATGCACGAGCCGCAGTGCAGGCAGCCGGTGCGTTCCGGGCCGACGCCACCGAAGTACGGGTCGGCGACCCGCTGACCGGGCCGGCCGATGTGCACGCCCACCGGGGTGGCGTGGAAGGTGTGCCCCACCCCCATCCGCTCGGCCACCGCGCGCATGGCCCGGTCCGCGCCGGTGTCCAGCGGGTACGTGGTGACGCCGAGCATCCGTTTCGCCTGGTCGTAGTGGCGGGCCAGCTCGTCGCGCCAGTCGGTGATGTCCCGCCACTGCGGGTCGGCGTAGAAGGCCGGCAGCGGTTCGTAGAGGGTGTTCGCGTAGACCAGCGAACCGCCGCCCACCCCGGCGCCGGAGAGCACCAGCACCCCGCCGCCGAACCTGCGGTCGGCCGCCCTGAGCAGGGTGAGCCGTTGGATGCCGTAGCAGCCCAGCCTCGGCGCCCACAGGAAGCGGCGGGCACGCCAGGACGTCCGCGGGAACTCGTCGTCGGCGAAGCGGCGGCCGGCTTCCAGCACCGCGACCGAATAACCCTTCTCGGCCAGTCGGAGCGCGGTGACGCTGCCGCCGAAGCCGGACCCGATGACGACCACGTCGTACCGCATGGACGCATCATTACTCGCGAGTAGCGCTCGCGCCAGCGGCACTTTTCGCGCGATCATGCACCGGCCGTCCGACCCGGCGCCACCCGGCCGCAACCCGGGGCACCCGTCGGAGCGTTGTTCAGCAGACGGGTGGAAGGAATCCAAAATGGTTCTCGGGTCGATGGCGCCGCGCCGACGGTGGCTGCTGCTGGGGCTGACGGCCCTCGCCGTCGTCGCGCTGATCGCGGCCGGCACGGTGGTGGTCACCCGGCTGACCGGCGACGACAAGCCGAGCGGCGCTCCGGTGGCCGGCTCACCGACCCCGTCGCCGATCGTCACGCCGACCCCGAGCCCCAGCGGTCCACCACCGGGCGCGGACATCACCGGCCCGCTCAACCTGCTGCTGGTCGGTGTGGACACCCGGGTCAGCGTGCCCGGCTGGGAGCCGCACTCGGACGCCGTGCTGGTGCTGCACGTACCCAAGGGGTTGGACCGGGCGTACCTCTTCTCGCTCCCCCGCGACCTGCTGGTGGACATCCCGGCGTTCCCGAAGGCCGGCTACAAGGGCGGCAAGACCAAGCTCACGCACGCGATGAGCTTCGGCAGCCGGGTGCCGGGCAAACCCAAACAGCCGAGCACGGCCCAGGGGTACGAGCTGCTGCGCAGCACGGTCAGCGGTTACACCGGGCTGCGCATCGACGCCGGCGCGGTGCTCACGTTCAACGGGTTCGACCGGCTGGTGAACGCCCTGGGCGGGGTGGACATCTATGTGGACCAGCGGGTCGCCTCGCTGCACCGCCGGCCGGACGGCAAGTACCGGCAGAGCGCGCCGGGCGGATACACCGGGCCGCAGCAGGTCTACGAGAAGGGCGAGCGGCACCTGAACGGCTGGCAGGCGCTGGACTACGCGCGGCAGCGCTACATCACCGGCGGTGACTACGCGCGGCAGCGTCACCAGCAACAGCTCGTCCGGGCGATGACCCGCAAGATCCTGGACGAGGGCCTGGCCCGGCAACCGGAGCGGGTCGACCAGGTGGTCTCCGCGCTGGGCGACACGCTTGTCTACGTGGGCGGGCGCCGGATCGTCGACATCGCGTACGCCCTGGGTGGCTTGCCGGAGAACCGCTTCACGCTGGTCGGTCTGCCCGGCTCCGGTGTCGGCAAGGGCAGCGCCTACCGGGGCGAGCAGCTGACCACCGAGGGTCGGACGTTCCTCACCGAACTCCGCGCCGGCCGCGCCGACGCCTACCTGGCCGCCCACCCCAAGCTGGTCGTCAAGAACTGACTCCGCTCAGAGCCGTTTGGGCAGGGCGGGCCTCTTGGTGCCGTAGAGCCAGGCGTCGAAGAGCGCGTCGAGCTGCTTGCCGGAGATGCGCTCGGCCAGGGCCACGAACTCGGCGGTGGTGGCGGTGCCGTTGCGCTTCTCCGCCGCCCAGGTCTTGACGATCTCGAAGAACGCCTTGTCGCCGACGGCCACCCGCAGGGCGTGCAGGGTCATGCCACCGCGCTGGTAGACCGACTCGCTGAACAGCCCCGCCACGCCGGGCTTGCCCGGCGGTGTCCGCCACACCTGCGCGGTCATCCGGGCGTACCGGCTGTCGAACGCCTCCTTGGCGGTGTACGCCCTGGTGTGCTCGGCCCAGAGCCACTCCGCGTACGTCGCGAAGCCCTCGTTGAGCCAGATGTCCTCCCACTTGGCCAACGCGACGCTGTTGCCGAACCACTGGTGCGCCAGCTCGTGCGCGACGACCTCGGTGTTCTCGCCCTGCCGGAAGAAGCTCGCCGAGTAGACCGGCCGGCTCTGCGTCTCCAGCGCGTAGGAAATCCGGCTGTCGGAGATCACCACCCCGCCGTACGCGTCGAACGGGTACGGCCCGAACACGCTCTCCAGGTAGTCGGCCACCGTGACGGTCTGGGCGATGGACTCGTCCGCGTCGCCCTTGGCCACGGTGGTGCTGACCGCGCTGTAGACCGGACGGCTCTTGTGCTCTCCGGTGGTGATCCGGAACTTGCCGATCACCAGCGTGCTCAGGTAGCTGGCCATCGGTGACTTCTCCGACCATTTCCAGGTGGTCCAGCCGCCCGTGCTGGCCTTGCCGCCGGGAACGCCGTTGCTGATGGCGGTCAGACCGTCCGGAACGGTGACCTCGAAATCGTAGGCGGCCTTGTCCGACGGGTGGTCGTTGACCGGGAACCAGGTGCTTGCCGACTCGGGCTGGCCCAGCGCGATGGCACCGTCTGAGGTGTGTAGGAAGCCGCCGTCACCGAGCGTCTCGTTCGTCAACGGCTTCGGCTTACCGGCGTAGGTGACCTCGGCGACGAACCCGTTGCCGTTGATCAGACCGGAGGCCGGTTTGATCACCAACTCGTTCCGTTTGCGGCTGTGGGTCGCCGGGACGCCGTCCACGGTGACCGCGCTGACGGTCAGGCCGGCCAGGTCGAGGTTGAACGCCGACAGGTCGGCCGTCGCGGTGGCCCGCACGGTGGTCGTACCCGTCAACTGGTCCTTGGCCGGGTCGTAGCGCACCTTCACCGTGTACCGCGCGACGTCGTAGCCGCCGTTGCCGTAGCTCGGGAAGTAGGCGTCGCCGACCCCGTCGGCGCCGGCGGTGAACGTCCGCGACGGCGTGGGGGACGCACTCGGTGGTGGCGCCCCCTCCGGGGCCGCCGAGTCGCATCCGGACAGCGCGAGTGCCCCGGTCACCAGCAGACCGCCAGCCATCCGCAGTCTGTGCCGCGTCCCCCGCATCCCACACCCTCTCCGCACGGTGGCCGGTCACGGCCTCCGCCGCCCCGCGCGAACGGGCGCTCACCGGCCGTTCGCAGCCGGCAGCATATCGACCGGCCCGCCCGGCCCGGTCAGGGCAGTGTGGGGGCCGACCCACCCACCAACCAGGCGTCGAAGAGCGGTCGCAGTTGCCGGTTCGCGACCCGCTCGGCAAGTGCGACGAGGTCCGAGGTGGTCGCGTTTCCCGCCGCCCGCTCGGTGGTCCAGGTGCGCAGGATGCGGAAGAACAGGTCGTCGCCGACGGTCCGGCGCAACGCGTGCACGGCGAGCGCCCCACGCTTGTAGACGGCCGTGCCGAACATCTGCTCCCGACCCGGCTCGACCGACGGCTGCGACCAGTCGGTCGCCGCGTACTGGAGTTCGAAGTTGCGCTGGGCGGTCCGGCCGCCGTCGTGCTCCTCCCACAGCCACTCGGCGTAGCTGGCGAAGCCCTCGTTGAGCCAGATGTCGCTCCACCTGGTCAGGGACACGCTGTCGCCGAACCACTGGTGGGCCAACTCGTGCGCGACCACGCTCGGGTTGGGCCGGTCGTCGGCGAAGAAGGCGGGCCCGTAGACCGGGCGGGACTGGGTCTCCAGCGCGTACCCGATCCGGTCGTCGGCGATCACGATCCCCCCGTACGAGTCGAAGGGGTACGGGCCGAAGCGGCTGGCCAGGAAGTCGACGATCGCGCCGGTGCGGGCCAGCGAGGTGGCCGCCCCGCCGGTCGCCGGCAGACTCGCGGCCACCGCCGTGACCATCGGCCGGCCGGCGTGCGTGCCGGTCACCACCCGGTAGTCACCGATCACGAGTGTGCTCAGGTAGCTGGCCATCGGGGCACGCTCCGACCAGCGCCAGGTGGTCCAGCCGTCGGCGCTGCTCTTCGGCCCGGGTGCGCCGTTGCTCAGCGCGGCCAGCCCGTCCGGAACGGTCACCGCCAGGTCGTAGGTGGCCTTGTCCGACGGGTGGTCGTTGACCGGGAACCAGGTGGCCGCCGAGTCGGGCTGGCCGAGCGCCACCGCGCCGTCGGCGGTGTGCAGGAAACCGCCGCTGCCCAACGCCCCGTCGTCGACGGCCGTCGGCACGCCCGCGTAGTCGACCGTCACGGTGAACGGCCGGTCGCGCGGCAGGCCGTCGTGGGGTGTCACCACCAGCTCGCCGTCGCCGCGCCGGTGCTCGGCCGCCGCGTCACCCACCTTGACGGCGCGGACCTCCAGCCCGACCAGGTCCAGATTGAACCGGGACAGGTTCTGGGTGGCGGTGGCGGTGATGACGGCCCGACCGGTCAGCCGGTCGGTCGACGGGTCGTAGCGGACGTCGAGGCCGTAGTGCGTGACGTCGTAGCCGCCGTTGCCGTGCCCCGGCACGTACGGGTCGCCGACATCGGCCGCGCCGGGCCGGAAGCCGTCGCGGTCGTCGCCCGTGCAGCCGGCCCCGACCAGCACGAGAACGCAGCTCAGCGCGGCGACGCCGACTCTCCGTCCGGTCCGGACCATGCGCACCCCCTGCGGTACCTCCGGTCAGGAAGAGCGTAGTCAGCGCCACCGGCCATGCAGCCGGTATCGACGATCATCAGTGACTTTCGTTGAATCGAGCGAAAGTTGCCGTCGATCGACACTTTCTTTCGACTAAGACCGACGTTAGTGTCTGTCTCCAAGATGTAACGTGCTCGGCACATTCAAACCGATCACGGTCGGGACGACACCTTCCGTCCTGGCCCAACACACCCAACGGGCGCTCGGCGGCGCCCCGCGACCGGATCTCGTCGCCCTCTGCTGATCGTTATCGACGGCAACCGCCGTCGCGAAAGGTGGAACCATGCCAGACCACACCGCCCCCGACGCCACCCCCACCGGCCGGCTCAGCCGTCGGTCCCTGCTCGCCGCCTCCGCCGGGGCCGCCGCAGCGATCGGCGCGGCCGGCCTACCCGTCCTCGCCACCGGCACCCCCGCGCTCGCCAACCCCGGCAACGCGAGCAAGCTGCGGGTCGAGCCGCTGATCCCGACCAAAAACCGCGGCATCATCCTCTACAGCGTCCGCGACCGGATCACCGCCGCGCCCGACGACAGCGGAGTGCCGTACGGCTTCGAGCGCGTCCTCGCCCGACTCGCCGAGATCGGCTACAAGGAGATCGAGTTCGCCGGCTACACCCAGAGCACCGAGATCCTCGGTCGGCAGATCACCCCCGCCGAGATTCGCAAGATCCTCGACGACAACGGTCTGGTGGCCAACGGCACCCACGCCACGATCCAGCCGGCCACCTTCCAGCAGCAGCTCGACATCGCCGAGGAACTCGGCATGAAGAACATCGGCACCGGCAGCGACCCGACCAGCAGCGCGTACAAGGCCGAGTGGGACGCCGCCGCGGACATCTGGAACGAGCTGGGCCGCCAGGCCCGAGCCCGGGGCATGCGGCTCTACACGCACAACCACGACGCCGCGTACAGCTTCCTGATCGACCGGGGTCCGCGCGACGCGCAGGGCCGGCAGACCCGCTCCTCCGGCATCCGCCGACTGGAGTACTTCTTCGAGATCACCGACCCGCGGTACGTCTTCTTCGAGCTGGACATCTACTGGGCCTACGTCGCCCGCTACAAGCACCAGAAGTACGTCAACCCGGCCGGCCAGGAGGTGACCGACCTGTTCGACCCGATCCTCACCGTGGCCGACCGGACCACCCGGTTCCCGCTCTTCCACGCCAAGGACGGGGACCGGGACACCAGCGTCCCCAACGGGTACCAGATGACCCCGCTGGGCGACGGCGACATCAACTTCCAGCAGTTCTTCCAGACCATCGGCGAGCGCAACTTCCACCACGCCAACTGGGAGATGGACACCGCCCCCGGCGGCACCGAGAACAGGGGCCAGTCGCTGGACTTCGCGGCGACCAGCTACCGCAACATGTCCGACCTGACCATCTACGTCGACAAGTGATCCCCGGCGCGACCGGTGTCCGGCGGACACCGGTCGCGCCCCCTCCGCCGGCCCCCCGCGCCGGCTCGGTGACGGGCCGATCGACACCGGCCCCCTCACCCCGCGCCTCCCGTACGGCGACGGGACGCGCCCGGTCCATCCCCCACGCAGACGTGCTGCCGGCCCTCCATGGGCTGGGGATGCCGCGCGTCTGCCGACCACCGGAGGAACCGATGCCCCGACCGACCGGACGACGATGGCTCGCCGTCGCCGCTGGACTGATCCTCACCATCCCCCTCACCTCCGCCGTTTCCGCGACCGCCGCACCGACAGACGACTTGGCCCCGACCACGCCGGCCGTGGCGGAGAACGGACCAACCGCGCTGCGCTCGACCGCACGTGCCCCGCAGACGTACCGGGTGCTGGTCTTCACCAAGACCGCCGGTGAGCGTCGCGCGTCCATCCCCGACGGTGTCGAGACCATCCGGCAACTGGCCCAGGCGAACGACTTCACCGTCACGGTGAGCCGGGACGCCGCCGTCTTCACCGCCGCCGAGCTGGCGAAGTACCGTGCTGTCGTCTTCCTCAACACCACCGGCGACGTGCTCAACGCCAGCCAGGAAGCGGCCTTCGAGGCGTACGTCAAGGCTGGCGGCGGTTACGTGGGTGTGCACGCGGCGGCCGAGACCGAGCCGGACTGGGCCTTCTACCAGGACCTGGTCGGCGCGAAGGTCGCCGGCGCCTCACCGGCCGTCCGTGGCGTGGTGGACGTGGCCGACCGGGCCCACCCGGCCACCGAGACGTTGCCGCGCACGCTCACCCTCACCGAGGAGTGGTACAACTTCAACCGCAACGTCCGGGGCGCCGCGCACGTGCTGGCCACGATCGACGAGAAGACCTACGCCGGTGGCGCCATGGGATACGACCACCCGGTCACCTGGTGCAAGGACCACCAGGGTGGCCGCTCCTTCTACACCGGACTCGGGCACAGCATCGAGACGTACCGCTCGGCGAGGTTCCGCGAGCACCTGCTCGGCGGCATCCAGTGGTCCGCCGGCGTGGTCGAGGGCGACTGCGGCGCGACGGTGCTCGGCAACTACGAGAAGGTCACCCTCAACGACGACCCGGGCGAGCCCATGTCGCTGGCCGTGCTCCCCGACGGCCGGGTGCTGCACAACACCCGGGGCGGTGAGGTGCGGCTCTACGACCCGACCACCGGCGCCAGTCCGGTGATCACCACCGTGGACGTGTACCAGCACGACGAGGACGGCCTCCAGTCGGTGGCCATCGATCCGGAGTTCGCGACCAACAAGTGGGTCTACATCTACTACGCGCCGAGGCTGAACACCCCGGTCGACGACCCGGCCACCCCCGGGATCAACGAGGGCGACGCCCCCGCCACGTCCACCGACCCGACCGTGTGGAACAAGTTCAAGGGCTACAACCAGCTTTCCCGGGTGAAGTTGGTGGACTCACCCACCCCGCGCCTGGACATGAGCACCGAGCAGCAGATCCTCCGGGTCGACGTGGACCGCGGCATCTGCTGCCATGTCGCCGGCGAGATCAAGTTCGATGGCAAGGGCCTGCTCTACCTGATCACCGGGGACGACACCAACGCCGGTGGCTCCGACGGATACACCCCGATCAACGAGTCACCCACCCAGGGGCCCGGCTATGACGCGCAGCGCTCCGCCGCCAACACGAACGACCTGCGCGGCAAGCTGCTGCGAATCAAGGTACGGGCCAACGGCACGTACACCGTCCCCAACGGCAACCTCTTCCCCGAGGAGAACGACACCGCCGGAAAGACCCGGCCGGAAATCTTCCTGATGGGGCTGCGGAACCCCTTCCGGTACGACGTGGACGCCAGGGGCATGGTCTACGTCGGCGACTACTCGCCGGACTCTCGCGTCCCCAGCGCCACCCGGGGACCAGACGGCACCGGCCGTTGGTTCGCCACCAACAAGGCCGGCAACTACGGCTGGCCCTACTGCTACTCACCGAGCCTGCCGTACATCGACTTCGACTTCGTGACCCGCACCTCGGGAGCCCCGTTCAACTGCGGCGCCCCGGTCAACGACTCACCGCGTAACACCGGGCTGCGGGTCCTCCCGAAGGTCGAGCAGCCGCAGTTCTGGTACACGTTCGACGCGCGCACCCCGTGTGCCGGGTCGTACCTGGAGACCCCGGCGGCCGGCTGCGACTTCAAGTGGCCGGTGATCGGCACCGGCGGCGTCGGCCCGATGGGCGGCCCGATCTACTCGTACGATCCGGCGTCGACGTCGGAGGTGAAGTTCCCCGAGTACTACCAGAACGCGGTGGTGTTCGGTGAGTTCACCCGAGACAAGATCTTCATGATGCGCACCGACGGCCGGGGCACCCTGACCGGCGTCGAGCAGTTCCTGCCGGGCGTCGTCTTCGACAACCCGATGGACATGGAGTTCGGCCCCGACGGCTCTCTCTACCTGCTGGAGTACGGCGACGGCTTCTTCCGTGCCAACCCGGACGCACAGCTGTCCGTGATCCGGTACGTCAAGGGCAAGCGGTCTCCGGTGGCGAAACTCGACGCCACGCCGACGTCGGGAGTTACGCCGCTGACCGTGCGGTTCTCCTCAGCGGGCAGCTACGACCCCGACCCGGGCGAGTCCATCTCGTACGCCTGGGACTTCACCAGCGACGGCACCGTCGACTCGGCCGACCCCA
This sequence comes from Micromonospora sp. NPDC049645, assembly GCF_040675155.1. NCBI lineage: Bacteria > Bacillati > Actinomycetota > Actinomycetes > Micromonosporales > Micromonosporaceae > Micromonospora > Micromonospora sp. NPDC049645. The sequence goes on from NZ_JBFAOI010000003.1 coordinate 42,074, forward strand.
ACCCGTCGTTCACCTACATCGCCAACGGGACGTACACCGCCAAGCTGACGGTGACCGACTCCAGCGGGAAGACGGCGGTCCTCACCAAGGAGATCGTGGTCGGCAACACCGCGCCCACGGTGACCGTCACGTCCCCGGTGTCCGGCAGCTTCTTCACCTGGGGCGAGAACGTGCCGTTCACCGTCACGGTGACCGACCCGGAGGACGGGCCGGTGGACTGCGCACGGGTGACCGTCACCTTCGTCCTCGGTCATGACAGCCACGGCCACCCGGACAGCTCCACGACCGGCTGCACCGGGACCCTCGCCACCCCCGCCGACGGCGGCGACCACGCCGGTGGCTACCTGTACGGCGGGATAAGCGCCTCCTACACCGACCTCGGCGGTGGCGGCCAGGCCGCACTCACCACGGTCGGCCAGGCGATCATCCAGACCCCTCGCCAGCAGGCCGAGAACGCCCAGGTGAGGCAGGGTGTGGAGGTGGCGACCACCGGCGACACCGGCGGCGGCCAGCACGTCAGTGGGATCGACCCGGGTGACCACGTCGCCTTCGACCCGATCAACCTGGGCGGGGTGTCCACCGTGACGCTGCGGCACTCGGGAGGCTCGGCGGCCACCGCCGGCACCCCCCGAGCCGGGGTGGAGCTACGCCTTGACTCGCCGACCGGTCCGGTCGTCGCCACGGCGGCGCTGAACGCCACCACTGGCAACTCCGCCTTCACCAGCACCACGGTGCCGGTGGACCAGCCCGCCGGGGCGCACCGGCTCTACCTGGTCTTCACCGCTGTGCCCGGCGGCCCGACCAGCGGCCTCGCCAACCTGAACTGGGTCGAGTTCACCGAGGGCTGACACCCCCGGTACGACGAAGGCCGGCCCCGCAGTGTCGCGGGGCCGGCCTTCCGGCGTCTGGGACCGGTCAGCGGTCGAGGACCAGACCGACCTTCTGGAACTCCTTCAGGTCGCGGTAACCGCACTTGGCCATGGCCCGACGCAGCCCACCGAACAGGTTGAGCTGGCCGTCGGCCTCGTCGGCGGGACCGAAGAGCAGCTGCTCCATCGACCCGAGCGGCTCACCGGAGACCTCGAAGGCGCCCCGGGGCAGCGACGGGTGACTCGCCGCCGAGTGCCACCAGGCACCACCGGCGGGCGCCTCGTCGCACAGCGACAGCGGCTCACCGAGCATCACCGCGTCCGCGCCGCAGCCGAGCGCCTTGGCGATGTCGCCCGAGGTCTGGATGTCGCCGTCGGCGATCAGGTGCACGTACCGGCCGCCGGTCTCGTCCAGGTAGTCGCGACGGGCCGCCGCGGCGTCGGCGATCGCGGTGGCCATCGGCACCCGGATGCCCAGCACCGACTCGGTGGTCGACCACTCGTCGCCACCGATGCCCACGATCACGCCCGCCGCGCCGGTACGCATCAGGTGCAGCGCCGTCTTGTAGTCCGTGCAGCCGCCGACGATCACCGGCAGGTCGAGGTCCGCGATGAACTCCTTGAGGTTCAGCGGCTCGTCGGTGGTCGACACGTGCTCGGCCGAGACGATGGTGCCCTGGATGACCAGGATGTCCACCCCGGCGTCCAGGATCACCGGAGCCAGCGCCAGGGTGTGCTGCGGGGAGACCCGCACCGCCACCGTGCCACCGCCGGCACGCAGCTCGCGGACCCGCTCCGCGATCAGGTCCGGGCGGATCGGCTCGGCGTACACCTCCTGGAGTCGCTTGGTGGCGCGGGCCTCCTCGTCGAGGCCGGCAAGCTCGTCCAGCACCTTCGTCGGGTTCTCGTAGCGGGTCCAGAGACCCTCCACGTTGAGCACGCCGAGGCCGCCGAGCTGACCGAGGCGCACCGCCGAGGCCGGGCTCATGGTGGCGTCGGAGGGGTGGCCGACGCACGGAATGCCGAACGGGTACGCGTCGAGCTGCCAGGACGTCGAGACGTCGTCGACGTCCCGGGTACGGCGGCTCGGCACGATGGCGATGTCGTCCAGGTGGTAGCCGCGCTGCGCGGTCTTGCCCAGCCCGATCTCGACCACGTCACGCATGGGGGACTCCAGGTGGTTGGGGGTGGTGGGTCAGCGGGTGTGGTAGTTGGGCGCCTCGACGGTCATCTGGATGTCGTGCGGGTGGCTCTCCTTCAGGCCGGCCGCGGTGATCCGGATGAGCTGGCCCCGGCGGTGCAGATCGGGGATGTTCTCCGCACCGGCGTACCCCATGGCCAGTCGCAGACCGCCGACCAGCTGGTGGGCCACCCGGGAGAGCGGCCCCCGGTAGGGCACCTGGCCCTCCACGCCCTCGGGGACCAGCTTGTCGTCACTGAGCACGTCCTGCTGGAAGTACCGGTCCTTGCTGTACGACTTGGCCTGGCCCCGGGACTGCATCGCGCCGAGCGACCCCATCCCGCGGTACGTCTTGAACTGCTTGCCGTTGACGAAGATCAGCTCACCGGGGCTCTCCTCGCAGCCGGCGAGCAGGCTGCCGAGCATCACCGTGTCGGCGCCGGCCACCAGGGCCTTGGCGATGTCGCCGGAATACTGGATGCCACCGTCGCCGATCACCGGCACACCAGCCGGGCGGGCGGCCCGAGCCGCCTCCATGATCGCGGTCACCTGCGGCACCCCGACCCCGGCGACGATCCGGGTGGTGCAGATCGCGCCCGGGCCCACGCCCACCTTGACGCCGTCGGCGCCAGCGTCGACCAGCGCCTTCGCGCCGGCGTACGTGGCCACGTTGCCGCCCATGATGTCGACCGTCACGTCGGCCTTGAGCCGGCGGACCATGTCCAGCACGGCCCGCTGGTGACCGTGCGCGGTGTCCACGATCAGCACGTCGACGCCCGCGTCGACCAGGGCACGGGCCCGCTTGTAGGCGTCCTCGCCCACCCCGATGGCCGCCGCCACCCGCAGCCGGCCGGCGTCGTCCTTGCTGGCGTCCGGGTACTGCTCGCTCTTGGTGAAGTCCTTGACCGTGATCAGGCCACGCAGCCGGCCCGAGTCGTCCACGATCGGCAGCTTCTCGACCTTGTGCTGACGCAGCAGCGCCAGGGCCTCGTCCTTGCTCACGCCGACCCGGGCGGTGATCAGCGGGGTGTGCGTCATGATCTCGCGGACCGGAGTGTTCGGCTCGGTGACGAAACGCATGTCCCGGTTGGTGACGATGCCGACCAACTGACCCTCACCGTCCACCACCGGGACGCCGGAGATGCGGTAACGCCCGCACAGCTCGTCGACCTCGCGCAGGGTGTCGTTCGGGCTGGCGGTCACCGGGTTGGTGATCATGCCGGACTCGGAGCGCTTGACCAGGTCGACCTGGAGCGCCTGGTCCTCCAGGGAGAGGTTGCGGTGCAACACGCCGATGCCGCCCTGGCGGGCCATGGCGATGGCCATCCGGGCCTCGGTCACCGTGTCCATCGCGCTGGACAGCAGCGGAATGGACAGCTCGATGTTGCGGGTGAGCTTCGTCCGGGTGTTGACCCGACTGGGCACCACGTCCGACTCGCCCGGCTGAAGCAGCACGTCATCGAAGGTGAGCCCGAGCGGAACCACCCGCGCGGAGCCGGCCGGCAACTCGGGCAGGTGGCCGCCCAGGTCGGCGTGCTCGACGCCGGCCGGAAGATCGGTGCTGGGCGAATTTTCCACGATTGCTCCCCTGAGCTGCTCGGATGGGCTTCAGCGAGGTGGCGCGGGCGGGCACCGGAGCGCACCACGGTGCCGGCACGTCGCTTCATCGTACCCAGTGAGCTGGGCGACCCCTCCGTGGCGGGCCGGCTCGGCCCTCCGTGGCGGGCCGGCTCGGCGCGGAGGCCGGGGGGCGGACGTTCGCGCCGCGTTGGGTCTACGGTGAGGGGGTGCACGACGAGCCCATCGACCCGTTCAATGGCGACCCGGCCGATCCGACCGCGGGTCTGGATGACCCGGGCGATGACGCGACGCCGGATCCGCTGACCGACGTCGAGCGGCAGGACGTGCTGGAGGACCTCGCCGATCTGGAGATCTACCAGGCGCTGCTGGCCCCGATCGGGGTGCGCGGGCTGGTCATCGAATGCGAGGACTGCCGCGAGCCGCACTACTTCGACTGGGACCTGCTGCGCGGCAACCTGCGGCACCTGCTCAACTCAGGGCGGCCCCGGGTGCACGAGCCCGCGTACGACCCCGACCCGGACCACTACGTGACCTGGGACTACGCCCGGGGTTACGCGGATGGGGTGCACGACACCCTGTCCGAGGGCACCGAGGACGAGCCGGGCGCCCCGACAGCCACCGCGTGACGCCTGCCGCCCAGCGGGTCCGGCTTCCGCGCGGCGGGTAGGTCAGGCGACCAGACCCGCCCGGAACCCCGCCGCCACCGCGTGCGCCCGGTCCCGAGCGCCAAGCTTGCGGAACAACCGCCGGGCGTGCGTCTTCACGGTGTCCTCCGAGACGAACAGCTCCCGGCCGATCTCCGCGTTGCTCTTGCCCTCGGCCATGCCGAGCAGCACCTGAAGTTCCCGCTCGGTCAGACCGATCGACGCCCGGGTGGGCCGACTGTTCGGGGCGGGACGGGCGGCATCGGTCTGAGCCGCCCCCGACTCGCCGGTCGCCGCCTCCGGCTCGTCGTCGCCCCGCTGCACCGGCACCGACGCCAGACCGGCCGGCCCGTCACCGGGCGTGGCCGCCCAGCCGGGCTCGCCGGAGCCGCGTGGCGACGGCCCGGAGCGACCGGAACCACCCACCGCCGCGGCGTCGCGGACCGGATCGGTGATCCGCTGCCGGGAGGCACGGCCGGGGGCGGTGAGCAGCAGCAGGGCCTTCGCCACCGCGCTGGTCAGGTCATGGTCGACATTCTGGATGAGGCCCCGGGCACCGGCGCTGATGGTGGCGGCCGCGGCCTCGGACTCCTCGGTGCCGAGCAGCAGCACCGCCGCCTGCGGCGCACGCGCCAACACCCGGCGGACGAAGCCGGCGCTGTCCGGCCGGGTGAGGGCCGTGTCGGCCAGCACCACGTCGGCCGGGCGCTCGGCCAACCGCAGCATCACCTCGGGATCAGAGACGGCGGTACGAACGATCGCGGACAACCCCAGCCGCGCGGCAGCAGAAGTAAGGTGCTGGGCCGCGAGTGGTGTCCGAACGCACACAAGAACGGTACGCACTGTGGTCTCCTCTCCGCCCACGAGCAGACCATGACCCGGTCGGCTGGGGAGGGGGTTCCCGGCAATCCTTCGAACTTTTCCGACAGATGGGGCAAAAGCCGCAATTTCCGGGACGTTTTCGATCACACACGTGTGAGTTGACGACAGCCCGGGTACCGGGAGATCCAGGCCGGGACGGTGCGCCTGCGCGGCCCGCCGCCCGGATGCCGGCCACAAGGATTCTCGCGGAGCCGCGCGGGAGGAGGGGTGCTGATGTCGAACGTACGTAGACTGCCCGGACCCATCGTCGATCTCTGGGACTGGCAGCGACTCGGTGCCTGCCGAGGGCGCGACAGCGCACAGTTCTTCCACCCCGACGGCGAACGCGGCTCCTCTCGGCTGCGTCGGGAGTCCGCCGCCAAGTCGGTCTGCCGCGCCTGCCCGGTTCGCGCCGAATGCGCCGCGCACGCACTGTCCGTGCGCGAGCCGTACGGGGTGTGGGGCGGGTTCAGCGAGTCGGAGCGCCTGCGCCTGCTCGCCGTCGGCTGGGAGGACCTGGCGGACCGCCGGCACGCCCGGGTCGACGTCGCACGGCTGGAGGCCCGGCTGGGCCGCCCGCACAAGTCGACCGTTCCGGCACAGCGCAACGTCGCCTGACCCGACCACGACCCTGACATCCGCGAACCGCGCCTCCGCTCCGGAAGCGCGGTTCGCGCGGTTTCACCCGTTCCGCCGGGTTCCGAGCTTCGCCTACTCGCCGAAGGTTCGGGAAAAGGGCAAGATCAACACGAGGTTCTTGAAGTCGGGGCGTCCCGGTGGGCGGGATGCCCCGATTTCAGCAAAACCGAGTGGATCAAGGCATGGGCGCGCGAGTCCGACGGGCGGACTGACGACGTCGTGGGGGATTTGTCCGGTCTGCGGTCCTGTGGCTTGCCTTGTGCTGCGGCCCGCGCGTGGTCTGTGACACTCCGTCCTGTGACCGGTCGCACCCGTGGGCCGGAATCGTGGCCGGCCCGGGGTCGTTACACACCCTGACGATCGCAGCACCACCGGCTCGCTCCCGCCCTCACGGGGTGCAGGTCACGCGGGTTGGAATGCCAACCGGCGCCGGGTCGTTGCAGTCCCCACGACCGACCGGACACCGCCACGATGGGGTGCCGGCAGGTGGGCCACGGAATGACCCCGGCCCCCCGGTCATTGCAGTCCCCACGACCGGCCCGCTTCGGGCACCGCCCGAGCTAGGGGCCAGCCCCCCGGAATGACCCCGGCCCCCGGGTCGTTACACACGGTCCCGGCGCCACGAGCCCCCGCTCGTCAGGCCGCCGACCCCGACGCCAAGTAACCGTAGGCGTCACCCCCCAGACTTTCCCCTTGTTTGTGCAGCGCCGGACGAGGTGCTCACACCCTGACCGCCGTCCCCCTGTTTGGCGGCCGGGGTGTCCTACCCCCGAAGGAGCTACCCCCATGAACACGATCATGCGTAAGAGCATGCTGTCCGTTGCTGGTCTCGCGTTCGCCGGTGGTGTGTTCGCCGGCCCGATCGCCGCCCACGCCAACCCGGTCGATGCCAAGCCCGTCGCGGTGGCGGCGCAGGCTGACAAGCCCGACACCAGCAAGCTGATCCCGCACGGCACCCAGGGCGACCAGTCCCGCATCACCCTGAACGACGAGCAGAGCGCCAACGCCAAGGCGATCATCGCCGCCACCAAGAAGGCCGGTCTCCCGGAGCGGGCCGCGGTCATCTCGATCGCGACGAGCCTGCAGGAATCGAAGCTGGACAACCTGGGCCACCTCGGCGACATGAACGACCACGACTCGCTGGGCCTGTTCCAACAGCGCCCGAGCTCGGGTTGGGGCACGCCGGAGCAGATCACCAACCCCGAGTACTCGACGACCGCGTTCCTCAAGGGCCTGCGCCAGGTTGACGGCTGGCAGGACATGCCGCTGACCCAGGCCGCCCAGACCGTGCAGGTCTCGGCCTACCCGGACGCGTACGCCCAGTGGGAGCAGCAGGCCGCCGACCTCGTCGGCCAGTACTGGAACAGCTGACCCACACGAGAACAGCAGGACACCGACCGCTGGCCGGCACCCACCACCGGGTGCCGGCCAGCGGCCTTTCCACGCGCCCGAACCGCAGATCCTGGGTACCGGCCTGAAGCAGGCTCAACCGGTGGTTGCCCGCACGGTCTGATCGGGGGCTGCGGGGGCCGACCTGGCGGCACCGGCACCGGTGTCCGAGCAGTTCGTCGATGCCGCGAACCCGGGTGGCGCGACGCTGGGCCGGTGGGTCAGCGGACGGTGACGGTGACGGTGTGCCAGCCGGTGGCGCCGTTCGGGGCGACGTCCTGCGTACGCTCGGTCTGGGTTTCGCCGGTCGCGTCCGTCGCTCGGACCTGGAGCCGGTGCTCGCCCGGCGTGGCGTCCCACCGCCAGGACCACTGCACCCAGGTGTCCACCGACACGGTCGGAGCCAGCTCAGCCTGTTGCCAATCCTGGTTGTCGACGCGTACCTCGACGCGGCGGATGCCCCGGTGCTGCGCCCAGGCCACACCGGCGACGGTCACCGGCCCGGCGGTCAGTCGGTTGCGCCCTCGGGGCGTGTCGATCCGCGACTGGGTCTTGATCGGGCCCTGGGCCGACCAGCCGCGCGGCACCCAGTACGCGTCGAAGTCGGCGAACCGGGTCAGCTCCAGTTCGGTCACCCACTTGCAGGCCGACACGTAGCCGTAGAGGCCCGGCACCACCATTCGGACCGGGAAGCCGTGCTCGACCGGCAGCGGCTCGCCGTTCATCCCGACCGCCAGTAGCGCGTCCCGTCCGTCGCGCAGCGCGGCGGTGGGGGTGCCGCAGGTCCAGCCGTCGACCGATCGGCCGACGACCTGGTCGGCGTCGTCGTCCGGCTCCACCTCGTCGAGCAGCTCCCGCAGGGGTACGCCGAGCCAGCGGGCGTTGCCGATCAGGTCCCCACCCACCTCGTTGGAGACACAGGCCAGCGTGACGTACCGCTCGACCAGCGGCCGGGCCAACAGATCCGCGTAGCTGTAGGTGCGCTCCTTGCCGACCCGCCCGTGGATCCGCAGCCGCCAGGTGTCCGGGTCGACCTGCGGCACCACCAGTGCGGTGTCGATCCGGTAGAACCCGAAGTTCGGGGTGACGTACGGCGCGAGCTGGGTCAGCGCGAGATCCGCGCCGGCCGGCACGGCCGGTGCGGGGGCGACCGGCGCGGGTAGGCGGATGGCGTTCCGGGCTGCCGACACGCCGCGCCGACCGGCCAGCCATCGCCCGCCGAGACCGGCCACCACGGCTGTGCCGAGCAGCACCCCGCTCCCGGTGAGGAACCGCCGCCGTGACTCCGGGTCGACTCCCGCGGGCCCGACCCCCTCGTCCGCCGCCGTCGGTACGGAGGGAGTCACCGGCACCGGCGCGGCCGGAGACACCGGCAGGCTCTCGGATGCCGGCGGGGCTTCCGTCGGCGGCTCACCCTGCGACGCTGGCCCCGAGTCGGCGGACGGCACCGGGACGACAGGCGGCACCGGCCCGATGGGCGACGCCGAACCGACAGGCGGCACCGAGCCGGCGGGTGGCACCGAACTGACAGGCGGCACCGAAGCGGCAGGCGACGCCGGGCCGGCGGACCGCGTGGTCGGTGTGGGTGGTGACCAGGACCAGGGGTCCAGCTCGAACGGCCCGGCGATGAACAGCCAGAGCACCACTGCGCCGAGACCGGCGCCGACCAGCGACGGCAGCGCGTCGGCGAGGTCCGCTCCGGAGCGGGTCAAGGCGGCGGCCACACCGATGACGCCGAACAGCGCGATGCCGGCCAGGCCGAGGGCCAGCCGACGAACCGCGAGTACGCCGAACAGCGCGGCGAAGCCTCCGAGCAGCAGGGCCGTGCCGACCAGCAGCGCGATCTTGTCAGCGGTGCCGAAGAGGTCGATGGCGAGTTGCTTCAGCGACTCGGGGACGGCGTCGACGACGACCCCGCCGACCGCGACCAGGGGCGCCGACCGGGGGCCGGTCAACACCGCGACCGGTTCGGCGATCCCGATCGCGACGGCGGCGGCGGTGATCCCGGCCAACGCGGCGTATCGCCGTGACGTGGTGCTCATCGGCCCAGTGTGCGCGATCATGCTGCCGGGTCGCCAACAACGTCAGCGTTCGGTAAGACCCGGCAGCGACCGCAGAACGAGCCGGGGCACACCGCCGTACGACGGTGTGCCCCGGGACGGGTGTCGCTACCGGGTCAGAAACCCGGGCCGTGCTGGTGGCCGTGACCGTGGCCGTGCCCGCCGGCGGCGGCCGGCTCGGCCTGCTCCGGCTTCTCCACCACGAGGCTTTCCGTGGTGAGCAGCAGACCGGCGATCGAGGCGGCGTTGGTGACCGCGTTGCGGGTCACCTTCACCGGGTCGATGATGCCGGCCTTGACCAGGTCGACGTACTCGCCCTTGGCGGCGTCGAGGCCGTTGCCCCACTCGAGGTCGGCGACCTTCTGCGTCACGACGTAGCCGTCGTGACCGGCGTTCTGGGCGATCCAGCGCAGCGGCTCGACGAGCGCCTTGCGGACGACCGAGACGCCGACCTTCTCGTCACCGGTGAAGCCCAGGTCGTCGTCGAGCACCGAGAGGACCTGCACCAGGGCGGCGCCGCCGCCGGGCACGGTGCCCTCCTCGACCGCAGCCTTGGTCGCCGCGATGGCGTCCTCGATGCGGTGCTTGCGCTCCTTCATCTCGACCTCGGTGGCCGCGCCAGCCTTGATGACGGCGATGCCACCGGAGAGCTTCGCCAGCCGCTCGGCCAGCTTCTCCCGGTCCCAGTCGGAGTCGGAGGCCTCGATCTCCTTGCGGATCTGGGCGACCCGGTCGGCGACGTCGGCCTTCTGGCCACCGCCGTCGACGATCGTGGTGTTCTCCTTGTCGACCACGACGCGCCGAGCGGTTCCGAGCACCTCCAGGCCGACCTGGTCGAGCTTGTAGCCCAGCTCCGGGGCGACCAGCTCGGCGCCCGTGGAGATCGCGATGTCCTGGAGCATCGCCTTGCGCCGGTCACCGAAGCCCGGGGCCTTGACCGCGCAGACCTTGAGGGTCTTGCGCAGCGAGTTGACCACCAGGGTGGAGAGCGCCTGGCCGTCCACGTCCTCGGCGATGATCAGCAGGGGCTTGCTGTTCTGCAGGACCTTCTCCAGCAGCGGCAGCAGCTCCTCGATCGCCGAGATCTTCTGGGTGGTGACCAGGATGTACGCGTCCTCGAGGACGGACTCCTGGCTCTCCAGGTCGGTGACGAAGTTCGGCGAGATGAAGCCCTTGTCGAACTGGAGACCCTCGGTCACGTCCAGCTCGGTGGTGAGCATCGAGCCCTCCTCGACGGTGATGACACCGTCGCGGCCGACGCGCTCCATCGCCTCGGCGATGAGGTCGCCGATGGTGGAGTCCTGTGCGGAGATCGTCGCCACGTTCGCGATCGACTCCTTGCTGGTGACCTCGGCGGCACGGCCGAGCAGCGCCTCGGAGACCTTGGTGGCCGCCGCGTCGATGCCCCGCTTGAGGCCGGCCGGGTTGGTCCCGGCGGTCACGTTGCGCAGACCCTCGCGAACCATCGCCTGGGCCAGCACGGTCGCGGTGGTGGTCCCGTCGCCGGCGACGTCGTTGGTCTTCGTCGCCACCTCCTTGACCAGCTGCGCGCCGAGGTTCTCGTACGGGTTGGTGAGCTCGATCTCCTTGGCGATGGTCACACCATCGTTGGTGATCGTCGGCGCACCGAATTTCTTGTCCAGGACGACGTTGCGCCCGCGCGGGCCGAGGGTGACCTTGACCGCGTCCGCGAGGGCGTTGACACCGTGCTCCAGCAGGTGCCGGGCGTCGTCCGAGAAGCTCAGGATCTTCGCCATTAATGTCCCTTCGAAGCGCCATTGCCCCGGCCCGGCGAGCCGGACCGGGGCAGTGGCACTGATCGGTTGGTTACTTCTCGATGACCGCGAGGACGTCGCGGGCGGAGAGCACCAGGTACTCCTCGCCGGCGTACTTGACCTCGGTGCCGCCGTACTTCGAGTAGAGGACGGTGTCGCCGACCTGGACGTCAACCGGAACCCGGTTGCCGTTGTCGTCGACGCGCCCCGGGCCAACAGCGAGGACGGTGCCCTCCTGCGGCTTCTCCTTGGCGGTGTCGGGGATCACGATGCCCGACGCCGTGGTGGTCTCAGCCTCGTTCGCCTGGACCACGATGCGGTCCTCGAGCGGCTTGATCGCAACCTTGGTCGCGGTAGTCACGGGCATACCCTCCTGGGGTACTGGTTTCGTTGCTGGCCAGCGGGGCTGACCAGCGTCAATCTGCCTCATGCCACCGGGCGGGGCCGTCGTCGCGGGTGCCGGTCCGCCTGGCGTGCGCACCCGGGTCGCGAGACCCGGAAGCTGGCACCCTCAGGGTGAGAGTGCTAATCGCAGGTTATTCCGTAGCTAGCACTCCGTCAAGGAGAGTGCCAGCGCGTCGCGCCCCGCCAGGCAGGATTTCCGGGTCGGCCGGGACAATGGCCTTGTGGATCTCGATCAGCTGGCGGCGCTGCGTACCCCCGAGGGGTCGGCCGCGCTCACGGCGGCGGCCGGGCTGGCCGGCGGTGATCCACTGGCCGCGGCGTCGGCGTTGCGCGCGGCCGGGGTGCCACCGACGCTGGCCGCGGCGGCGCTCACCCAGGCCGAGCTGCGCCACCGGGCGGTGGGCAAGTTCGGTGCCGCCGCCGCCGGGATGTTCCTCACCCGCCCCGGCCTGGAGCAGGCCACCCGCCGGGTGGTCGCCGACCGTCGGGCCGCCCGGCTGTCCGCGGCCGGCGTGCGCACCCTGGCCGACCTCGGGTGCGGGCTCGGGGCCGACGCGCTGGCCGCCGCCCGCGCCGGCATCCGGGTGTACGGGGTGGAGGCCGACCCGGTGACCGCGGCGATGGCCGCCGCCAACGCCGAGGCGGCCGGGCTGGCCGAGCTGTTCACGGTCGAGTGCGGTGACGCGACCGCGTTCGACGTGTCGCGGGTCGACGGGGTCTTCTGCGATCCGGCCCGACGCAGCACCGGCACCGGGCGACGGATCTTCGACCCACGCGCCTACTCGCCACCGTGGGATTTCGTCACCGGGCTGGCCGAGCGGGTGCCGCGCACGGTGGTGAAGGTGGCACCGGGCCTGGACCACGCGCTCATTCCGGCCGGCGCGGAGGCGGAGTGGGTCGGCGTGGACGGCGACCTGGTCGAGGCCGCGCTGTGGTGCGGCGAGCTGGCGGAGGTGCCCCGCCGCGCCACCCTCTACCGCCAGCAGGGCACCGGAGCCCGCCACCAGCTCACCGGGTCGGGTGCCGCCGAGGCACCGGTCGGGCCGCCGCGCCGCTACCTGTACGACCCGGACCCGGCCGTGGTCCGCGCGCACCTCGTCGCCGAACTGGCCACCGAGCTGGACGCCACCCTGGGCGATCCGAGCATCGCCTACCTCTACGCCGACCAGCCGGTCCGCACCCCGTACGCGCGCTGCCTGGAGATCACCGACGTTGTGCCGTTCTCGCTCAAGCGGCTGCGGGCGCTGCTGCGCGAGCGTCGGGTGGGCCGGGTGGAGATCCTCAAGCGGGGTTCGGCGCTCACCCCGGAGCAGCTGCGGCGTGATCTGCGGTTGAACGGGGACGCGGCGGCGAGCCTGGTGCTCACCCGCGTCGACGGCGCACCGACGGTGCTGATCGGCCGGCCGGTCGATTAGCACCTGACACAGGCACTAACCTCGTCGCCGTGGCGGGACAGGGCACGCCGGCGACGGCACTGTTGGTCAAGCGCGGGATCGCGCATCGCACCCATCCGTACCGGGTGGCGCCGGACGCCCCGAACTACGGCGCGTTGGTGGCGGTGGCGCTCGGCGTGGCACCCGAGCGGGTGTTCAAGTCGCTGGTGACCGAGGTCGACGGCGCGCTCACGGTGGCGGTCGTTCCGGTCACCGGCGAGCTGGACCTCAAGGCGCTCGCGGCGGCGGTCGGCGGCAAGCGGGCGGCACTGGCCGATCGGGCGGTCGCCGAGCGGGCCACCGGCTACGTACGCGGTGGGATCAGCCCGCTCGGGCAGCGTCGGCGGTTGCCCACGGTGCTCGACGAATCCGCGCTGGATCTTCCGACGATCTACGTCTCGGCTGGTAGACGCGGCCTGCAACTCGAACTGGCGGCGGCGGATCTGGTGGCGCTGACCGACGCTCGCACCGCGCCGTTGCAGACCCGCTGACGACCGCCGTTACATCGGCTCCTGGGTGGGATACCCGGGGAGTAACAGTCGCGTTGCTGAATTGTTATCGCCCCCAACAAACTAGGTAGCTGCGCGGTCTTGTGGAGCCGGTGTGACGCGAAATACGTTGCCGGGCACAACAAAACAACACCTCCCCCACCCCGAAAGGACCCTGCACATGCGTAAGGGGATCCTCACCATTGCCGCCGTGGGCCTGCTGACGACCGGCGGGCTGACCGCCTGTAGCGACGACTCCGGCTCCGGGTCGGCCGGCTCCGACAAGACTCCCAAGATCGGCGTGATCCTTCCGGACAGCAAGTCCTCCGCCCGCTGGGAGACCGCGGACCGTCGCTTCCTGGAGGAGGCGTTCAAGGCCGCCGGCGTCCAGTACGACATCCAGAACGCCCAGAACGACAAGACCGCCTTCCAGACCATCGCCGACCAGATGATCACCGGTGGCGTCACCGCCCTGATGATCGTCAACCTGGACTCGGGCACCGGCAAGGCCGTGCTCGACAAGGCCAAGTCGCAGGGCGTCGCCACCATCGACTACGACCGGCTCACCCTCGGCGGCTCGGCCCAGTACTACGTGAGCTTCGACAACGAGACCGTCGGCAAGCTCCAGGGCGAGGGCCTGTCGAAGTGCCTGACCGAGAAGGGCGCCAAGAACCCCGTCGTGGCGTACCTGAACGGCTCCCCCACCGACAACAACGCCACCCTGTTCAAGGCCGGCTACGACTCGGTGCTCAAGCCGAAGTTCGACGCCAAGGAGTACGTCAAGGGCCCCGAGGACGCCGTGCCGGCCTGGGACAACGCGCAGGCCGCGACCATCTTCGAGCAGCAGCTCACCAAGGCCAACGGCAAGATCGACGGCGTGCTGGCCGCCAACGACGGTCTCGGCAACGCGGCCATCTCGATCCTGAAGAAGAACAAGCTCAACGGCAAGGTGCCGGTGACCGGTCAGGACGCCAGCACCGAGGGCCTGCAGAACATCCTCGCCGGTGACCAGTGCATGACCGTCTACAAGGCGGTCCGGGAAGAGGCCAAGGCGGCCTCCGACCTGGCCATCGCGCTCGCCAAGGGCGAGAAGAAGGACACCGGCCAGACGGTGAAGGACCCCGAGGGTGGCCGCGACGTGCCCTCGGTGCTGCTCACCCCGAAGGCCATCTACAAGGACACCATCAAGGACGTCATCGCCGACGGCTACGTGACCAAGGAAGAGGTCTGCGCCGGGGCGTACGCCAAGCTCTGCGGCGAAGCCGGCATCAGCTGACCGACGCCGTAGTACCCGCCGCGACGAACAACGCCGCCCGGCACGGGAGCACCCTCCCGTGCCGGGCGGCGCCCGCCGGACGGGCCCCGACCCTCCCTTAAGAAGGAGACCCCCGTGTCCGCGACCCCCCTGCTGGAACTCCGCGGGATCGACAAGAGCTTCGGTCCCGTCCAGGTGCTCCGCGACGTCGCCCTGACCGTCCACCCGGGAGAAGTGACCGCACTCGTCGGCGACAACGGCGCCGGTAAGTCGACCCTGGTGAAGTGCATCAGCGGCATCCACCCCACCGACGCCGGAGAGTTCCTGTTCAACGGTGAACCGGTACACATCGGCAGCCCCCGCGACGCCGCCGCGCTCGGTATCGAGGTCGTCTACCAGGACCTCGCGCTCTGCGACAACCTGGACATCGTGCAGAACATGTTCCTCGGCCGGGAGAAGCGCAACGGCATCGTCCTGGACGAGCCGACCATGGAACAGCTAGCCGCCGAGACACTCGCGGGGCTCTCCATCCGCACCGTCACCTCACTTCGCCAGCACGTGTCCAGCCTGTCCGGCGGCCAGCGCCAGACCGTGGCCATCGCCAAGGCGGTGCTGTGGAACAGCAAGCTGGTCATCCTTGACGAGCCGACCGCGGCGCTCGGCGTGGCACAGACCGCCCAGGTGCTCGAACTGGTCCGCCGTCTCGCCGACAACGGCCTGGCCGTGGTGCTCATCTCGCACAACATGAACGACGTCTTCGCCGTCTCCGACCGGATCGCCGCGCTGTACCTCGGCCAGATGGTCGCCCAGGTGAAGACCACCGACATCACCCACGCCCAGGTGGTCGAACTGATCACCGCCGGGCGCTCGGGCGGGCTCGGCCTCGCCACCGACCCGGGCAGCAACGGCGACGGCCCGCAGCCGGCCGACTCGATCTCAGGAGGCGTCCGATGACCACCACCGCCGTGCGGAAGGACGGCCCCGCGGCCGTCACACCGCCGCCGACCGTCGGGAGCCACGCCCGCAACTACCTGAGCCGGGTACGCGGTGGCGACGTCGGGGCGCTGCCGGCCGTACTCGGTCTGATCGTGCTCTGCACCGTCTTCGCGGTCATGCGGCCGTCGTCGTTCCTGTCGGCCGGCAACTTCGCGAACCTCTTCACCCAGGGCGCGGCGGTCACGCTGATCGCGATGGGCCTGGTCTTCGTGCTGCTGCTCGGCGAGATCGACCTCTCCGCCGGCTTCGCCAGCGGCGTCTGCGCGGCGGTGCTGGCCAACGTCGTCACCGTGCTCGGCTACCCCTGGTGGGTCGCCGTGCTCGCCGCGGTCGCCACCGGCGTGGTCATCGGCACCACGCTCGGCATGCTCGTCGCGAAAATCGGTATCCCGTCCTTTGTGGTCACCCTCGCCGGCTTCCTCGCCTTCCAGGGCGTCGTGCTGCTGCTCGTCAAGGAGGGCACCAACATCTCCGTCCGCGACGAGGTGCTGGTCGCCATCGCCAACCGCAACCTCGCCCCCACGGTGGGCTGGGCGCTGGCCGCCCTCGCGGTCGTCGGCTACGCCGCGGTGCAACTGCTGCGCCACCGCAACCGGGTCGCCCGTGGCCTCATCACCGACCCGCTCGCGGTGGTGGCGCTGCGGATCGGCGGACTCGCCGTCATCCTCGGCACCGCGGTGTACGTGCTCAACCTCGAACGCAGCCGCAACGTCGTGATCAGCTCCCTCAAGGGCGTGCCGATCGTGGTGCCGATCATCGCGGTGCTCCTGATCGTGTGGACCTTCGTCCTCCAACGAACCAGCTACGGCCGGCACATCTACGCGGTGGGCGGCAACCGGGAAGCGGCCCGCCGGGCCGGCATCGAGGTCGACCGGATCCGGATCTCGGTCTTCATGATCTGCTCGTCCATGGCGGCGATCGGCGGCATCGTGGCGGCCAGCCGAGCCAACTCGGTCGACCCGAACACCGGGGGCAGTAACGTACTGCTCTACGCGGTCGGCGCAGCGGTGATCGGTGGCACCAGCCTCTTCGGTGGCAAGGGCCGCGTCCTCGACGCCGTGCTCGGCGGCGCGGTGGTCGCGGTCATCGAAAACGGAATGGGCCTGATGGGGTACAGCGCGGGAGTCAAGTACGTGGTCACCGGCGTTGTGCTGCTGCTCGCCGCCAGCGTCGACGCGCTCTCCCGCCGCCGCGCGGCAGCAACCGGCACCCGCTGACCGCGGGAGGTAGCACCACCATGCGCCCAGGACCCAGCCAGGACGACGTCCGACGGCAGAACCTCGGGGCCCTGCTGCGGCACGTGCACGTCCACGGGGCGACCACGCGTGCCGAACTGACCACCACGCTGGGCCTCAACCGCAGCACCATCGGCGCGCTCACCGCCGACCTGTCCGCAGTGGGGCTGGTCAGCGAAGGGGCACCGAAGGAAACCGGCCGGGCCGGACGACCGTCACTCGTCGTCCGGCCCGAGTCGGCCCGGGTCTACGCGTACGCGTACTCCGTGGAGGTGGACCGGCTGCGCGCCGCCCGGATCGGACTGGGCGGCGCGGTCCTGGACCGTCGGGACCTGGACCGACCGCGCGGCCTGCTGGCCGCGGACGCCGCGCCGCTGCTGGCCGGCGCGGTCAAGGAGATGCAGCAGACGGTTCCGGCCGACGCGATCTGCGTCGGTGCCGGCGTCGCGGTCTGCGGCATGGTCCGCCGGGACGACGGCCTGGTCCGGCTCGGCCCCACCACCGGTTGGGTGGACGAGCCGATCGGCGCGGCCCTCG
Organism: Micromonospora sp. NPDC049645; assembly: GCF_040675155.1. NCBI lineage: Bacteria > Bacillati > Actinomycetota > Actinomycetes > Micromonosporales > Micromonosporaceae > Micromonospora > Micromonospora sp. NPDC049645. Next base: position 59,421 of record NZ_JBFAOI010000003.1, read on the forward strand.
CCGACGAGTTGGGCATCGGCGTGCCGATCACCGTGGGCAACGTGGCCGACGTGGCCGCGTTCGCCGAGCACGCACGGGGTGTGGCCGCGGGCTGCGACAACGTCCTCTACCTGTACGGCGACGTCGGCGTGGGCGCCGGCATCATCGCCGGTGGGCGCCGGCTCACCGGGCACGGTGGTTACGGCGGCGAGGTCGGCCACATGAAGGTGGTCCGTGACGGCAAGCCCTGCGAGTGCGGCTCCCGGGGTTGCTGGGAGACCGAGATCGGTGAGCACGGCATCCTGCGCGCGGCGGGACGCTCCGACGCCCGGGGCCGCGAGGCGCTGCTGGGGGTCTTCGACGCCGCCGACCGGGGAGACGCCCGGGCCCAGACGGCGGTACGCCAGGCCGGCGACTGGCTCGGCTTCGGGGTGGCCAACCTGGTGAACGTCTTCAACCCCGAGATGGTCATCTTCGGCGGAACGATGCGGGACCTCTACCTCGCGGCGGCGGCGCAGATCCGCAGCCGGCTCAACTCCAACGCGCTCGGCGCCTGCCTGGAGCACGTACGGCTGCGCACCCCCGGACTGGGTGCCGACGCGCCCCTCATCGGGGCCGCCGAACTGGCCTTCGAACGGCTCCTCGCCGACCCCCTCGACGTGGGCTGATCCGCGTACGCTGTCCGGCGTGGATGTCGAGCTGCGCGCCTCCGACGACGACCGCAACCGGGTGGTCGCCGCGCTGCACCAGCACACCGCGGCGGGCCGGCTGACGTTGGACGAGTTCTCCGATCGGGCGGGTGCGGTGTGGACGGCGCGCACCCTCGGCGACCTGGCCGCGCTGACCCGCGATCTGCCGGCCCTGCCCGACCCGATCGTCGACGTCGGCCCGGTCGGGCAGGGGCGTCGGGAGTTGCTGATGGTCTTCGCCGCCGCGGCGCTCACCCTGCTGCTGCTCGGCGGCCTGCTCGCCGCCACCCGCTGATCCGCGTGGCCGCGCGATGAACTGATCGCGCGATCAGTCCGTACCAGTGGGCGGACGGGCAACCGGGAGGTACGGCTGCCCGGTCCAGACGCGTTCCGGTCCGGACCGAGGAGGCACCACAGACATGGCACCGCTCAGATCCGCCCATCGACGACTGGGCACCCGGACCCACCGAGCGGCGATGCTGCTCATCGCGGTCATCGCGGGGGTCGGTGTCCTGCCCGGTGTGGCCGTCGCCGCGCCCGCCGGTGGTCAGCAACTCAACGCCGCCGACATGACGTTGCTCAACGGGGTGCGGTTGGCCGGGCTGTGGGAGATGCCGGCCGGTCAGATGGCCGCCGAGAAGGGCCAGTCGGCGAAGGTCCGGGAGATCGGCGCCGGCATCGCCAACGAGCACCAGCGGCTCGACCAGCTGGTCGTTGACGCGGCCAACAAGCTCGGCACGGCCATCCCGAGCGAGCCGACCGCCGAGCAGAAGGGCTGGCTGTCGGAGATGCAGAACGCCTCCGGCGCCCGGTTCGACCAGATCTTCGTCACCCGGCTCCGGGTCGCCCACGGCAAGATCTTCCCGGTGATCGGCGCGGTGCGGGCCAGCACACGCGACGCCACCGTCCGCAAGCTCTGCGACGACGCCAACGGCTTCGTCATGCACCACATGCAGATGCTGGAGAGCACCGGGTTGGTGCGCTGGCCGGAGCTGCCGCCGGCCGCGCTGCCCGCCCCCGGCAAGGACGGGCTGCTGGCCGCCGCCGGAGCGAACGCCGGCCCCCAGCCCGGAGTCAGCAGTACCGTCGTCTGGCTGGTCTTCCTCGCCGCGCTGGGCACCGGCGGAATCGCCACCTACCGGATGCTGCGCCGCAGCTGACCGTCGGCGGTGCGCTCGTTGGTGGCTCGTGTCACCTGTCGACCTGGGTGAAATCCCAGGAGTGCGGGGCACGGGCCACCAACAGGGCCGGCGGGTCCGGTAGCGAGCGCGGGTTGCTGCGCCACTTGGAGATGACCACCACGCGGTGGTCGGTGGAGGAGAAGACCTCGCTGGAGACGTACAGCGGGTCGTGCTCCAACTCGGGCAGTGCGGTGTCGCACACCCAGGTGATCAGGTCGGCGACGCCGTACGCCTCGGCGCGCGCCTCCCACATCCGCACGATCATGTCTGCCGCCTCCGTCACACGCTGACCGTGGTCAGCGGCAGTGCTGAGTCGGCCGGCAGGTCCAGGCGGCTGGGCGCGACCCCGGCGGCGACCAGGTGCGAACCGAGCGCGGCCACCATCGCGCCGTTGTCGGTGCACAGCTTCGGCCGGGGCACCCGGACCTGGATGCCGTACTTCTCGGCCCGCTGCTCGGCCAGCGCCCGCAGCCGCGAGTTCGCCGCCACTCCCCCGCCGATCACCAGGGTCTCGATGCCCTGCGCGCGGCAGGCGGCGAGCGCCTTGTTGGTCAGCACGTCACAGACCGCCTCCTGGAAGGACGCGGCCACGTCGGCCACCGGCACCGACTCGCCGGCACGCTGGCGGGCCTCGACCCACCGGGCCACCGCCGTCTTCAGCCCGGAGAAGGAGAAGTCGTACCGGTGGGCGGCGAGATCCTTCGCGGCGGTCAGTCCGCGGGGGAAGGCGATCGCCTCGGCGTCGCCGGAACGCGCCTCCCGGTCGATGGGCGGCCCTCCCGGGAACGGCAACCCGAGTAGCCGGGCGACCTTGTCGAACGCCTCCCCGGCCGCGTCGTCGATGGTGGCGCCCAGCGGGGTGACGCCCCGGGCCAGGTCATCGACGAGCAGGAGGGACGAGTGACCGCCGGACACCAGGAGCGCGATGGCGGGTTCGGGCAGCGGGCCGTGCTCGAGGGTGTCCACCGCGACGTGGGCGGCGAGGTGGTTGACGCCGTAGACGGGCTTCTCGGCGGCGAGTGCGTACCCCTTGGCGGCGGCGACGCCGACCAGTAGCGCGCCGGCCAGCCCAGGCCCGGAGGTGACCGCGATCGCGTCGATGTCGGCCAGCGTGACGCCGGCCTCGGTCAGCGCCCGGTCCATGGTCGGCACGATGGCCTCCAGGTGGGCCCGGCTGGCCACCTCCGGCACCACGCCCCCGAACCGGGCGTGCTCCTCCACGCTGGAGGCGAGCGCGTCGGCCAGCAGGGTGTGCCCCCGCACGATGCCGACGCCGGTCTCGTCGCAGGAGGTCTCGATACCCAGGATCAGTGGTTCGTCAGCCATGGTCGTGTGGTCCGTCCCCGGTCGGCTCGGCGTCGCGCCGCATGACCAGCGCGTCGGTGTTGCTCGGTTGGTAGTAGCCGCGCCGCACCCCGACCGGCTCGAACCCGTACGTCGCGTAGAGCCGCTGGGCTGCCGCGTTGTCCACGGCGACCTCCAGCAGGGTGGTGCGGGCGTCGCGCCGGGCCGCCTCGGCGAGCAACTCCTCCAGCAGCGCGCGGCCTACGCCACGCCGCTGGGCGTCCCGGCGGACGGCGATGTTCTGCACCCACACCTCGTCCGGCGGGGCGCCGGCGAGCCCGGCGTAGCCGAGCACGGAACCGTCCACGTCGACGGCGACCCGGTAATGGTGCCCGTTGGCCAGTTCGCTCCAGAACATGGCCGGCGACCACTTTTCCGCGCCGAAGAGGTCCGCCTCGATGGGCAGCACGTCGTCGATGTGCCACCAGCGGAACGGTTCGAGCCGTACCGCCGTCATGGCAGGACCGGTTTGCGGCCGGCCGCGGCCACCGCGTCCGGGCGGCGCAGGTAGAGCGGGGTGAGCCTCTCACTGGGCGCGCCCGCCCGGATCCGCTCGGCGGCGAGCAGCGCCAGCACGGTGGCGTCCGGGTAGCGCGGCTCGACCCGAACCGGCAGATCCAGGACCTCCGCGTACCGGTGTGCCCCGTCGCCGACCGCGATCGTCGCGCCCAGCTCGCGGGCGCGCGCGGCGGCCACCGCCGGTGCGGACACCTCGGGCCCGACGATCCGCTGACCGGCAGCGTCGTAGACGGCCCAGTAGAGCTCCTTGCGCCGGGCGTCGCTGGCGGCCAACACCGGCTCGCCGGACGTCGCCGGATAGCCGATGGCGTCCAGCGAACAGACGCCGTACGTGGGGATGCCGAGCACCTGCCCCATGGTCGCGGCGGTGACCAGGCCGACCCGCAGCCCGGTGAACGGCCCCGGGCCGAGCCCGGCGACGATGGCGGTCAGGTCGCGCGGGCGCGCGTCGGCGTCGGCGAGGACCGCGTCCACCTGGGGCGCGAGCAGCTCACCGTGCGCGCGGGCATCGACGGTGCACCGGTGCGCCCGGGGCGCCACGCCGTCCGCCGAGACCTCCACCAGCGCTGCGGTGACCGCGGGGGTCGAGCTGTCCACCACGAGTACGAGCACGGTAAGCCAGCCTAGCCGCCCCGCTCCGCGCCCCGGTCACGCCCTGCCCCACCCCGCCGGACGGGTCCGACCCATCGGCACGGTCTGATCTCCCCGGCACGGTCCAAGCCACCGGGCACGGACCGGCCCACCCGGCACAGACCGGCCCACCCGGCACGGACCGGTCCACCGGCACCACTCGGCCGAGGGGATCGGCCACATCCGCGGTTGAGCGATATACCTGTGGGTCATAAATATGACTCACAGGTATGCCGCTCATCAGGAGATGGCCCCGGTCGCCGGTGGCACGTCGCTCTGCGAGCGAGGACCAGGCGGAGTTCGCCGTACGGCGGGACAAGGTCGACGCGGTCGGTGGAACGGGGCGAAGGTCGTCCAGTCGTGAATCCGCCTCAGCGGTTTCCACCGCCGGCCGGCCTGGTCCACCATCCCGAGATGCCATCCACTCGTCTCGTCGGTCTCATCGGCACTGCGATTCGTCAGCAGCGGCAGTCACGCGAGTTGAGCCAGTGCGAGCTGGCCGAGTTGGCCGGGATCAGCCAGGCGACGGTCGCCCGGATCGAGGGCGGCGATCGAGCGCCCAGCATCGCCGTGCTGGAACGGGTGCTCGCCGCCATGGACGTGCAGCTGGTCATCGGCGTCGAGCCGTTGGACGCGCACCTCGACGCCCGGATCGACGACCTGGCCGCCCAGCCGATCGCCGAGCGGATCGACGGGCTTGGCCTGGATGAGCTGCTGGATCGGCTCCCGGACGTCCCGCAGGTGCTCACCGGCAGCACCGCCGCGCTGTTGCAGGGAGCGCCGGTGCCGGTCGACGCGCTGGAGATCGCCCTGCGCTGGCGGGACGCCAAACCGTTCACCCGGTGGCTGGAAGCGAACTACGGCCAGCGGTGGAACGCCCGCTGGGGTGAGTTCGGCGGGGTGTGGTTGGAGCCCGAGGAGCCGGGCGAGCACCGGTGGTCGACCCGGTACGGGGAGATCAGGGCCACGATGTGCGACGAACTGCCCGAGACGGTCGAGGTGCGCCACGGTGGGCGGAGTTACCAGGTGGTGCCGCTCGTCGAGCTGGAACTGCGCGAGCCACGCGCCGCCGAGCTGTTGCGCCGCTACCGGAACCGGCAGCTGACCAGCGGCAACTGAGCCAGCGCCGACCGCGCCACCGAAGGCCGCGCCGGCCACGGCAGCGGCAGCGTAGCGGCAACCGCCGCGGCAGGGCGTCGACGAGCAGGCTCAGCCGGCGGTGCGTTCCCAGTCGATGGTGGGCAGGCCGGCGTCGGCGAGCGCCTTGTTGGCGGCGCTGAACGGGCGGCTGCCGAGGAAACCGCGCGGGTTCATCGGGCTGGGGTGACCGGCCTCCAGCACCACGTGCTGCGGGTTGGTGACCAGCGCAGCCTTCTTGCGGGCGTAGCCACCCCAGAGCAGGAAGACCACCCGCTGCGGTGCCGCGTCCAGGGCGCGGATGGTCGCGTCGGTGAACTGTTCCCAGCCCGCGTTGGCGTGCGAGCCCGGGGTGGCCTGGCGCACGGTCAGCACCGCGTTGAGCAGCAGCACGCCCTGGGCGGCCCAGCCGTCGAGGTTGCCGCTGCGCGGCTTGGGAACGCCCACGTCCTCGCCCAGCTCCTTGAAGACGTTGCGCAACGACGGCGGCACCGTCACGCCGTCGCGGACGCTGAAGCTCAACCCGTGTGCCTGCCCGGCCCGGTGGTAAGGATCCTGACCGAGGATCAACACCCGGGTGTCCTGCGGCGGGCAGAGCCGGTAAGCCGAGAACAGATCCTCCAGCGGCGGGAAGACGGTCTGCGTCGCGTATTCCCGGGCGACGAACTCGGCCAGCGCGGCGGTGCGTGCCGGGTCGAGGTGCGGGGTGAGCACGGCACGCCACTGCTCCGGCAGCAGAGCCAGCAGATCCAGGGCGGGGGTGTCGTCGGGCATCAGGAACCTCTCACAGCGCGGGTCGGTCCCCCGCACTCTAGGCATCGGGTACGACAGCGACCGGCCTAGCCCAGGTCGGCGAGCCGCCGGGCCCAGTCGCCACCGATCGGGTCCAGTTCGACGATGCGGGTGTCGTCGTCCCGGCGGTCGATGCGGACCCGCAGGTGGGTGTCCACCAACTGCTCGACCAGGCCCTCGCCCCACTCCACCACGGTCACCGAGTCGTCCACCGACGCGTCGAGGTCGAGGTCGTCGATCTCGGCGCGCGGGTCGGTGGCGTTCCCCAACCGGTACGCGTCGGCGTGCACGAGCGCCACCCGATCGCCTCGGGCCGGATCGGGACGGTGCACCCGGGCGATCACGAAGGTCGGCGAGGTGATGTCCCCGAGGACACCGAGCCCGGCGCCGATGCCCTGGGTCAGCGCGGTCTTGCCGGCACCCAACGGTCCGGTCAACAGCACCAGGTCGCCGGCGCGCAGCAACCCGGCCAGCCGCCGGCCGAAGTCCCGGGTGTCCTCGACGGTCGGCAGCTTGACGACGTGACTCACCGTTCCTCCACGCTCTGCAATGACTCCAGGAACCGCGCCAGGGCGGCGTTGACCTCGTCCGCGTGTTCCAACATCACCACGTGACCGCTGTCCTTGATCTTGACGAACTCGGCGTGCGGCAACCGACGGACGATCTCCTCGGAGTGGGTCACCGGAGTGATCATGTCCTTGTCGCCGACCACCACCAGCACCGGAGTCGCCGCCAGCGCCGCCAGCGCCGGAAAACGCGAGTGGGTGGCCAGGGTCCGCAGGTAGCGGGTCACCGTGTCGGCCGACGTGCGGGAGTTCATCGTCTCCACGTAGGACACCAGTGACGGGCTGGGCTTGCGGGTGCCGAAGCCGTACTTGCGGGTCAGCAGCCAGGCCACGTTCGACGTCGACTTGCGGGCCTTGTCGATCACCGGGCCGCCGTACCGGGTGGCGTTGCTGACCATGTACAGCACCGGGCCACCGACCCGGCCGAGCAACGCGGGTGCGACCAGCTTGGTCTCCGCGATGAGCCCGCCCGACGTGGCCATCAGAACGGTGCCGACCACCCGGTCACCGAACAGCTCCGGGAACAGCTCGGCGAACGCCATGATGGTCATTCCGCCCATCGAGTGACCGACCAGCACCAGCGGGCCGGCCGGGGCGGTCCGGTCGATCACCTGGCGCAGCGTCCGGCCCAGCACCGTGAGGTCGTACTCCCCGGTCTCCAACCGGCCGGACCGACCGTGGCCGGGCTGGTCGTACGCCACGATCCGGTAGTCACCCCGGGCGGCCAGCATCTGGCGCTGGAAGTGGAACGTCCCCATGTCCAGGCAGAAGCCGTGCACCAGCACCACCGTCGGGCGCCCCGGCACCGGCCGGGTCGGCTCGACCACCTCGACGTGGATGTCCGTACCGTCCGGCAACTCCAGGCGGAACGCCTCGTCGTACCGCTGCTCGTCGAACGTCTCGCGCGCGTAGCGGTCGGCCGGGTCGGCCTTGAGCCGGCGGACCAGGGTGCGTTCGGTCGCGACCCCGGCCGCCAGGCCCGCCGCGGCCACCCCCACCGCCGCGCCGACGATCCCCGCGACCCGGCCTGCGGCCGTGCGGGGACGCGGAATGCGGTAACTCATGGTTTCTCGCCGTCGTAGACCCTGGGCACCCGCGTGCCGCCGAACCGGGTGACGATCTCGTAGTTGATCGTGCCCACGGCCTCGGCCCAGTCGTCCGCGGTCGGCTCACCGTCGGCACCGCTGCCGAACAGCGTCGCCACGTCACCGTCGGCCACCGGGTCGTCGCCGCAGTCGAGCACGAACTGGTCCATGCAGACCCGCCCCGAGATCGTCCGGCGTACGCCGCCGAGCTGCACCGGCCCGGTGTTGGACGCGTGCCGGGGAACCCCGTCGGCGTACCCGAGCGGCACCACGGCCAGGTTCGCGTCGGCTTCCGTCGTGTAGGCGTGCCCGTAGGAGACCCCGGTGCCGGCGGGCACCCGCTTGGTGAGCATCACCCGGGCGCGGGCGGTCATCGCCGGTCGCAGTCCGTACGTCTCGCCGGCCACCGGGGAGAGCCCGTAGATGGCCAGACCCGGGCGGACCAGGTCGAAGTGGGTGTCCGGGCGGGTGAGGGTGGCCGCCGAGTTGGCGAGGTGCCGCCAGCGCGGACGCAACCCGGCCCGCTCGACCATGGCCAGCCCCTCGTGGAAGACGGCCAGTTGACGGTCGGTGGTGGGGTGGCCGGGCGAGTCGGCGTACACGAAGTGGCTCCACACGCCGACCACCTCGACCAGGCCGTCGGCCTGCGCCTTGGCAGCGGCGTCCAGCAGCGCGGGCCAGTCGGCGACGGTCGCGCCGCCCCGGGACAACCCCGTGTCGATCTTGAGGTGCAGGCGGGCGGGACGCCCGGCGAGGCGACTCGCCTCGATCATCTCGTCCAGCTGGGCGAGGCTGGCCGCGCCCAGGTCCACCCCGGCGCTGACCCCCTCGTGCAGCGGCAACCCGGGCGCGAGCAGCCAGGCCAGCACCGGCACGGTCACCCCGCCCCGCCGCAGGGCGAGCGCCTCGTCGAGGGTGCAGACACCGAGCCAGTCCGCACCGGCGTCGAGCGCCGCGCGGGCGGCCGGAAGCATGCCGTGGCCGTACCCGTCGGCCTTCACCACCGCCATCAGCTCGGCGGTCGTACCGGAGCGGAGCCTGCTCACGTTCTCGCGGATCGCGTCGAGATCGACGCGTACCTCGGCCTGCCACATGTGCCCAGCCTACTTTCCGCTGTGATCACCGCGGGCGGCGACGCACGTCCCGGAGCGGTGATCCGGTCACCGTGCCCGCAACGGACCCGTTCAGCCCAGCCGGGCCAGCACCGGACGCAACGCGGTCACCACGTCCGGCGCGGTCACCGGCCCGCCCCGCGCCGCCTCCCGCCCGGCGAGCCCGTGCAGGTACGCGGCCGAGGCCGCCGCCCGGTCCGCGGGCAGCCCGGCCGCCAGCAGCGAGCCGAGCAGCCCGGCCAGCACGTCGCCGGTGCCGCCGGTGGCCAACGCCGGGGTGCCGGTCGGGTTGACGTACGCCCGGCCGTCCGGCGTGCCAATCACCGTGCGGTCGCCCTTGAGCAGCACCACCGCGTTCATCCAGGCGGCCAGCCGCAGCGCGGCGGCGACCCGGTCGGCGCCCGGCTCCTCCCCGCAGAGGCGGGTGAACTCCCGGTCGTGCGGGGTGACCACGATCGGCGCGTCCCGACCCCGCAGCCGGTCGGCGAGCGAGCCGTCCACAAGCAGGGTCAGCGCGTCGGCGTCGAGCACCACCGGCACCGGAGCGGCCAGTACGGCGCGCAGCTCGGCCGCCGCGTCGGCGCCGGTGCCCAGCCCGGAGCCGCAGACCCAGGCCTGCACCCGGCCCGCGTCGGCGACCCGCCCGCTGGCGATGACCGAGGGGTGCTGGTGCAGCACCTCGGCGCGCGCGCCGCCGGCGTAGCGGACCAGACCGGTCGGCCCGGCCAGGGCGCCGCCCACGGAGAGCACCGCCGCGCCGGGGTAGGTCGTCGAGCCGGTCGACACCCCCACCACCCCCCGGGTGTACTTCTCCGACGCCGGGCCCAGCCGGGGCCACCAGTCGACCACGTCGGACCACTCGGTGACCCGCAGCGCCGGGGTGCCGCGCAGCCACGGCCGCAGCCCGATGTCGACCAGCTCGACCTGCCCGGCCAGCGCGGCGGCCGGCCCGACCACCAGGGCGGGCTTCAGCGCGCCGAAGGCCACCGTCACGTCGGCGCGGACCGCGGTGGGCCGGCCGGAAGCGGACAGCGGCACGTGGCCGGTGTCCACCGCGACCCCGCTGGGCACGTCGACCGCCAGCACGGTGGCCCGCTCACCGTCGCGCCCGCGCAACTCGCCGAGGCGCTGGACCAACTCGTCCGCGCTCGCTCGCAGCCCACCGGTGCCGCCGATGCCGACGATGCCGTCGAGGACCAGGTCGACCGGGCCGGCCGGGCCCGGCACCAACTGGCCGCCGGCGGCTCGCAACGCGGCCAGGCCGGCGGCGTGCGCCCGCCCGGGGGTGAGCAGCACGGCGGACACCTGGACACCCCGGCGGGCCAGCCGCTCCCCCGCGTACAGCGCGTCGCCGCCGTTGTCGCCCGAGCCGACCAGCAGCAGCACCCGGCCGCCGTAGACCCCGCCCCGCTCGTCGAGCAGAAGCGCGGCGCGGCGAGCCAGGCCGGCGGCGGCCCGCTGCATCAGCGTCCCCTCCGGCAGCGTGCCCATCAACCCCGCCTCGGCCGCGCGTACGTCGGCCACCCGCCACACCGCTCTCATGCCACCGTGTCCCAATCCGTTCGCGGGCCGGCCCGATCGGCCCTCCCGGCCGACGTCATCGTTCCGCGACCACCATCGCCGAGGCGATCCCGCCGTCGTGCGACAACGAGAGATGCCAGTGGTTGACCCCGTGCGCCTCGGCCACCGCCGCGACCGTGCCCGAGACGGCCAACCAGGGGCGGCCGTCCGGGTCGGGCACGATCTCGCAGTCGTGCCAGTGCAGCCCGGCCGGGGCGCCGAGCGCCTTGGCCACGGCCTCCTTCGCGGCGAATCGCGCGGCCAGCGACTCCGGGGAGCGCGGGTTGCCGGCACCGGTCTGCCGTTCGGCATCGGTGAAGAGCCGGTCGGCGAGCAGCGGCGTCCGTGCCAGGGCCCGGGCGAACCGGTCGACCAGGACGACGTCGATGCCGACAGCGACGATCACCACACCACCCTACCGGCGGTCGAGGCCGCAGATTAACCGTCGGGCTCGCGCTGGGCAACGTCTGTGGACACCCGGGGGTACGCCTCGACGTCGGCTGTCCACAGGGCACCGCGCGGCCTGCGGTACGCGCCTAGCGTCAGCGCGTCGATGCCGATCGTCCATGGGGGTGTGGTCATGACCGACGAGCCGTTCGCCGTCCGGCCGGAGGAGTTGCGGGCGGTCGCCGTCCTGCTCGACGACGAGGCACACGGGTTGGCGTCGGGCCTCGCGGGGCTGCCCGCTCTGCTGGTGGCGGCGCCCGGGTGGCGAGCCGGCGCGGCCCTGGCCGGGTTGGAGGCGGCCGGGCACGCCTGGTTCTGCCGGCTGGGCGCAGCGGTGGCGGCGACCTCCGGCGGGGTCCGGGCGGCGGCCGAGGCGTACGAGACGGTGGACGACCGGGCCGCCGCCCGGTTCGCCGCGTTGCCCCGGTGAGCGGCGTCGGCTACCGGCAGCTGTGGGCTGCCGATCCGGGCGGTTGGCGGGCCGCCGGGGTGGCGTGGGCGGGGTTGACCGAGCCGGTCGACCGGCGGGTGGCCGGCCTACGTTCGGCCGGCGGGCGGTTGCGGGGCGACTGGTCGGGGGCGGCGGCCACGGCGGCGGACACCCGGCTCGCCGGTCTGCGTGCCGAGCTGACCTCGGTCGCACCCGCGCTGATCGAGGTCGACCAGGTGCTCGCCGAGTTGGCCGGTCGGCTGACCGTGGCGAAGGCACGGCTCGCCGAGGGGGTCGCCCAGGCCGAGGCAGCCGGCCTGCGGGTCGACCGTTCGGGCGGTGTGCACGCCGATCCCGCCCGGGTTCGGCCCACCGACCGGGCCGGGGTGGCGGCGGCCGGCGTGGCAGCGGCCGGGGTGGCCGCGATCCTGCGGGACGCGCTCGACCGGGCCGCTGCGGCGGACCGGGTCGCGGCCGACCGGTTGGACGACCTGGCCCGAGCTGCCGGCACCGGGTGGGCGTCTCCGCCTCCGCCGGGCCGACCCACCTCCGGCGCCGCGCCGATGCTGGTCCACGCCTGGTGGTCTGGGTTGACCCCGGCGCAGCGCCGGTGGCTGATCGGGCGCGAGCCGGCCCTCGTCGGCCGACTGGACGGGGTGCCGGTGGCCGCCCGCGACCAGGCCAACCGGCTACGGCTCGGGGTCTGGCGGGAGGAGTTGCTTGCCGAGCGGCGACGGTTGCTGGCCCGGGTGCCGCCGGGGCCGCTCGCGTCGATCCGGCTGCGCGGGGTGGCCGGGCGGTTGACCGGGCTGGACGCGCTGATCGGGCGGTTGACGGCCGACGGGGTGCCGAGGGCGTACCTGCTCGGGTTGGATCCGGCCGGTGAGGGCCGGGCGGTGGTGACGCTCGGCGACCCGGACCACGCCGATCGGGTGCTGACCTACGTGCCGGGGATGACCGCCGGCCTGGACGACGCCCACAGCGAGCTGGGCAGGGCGGCCCGGGTGCTGGACCGGTGCGCCGCGCTCGCCCCGGGTGAGCGCAGCGCGGCGGTGCTCTGGCTGGACTACGACGCTCCGGATCTGCTGACCGAGGCCGCCTCGGCGGGCCAGGCCCGGGATGCCGGCCCGGCGCTGCACCGCTTCCAGGAGGGGCTGCGCGTCAGCCACGACGGGTCACCGGCACGGCAGACCGTGCTCGGGCACAGCTACGGGTCGCTGGTGGTGGGGGTGGCGGCCCGGGAGCACGGCCTGGCCGCCGACGCGCTGGTGTTCGTCGGTTCGCCCGGTGTCGGCGCGTCGCACGCCGGCGAGCTGGGCGTGCCACCCGGGGAGGTCTGGGCGAGCAGCGCCCCCGACGACGTGATCCGGGCGGCCCGTCCGGCGGAGGAGTTGGGGCGACGGGCTCTGCTGGGTGCGGCGCCGCTGGCCGCCGTGCTGAGCTGGCCCGACCGGACGGGGCATGAGCTGTGGTTCGGGCACGACCCGGCGGATCCCGGCTTCGGCGGCCGGGTCTTCGGCAGTGGCCGAGGTGGGCACACCGGCTACTGGGACCCGGGCAATCCCGCGCTGGACGGGATGGCCCGGGTCGTGTTGGGCCGCTGAGGTCGGGGCGGGTGACGCCCTACTCGACGGTGACCGACTTGGCCAGGTTGCGGGGCTGGTCCACGTCGTGCCCCCGGGCGGCGGCGATCTCGGCGGCGAGCACCTGCAACGGCACGGTGGTGACGAGCGGGGCCAGCAGCGTCGGCGTCCTCGGCACGTAGATCAGGTGGTCGGCGTAGCGGACGACGGCCTCGTCGCCCTCCTCCGCGATCACGATGGTCCGCGCGCCGCGCGCCCGGACCTCCTGGATGTTGGAGACGACCTTGTCGTGCAGCATGCCCCGGCCGACCGGCGAGGGCACCACACAGATCACCGGGGTGCCCCTGTCGATCAGGGCGATCGGGCCGTGCTTCAGCTCACCGGCCGCGAAGCCCTCGGCGTGCATGTACGCCAACTCCTTGAGCTTCAGCGCGCCCTCCAGGGCCACCGGGTAGCCGACGTGCCGGCCGATGAACAGCACGGTCGGCTCGGACTTCAGATCCCGGGCCAGCTCGCGGACGGGCTCGATCCGGTCGAGCAGCTCGCGCAGCTTGCCGGGGATCTCCTGCAACTGCGCGACCACCGCGCCCACCTCGTCGGCGAACTTGATCCCGCGTACCTGGGCCAGGTGCAGACCGATCAGGTAGCAGGCGACGACCTGGGTGAGGAACGCCTTGGTGGAGGCGACGGCGATCTCCGGGCCGCCGTGGGTGTAGAGCACGGCGTCGGACTCGCGGGGGATGGTCGAGCCGTTGGTGTTGCAGACCGCCAGCACCCGGGCCTTCTGCTCCTTGGCGTGGCGCAGCGCCATCAGGGTGTCCATCGTTTCGCCGGACTGCGAGATCACCACGATCAGCGTGGACCGGTCGAGCACCGGGTCGCGGTAGCGGAACTCGCTGGCCAGCTCCACCTCGCACGGGATCCGGGTCCAGTGCTCGATGGCGTACTTGGCGACCATGCCGGCGTGGTACGCCGTGCCGCAGGCCACGATGAAGATCTTGTCGACGTCGCGCAGATCCTGGTCGCTGAGGCGGACCTCGTCGAGGGCGATCTCGCCGCTCTCGGTGAGCCGGCCGAGCAGCGTGTCCGCGATGGCCTGCGGCTGCTCCTCGATCTCCTTGAGCATGAACCAGTCGTAGCCGCCCTTTTCCGCGGCCGAGGAGTCCCAGTCGATGTGGAAGTCCTTGCCGGCGGCGGGCTGGCCCTCGAAGTCGGTGATCTCGATGCTGTCACCGGTGATCAGCACGATCTGGTCCTGGCCCAGCTCGACCGCTTCGCGGGTGTGCTCGATGAACGCGGCAACGTCGCTGGCCAGGTAGTTTTCCCCGTCGCCCCGGCCCACCACGAGTGGCGAGTTGCGCCGGGCGCCGACCACCGCGCCGGGCACGGCGGCGTCCACCGCGAGCAGGGTGAACGCGCCCTCCAGTCGCTGGCAGACCACGCGCATGCCGGCGGCGAGCAGCTGCGGGCTGTCCGGCTGGCCGGCGGCGCGCAGGTCGGCCAGCGCGGCGGCGAGCAGGTGTGCGGCGCACTCGGTGTCGGTGTCGCTGGTGAACTGGACGCCGTCGGCCTCCAGCTCGGCGCGGAGCTTGGCGAAGTTCTCGATGATGCCGTTGTGGATCACGGCGACGCGCCCGTCGGGGGCGACGTGTGGGTGGGCGTTGCGGTCGGTCGGACCGCCGTGGGTGGCCCACCGGGTGTGCCCGATGCCGGTGGTGCCGTCGCCGATGCCGATCGGGCTGGCGGCGCAGGAGGTGGGGTCGTCGGCGGCCCGCTCGGACAGCACCTTCTCCAGGTTGGCCAGCTTGCCGGCCTTCTTCTCGGTCAGCAGCTGGTCGTCGCAGACGATCGCGACGCCTGCCGAGTCGTAGCCGCGGTATTCCAGCCGCCGCAGCCCGTCGAGGACGATGCCGAGTGCGGGGCGCGCGCCCGCGTATCCCACGATTCCACACATGGCCCGCAGCCTAACCCAGTTTCACTCACGGTGGGTGCTCGAAAGTCGGGTTATCAATCACGGAATCTGAGCGATCAGCACCTGGACGGCCACAACGGGACGAGCGTCACAGGCCGCTGACCGCCAGCCCGCGACGACGGGGTTGCGGCGCGCCTTCGGGTACGACAGTCTCTCGGCGGGTTCGGCGCGGCCGTCCTCGGTTCGTTCGTCCCATACCCACTCCCGCCCGGAGCAGCCATGTCCGACGCGCCCCCGCCCGATCCGTCCCCCGCTCCCCCACCGGAGCCGCCAGCCGGCGGCGCGTCGGGGCCGTCAGCCGAGCCGTCCTCGCCTGCTGCGGGCGCACCCGCGGCGGATCCGACGGCACCGCCCTCCTCGATCCCGTTCCCGGCACCCGACCCGCTGGCCCCGGGCCAGCCGTGGGCGCCGCAGGCACCGTGGGCACCAGCGCCCTGGACGCCGTCTCCGCCGGCCGCGCCGTGGACGCCGCCCCCGCCCGCGACCCAGTGGACGCCCCACCCGCCCGCAGCGCCATGGACGCCCGAAACCCCGACGACCCCGACGACCCCGTGGCCGCCGGCCGCACCCGACGCCGCCGGCCCGACGCCCCCCGGACCGCCCGGTTGGCCCACGTCGACCGCGACGCCCCCGGCGGGCTGGCCCGGCGGACCGCCGCCTGCGGGGTGGCCCACCCCGGTCGGACCGCCGACCGCCGGGTGGTCACCGTCAGCCGGGTGGCCGCCGCCCGGCTATCCGCCGCCGTGGGCGCACCCCGGTCAACCGCCGTCCAGCGGCGGGCCGGCCACGCCCACCGGCCGCACCGTCGGGATCGTCGTCGCGGTCCTCGTGGTGCTCGTTCTTGCCGTCTGCGGCTGCCTCTGCGTCGGCGGCCTGCTGCTCGACGAGGCCGGCTCGGATCCGGTCGCCGAGCAGCCGTGGGTCATACCCGACGACGATGGTTGGACCGAACCGACCGCCGGGCCGCTGATCCCCGAGCGACCCAGCGTGGCGCCGCCCACGGTGTCTCCCACCCCCAGCAAGAAGCCGATCACTCGACCGACGTCCGGGCCGGCCCCGGTGACGGTGGTCTACGAGCTGACCGGGTCGGGCGTGGTCGACCTCGCGTACTTCGACGCCGAGAGCGACCTCATCCACGTCGACGGCCAGAAACTGCCCTGGCGCACCTCCATCCGCACCAACGGCAAGAGCCGGGTCATGGTGGAGGCCAGATGGGCCGACGACGAGGGTCAGCGACCACTCGACTGCGTCGTCACGGTCACCGGTGCGGGCAAACCGGCCGTCAACAAGGCCCGGGGGTACTGGGCGACCAGTTGCGCGCCCGAGTGAGGCTGGGGTTCCGGCGGGGGCACCCGTAGGCTGGCGCAGGTGACGACGAGCACCGATGTCGACCCGCTGGTGGCCCGGATGCGGCCGTTCGGCACGACGATCTTCGCCGAGATGTCCGCCCTCGCCGTCCGCACCGGCGCGGTCAACCTGGGCCAGGGCTTCCCGGACACCGACGGCCCGCCGGAGATGCTGGCCGCCGCCGCCGAGGCGCTGCGCAGCGGGCAGAACCAGTACCCGCCCGGTCCGGGGATCCCCGCCCTGCGCGCGGCGGTGGCGGCTCATCAGCGGCGGTTCCACGACCTGGCGTACGACCCGGACAGCGAGATCGTGATCACCGCGGGCGCGACCGAGGCGGTCGCGGCGAGCATCCTCGCCCTGTGCGAACCGGGCGACGAGGTGGTCTGCTTCGAGCCGTACTACGACTCGTACGCCGCCTCGATCGCACTGGCCGGCGCGGTGCGCCGGCCGGTGACGCTGCGTCCCACGGCCGACGGCCGGTACGCGTTCGACCCGGCGGCGCTGCGTGCGGCGTTCGGCCCGCGCACCCGGCTGGTGCTGTTGAACTCACCGCACAATCCGACCGGCAAGGTCTTCACGCCGGCCGAGCTGGCGCTGGTCGCCGAGTTGTGCCAGGAGTTCGGCGCGTACGCGGTCACCGACGAGGTGTACGAGCACCTGGTCTTCACCGACGCGGCGAGCCCACACGTGTCGCTGGCCAGCCTGCCCGGGATGTGGGAGCGGACGCTGCGCATCTCGTCGGCCGGCAAGACGTTCTCGTGCACGGGGTGGAAGATCGGCTGGGCGAGCGGCCCGGCGGCGCTGGTCTCGGCGGTGCTCCGGGTGAAGCAGTTCCTCACCTACGTCAACGCGGCGCCGCTGCAACCGGCGGTGGCCGTGGCGCTGGCCCTGCCGGACGACTACTACACCGGTTTCCGGGACAGCCTCCAGCAGCGGCGTGACCAGCTCGCCGGTGGGCTCACCGACGCCGGGTTCGAGGTGCTCACCTCGGAGGGGACGTACTTCGTCACCGCCGACATCACGGCTCTCGGCGGCCGGGACGGGGTGGAGTTCTGCCTGTCGCTGCCGGAACGCTGCGGCGTGGTGGCGGTGCCCACCCAGGTCTTCTACGACGACACCGACGCCGGCCGGCGGCTGATCCGCTTCGCCTTCTGCAAACGCCCCGAGGTGCTGACCGAGGCGGTCACCCGGCTGCGCGCCCTGACCCCGAGCCGCTGACTTCGACCCGGCACCCCAGGGGGCTGTGGAGCTGATGCCGCGAACGGTTCAGCTCCACAGCGTCCAACCGACCTAGACGACGGGGCTCGCGGTGCGGACCAGCTCGGCGATCCGCTCGGCGACCGCACGGGCCGTCGCCTCGGTGGCCGCCTCGACCATCACCCGGACCAGCGGCTCGGTGCCCGACGGGCGCAGCAGCACCCGGCCGGTCTCGCCCAGCTCCGCCTCGGCCCGCTCGACCTCGGCGCGTACGGCTGGCGCGGCGGCGCCAACGGTCCGGTCGCCGACCGGCACGTTGATCAGCACCTGGGGCAGCTTGGTGACCACCGAGGCCAGCTCGGCGAGGGACTTGCCGGTGGCCGCCATCCGAGCCATCAGGTGCAGGCCGGTGAGCACGCCGTCGCCGGTGGTGGCGTGGGCGGGCATGACGATGTGGCCGCTCTGCTCACCGCCGAGCGCCAGCCCGGAGGCGCGCAGCTCCTCCAGCACGTACCGGTCGCCGACCTTGGTCTCGATCAGGCGGATGCCCTGCGCGGACATGGCGAGCCGCAGACCGAGGTTGCTCATCACGGTGGCCACCAGGGTGTCCTGGGTGAGCGTGCCGGCGTCCCGCATGGCCAGCGCGAGGATCGCCATGACCTGGTCGCCGTCCACCTCGTCGCCGTCGGCGGTGACCGCCAGGCAGCGGTCGGCGTCGCCGTCGTGGGCGATGCCGAGGTGGGCGCCGTGCTCGACCACGGCGGCGCGCAAGGCCTCGATGTGGTTGGAGCCGCAGTCGTCGTTGATGTTGAGCCCGTCGGGCTCGGCGTGGATGGCGATGACCTCCGCGCCGGCCTCCCGGTAGGCGACGGGCGCGACCTCGGCGGCGGCGCCGTTGGCGCAGTCGACCACGACCTTGATCCCGTCGAGCCGGTGCCCAACGGTGCCCACCAGGTGCTGCACGTAGTGGTCGGCACCGTCGAGCAGGTCGTGCACCCGGCCGACGCCGGCGCCGATCGGCCGGTCCCAGGCGGTGGTGGCGTTCGTCTCGACAGCCGCCTCGATCCGCATCTCGATCTCGTCGGGCAGCTTGTGCCCGCCGGCGGCGAAGAGCTTGATGCCGTTGTCCGGCATCGGGTTGTGCGACGCGGAGAGCATCACACCGAGGTCGGCCTTGGCTTCGGCGGTGAGGAACGCCACCGCGGGGGTGGGCAGCACGCCGACCCGCACCACGTTGGCGCCCGCGCTGGTCAGACCGGCGACCACTGCGGCTTCCAACATCTCGCCGCTGGCGCGGGTGTCCCGGCCGACGACGGCGAGCGGCGGATGGCTACGGTCCGTCTCGGCGAGTGTGTGGGCCGCGGCCACCGCGAGCGCCAGCGCCAACTCCGGGGTGAGATCCGCGTTCGCCCGCCCGCGTACGCCGTCCGTGCCGAACAACCGACCCATACCCGCCAACCTCCGAATGAGCACTGCCAGTGAGGAGAAAGCGGAACGGCCGACCCACCTCCCCCCGCAGAGGGGGAGGCGGACCGGCCGTCCGTCAGAAGTACAACGCGCTGGAGAAGATCAGCGCTTCGAGTACTGGGGAGCCTTACGGGCCTTCTTGAGGCCGTACTTCTTGCTCTCCTTGACCCGGGCGTCCCGGGTGAGGAAGCCGGCCTTCTTCAGAGCCGGACGGTCGTCGGGCTCGTTGACGATCAGCGCCCGGGCGATGGCCAGCCGCAGCGCACCGGCCTGGCCGGTGGTGCCGCCGCCACGCAGGTTGGCGATGACGTCGAACGCCTCGGGCTTCTCGGCGGTGACCAGCGGGTCCTTGATGAGCTGCTGGTGCACCTTGCTCGGGAAGTACGCCTCGAGGTCGCGACCGTTGCAGGTGATCTTGCCGGTGCCCGGAACGATACGGACCCGGACGATGGCCTCCTTGCGCCGACCCACGGTCTGGATCGGGCGGTCACCACGCGGCGCGCGGGCGACGGGCGCCGGTGCCTCGGTGACCTCGGGGGCGACCTCGGTCTCGGTGGTGATGTCGGTCATGCTGCTTCCTTCGCCCGCGCTCACTGCGCGATCTGCTTGATCTCGAACGGCACCGGCTGCTGCGCGAGGTGCGGGTGCTCGGCACCGGCGTAGACCTTCAGCTTCTTGATCAGCTGACGGCCGAGCTTGTTGTGCGGGAGCATCCCCTTCACAGCCAGCTCGATGGCCCGCTCGGGGCGCTTGGTCAGCAGCTCGTCGTAGCCGACCTGCTTCAGGCCACCCGGGTAACCGGAGTGGCGGTAAGCGACCTTGGTCTGGCGCTTGTTGCCGGTCAGCGCAACCTTGCCCGCGTTCACGATGACGACGAAGTCGCCCGTGTCGACGTGCGGCGCGAAAGTCGGCTTGTGCTTACCACGCAGCAACGTGGCGGCGTGGGTGGCCAGGCGGCCCAGCACGACATCAGAGGCGTCGATGACGTGCCACTGACGCTCGATCTCACCCGGCTTCGGGCTGTACGTACGCACAGGTCTACCTTGTCTCGTCGTCGGTCTGGGGTCGCGCGCCGAGGTGACCAGATCTTGCAGGCCGGACCAGCGCGCACGAACGACCAAGCGTACCTGATGGGGCACGCCTCTGGATGTCGTACAACAGCAGGCAACGATACCCGGCGCCCCGTCCGCAGGTCAAAACGGGGGTGCGGTGCCGAGCCGCGACGCGCCGGGCGTGGCTCAGCTCACACGTTGGCGAGCCGATCCGCCCTCGGCCGACGGTAGACCGCCCAGGTGACCGCGAAACACAACGCATACCAGCCGATGAAGGCCAGGTAGGCGGCGTCGGCGTTGCCCGAGCTGAGGAACGACTGACGGAACGCGATGTTGACCAGCACCCCACCGGAGGCGCCGATCGCACCCGCGATGCCGATCAACGCGCCGGTCATCCGTCGCGCCCACCGCGCGGCGGCCTCCGGATCACGCTGACCCGTGGCCACCGCGTGCGCCGCCCGGGCCCGGAAGATCGCCGGGATCATCTTGTAGGTGGAGCCGTTGCCGATGCCGGAGAAGACGAAGAGGGCGAGGAACCCGGCCAGGTAGAGCCCGAACGAGCGCTCCCGCGCCGCGTACAGCACGGTGCCCGCGCCGGCCGCCATCGCCACGAAGTTCCAGAAGGTCACCCGGGCCCCGCCCAACCGGTCGGCGAGGTGCCCGCCCAGCGGCCGGATCAGCGAGCCGACCAGCGGGCCGAGGAAGGTCAGCCAGGCCGCGTCGACCGGGGTGGGGAACCGCTCGGCGAACTGGAGCTGGAGCACCTGACCGAAGGCGAAGCCGAAGCCGATGAACGAGCCGAAGGTGCCGATGTACAGCAGCGACATCGCCCAGGTGTGCGGATCGCGGGCCGCCTCCCGCAACGCGCCCGGCTCGTTGCGCGCCCCGGGCACGGTGTCCAACCAGCGGGCCGCCGCCAGCGCGGCCAGCACGATCAGCGGCAGGTAGACCGCCGGCACCAACCGGGGGTACGCGGCG
Source organism: Micromonospora sp. NPDC049645 (assembly GCF_040675155.1). Classification (NCBI taxonomy): domain Bacteria; kingdom Bacillati; phylum Actinomycetota; class Actinomycetes; order Micromonosporales; family Micromonosporaceae; genus Micromonospora; species Micromonospora sp. NPDC049645. Next base: position 80,488 of record NZ_JBFAOI010000003.1, read on the forward strand.
CCGGCGGTGGCCAGGACCGCCAGGCCGACCAGCTGCACCGCGGGTACGCCCAGGTTGCCGCCACCGGCGTTGAGCCCGAGCGCCCGCCCCTTGAGCCGCTGGGGGTAGAACAGGTTGATGTTCGCCATCGAGGAGGCGAAGTTGCCGCCGCCGACCCCGGTGAGGCAGGCGAGCACCATCAGGGTGGAGTAGGACACCCCGGGTTCCAGTAGCACCGTCATCGGCACTGCGGGCACCAGCAACAGCAGTGCGCTGACGATCGTCCAGCGTCGTCCGCCGAAACGGGCCACCGCCAGCGTGTACGGCAGTCGCAACACCGCGCCCAGTGCGGCGGGCACGGCGGTGAGCAGGAACTTTCCGGCCGGATCGATGCCGTACGCGGGGCCGAGGAAGAGCACGGTGACCGACCAGAGGCTCCACACCGAGAAGCCGACGTGCTCCGCGAAGATCGAGACCCAGAGGTTGCGGCGGGCGATCGGAGCGCCGGTTGCCTGCCAGAAGGCCGGGTCCTCGGGGCGCCAGTCGGTCAGCGGCTGTCGGCGACCGGTGACGGCAGGTGGCTCGGCGGTGACTGCGGTGCTGGTGAGCGTGCTCACGGCGGCTCCTCCTCGTCGATGTGACGAGGAGAGACGCTAGGAACGCCCGGTTACCTCGCAGTGCCCGGCGCGGGTCGGGCCGGAAACGGGGACCGCACCACGGGCCGGCGGCGATGGTGAGCGCGCGCCCCCCGGCCCGAGCTGCTGTCGCGGCCAGAGCTGCTGTCGCCGTCAGAGCTGCTGTCGCCGTCAGAGCTGCTGTCGCGGTCAGAGCTGCTGTCGCGGTCAGAGCTGCTGGAGTATGCGCAGCGCGCGGCCGACGCGGAGCATCGTGTCGGTGTCGGCGACGTCCACGCAGTCGGTGAACCACTTCTTCATGGGTGAGGAGATCCGGTCGGGCATCACCACGTACCGGCCCATCGACACGGCGAGCGGCGAGTCCCGCAGCAGCGACTCCTCGACCACCTCGACCACAATCACGATGGGCACGTCGGTGGAGTTGTAGACGTCCGAGCTGATCACGAGGCCGAGGCGTTCCCGGGCGCCCTCGATGCGCCAGACCTCGCCCCTACGCAGCACGCCGCCGTCCGTTGGAGAACAGGTCGTTGACCATGCCCACCTCGCGGGCGTCGGCGAGGGCGGCGGACTCCAGATCCAGGCTGGCCCGGCCCACGGCGGCGGCGTGCGCGGTGAAGACCTCGCGCAGCGCCTTCTCCCGGGCGGCCTGGTCCATCCACGCGGAGAGCGACAGCCCCTCACGCTTGGCGAACCGCCGCGCCTCCTCGATCGTCTCGTCGGTGAACGAGAGAGTCACCTTGGCAGTCATGCCGAGGAGACTACCCACTGGTGTGACCACCAGTCATCCGCACGCCCGTCGCCTCACCCCCGGTCGGCGAAACGCACATTCCGCCTGGTTACCCGGCCCGGCCACCGAACACCGCGAAGCGCCACTCCTTGAAGAAACAGTCGACGTCGACCAGGCCCGCCTCGGCGAGCCACCGGCACTGGTCGGCCACGGTCGCCGGACGGTCGTGGCTCATCCGTTCCCGGGCGGCGGCGATCTCCTCGGTCGACGAGCCCAGCTCGGTGATCCTGGTTGTCCAGACCTCGTCGTAGCGCCGGTCCAGCGCCGGGGTGGGGCCGGCGACCTGCTCGGCGTTGACGAACACCCCGCCTGGCGCCAGCGCGGCGGCGGCCCGCCGGTAGAGCGCCCGCTTGCCGGCGTCGTCCAGGTGGTGGATCGCCAGCGCGCTGACCACCGCGTCGTACCGGCCCGGCGGCAACTCGTCCGCCAGGTCGGCCTGGACCGTTCGGTGTGGCACGGACCGCGCGTTCAGCTGGTCGGCGGCGCGGGCGAGCATCGCCGGCGCGGCGTCCACCAGGGTCAGCCGGACTTCCGGCACCGCCGCGGCGAGCAGCAGGGAGAGCAGGCCGGTCCCCGCGCCCAGATCCAACACCTCGGGGGTACGACCGGCGACCAGCGCGGCGCGCAGCGGCGGAGCGGCCACCTCGACGGCGGTGCCGTAGAAGGAGTCGAAGCAGGGCACGAGCCGCCGGCGGGCCTCGTCATAGGTACCGGCCACCGCGTCGAACACGTCCGCCACGCTCATCGCAGCCTCCCACAATCTGAGACAAGTTTCCCATATTATAGGCGGCCGTGGGGCGAACGAGAACCGCTGCGCCAGCAACTTTGTCATCGCGCGAACGGCGGAGACACCGGCAAATCCACGTGATCCACACGTGTTCCTTGAAGTCGGGGCGTCCGGTCGTACGGGAGGGCCCGGTTTCAAGAAAGTCGAGTCGATCACGGACCCGGACACGCAAGAGGCCCCCGATTCCCGAGGATCCAGGGCGGCGAGAGCCTTGTGTGCAGACGGTGGCCCGTAGGCGGCGCGGCCGACCGGGACCCGAGACCCGGCGGACGCGTTCGCGCCGGGGCGGCACCTGCTCAGCCCTAGATCTTGGACAGTTTCCGTTAGCCCAGAACGGAAAATGTCCAAGATCTCGACGGGCGAGCAGTCACGACGGTCCTCTTCCCCCATCGACCGCCCAGGGGGGAGCACGTGCCGGACGAGCCACCCGTTCGGAAGCCCGAGCCGAAGTCCGAGCCGCAGCCGAACCTGTCGCCGCCGTCGGCACCGGGCGTGCCCTGGCCACCAGGGACCATCGTTCCGCCCTGGCCGGTGAACCGACTCGACCCACCCCCCGAGAACCGCGGGACGCACCCGTGAACGGGCCCGCGCGGAAGCCACGCGCGGGTAAGGTCCCGCACCTGACCCGCGCCGCGGGTGTGCAGTTCCCGCGCCCGATCTTCGTCCGGGTGATTCGCGTTCTCGACCGGCCGACGTACGACGGGTGGCTGTGGATCGACGGTTACCGGCTGGCCGCGAACGGCGACGCGGTGGCGCGGTGGCGCGGCGACGCGGTGGCGCGGTGGCGCGGCGACGCGGCGACGCGGCGACGCGGTGGCGCGGTGGCGCGGTGGCGCGCCGATCCCTGTTCGTGATGCCCGCGGGCCCTGGTCTGGTCGGACGTGCCCGCGCGGGCGGCCCGTCGGTCGACCAGGCGCACGCCCGGCAAGCGAGGTCCGGTGCGGGTCGGATGACCAGACCCCCTCCCCCGCACCAACCGATGCGCCCGGCGTGGCTCTGCCGTGGCTGCGCCGCTCCCCGGCCGTGCTCGCCGGCTCAGCTGCACCTCGCGACCGAGTTCTACGGCCACTCGATCGCCCTGGCGTTCTACCCGGCAGCGAACACGCAGAACGCGCTCGCCGCCGACTGGTCCAACCCGGGCCGCCTGGTCGAGCCAGCCTCTCCGCGATCTTGCAGTTGCTGTCGCGGCAAAGGGGGCATCCCGCGCATCTCGACAACGGAAACTGCAAGATCGGCGCGGGTGGGTGGGGTCGATCAGGGTCATCGGACTAGGGGTCGGATCGCGGCCCGCCGCGCTGGTCACGCGTCCGTTCGAGGCCGCCATGGCCCACGGTCAAGCGCTCTTCCCCGGTGCGGTGTGAGCCCCACTTGACAGGACCGAAACAGAAGAGACCCGGACCGGAAACCGCCCGCCGGCACGCTTTCCCGACATGACAGACGGTGCATGGTCGGCAACTCGACCGGGGCTCGCGCCCCGGGAGGTGGCGACGCACTGCCCGTACTGCGCCCTGCAGTGCGGTATGACGCTGCGCGAGGACGACGCCGGGGTGACGGTCCACCCGCGCCAGTTCCCCACCAACCGGGGCGGGCTCTGCCAGAAGGGTTGGACCGCCGCCGAACTGCTCGACCACCCGCAGCGGCTGACCACCCCGCTGGTGCGCGACCCGGCCACCGGCGAGCTGCGCCCGGCGAGCTGGGACACCGCGCTCGACCGGGTGGTCGCCGGCATCCGCGCCGTCCAGGACGACGCCGGTCGGGACGCGGTCGCCGTCTTCGGCGGGGGTGGCCTGACCAACGAGAAGGCGTACGCGTTGGGCAAGTTCGCCCGGATCGGGCTGCGCACGCGGAACATCGACTACAACGGACGATTCTGCATGTCCTCGGCGGCAGCCGCCGGGATGCGGGCCTTCGGCATCGACCGGGGGCTGCCGTTCCCGCTCGCCGACCTGGGCCGGGCCGACACCCTGCTACTGGTCGGGGCGAACCCGGCGGAGACCATGCCCCCGCTGGTGCGCTGGCTCACCGAGCAGCGCCGCGGCGGCGGAAAACTGATCGTCGTCGACCCCCGGGTCACCGCCACCGCCCGCCAGGCCGACCTGCACCTGCAACCGCTGCCCGGCACCGACCTCGCGGTGGCCAACGCCCTGCTGCACATCGCCCTCACCGAGGGTTGGGTCGACCGGGCGTACGTCGCCGACCGCACCACCGGATTCGACGCGGTCCGCCGGAGTGTCGCCGCCTGGTGGCCGGCCCGCGCGGAACAGCTCTCCGGTGTGCCGGTGGCCGACCTGGAGGCGACCGCCCGCGCGCTGGGCACCGGCGGACGCGTGATCATCCTGACCGCACGCGGTGCCGAGCAGCACGCCAAGGGGGTGGACACCGTCAGCGCGTACGTCAATCTCGCCCTCGCTCTCGGTCTGCCCGGCCGCGACGGTTCGGGGTATGGCTGCCTCACCGGCCAGGGCAACGGCCAGGGCGGCCGGGAGCACGGGCAAAAGGCCGACCAGCTCCCCGGCTACCGGAAGATCGACGACCCGGCTGCCCGGGAGCACGTGGCCCGGGTCTGGGGCGTGCCCGCCGACGAGCTGCCCGGCCCGGGAGTGCCCGCCTACCAACTCCTCGACTCGCTCGGCACCCCGGGCGGTCCGCGCGCGTTGCTGGTGTTCGGATCGAACCCGGTGGTGTCGGCGCCCCGGGCGGCCCGGATCGAGGGCCGGCTGCGCGACCTGGACCTGCTGGTCGTCGCCGACCTGCTGCTCTCCGAGACGGCCGCGCTGGCGGACGTGGTGCTGCCCACCGCCCAGTGGGCCGAGGAGGACGGCACCATGACCAACCTGGAGGGTCGGGTGCTGCGTCGGCGCGCACTACGCCCACCCCCACCGGGGGTCCGCACCGACCTGGCCATCATCTCCGACCTCGCGGCGAGGCTCGCCACCGAGGGCTGCGCCGCCACCGACGACTGCGCCCCCACCGACGGCTGCGCTGCCACCGACGACTGCGCTGCCACCGACGCGGCGGCCCGGTTCCCGGCCGACCCGGGCACCGTCTTCGCCGAGCTGCGCCGCGCCTCCGCCGGCGGGGCCGCCGACTACGCCGGCATCAGTTGGGACCGGATCGACGCCGACGACGGCGTCTACTGGCCCTGCCCGACCGAGGACGGGCCGGACACGCCACGGCTCTTCGCCGACCGGTTCGCCACACCGGACGGCCGGGCCCGCTTCCACCCCGTCGACCATCGGCCGGCCGCCGAGGAGGTCTGCGCCACGTACCCGCTGCACTTCACCACCGGCCGGGTGCTGGCCCAGTACCAGTCGGGCACCCAGACCCGCCGGGTGGCCGCGCTGCGCCGTGCCGCCCCGGAGGCGTACGTCGAGTTGCACCCCGACCTGGCCGCCCGGCTGGGCATCGACGACGGCGACCCGGTGCGGGTCACCTCGCGCCGGGGTGAGTTGCGGGCTCCGGCCCGGCTCAGTGCCGGAATCCGACCGGACACCGTGTTCGCCCCGTTCCACTACGCGGGGGCGGGACGCGCCAACTCGGTGACCAACGACGCGGTCGACCCGATCTGCGGGATGCCCGAGTTCAAGATCTGCGCGGTTCGGGTGGAGAAGGCATGACCGCCCGGGTGGTCATCGTCGGCAACGGGATGGCGGGCGCCCGCCTCGCCGCTGAGCTGCACGCCCGGGAGGGCGACCGGAAGGTCACCGTGCTCGGGGCCGAGCCGCACCGCGCGTACAACCGGATCCTGCTCTCCACCCTGCTGGCCGGTCGGATCGACGAGCCGGACGTGGAGCTGACCGAGGCCGCCGGGCACGGCGTCGACCTGCGCAGCGGCGTACCGGTGACCGCTGTCGACCGGTCCGCCCGGGAGGTCCGCACCGACGACGGCGAACGCATCGGATACGACCATCTGGTACTGGCCACCGGCGCCCGTGCGGTGGTGCCGACGCTGCCCGGCCTCGACCCGGCGAACCTGCCGGAGCGGGTGGTTCCCTTCCGCACCCTGGACGACTGCCGGCGGATCCTCGCCGCGGCGGACGGCGCCCGCAGCGCGCTGGTGCTCGGCGGCGGGCTGCTCGGCCTGGAGGCTGCCCGGGGGCTCGCCACCCGGGGGCTGGCCACCACCGTGGTGCACCCGCGGGAGCACCTGATGGAACGGCAGCTCGACCCGGCCGCCGGCGCGGTGCTCGCCGGCACGCTCGCCGGTTTCGGCGTCACCGTCCAACTGGGGGTGTCCGCGACCGGCGTGGCCGCCGACCCCGACGGCGTCCGCCTCGACCTGGCCGACGGCCGATCGCTGCGCGCCGACCTGCTGGTGCTCTCCTGCGGCGTACGCCCGGACACCGCCCTCGCGCAGGCCGCCGGCCTCACGGTGCGGCGCGGCGTGGTGGTGGACGACCGGCTGCGCACCACCGACCGGTCCATCTCCGCGATCGGCGACTGCGCCGAGCACGACGGCGTGCTCACCGGGCTGGTCGCCCCCGCCTGGGCCCAGGCCCAGGTGCTCGCCGACGTGCTGACCGGGACGGACCCGCTGGCCCGGTACCGGCCCCGGCCGGTGGTGACCCGGCTGAAGGCCGCCGGGATCGACCTGGCCTCGATGGGTGACGCGGCAAGTGGCGGACCGGGCGAGGAGCTGACCTTCGCCGACCCGACCCGGGGCACGTACGCCCGGTTGCGGATCCGGGACGAGCGGCTGATCGGCGCGATCCTGCTCGGCGACAACCCGGCCGTCGGCACGGTGATCCAACTCTTCGACCGTGGCCACCCGGTGCCGAGCGACCGGCGGGCGCTGCTGCTGGGCCGGGCACTCGGCACGGTCGGCGCGGCCCCGGCCGCTTCACCGGCGCTGATGCCGGACGCGGCCACGGTCTGCCAGTGCAACACGGTGAGCAAGGGCGCGCTGGTCAGATGCTGGCGCTCCGGCGCCCGGACGGTCGATGCGGTGGTGGCCGCGACCCGGGCCGGCACCGGATGCGGCAGCTGCCGGGACGCGGTGAGCGGCATCGTCGACTGGCTGAGCCAAGCGGAATCGGTGGAGGTGACGCGATGAGCGGCGGCGATCTGGTCGTGATCGGCAACGGCATGGTCGGGCAGCGTTTCGTGGACGCGCTGCGCGCCCGTGACCCGGAGGGCAACTGGCGGGTGACCGTGCTGGCCGAGGAGGGCCGCCCGGCGTACGACCGGGTGCGGCTCTCGGCGTACTTCGACGGGGTGAGCGAGAGCGAACTCAACCTGCACACACCGCACGACGGGGTGCGGCTGCGGCTCGGCGAGCCGGCCACCGCCGTCGACCGGGAGCGACAGGTGGTGACCACCGCAGTCGGCGAGTACCGCTACGACGCGCTGGTGCTGGCCACCGGGTCGTACGCGTTCGTGCCCCCGGTGGCCGGTACGGAGCTGCCCGGGGTCTTCGTCTACCGGACGCTCGACGACCTGGCCGCGATCCGGGCGTACGCCCAGGGCCGGCGGGCCGGCGCGGTGATCGGCGGCGGGCTGCTCGGCCTGGAGGCGGCGAACGCCCTGCGGCTGCTCGGCCTGAGCACCGACGTGGTCGAGTTCGCGCCCCGGTTGATGCCGGTACAGGTGGACCAGGCCGGCGGTGCGATGCTCCGCCGCTACGTCGACGAGTTGGGCGTACGGACCCATCTCGGGGTGGCGACCACCGCGATCCGTCCCGGCCCGGACGGCGCCGTCGCGGCCCTGGAACTCTCCGACGGCACGGCCGTCGACGCGGAGCTGGTGGTGGTGGCCGCCGGCATCCGGCCCCGGGACCAGCTGGCCCGGGACGCCGGTCTGCCGTTGGGCCCGCGCGGCGGGGTGCTGGTCGACGCGACCTGCCGCACCGCCGACGAACGGATCTGGGCCGTCGGCGAGTGCGCGGCGGTCGACGGCACCTGCCACGGTCTGGTCGCGCCGGGGTACGCGACGGCCGAGGTGGTGGCCGACCGGCTGGTCGGCGGGGCCGCGACCTTCCCGGGGGCGGACACCGCCACCAAGCTCAAGCTGCTCGGCGTCGACGTGGCCTCGTTCGGCGACGCCCACGGCGCGACCGAGGGCTGCCTGGACGTCACGTTCACCGACCCGGCCACCCGGGTCTACGCGAAGCTGGTCCTCTCCGACGACGCCCACACCCTGCTCGGCGGGGTGCTGGTCGGTGACGCCAGCGCGTACCCGACGCTGCGCGCCAGCGTGGGCGGCCCGCTGCCGGCCGCGCCGCTGGCGCTGCTGGCGCCCGACGGCGGCGGGGCGGACGCCGGGGCGTTGCCCGCGACCGCCCAGGTCTGCTCCTGCAACGCGGTGACCCGCGGCGACGTGGACGCCGCCATCGCGGATGGTTGCGCGGACGTGGCGGCGTTGAAGGCGTGCACCCGGGCCGGCACCAGCTGCGGCTCCTGCGTGCCGATGCTGAAGCAACTTCTGGACGCGGCCGGGGTGGCGCAGTCGCGTGCGCTCTGCGAGCACTTCGACGTCAGCCGCCGGGAGCTGTTCGAGATCATCCAGGTGCGCGGCATCCGCACCTTCTCCCGGCTGGTCGCCGAGCACGGTCGGGGGCGCGGCTGCGACATCTGCAAGCCGGTGGTGGCGTCGATCCTCGCCTCGCTGGGCAGCGGGCACGTGCTCGACGGCGAGCAGGCGTCCCTACAGGACACCAACGACCACTTCCTGGCGAACCTGCAACGCGACGGCAGTTACTCGGTGGTGCCCCGGATACCGGGCGGTGAGATCACCCCCGAGAAGCTGATCGTGATCGGTGAGGTCGCCCGGGACTTCCAGCTCTACACGAAGATCACCGGCGGGCAGCGGATCGACCTGTTCGGGGCTCGGGTGGAGCAGCTGCCGCAGATCTGGCGGCGACTGGTGGACGCCGGCTTCGAGTCCGGCCACGCGTACGGCAAGGCGCTGCGCACGGTGAAGTCGTGCGTGGGCGAGACCTGGTGCCGGTACGGGGTGCAGGACTCGGTCGGGCTGGCCGTCGCGCTGGAGCTGCGCTACCGCGGGCTGCGGGCGCCGCACAAGCTCAAGTCGGCGGTCTCCGGTTGCGCCCGGGAGTGCGCGGAGGCGCGCAGCAAGGACTTCGGCATCATCGCCACCGAGACCGGTTGGAACCTCTACGTCGGCGGCAACGGAGGCTTCCGGCCCCGGCACGCCGACCTGTTCGCCACCGACCTGTCCACGGACGCGCTGATCACCCTGATCGACAGGTTCCTGATCTACTACATCCGCACCGCCGACCGGCTGCAACGCACCGCCGGTTGGATCGAGGCGATGGACGGTGGCCTGGACCACCTGCGCTCGGTGATCGTGGACGACTCGCTCGGGCTCTGCGCCGACCTCGACGCGGCGATGGCCCGGCACGTGTCGACGTATTCCGACGAGTGGCGCGACGTGCTGGACGACCCGGATCGGCTACGCCGCTACACCTCCTTCGTCAACGCCCCCGACGTGCCCGACCCGTCGATCACCTTCACCCGGGAACGCGGCCAACTGGTACCCGTACGCGACCATTCCCCGACCGGATCCGAGCCGACGAACGGTCACCGTCGGCAACCGGTCACCCTCGGCCTACCGGAGGTACGGCGATGACCCAGACCCTCGCACTGACCTGGACCACCGTCTGCCGCCTCGACCGGTTGGAACCGGACCGGGGCGTCGCCGCCCTGGTAGACGGGGTACAGATCGCCCTCTTCCGGACCGCCGACGGGCTGTTCGCGATCGACAACCGCGATCCGGTCTCCGGGGCGTACGTGCTGTCCCGGGGCATCGTCGGCAGCCGTGGCGGAGCGCCGACGGTCGCGTCGCCGCTGCACAAGCAGGTGTACGACCTGCGCAGCGGGCACTGCCTCGACCTTCCCGGGGTGGCCGTGGCCCGACACGACGCGCGGTGCCGTAACGGGCTGGTCGAGGTTCGGCTGCGACAGGAGGCTTGATGCGGGAAGAACTGGCGGGCTTCACCATCGGGGTGACCGCCGACCGGCGGCGCGACGAGTTGGCCGCGCTGCTCGAACGCCGGGGCGCGCGGGTGGTGCTCGCCCCGGCGTTGCGGATCGTGCCGCTCTCCGACGACACCGAACTGCGCGAGGCGACCCGCGCCTGCCTCGATCAGCCGCCGGACATCCTGATGGCCAACACGGGCATCGGGATGCGCGGCTGGCTGGAGGCTGCCGAGGGCTGGGGGTTGGCCGAGCCGCTGCGCTCGGTGCTGGCCAGCTCGTACGTGGTGGCGCGTGGTCCGAAGGCGCGCGGCGCGATCCGGGCGGCCGGGCTGCACGACCAGTGGTCGCCGGCCTCGGAGAGCTGTGACGAGGTGGTCGACCACCTGCGTCGGCGCGGTGTGGCCGGGCAGGTGATCGCGATGCAGCTGCACGGCGAGCGGCAGCCCGAGTGCACGCTCGCGCTGGAGGCGGCCGGTGCCACGGTCATCGAGGTGCCGGTCTACCGCTGGGCGCCGCCGACCGACCCGGCACCGCTGCACCGGTTGATCGACCTGATCGCCGGCCGGCTGGTGGACGCGGTGACGTTCACCTCGGCGCCGGCGGCCGAGGCGTTGCTCCGGGCCGCCGGGGACCGCACCGACGCGGTGCTGTCCGCGTTGCGCGGCGATGTGCTGGCCAGCTGCGTCGGCGCGGTGACCGCCGAGCCGCTGCTGCGGCGCGGGGTGCCGGTGAGCGCGCCGGGTCGGGCCCGGTTGGGCGCGCTGGTGCGGACCATCGTCGACGAGTTGCCCCGCCGGACGGTGACGTTCAAGGCCGGTGGGCACCTGCTCACGTTGCGCGGGCACGCGGCGGTGATCGACGGCGAGCTGCGGCCACTCGCGCCCGCACCGATGGCGGTGCTGCGGGCGCTGGCCCAGTCCCCGGGACGGGTGCTGTCCCGCACGGCGTTGCTGCGCACACTGCCCCGAGGCGCGGACGAGCATGCCGTGGAGATGGCCGTCGCCCGGCTACGGGCCGGCCTGCACGCGCCACGCGTGGTGCAGACCGTGGTGAAGCGCGGCTACCGACTGCGGGTCGACTGAACGTGTCACGGCCGGCCGTCGTGCCGGCCGTGACACGAGGGTTCAGCCGACCGGCGTGGGGAAGCCCCGCCCGTGCTCGGACTGGAGCCGGAGCATGGCGTGCTCGACCACCGTCACCAGCACCTGCTTGACCGAGTCCCGCTGCCGGGCGTCGGTCATCACCAGCGGCACCTGCGGCGAGATGGCCAGCGCCTCGCGGATCTCCTCCGCCTCGTACTGCGGTGCGCCGTCGAACTTGTTCAGCGCCACCACGTACGGCAGGTTGCGGTTCTCGAAGTAGTCCAGCGGGGCGAACGCGTCGGTGATCCGGCGCGTGTCCACCAGTACGGCGGCACCCACCGCCCCCCGGATGATCTCGTCCCACATGAACCAGAACCGGGTCTGACCGGGCGTACCGAAGAGGTACAGGATCAGGTCCTGGGCCATGGTGATGCGGCCGAAGTCCATGGCGACCGTGGTGGTCTCCTTGCCCGGCACCTTGGACGGATCGTCGATGCCGACACCCGCCGCGGTCATCAACGCCTCGGTGGTCAGCGGCGTGATCTCGGAGATCGCCCCGACCAGTGTCGTCTTACCGACGCCGAAGCCGCCCGCGACGACGATCTTCGCGGATACGATTCCCCGGCCCGGCCGCCCCCCTGCGGGGTCATAGCCTGCGAAGTCCACTTAGCACCCTTCCAAGCAGTTCCATCCGCTCCTCGAACCCCTCGGCGGGAGCAGCAGTGTGTAACGTCAGCAGGCTCTCGGCCACCATGTCGGCGACCAACACCCGGGCAACGCCGAGCGGCATCCGGGTGTACGCGGCGATCTCCGCCAACGACTGTGCTCGGCCCTCACAGACCGTGGCGATGCGGTGCTTGTCATGCCCGGCGAAGCGGGACTCGGCGACCTGGGTGGGAGAGGCGGTGAGGACGGCCTCGAGGGCGATGTCCTGCCGGGGCTCGGTGCGACCACGGGTGACCGCGTACGGACGTACCAGCGCGCCGCGCGGGTCAGCGCGTCGTTGGTCCATGCCCGATCACCTCCTGGTCCCCTGTGGAGCCGGACTGCGCCGCCTCTCGTCCCTGGTCCGGCGCTCGGTCGGAGCGCCGCCTTTCCGGTTAGGAACGCACCGCGTCGCGCGGCAACGGCACCAGCGCGGCACCGACCCGCTCGACCAACAACGCCATCTCGTAGCCCACCTGACCCACGTCGCAGCTGCGCGCGGCCAGCACGGCCATCGAGGAGCCATCGCTGATCGACATCAGGAAGAGATACCCGCTGTCCATCTCGATGACTGTCTGCAACACCCCGCCCGCGCTGAACATCCGGGCCGCGCCCTCGGTCAGGCTCACCACGCCGGACGTGATCGCGGCGAGCTGGTCCGCCCGGTCCGTCGGCAGATCCCGGGAGGACGCGAGCAACAGCCCGTCAGCGGACACCGCCACCACGTGGGCGATGCCCGCCACGCTGTCGGCGAAGTTGGTGAGCAGCCAACCCATGTCCTGCATGGCAGCTGGCCTGTTCATCGGCTCTCCTTGGTCGAGGTGCTGTTCAGATCCGATCCGGCCGTCCGACCACGCTGCACACCGCGGTGGTAGGCCGACAGCAGACCACGTACTTCATCCGGGGTCCGCCGGCTGCGGTCCCGGCCGCTCTTCGGTTCGATGCCACCCGGCACGAGCTGTGCCTGCGGCACCCGCTTGGGCAACCCGGAGCGGGTGGTGCCGGCGGGAGCCGGCTCGGCGGCCCGACTGGCCCGGGACCAACCCTCGTCGGCCGCCGTCCGCCAGGCCTCCGGGTCCACCGGGGGCGGCGCCGTCCGGGCAGCCGGGGGCGGGTTGTACGACGGCGGCGCCGAAGGCGGCGCCGACGACCGGGTGCCGAAGCCGTCCATCGTGGTACCGAGGCCCTCGGCGCCCGGGGTGGCCGTGCCGTCGGTGCCGGAACTGCCCGGGGTGCGGGTCGGCAGCTTGGGTCGGGCCGGCGGCGCGGCCGGCACGGGCGCGGCGCTCGGCTGGCCACCGTTGCCGGTACGCAGACCGGTGGCCGCGGTGGTGGGCGCGGGCGGCTCGTCGAAGTTGGGCCGGGTGAAGATCGCGGTGGCGTCGTCGCCGTGCGACCGGAACCAGACCGCCTCCATCTCCCGGAAAATCGGCGCCTCGGCGGGGAAGTCGGGCCGGGTGCTGACCGGCGCGGCCGGCACCGACGGCGCGACCGGGGGTGCGGCCGGCGGAGCCACCGCGCCCGGACCGGCGACCGGCCCGACCGGGAGACCGCCCTGGACGCCACGCCCATCCGCGGCGGCGTCCGTGGTGGAGCCGCGCCGCGGCAACGGGTCGACGGTCGGGTAGGCCACGGTCGGGCTGCCCATCGAGGCGCCCGCGCCGTTGCCGTAGGCCGGCCGGGTCGGCGGGAGCGGAGCGGCGGGTGCCGGAGCGGCGGGCGCCGGGGCGGCCGGCGCGGGCACGGGTGGCATCGTCGAGCGCGGACCGGTGTAACCACCCGCCTGCACGGCCGGGGTGGTGTCCCGCGAGTCCAGCGGCGACTGCCACTGGGCGGGCGCCGGGGCGTTGGTCCGCCACTGGTCGGGCAGCGTCGCCGCCGACGTCGCGGCGCCGGCGAACTGCTCGGAGTGCCCCACCGGGGTGAGCGGCGTCTGCTCCACGGCCATCGGCTGACGCGGCCGGGTGAGCACCTGGTCGCGGCCTCGGCTGCTGGGCAGCACCACGGTGGCGGCGGGCAGGGTCACCTGGGCGACGGTGCCGCCCTCGACGTTGCGGCGCAGCTCCACCCGAATGCCGTAGCGGGAGGCGAGCCGGCTCACCACGGCCAGACCCATCAGCCGGAACGCGGCGACGTCGACGCTCGGCGGGGCCGCCAGCCGGCGGTTGAGCGAGTCCAGCTGCTCGTCGGTGAGGCCGAGGCCGCGGTCCTCGATCTGGATCAGTACGTAGTCGCGGATCCGGCGACCGTCGGCGACCACGGTGGTGTTCGGCGGCGAGAACCGGGTGGCGTTGTCGAGCAGTTCGGCGACGAGACGTACCACGTCGTTGACCGCGTGCGCGGCCACCGAGATGTCGGTGTCCACCGTCCCGAACTCGATGCGGTTGTACAGCTCCACCTCGGACTGGGCGGCGCGCAGGACATCCACCACCAACGCGTCGTCACGACGCGGCACGGCGGAGTCGGCGCCGGCCAGGACCAGCAGGTTCTCGTCGTTGCGGCGCATTCGGGTGGCCAGGTGGTCCAACTCGAAGAGCTGCGCGAGCCGCTTCGGGTCCTCCTCGCCGCGCTCGATCGCGTCCAGCTCGCCGATCATCCGGTCGACCAGGGTCTGACTGCGGCGGGCCAGGTTGAGGAACATCGCCGAGACGCTGGTACGCAGCGCCGCCTGCTCGGCGGCGACCCGCACGGCCTCCCGGTGTACGACGTTGAAGGCCAGCGCCACCTGACCGACCTCGTCGCGGGTGTTGAGCTGGATCGGGTCGCGGACCTGCCGGACGATCTCGTCCACCCCGCCGTCACCCACGCTGCCCATGTTCTGCAACCGCTGCACCGCGTCGGGCAGGTCGTGGTTGGCCACCGAGAGGGCGCCCTCACGCAGCCGACGCAGCGAGTGGTTGAGCGAGCGGGCCAGCACCACGGCCAGCGACACGGCGATGATCAGGGTCAGCAGCACCAGGACCGACTCGACCACGGCCTGCCGGATGACGTCCGAGCGCGCCTGGTCGGCCTGCTGGAGCAGACGGTTCTGGAGTTGGATCTCGGCCCAGCGCATCAGGTCGTTCACGGCGCCGATGGCGGCGGTGGCGTCCTGCGCGGTGACCAGCGGGCGCTGGCCGACCGAGCGGGTGATGTCGGTGGCGACCCGGTCGGCCAGGCCGACCGCGTCACCGGAGACGGTGCTGTCGACCAGGGCGCGCTGCACCGGGTCGGCGGCCAGGGAGAAGGCGACCAGGGCCTCCTGCTGGCTGGTCAAGGTGGCCACGAAGGAGGAGAACTGCTCCGAGTCGAGCTGGCCGGCGGTCAACGCGGTGAAGGCGACTGCCTCTTCCTCACCGACCGAAGCCTTGGCGCGGGCGAACGCGGAGACCGCGCGGCGACTGTCCGAGAGGCTCTCGTCGCCGGGCAGTTGGGCCAGGCCGTCACCGTAGGAGACCAGGTCGGTGAGGATGACTCCGTAGCGGAGCACCGCCTCGGCGACGGCCATCTGGCGGCGGTCCAGCACCTCCTGGCGGGTGCCGTCCAGGGTCGCCAGGTGGTCGTCGATGGCGGCCAGCCGGTCCCGCAGGGCGGCCGGCACCTCGCCGATCCGGCCCCGCTCGGCGCGGTACTCGTCGACCTGCTGCTGCGTCCGGCGGACCCGCAGGTTGTACGCGTCGGCCGGCTGCTGCGGATTGGCCAGGTAGGCCGCGGCGGCCATCCGCTCGGACTGCAGGTCCTGGGTGAGGGCGCTGACGTCGATGGAGAGAGCCGTCAGCGACCGGGCCCGGGTGGCGTCGAAAGCGCCCTCGCCGACGGAGATCAGGCGGACCGTGGCCAGCGCGATCACCGCCGCCACCGGAACGACCAGGATCAGCGCCAGTTTGGACCGGATCCGGGCGTCCCGCAGCCTCGGCATCCGTCGGCGCGCACGCCGACCGCTATCGCCGAGCGCGGGCAGGGTCGTCGGTCCGGTGCTCACGACATCGCCTCCGTCGTTTCTTCCCCGCCTGACCCGCCGAGCCATGCCGTAAGCGGAGGGGACCACGCGCGGCACGGCCGCGATTTCATCAGACATGATCCTGTTTGGGAAGCCGCAGTGAGGTAGGAAACGGTCGGACGGAGCGCATCCCGTGATCCGGGCAACTGATACCTTCATTTCTGCAAGCCCCTGAACAGGGCATGTAACTCCAGAGTGGTCACGCGTGTATGCAAAGTGAGCTTTTGCAAACATTGCGTTACCCCAGCATGTGGGATGGCCGTCCCGAAAATGCCACCGGGGTCCGCGCTTGACCACAGCGCCGGCCATTGGCAAGGTTTTGCAGGCTTCGCGCACACCGTACGGCAGAGGAGACCCCGTCCTCCACTGAGGACGGATTAGCGGCGGTGACCGGGCAGCGCCCGCGCCCGCACCTGGAGGACTGAGTTGAGCCCCATCCGCTCCGCGACCATCGCGGCGCTCGCATCGGCCGTAGTGGCCACCACGCTCACCGGCTGCCAGTTTGGCGAGGCGGAGCAGGACACGAGTCCGATCGTGATCGCCGCGGATCTCGAACTCTCCGGGGCCGCGGCCCCGGTCGGTCGGACATACCAGCGCGCCCTCGAACTCAAGGTCGAGCAGTTGAACTCTTCCGGTGCGCTGAACGACCGGAAGATCGAACTCAAGGTCAAGGACAACCGTTCCGACTCGGCCGAGTCACTTCGCAACATCGTCGACTTCAGCAGCGATTCGCGGGTCAGCGCCATCATCATGGGCGGCTGCAACGAATGCGCGGTCGGCGCGGTCGGGACCATCAACGAGAAGCGGATTCCCACCATTGCGCTGGCCGCTTCCGGCGCGATCGCCAGCCCGGTGGCCGAACGGCGCTACGTGTTCAAGCTGGGCCCCAACGCCCCGGACAGCGCCGCCGCACTGACCACCGAACTGCGTCGCAACAACATCCGCAAAGTGGGGATGCTGGTCAGCGACGACGAATACGGCCGGGAGGGCGCGGCAGCGCTCCGCAGCGAGCTGAACAAGGTCAACATCTCGCTGCGCGAGCAACGGGCCAAGACCACCGACACGGACGTCAGCCAGCAGATCCAGCAGCTGGTGACGGGCAAGCCCGACGCGCTGGTCTTCTGGACCCCGCCGGAGCAGGCGACACTTGCCGCGACCAGCACCCAACAGACCATCTTCCGTGGCTCGCTCTACTTCGACGCGGGCGCGGCCGGGGACCTCTTCCTCGGCGCCGCGGCCAAGGCGACCGAGCAGGCCACGCTGATCTTCACCCAGACGATGGTGATCGACGACGTGATCGCCACCACGCCGGCCAAGGCCGCGCGGCGGCAGTGGTTCCAGGACTACACGGCCCGCTTCGGCGGCTACAACGGGTCCTCGTCCTTCGCGGCGGACGCCGTCCAGCTGATCGCCGACGCGGAACTGCGCGCCGGTGGGGAGGTCGGGAAGGTCAACCGCGACGGCCTCCGGGACGTGCTGGAGACGTCCCAGATGGACGGTCTGTCCGGCCCGATCCGGATGACTCCGGACAACCACAGCGGCCTGATGCCGCAGGCGCTCACCACGCTGGTGGCGCGCAACGGTCGCTGGCGGTTGGCGGGGTAGACGCTGCTGGCGGGTTCGTCGGGTGCCGGGTTGGGTGTGGCCGACCGTGCCCGGCTCCGGGCGGTCAGGCTTGATCCCTGCGCCGGGCACGGTCTCACCGGCAAGCAGGTTCAGCTGAACATCATCGAGGTGAAGAACCCCGAGTCGGACGCTCAGCTGGTCGCGCAGGGCGTGGCCGAGCAGCTG
>NZ_JBFAOI010000003.1:98179-641726 GCF_040675155.1 Micromonospora sp. NPDC049645
GTGCCCGGCTCCGGGCGGTCAGGCTTGATCCCTGCGCCGGGCACGGTCGGCCACACCTAGCTCGCCTGCGGCTTCGACGAAGGGCCGGCCTCCAAATGGGGGCCGGCCCTTCGCGTTCTGGGGTTGATCTCTTCTGGTGGGTCAGCGGCTGCTTGTGGTTTCTCGGACCCAGGGCAGGGCGATCCGCTCGATCAGCAGCAGTGCCGAGTAGAGCAGGATGCTCACCAGCGCGACCAGCATGATCGCCGCCCAGGCGGTGGCCGCGTCGCCGATACCGGCGTACTGCGTGATGACGTAGCCGAGGCCGCTCTCGCCGGCCTGGAACTCACCGATCACCGCGCCGATCGCGGCCAGCGGCATGGCCACCTTGAGCCCGACGAAGATCTGCGGCAACGCGGCCGGGAAGCGCACCTTGCGGAACGCCTGCCAGCGGGAGGCGTTCCAGGAACGCACCAGTTCGGCCAGGTCGGCCGGCGTGGTGGTCAGGCCGGTGGCGGTGGAGAGCACGATCGGGAAGAAGCAGAGCAGGAACACCATGGTCAGGATCGGCTTCTGGCCCCAGCCGAGCGCCACCACCAGCAGCGGGCCCAGCGTGATCTTCGGCACCGCGTTCACCGCGACCAGCAGCGGCGTGAACATCCGCTCCACCGTGCGGGAGCTGGCCAGGGAGAGCCCGATCAGCACACCGGCGGCCACCGAGAGGGCGAAGCCGGTCAGGATCTCCAGCGTGGTGTCCCAGGTGTGTTCCAGCATCTGGGCGGGCTTGTCGACGAACGCGGTGAACACGTCCGCGGGCGGCGGTAGGGCGACAGGGTGGACCAGTTCCAGTCGTGCGGTCAGCCACCACGCCGCCAGCGCGATCACGATGCCGACCGCGGGTAGCGCCGTCCCGGCCCCGGCCCGCAGACCGGCACCTCGACCCGCGCGCCCCGCCTCGGAAACGGCACCCGGGGGCGGGGGTTCCGCCACCGCCGGGTCCGCTGACCGGACGTCGGTCATCTCTGTCCTCCTCGAAATCCCACGGCCCGCCGGGGGCCGACGAGCGACGGGGGTACGCCCACCAGGATCGGCGGGACGTACCCCCTGATGACGACCGGACGATCAGGCCTTCGGCGCGAGGCTGAAGTCGATGATCTGCTCGGGGGTGATGTTCTGCTTCAGCGCGCCGGCGCCCTGCAGGATGGCGATGCTCTTGGCGACCCGACCGCTGTCCAGGGTGCCAATCGCGGTGCCGGTGTTGCCGGAACGGACGTACGCGGCCATCAGCTCCAGCTCCGCGGCGGCGGAGACCGGGTTGGTGGCATCGACGTTCTTCTTCAGGATGTCGGCGGCCTCCTTGGAGTTCGCCAGGCTGTACTCGAGGCCCTTGAGCAGCGCCGCGGTGAACCGCTTCACCATCTCGGGCTTCTCCTTGGCGATCTTCGAGGAGGTGATCAGCACGTTGCCGTAGAGGTCCTGCATCACGTTGCTGTACGGCAGCATGACGGCCTTCTTCTTGGCCGCCGCCTCGATGGTCGGCTGACCGACGACGAACTGACCGATGCCGTCCACCGAGCCGGAGGCCAGCGTGCCGATCAGGTTCTGCGCCTCACCGTTGACCCAGGTCACCTTGGTCGCGTCCACGCCGGCGAGCCGGGCGTACGTCGGGAAGAGGTTGCGGACCACGGACCCGGGGGTGTCGGCGAGCTTCTTGCCCTCCAGGTCCTTCGGCGAGCTGATGTTCTTGCCCTCGACGGTGGCGATGCCCGCCATGGTGCGCTGCTGGATCGCGGCCACCGCGGTGAAGTCCTTCGCCTGGCCGTTGCCGAGCTGGAGCAGACCGCCGGTGAGGTCGATCGGGCCGAAGTCGGCCTGGCCGCCGACGACGGTCTGGATCACGCCACCGGTGCCCTGACCAGCCTTGATCTCGACGTCGAAGCCGGCTTCCTTGAAAAAGCCCTTGTCCTTCGCCACCCAGGCGTAGGAGTCACGGCCGAAGTTGCCGAACGAGGTGAGGTAGGTCACCTTCTCCAGCGTCTTGCCGTCGCCGCCCTTGGCATCGTCGGCCGAATCCGACCCGCTGCTGCAGGCGGAGACAAGGGCGAGGGCGGTGGCCAGCGCGGCCGTAGCGACCGTACGGGTCAGCCTTCTCATCAGTGCACCATGTCCTTTCCGACCGGGGCCGGAGGCCACCGGAGGGGGTTGTCGTGACGGGGCCGGCGGGAGGGGTCGAAGCCGGGCTCCGCCGTAGTGGGGGGACTCTTCGCGGGCACAGCGTACGAGAAACCCACAGTTGCGACGCCAGGCGTATTGGGTTGCGGAACGGAAACAACCTGACGACGACCCCAGCCGGTGCCACAAAGCGACAACAGGGCAGCTAGCCTTTGTCGGATTCCTGACCGTCCACTCAGCGGAGGTGCGCCGGAGATGATCCGACTGTCCGGGGTGTCGCGCACCTTCGAGGGCCGATCCGGCCGGGTGGAAGCGCTGCGTGGCATCGACCTCGACGTCGCCGAGGGCGAGTTCGTCGCCGTGCTCGGCCGCTCCGGCTGCGGCAAGTCCACCCTGCTGCGGCTGATCGCCGGGCTGCTTCCGCTGACCGCCGGCGAGATCACCGTGGGCGGTACGCCGATCACCCGGCCCCGCCAGGACATCGCCATGCTGTTCCAGAAGCCGGCGCTGCTGCCCTGGCGCACCGTGCTGGACAACGTCCTGCTGCCGGTGGAGGTCTTCGGCTGGGGCCGCGCGAAGCATCGGGAGCGGGCCCGTCAGCTGCTCGACGTGGCCGGGTTGGCCGGCTTCGAGAAGCGGCTGCCGCACGAACTCTCCGGCGGCATGCAGCAGCGGGTGTCGCTGTGCCGGTCGTTGATCGGCGAGCCCCGCGTGATGCTGATGGACGAACCGTTCTCCGCGCTGGACGCGCTCACCCGCGAGGAACTCTCCGGCGAACTCCAGCGGGTGCACATGGAGAACAAGCCGACCATCGTCTTCGTCACCCACTCGATCGACGAGGCGGTGCTGCTCGCCGACCGGGTGGTCGTGCTGAGCCCTCGCCCCGGGCGGATCCGCAAGGTGGTCGACGTCGACATCCCCCGGCCCCGCACCCTGGGCCGCAACGCCCACCTGGCCGACGTCGCCCGGGTCAGCGCCGACCTGCACGAGCTGTTGATGGAACGCGAGCAGCCGGCCACCGCCGGCGCGGAAGGACACTGACCATGCGGGTGTCGGTCTTCACCGAGCCGAACCGTGGCGCCAGCTACGACACCCAGCTCCGGTTCGCCCGGCTGGTCGAGGCGTGCGGCTACGAGGGTTTTCTCCGCGCCGACCACTACCAGTCGATGGGGGCCGACCCGGGCCTGCCCGGCCCGACCGACGCCTGGCTGACCCTCGCCGCGCTAGCCCGGGAAACCGAACGGATCCGACTGGGCACCCTGGTGACGTCGGCCACGTTCCGGCTGCCCGGTCCGCTCGCGGTGATGGTCGCGCAGGTCGACCAGATGAGCGGCGGCCGGGTCGACCTCGGCATCGGCGCCGGCTGGTACGAACGCGAGCACACCTCGTACGGCATCCCGTTCCCGCCGGTCGGCGAGCGCTTCGACCGGCTGGCCGAGCAGCTCGAAGTCATCACCGGGTTGTGGGGAACGCCGGCCGGGCAGACCTACAGCTTCACCGGCGACCACTACCGGCTGGTGGACGCTCCCGCCCTGCCCAAACCGGTGCAGGTGCCCGGGCCACCGATCATCGTGGGCGGGCGCGGCCCCAAGCGCACCCCCGAGCTGGCCGCCCGGTACGCCGACGAGTTCAACATGCCGTTCAAGTCCGTGGCGGCCACCGCCGAGGCGTACGACCGGGTGCGCGAGGCGTGTGAGCGCACCGGACGGACGGAGTCCGGGCGCGACCCGCTGGTGCTCTCCGCCGGGATCGTCGTGGCCATCGGCCGGACCGACGCGGAGGCCCAGCGGCGGGCCGCTCCTCTGCACGAGAAGAGCGCGCTGCCGCCGGAGGACCCGGTGGTCGGCTCCCCCGCGCAGCTCGCGCAGCGGATCGGGGAGTTCGCCGCGATCGGCACCACACGGGTGCACCTCCGCCTGATCGACTTCGCTGATCTCGACCACCTTGAGCTGATCGCCGCCGAGGTGCTGCCCCAACTGGACGGAGCACGATGACCGACATGATCGACGGAACCGAACTCGGGCCGGTGGGTCAGGAGATCGTGTACGAGAACGACCGGGTCCGGGTCTGGCACATCCGCCTCGAGCCGGGCGAGCGGCAACCGCTGCACCGGCACGACCACCCCTACCTGGTGGTGGCGATCGAGGGCGCGAAGAACGTCGTACAGACCGTGGACGGCACCCGGATCGACGCCGACGAGCCCACCGGCGGGGTGGTCTACCGGGACCCGGGCGCGGTGCACATGTTGACCAATGTCGGGGATACGACTTACCTCGCCCGGCTGGTCGAACTCAAGTAGACCCGCCGGTCGCCACCGGCGTGCCGCGCGGCGCGCCGGTGGCGATCGGGTGTACCGGGTGCGTAACGTGCCGGACATGGCCTTTCGGACCTGGGGCAGACTGCTGCTCACGGCGCTCGGGGTGAGCGTGCTGGCCGGAGCCGGCCAGCTCGGCGTCGCGTACGGTTTCGGCATCGTCCGCCTGACCGGCGCCTTCACCGGTACGACCGTCAACCAGTGGCCGGCCCAGCTCGTCTGGGTGGGCTGGTTCGCCGCGAACGCCGCCGTCGCCGGCGCCGTCCTGACCGGACGACTCTCCCGCCGCGACGCCCCGGCCCCGAGCACCGGCCGGCAGTTGGCGATCGGAGGCGCGGCGGCACTCGGTGCCACCGTCATCGCCCCGCTCTGCATGCAGCCCGCCCGCGCCGCGGAGCTGATCTCCGTCGACCCGGTCTGGGCGGTGGGCATCTGCGCCGTCGTCGGCGCGGTGATCGGGGCCGGCGCGGCGATCGCCGTCCTGCTCCGACCCGAGCTGGGCTGGAACGTGGCAGCCGTGGCCGGCGCGATCTGGCTGCTGGCGCTGATCTCCGTCCTGCCGTCGCTCGGCACGACCGGCCCGCTGCCGACGGTCCGACTCGGCGTACTGGAGCCGAGTTGGCTCGACGACGCCGCCGCGCAGCGGCTGGCGCTGCTCCTGCTGCCCACCGTGGCACTGCTCGCCGGCGCGGCGACGGCCGGGTTGGCGCGCTGGCGGGGCCAGACTCCGCTGATCAGCGGGGCCACCGGCGTGGCCGGTCCGGTGCTGGTGGCGTTCGCCTACCTGACCGCCGGCCCCGGTGACGCGGTGGATCGCTACCAGGCCGCCCCCTACTACGGCTCGTTGATCGCGATCCTGGCCGGAGCACTCGGCGCGGCCGCCGCCGCGCTGCTGCGCTGGCCGACGGGCACCCGCACCGCCGATCCGGAGGCGATCGAGCCCTCCGCCATCCTGGCCCCGCTGCCCGCCGGCCCGGCCCTGCCCGGCGCCGCCTCGGCGAACGACCGGGATACCGCCGAGCGCACCGACACGGTGACGACAAACGCCGAGCTGGCCACCGCGCGGCCTGGCGACGTCGTGGCGGGTCCGTGGGCGGCGGGCGACACCGATGGCGTACGCACCGTCCCGGCCCACTGGGACTGGCCGGCGACCACGCCGAGCGGTCAGCACGGTCCGACTCCCGCTGCTCCTTCGTCCCCCGCTGCTCCTTCGTCCCCCGCCGGCGCGACTCCTGCCGGTCCCTTTCAGCCCGCAGCCTGGCTGACCGCGCCGACCGGTGAGTTCACCGCCGCCGGACAGGTGCCCCCGGCGCGCCGGGATGACGCCCCCGCTACGGCCGACCCCTCGGCCAGCACCGACGCCACCCCGACCAGCTCCACCGCCGGACGCGCCGACACCGCGACGCCGACGGATGACCGCGCGGTCGACGAGCCGACCGGCAGCACGGTGACGGGTACGAGCGGCAGGCCGACAGGTGGGCGCACCACCCGCAAGGCCGCCGCCCCGACCGGCTCGGGCACCGGCACGACCAGCTCGGCTGCGCCCAGCGCGCCGACCGGCACTGCCGCCCCCAGCCCCGCCACCGGCAGCGCAGCCCGGACCAGCGCAGCGCGGACCAGCGCAGCCCGGACCAGCGCAGCGCGGACCGGCACGGGCAGCGGCACGGCGGAGGCCGGCGCAGCCCCGACCGGTCCGGGCGCTCCCAGCTCCGGCACCGCCGCCGCATCCCCGACGGGCACGGGCGCGACCGGCGCTGGCACGAGCACGGGGACGAGCCGCACGAGCACGGAGGCGGCCAGCGCGGGCACGGCTGACGGTGGCACGCCCGAGGCGCCGCCGACGATCAAGCCGCGACGGATCCGCAAGTCGAAAGCCAGCCCGGACGCCCCCGCCTCCGACGTGGCTGACGACACGCTCGCTGCCGATTCGTCAACCACCGACGAGACGACCACCCACACGACGACGACCCACGCGACGACCACCCACGCGACGACGACCGACGGGACGGTCGCCCCCGGGGCGACCACCGGCCGCGCCACGAAGGGCACCCGGCCGGGCAGTTCCGTCGACAGCACCGACGCGGCCACCGAGACGCCGGTACCCGGCCAGGGGGCCCTGGGCGGGCGGTCGAGCTCGACCCCCGAGGTCGCCCCGGCCGCTGCCTCCGACGCGGCGACAACCCAAACCACCCCCACCGGCGCGAAGCGAGCACCGGCCGCCCCCGCCACCGGCGCGAAGCGAGCAACGGCCGCGTCGACGACCGCCGGAAACGGCGCAACGACCGCCGGGGCCGGTGCGACGCGCGTGCCGGCCAGCCCGGGGTCCCCGACCACGGCAACCGACGCCACGCAGACACCGACCACCGCGACCGGCGGCTCTGGTGCGGAGGCCACTCCGTCCCCGCGCGTCCCGAAGACCGGCACGGGCAGCAAGGCAGCAGCGGCCGACGCGACGAGCGGTTCCGCAGTCGCCGGGGCGGGTGGCACGGACAGCACACGGCCCGCCGCCGAGAGCCTGCCCACCGCCGGGTTGTTCGAGGCCACCGCCGCCGGTGACCCGGACGCGAATCTGTGGACGCCCGCGCCGTCGGCCTGGCCGGTCACCTCGACGTGGACGGTGCCACCGCAGACCTCGGAGCCGGAGGCAACCGCCTCCGAGGGGTCGAGCAAGCCCGATGAGCCGACCGGGCCGACGTCCAGGCCCCGGCATCGGGCGCCGTTGCCGGACCTCAGCCGGGCGGGCACCTGGAACGCATTCGACACCTCGCTGCGCGGCAGGTCGGCGGGATCGCAGGACAGCGCGACGGCACGGCCAGCGCCGACCGAGGCCAGCGAGACGAGCGCTCCGGCCGAAACCCCGGGCTCGACGGAGTTCCCCGGCACGGTGGGCGCGCCCTCCGGTGCCGCCGGCACCAGCGCCGCCACCGACAGCGGCGACGGGGCACCTACCGACGCCACGTCGGCAGCTCCGAAGGTGGCGGAGCAGCCCTCCCGGCGAGGGCGGCTCGGCGGGCTGTTCCGCCGTAACCGGTCCCGCTCCGACGAGGAGAGCTCGAAGGCGTCGGACGCGGCCGAGCCCCTGGCGACCCAGGACGAGGAATTCGTCGACTGGGTGGCCGGTCTGAGCAAGCCGGTGTCGGACAACGAGCCCGAGCAGGGCAACAACCGCCGTTCGTTGCG
Source organism: Micromonospora sp. NPDC049645 (assembly GCF_040675155.1). Classification (NCBI taxonomy): domain Bacteria; kingdom Bacillati; phylum Actinomycetota; class Actinomycetes; order Micromonosporales; family Micromonosporaceae; genus Micromonospora; species Micromonospora sp. NPDC049645. The sequence goes on from NZ_JBFAOI010000003.1 coordinate 105,825, forward strand.
CGCCAGCGGCCGACACCACCGCGACTGACCGCACCACGACTGAGCGCACCACCCAGGCGCACCGACCCGTCGCTTGATCCACTCGGGTTCATTGAAACCGGGCTAACCGATCCACCCGGACACCCCGACATCAATGAACCCGAGTCGATCACGCGCCGACGGCTCGCCCAGCTTGCGACACGGGCCGCCCCGGGGAGACGCCCCCGGGGCGGCTCGGCCTGCGAGTGGATCAGGCGAGCGGCAGGTAGACCCGACCGCCGCCGGAGACGAACTCCTCGGACTTGTCCTTCATGCCGCGCGCCGCGTACTCCTTCAGCTCCTGGGTGATCTTCATCGAGCAGAACTTCGGGCCACACATCGAGCAGAAGTGCGCGGTCTTCGCGGGCTCGGCGGGCAGCGTCGCGTCGTGGTACGAGCGCGCCGTCTCCGGGTCCAGCGAGAGGTTGAACTGGTCCTCCCAGCGGAACTCGAACCGCGCCTTCGACAGCGCGTCGTCCCAGGCCTGCGCGCCGGGGTGCCCCTTGGCCAGGTCCGCCGCGTGGGCCGCGATCTTGTACGCGATCACCCCCGCCTTCACGTCGTCCCGGTCCGGCAGGCCGAGGTGCTCCTTCGGGGTGACGTAGCAGAGCATCGCGGTGCCGAACATGCCGATCATCGCGGCGCCGATGGCCGAGGTGATGTGGTCGTACGCGGGCGCGATGTCGGTGGTCAGCGGACCGAGCGTGTAGAAGGGCGCCTCGTGGCACCACTCCTGCTGAAGGTCCACGTTCTCCTTGATCTTGTGCATCGGCACGTGGCCGGGACCCTCGATCATCACCTGGACGTCGTACGCCCAAGCGATCTTCGTCAGCTCGCCGAGGGTGCGTAGCTCGGCGAACTGCGCCTCGTCGTTGGCGTCCGCGATCGAGCCGGGACGCAGCCCGTCGCCGAGGGAGAACGTCACGTCGTAGCGCGCGAGCAGGGCGCACAGCTCCTCGAAGTTGGTGTAGAGGAAATTCTCCTCGTGATGCGCCAGGCACCACGCCGCCATGATCGAACCGCCCCGGGACACGATCCCGGTCACCCGGTCCACGGCCAGCGGCACGTACGGCAGGAGCACCCCGGCGTGCACCGTCATGTAGTCCACGCCCTGCTCGGCCTGCTCGATCACGGTCTCCCGGAACACCTCCCAGTTCAACTTCACCGGGTCGCCGCCGACCTTCTCCAGCGCCTGGTAGATCGGCACCGTCCCGATCGGCACCGGCGAGTTCCGCACGATCGCCTCACGGGTCTCATGGATCCGCTTGCCCGTGGACAGGTCCATCACCGTGTCCGCACCCCAGCGGGTGGCCCAGGTCAACTTCTCCACCTCCTCGGCGACGGACGAGCTGACCGCCGAGGTGCCAATGTTGGCGTTCACCTTGACCAGGAACGCCTTGCCGATGATCGCGGGCTCGCACTCCGGGTGGTTGACGTTGAGCGGGAGCACCGCCCGACCGGCAGCGATCTCGGCCCGGACGAGTTCCGGATCGACGTTCTCCCGGATCGCCACGAACTCCATCTCCGGCGTCACCACCCCGGCCCGCGCGTACGCCAACTGGGTGGGCCGGCGATTGCCCACCCCGGCCAGCGGCGTGCCGGCACCCCGCACCGGCGCCACGTCGCCCCGCTCGGCGATCCACGGCCCGCGCAGCGGCGGCAACCCCACCTCCGGGTCCGAACCGGGACCGGACGTGTCGTAGAGCCGCACCGGCGGCAGATCCCCGGTCAGCCCCACCTCCGCGAACGGCACCCGGACATCCGGCCGCGAACCCTCGACGTACACCTTGCCTCGTGCCTGCATGACAGCCTCCCTGGTGATCAAGCGGACCAGCCGAAGTGGTTCAGCGGCCCGCGGCCCGCGCCCAGCTCCCAGCTCCGCGCGCCGGTCAGCGCACGGAGCACGTACTCCTTGGCGGCCCCCACAGCCGCCGGCACCGGATCGCCCAGCGCGAGCCGCACCGCGATCGCCGCCGAGAACGAGCACCCGGTGCCGTGGGTGTGCCGGGTCGTGACCCGGGGCGCGCGCAACAGGGTGGTCACCCCGCCGCCGTGCAGCACGTCGACCGCCTCGCCCCCGTCCAGGTCACCGCCGGTGACCACCACGAACTCCGGGCCGCCGGCCACCAGCGCCTCGGCGGCCACGACCATCGCGGCCACGTCGTCCACCGGGCGTCCGGTGATCGCCGCGGCCTCCGCGCAGTTCGGGGTCGCCACCCTGGCGTACGGCAACAGCCGCTCCACCGCGCCCACCACACCGAGCCGGTGACCGCTCGTGGCGACCAGCACCGGGTCGACGACGAGCTGGGGCAGCCGCCCGTCCCGGGCCGCCTCGGCCACCACGTCCGCGATCGCCGGGGTGCCGAGCATCCCCGTCTTCACCGCACTGACCGTGAAGTCGGTGAGCACGCTGTCCAACTGCTCGGTGACCGTGCGCGGGGGCAGCGGCAACACCGCGTCGACACCCCTGGTGTTCTGCGCGGTGACCGCCGTGAGGACGGTGGTGCCGTACCCGCCCAGCGCGGCGAAGACCTTGAGGTCGGCCTGGATGCCTGCGCCCGCGCCGGAGTCTGAGCCGGCGATGGTGAGCAGTGTGCGCGGGGTCATTGTTCTTCCCTGGTTGCGGTTGGGGGCTGCGGCCGACCGTGCCCACTCCGGGCGGTCAGGCTTGATCCCTGCGTGGGCACGGTCGGCCGCAGCCCTGACCTGGGGACCTGGGTGACCCCCCGCCGGGTTTGGGTCAGCTCCGGGGTGACCGCCTTGGCATAGGCGCTGGTCAGGGTGGCGGCTGTTTCGGCGGGGTCTTTGGCTCGCATCACCGCGCCCAGGACTGCTACTCCGACGGCTCCCGCCTCGACGCAGGCGGTTACCTGGTCTGGGGTTTCGATGCCGCCCAGGGCCAGCAGCGGCATGGGGGTGGCCTCGACCAGCTTTCTCAGGCCGTCCGGTCCTAGCGGTGGGCCGTAGCCTGGCTTGGTCTTCGTCGGCCAGATCGGGGAGACCGTCGCGTAGTGCTCGGTGGTGAGGCGGTTCAGCTCGGTTTGGTGGTGGCAGGAGCGGCCGACCAGGCCGTGGGCGGGCGGCGGGTACGGGCCGGCGGCGGGCAGGTGCACGGCGTCGCCGCCGAGCGGGTCGGGGCCGGCAACGATGAGGGTCCCGTCGACCTCGGCGAGGATCGCCCGCAGGTCGGCGGCGAGCGCTGCGCGTTCGGCGCGGGGCAGGTCCTTCTCCCGCAGCACCACCCAGCGCACTCCCCCGGCGACGGCTCCCGCCACCACCCGGTCGAGTGCGCCGCCCGCGACGAGCCGGTCGGTCAACACGACGACACCGGACGGCGCGGTCACAGGTCGGGTCTTCCCTCGTCGGGGGTGGAGGCGAGCGCGTGGAAGCGGCGCGCGATCCGCCCGGCGCCGGCCGCCAGGCGTCCCGCCTCGACCGCGTACCGCATCGCGTTGGCCATCGCCACCGGGTCGGCGGCCCGGGTGACCGCGCTGGCCAGCAACACCCCGTCGCAGCCCAATTCCATGGCCAGCGCCGCGTCGGACGCGGTGCCGATGCCGGCGTCGAGGATCACCGGTACGTCCACGCCCTGCCGGATCAGCCGGATGTGGTGCGGGTTGCCGATGCCGAGCCCCGATCCGATCGGGGAACCGGCCGGCATCACGGCGGCGCAGCCCACGTCGGCGAGACGACGGGCCAACACCGGGTCGTCGCTTGTGTACGGCAGCACGGTGAAGCCGTCCGCGACCAACTCCTCGGCGGCGCGGAGCAGCTCCACCCCGTCGGGCAGGAGCGTCCGCTCGTCGCCGATCACCTCCAACTTGATCCAGTCGGTGTCGAACGCGTCCCGGGCCAGCCGGGCCACCTTCACGGCCTCGGTCGCGGTGTGACAGCCGGCGGTGTTCGGCAGCAGTCGTACGCCGCACCGGTCCAGCAGCTCCAGCAGCCCGCCGGTGGAGCCCGGCGCGGTGCCCACCCGGCGCAGCGCCAGGGTGACCAGCTCGGTGCCGGACGCGCGGATCGCCTGCTCCAGCACGTGCAGGTTCGCGGCGCCGCCGGTGCCGAGGATCAGCCGTGAGCTGAAGGTCTGCCCACCCAGTTCGAACGGCACGGCGCTCACCCGCCCTGCGCCGCGGTGAGCACCTCGACCTGGTCGCCGTCGCGCAGCGTCCGGTCCGGCCAGCCGGCCCGGGGCACCACCTCACCGTTGACCGCGACTGCCACCCCCCGTGGGTGCGCCACGATGTCACGGACCAGGTCCGCCACCGACGCGCCCGCGGGCACGCTGCGACCGGACCCGTTCACCGTCAATTCCACCGGTCCCCCTTCATCGTCGGTTCAGGTACGCCCGACGCGGCAACGCCGAAGCGGTCGGCTCGCAGGGGCGCGAGCAGCGGGTCGGGTCCGCCGCCGAGCACCAGTTCGGCGATCAGGTCGGCGGTGATCGGGGTGAGCACGATGCCGTGCCGGTGATGCCCGGTGGCGGCCAGGACGTCCGGGCGACCGGGCAGCGGCCCGAGGATCGGCGCGTTGTCCGGGGTGCCCGGGCGCAGCCCGGCGACCGCCTCGACCAGGTCGTACTCGGTCAACTCCGGCAGCAGGTCGACTCCGGCGCGGAGCAGGCGCTGCACGGCACCGGCGGTGACCGTCGTGTCCGAACGCTCCTCGACCGTCGCGCCGAGCACGACCTCTCCGTCGGCGCGGGGCACCAGGTAGACGTGCTCGCCGTCGGCGTACCCCCGGATCACGTGCCGGAAGCCCGGCGCGACGCCGTCGGGCGCGCGGAGCCGGAGGATCTGGCCCTTCACCGGCCGCACGGGCAGGCCGGTGAGCGCGGCGGCCCCGCAGCCGGCGGCGACCACGGTGACCGTCGCGTCCACGTCGGACAGCTGGCGGACCGCCCGCGGCACGAGCACCGCGCCGGCCCGCCGCGCGGCCGTGCGCAGCGCCGGCACCAGCAGCCGGGGGTCGACCTGGTGGTCGGTGGGCGCGAGCGCGCCGCCGCGCACCCGGGGGGCGAGCGCCGGTTCGCGGTCGCGCAGCTCGCTGGGGCGCAGCGGTGTCACCGGGAGGCCCAAACCCTGTTGGTACGCCCAGAGTCGGCGCGCCTCGGCGAGGTCGTCGCCGGTGAGCCCGACCATCAGGGTGCCCTCGGTGCGGTAGCCGATCTCGACACCGGTCGTCTCGGCCAGCTCGGCGGCGAACGCCGGCCAGCGGGCGGCGGACGCCAGCAGCAACTCGGTCAGCTGCCGCTCACCGAAGTACGCCTCGGCGACCGGGGAGAGCATGCCGGCGGCCACCGCCGACGCCCCCGAGCCGGGCGCCGCGTCGTGCACCACCACCCGCAGCCCGCGCGCGGCGCAGCGCCAGGCGACCGCCAGCCCGATCGGGCCCGCCCCCACCACCGCCACGTCCGGCCGGGCCCGGTCGCTCGATCGCGGTGACGGGGACCGGCCGGTCAGCACGTCAGGGCCTCGATCAGCTCGGTGGTGGCCCGGGCCGGGTCGGCGGCTGCGGAGACGGCACCGACCACCGCCACCCCGTACGCCCCGGCGGCCCGCAGCGCCGGCACCCGGGCGGCGGTCACTCCGCCGATCGCGATGACCGGGACGTCAACGGCGTCGACGACGGCGCGTACCCCGGCGGGCCCGATGGGGTCCGGTAAACCGGTCTTGGTGCCGGTGGTGTGGCACGGCCCGACGCCGAGGTAGCTGGCCCCCGCCGCGACGGCCTCGCGCGCCTGGCCCGGCGCGCGGGCGGTGGCGCCCAGCACGGCGGTGGGGCCGAGCACCCGGCGGGCGGCGGCGACCGGCAGGTCGTCGGCGCCGACGTGCCCACCGGCGGCGGCTACCGCCAGCGCCACGTGCAGCCGGTCGTTGACCAGGCAGGTCGCCCCGTACGACGTGCAGAGCGTCAGGACCCGCCGGGCCAGGTCGTACGCCTCCCGGTCGGTGGCGGAATCCTCGACCCGGACCTGCACCACCAGCTCGGCGCGGGCCACGGTGAGGGCGGCCCGGACCACGGCGAGTGGGTCACGCCCGGGTCGGGTGTCGGTGATGAGATGCAATCGCCCCAGGGACGGCACGGCAACGCTCCTCCCTGCGCCGGCATTACCCGGATCAGGTTCGACGGTCGGGGGCTGTCAGCCCCCCTCTCAGCCCGGTACACCGGGCTCCCGTGGGTTACTTGCGTGTCACCGTACGACAGATCCGACGGCCTGCCAAGGCGAGGTCCGGCGACCGCCGACAGGCCGGACGACACCAGAACGATCAAGATCCATGGGGCACTTCATGCGGTCCTGTTCGGAATGTCGCCCCCCGTTGCAGAACCGTTACCCGTCCGCATCTTGCCCGACATCGAACCAGCCGAATTAATTTGTTCAGCGATTCGACAAAATGTCGGTGGGGGCACCCTGGCACGGTGCGACCGCCGGCTCCATCAGGGACGGCCTTCGGCGAGCCGACTCCCGCAAGCTCTGTCACTACGACACAGGAGGCGGCGTGTCCCGTTCTCGTCGTGCCCGCGTACCCATCACCGCAACCCTGATCTCCCTGGCCATGGCCTCGACCACCCTGTTCGGCGCGCCCGCCCAGGCGGCCGCCCAGGTCCCCCCGCGCGAAGCGCCGGCGGGGAAGCCGGTCAGCCAGGTGGCGCCGAAGGCGCCGAAGGTTGCGGCCGATCCCTACTCAGTCCTCGTTTTCTCCAAGACCGCCGGCTTCCGGCACGACTCCATCCCCACCGGCATCGCCGCCATCCAACAGCTCGGCGCCGCCAATGGGTTCACCGTGGACAACTCCGAGGACGGCGCCGTGTTCAACGACGCCAACCTGGCGAAGTACAAGGCGGTGATCTGGCTCTCCACCACCGGTGACGTGCTCAACGCCGACCAGCAGGCCGCGTTCGAGCGCTACGTGAAGGCCGGCGGCGGCTACGTCGGCATCCACGCCGCGTCGGACACCGAGTACAGCTGGGCCTGGTACGGCGACCTGGTCGGCGCGTACTTCGCCAACCACCCGCAGAACCAGCAGGCCACGGTCAAGGTGGAGGATCACGCCCACCCGTCCACGGCCGAACTGCCGGACCGCTGGTCCCGGTTCGACGAGTGGTACAACTTCCAGACCAACCCCCGGCCGGACGTGCACGTGCTGGCCAGCCTGGACGAGAAGAGCTACACCCCGGGCGCGGGCGCGATGGGTGCCGACCACCCGACCGCCTGGTGTCAGGACTTCGACGGCGGTCGCTCCTGGTACACCGGCGGCGGGCACACCCGGGAGTCGTACGCCGAGCCCGGGTTCCTCTCCCACCTGCTCGGCGGCATCCAGACCGCGGCAGGTGTGGTGAACGCCGACTGTGGCGCCTCGAAGACCTCGAACTTCGAGAAGGTCACGCTGGACAGCAACACCAGCAACCCGATGGAACTGGACATCGCCCCCGACGGGCGGGTCTTCTACATCGAGCGCGACGGTCGCGTGCAGATCGTGAAGCCGGACACCGGCAACACCGTCACCGCCGTCGACCTGGACGTCTTCACCGGTAACGAGGACGGCCTCATCGGCATCCGGCTCGACCCGGACTTCGCCACCAACAACTGGGTGTACCTGTACTACGCCCCGAACGACGGGGTCACCCGCAACCTGTTGTCCCGCTTCACGGTGACCGGTGACACCATCAACCCGGCCAGCGAGAAGCAGGTGCTGCGGGTCGACACCCAACGCAACACCTGCTGCCACGCCGGCGGAAGCATGACCTTCGACGGCGACGGCAACCTCTACCTGGCCACCGGTGACAACACCAACCCGTTCGAGTCGAACTCGTACTCGCCGCTCGACGAGCGGGCGGGCCGCCAGGACTACGACGCGCAGCGCACCTCCGCCAACACCAACGACCTGCGCGGCAAGGTGATCCGGATCCACCCGGAGGACGACGGGACGTACACCGTCCCGGCCGGTAACCTCTTCGCGCCGGGCACCGAGAAGACCCGTCCCGAGATCTACGCGATGGGCTTCCGCAACCCGTTCCGGATCGGCACCGACCCGAAGACCAACACGCTGTACGTCGGCGACTACGGGCCGGACGCCAACGCGGACAACCCGAACCGCGGCCCCCGCGGTCTGGTCGAGTGGAACATCGTCACCCCGGGCAACTACGGCTGGCCGTACTGCACGGGCACGAACGAGGCGTACAACGACTACACCTTCCCGTCCGGCCCGAGCGGTGCGAAGTTCGACTGCGCGGCGCCGGTGAACAACTCGCCCAACAACACCGGTCTGACCAACCTCCCGCCGGTGGTCCCGGCGACCGTCGACTACGGGTACGCCGGTGACGCGCGTTACCCGGAGATCGGCGGCGGCGGCGCCCCGATGGGCGGCCCGGTCTACCGCTACGACGCCGACCTGAACTCGAACCGCAAGTGGCCGGCGTACTACGACGGCAAGGCTCTGCTCGGCGAGTGGAACCAGAACAAGATGTACACCATGCAGGTGACCCCCGACGGCAAGTCGTTGGTGGACATCAACCAGCTGCTCACCGGCATGAGCATGATCCGGCCGATGGACTTCGAGTTCGGTCCGGACGGCGCGCTGTATCTGATCGAGTGGGGCAGCGGCTTCGGCGGCAACAACGACAACTCCGGCGTCTACCGGATCGACTACACCGCCGGTGACCGCGCGCCGATCGCGGCGGCGTCCGCCAACCCGACCTCGGGTCCGGCGCCGTTGACGGTCACCTTCTCGAGTGCCGGCTCCCGGGACCCGGATGGTGGCACGCTCACCTACGCCTGGACGTTCGGCGACGGGCAGACCTCGACCGAGGCCAACCCGACCCACACGTACGCGACGGCGGGCAACTACACCGCCCAGCTCACCGTCACCAACCCCAAGGGTCGTACCGCGGTGGCCAACGTGCCGGTCACCGTGGGCAACACCGCACCGACGGTCTCCATCGAGTTCCCACCGGACGGCGGCTTCTTCAACTGGGGCGACCAGGTCCGCTACTCGATCAAGGTGACCGACCCCGAGGACGGGCAGATCGACTGTGACAAGGTGCAGCTCCAGGTGCTGCTCGGTCACGACGAGCACGCCCACCCGCTGGAGCAGCACACCGGTTGCACCGGCACCGTCCAGACGTCGCTCGCCTCCGGGCACGGCGCCGAGGCGAACGTCTTCGCGGTCTTCGAGGCCACCTACACCGACAAGGGTGGTGCCGGCGGCTCCGGTGCCCTGACCGGCCGGCAGATCGAGGTTCTCCAGCCGAAGCAGAAGCAGGCCGAGTTCTTCACCGCCACCGGGCGCGCACCGGTGAGCACCGGCGGCGGCGACGCCGGCGTGCAGCGGGAGACCGGCGCCGACACCGCCGGTGGCGGCCAGAACATCGGGTTCATCGAGGACGGCGACTGGTGGTCGGTGGCCCCGGCTAACCTGACCAACATCACCGAGATCCGGTTCCGGGCCGCCTCGGCCGCCGCCGGCGGTCGGATCGAGGTCCGCGCGGGCGCGGTCGACGGACCGGTGGTCGCCACGGCCACCGTGCCGGCGACCGGCGCGTGGCAGACGTACACGGACGTGAGCGCACCGGTCACCGGCGCCGCGAGCGGTTCGCTGTACTTCGTGGCCCGCGACCCGAACGGTGGAACGGGTTCGCTGTTCAACGTCAACTGGATGGACTTCGTCGGCCGCGGTGTCACCGAGAACGGGCCGCCGGTGGTCAGCGCCACGGCCACCCCGGCCACCGGCACCGCACCGGTCACCGTCGCCTTCGACGGCACGGCCACCGACGCCGAGGGCGACACCCCGCTGACGTACGCCTGGGACTTCGGTGACGGCGGCACGGCGACCACCCTGGACGCCAGCCACACGTACACCAGCCCGGGCACCTTCACGGCCACCCTCACGGTGACCGACAGCAAGGGCGCCAAGTCGTACGCCACCGTGCCGGTGCGGGTCGACGCTCCGGACACGTCCTGCTTCGGGGCGCGTTCGGACGACTTCAACGGCACCAGCCTCGACAAGGACCGCTGGACCAGCGTCATCCGGGAGAACCAGCTCTACTCGGTCAGTGGCGGCGCGTTGCGGCTGCCCACTGGCGTGGGCGACCTCTACGGCGCTCGCAACGACGCCACCAACCTGGTGTTGCAGGCCGCTCCGACCGGCGCGTGGGAGATGACCACCAAGGTCACCCTGCCGGTCACGGCCAACTACCAGCAGGCTGGCCTGCTGGTGTACGGCGACGACGACAACTACGCCAAGGTGGACCTGCTGTACAACGGCAGCCGTCGGGTGGAGTTCATCAGGGAGACGGCGGCAACGCCTCGTAACGAGGCCGCCGACGCCACCGCCGCACCTGCCGGTGACACCGTGTACCTGCGGATCACCAGCGACGGGACGAACCTGACCGCGTCCGCCTCGGGCGACGGGCAGACCTTCACCCCGGTCGGCCGTTCGGCCGCGCTCGCCGGCATCACCAACCCGCGGATCGGTGTCTTCGCGCTCAACGGCGGCACCGAGGCGCCGGTCGTCGACGCGGCCTTCGACTCGTTCCAGGTGACGCCGGACGCTCCGGCCGGGCCGGTCGACCCGTCGGACGAGTTCAACGGCGGCTCGCTGGACAAGTGCCGCTGGGACGCGATCCTGCGGGAGGACCCGACCGGTTACCGGGTCACCGGTGGCGCGTTGCGCATCGACGTGCCCAACGGTGACATCTACGGCACCGACAACACCGGGCCGAAGAACTTCATCCTCCAGACCGCGCCGTCGGGCGACTGGACCCTGGAGACGAAGGTCGACGGCAGTCTGCTGAACGAGCAGTACCAGCAGGCCGGTCTGCTCGTGCAGGCCGACGACGACAACTACCTGAAGTTCGACTTCATCGCGGACAACCAGGCCGGCTCGGCGGTGACGCGGCGGATCGAGTTCCGCAGCGAGATCGCCGGGGCGGTGCAGAACCCGCAGCCCGAGGTGACCAGCCTGACCGCAGCCGTGTGGTATCTGCGGCTGGCCCGCACCGGTGACACCTTCACCGCGTCGTACTCGGCCGACGGGACGACCTGGACCGCGTTGACGGCGCTGACCAACAGCGCGGTCGGGGCCACCCCGAAGGTCGGACTGTTCACCCTCGGCGCCAACCAGACGGCGTCGAAGACCGCCTCGTTCGACTACTTCCGGCTCAGCACGGAGGTGGCCGACGAGACCGCGCCGGTGACCACGGCGGCGGTTTCCGGCACCCCGACCGAGGGGTGGCACACCGGGCCGGCGACGATCACGCTCACCGGTGCCGACGAGGCCGGCGGTAGCGGGCTCGCCAGCACGGAGTACCAGCTGGACGGTGCCACCACCTGGACGGCGTACACCGCTCCGGTTCAGGTCAGCGGGGACGGCGAGCACGAGCTTCGGTTCCGCTCGACGGACAAGGCCGGCAACGTGGAGTCGACGAAGACCGTCTCGGTCAAGATCGACGCCACCGCGCCGGTGACCTCGGCGACGTTCGCTCCGGCGAACGACGCCGGCTGGCACAACGGGACCATCCCGGTGGTGCTGGCCGCGACCGACGCCGGTTCCGGCGTGAAGACGGTGGAGTGGTCGCTTGACGGTGGCGCGTGGACGCCGTACTCGACGCCGGTCGAGGTGACCGGTGACGGGCAGCACGAGCTGCTGTTCCGCTCGACGGACAAGGCGGGCAACGTCGAGACGCTGAAGTCGGCGATCCTGAAGATCGACGGCACCAAGCCGACGCTGCTGGTCTCCGGTGTCGCCGACGGCCAGCTCTACGGCGACAGCCAGGACATTCGGGTGTCCTGGCAGGCCGTCGACCCGACCTCGGGCATCGCGAGCGTGGTCGGCCAGCTCGACGGTCAGGCGTACGCCAGCGGCACGTTGCAGGCCATGTACGACCTGTCGCTCGGCCTGCACGAGCTGACCGTGACCGCGACCGACAAGGCGGGCAACAAGACCACCTCGACGGTCCGGTTCTTCGTCACCACCTCGTTCCGGGACATGCAGAGTCTGCTGGACCGGTTCAAGGCGACGGGGCGGCTCTCGACCAAGGCGCACAAGCAGCTGTCGAACAAGCTCGACGCTGTCCGTGCGTCCGAGGCGGCCGGCGACGACAAGGCGGCGGTCCGGCAGCTGACCGCATTCCGGACGCTCGCCTCCGACACCACGCTGGTGCCCGAGGCGGAGGTCCGGGACGTCCTGATCCGGGACGCCGACGCCATGATCGTTCGGCTCGGCGGCGCGGCCAGCAAGGCCGGGGTCAAGGCGAACGACGGTGACTCGGTCAAGGGCGCCGGACGGCTCGGTGGCGACGCCACCCGGTTGGCACCCGGTCGCCAGCTCTGATCCGACGAGGCCCCTCCCCGACGCCGCGGCGTCGGGGAGGGGCCTCCCTCATCGGTAGTGAGGAGATGTCCGTGACGGGTATCCGCAAGGCGTTGACCGCCGTGTTCGTCGGACTGACGCTGACCCTGTTCGCCGCTGCCCCGGCGGCAGCTCAGGCCGCCCCGGCGGCGCAGGCCGCCCCGGCGGCGCAGGCCGACAAGCTCAAACTCACGGTGGCCGGCGACGGGGCTCAGGGCGTCACCATCCAGGCCACCCACGCCGACGGCCGGCGGTTGGAGCAGGTGGTGCGACTGGTCCTCACCGCCACCGGCCCGGACGGGCAGCGGGTCGGCCCGGTGCAGCTGGAACCGCAGCCTGAGGGGCAGGGCTTCTACAGCAGCGGCCCGGTGCTGTCGACCGGCACGTGGAAGGTGACGGTCGACTCCCCCGCTCCGCTGCCGGGTAAGGCCACCGCCACGGTGCAGGCGAAGGCGGCACAGTCTCCGCCGGTGCCCGCGCCGGTCGCGGTGACCAGGCCGGACGGAGACCGTGGGGCGGGCGCCGGCTGGTGGCCGTTCGCGGCTGCCGGCCTCGTGCTCGCCGCCGCGGCGATGGGGGTGGCCATGCTGTTCGGCCGCCGCCGCACCGACTGACCGACCAACGCGCCGACGCGCGTTCAGACGACCGGGCCGGGCCGCGACGAGCGGCCCGGCCCGTTGTCCTGTCCGGGCCCTGCGCCGGCCAGGGTGCACGACGTCGTCGGACTGGCTCGTGATCGACTCGACTTCCCTGAAGTCGGGGTGTCCCGCGCGAGAGGTCACCCCGACTTCAACGAACGCGAGTGGATCAAGCGCGACGCGCACCCACCGGCACGAGCACGAGCACCGACACCGGCACCGACACCGGCACCGGCACCGGCAGACTCAGAGGACGGCGCGCAGCGCCGCCAGATCGTCGTCGCTGGGCTCCCAGGTGCCGGCGGCGGCGTTGGCGCGCACCTGCTCGGGCGTGGTGGCACCGGCGATCACCGAGGTCACCGCCGGCTGGGCGGCCAGCCCGCCGATCGCCACCTGGAGCATGGTCAACCCCCGCTCGGCCGCGTACGCCTCGATCGCCTCGATGGTGTCCCAGTCGGCTGCGGCGAGCCGCTCCGCGTACCGACCACCACCGGCGAGCCGGCTGCCGGCCGGCGGCTGCTCGCTGCGCTTGTACTTGCCGGTGAGCAGACCGTTGGCGAGCGGGAAGAACGGCAGCATGCCGAGGCCGAACCGCTCACACGCCGGGATCACCTCGGCCTCCACCGAGCGCTCCAGCAGGCTGTAGTGGTTCTGCGCGCTGATAAAGCGGGACCGGCCGTTGGACGAGGCGACCCAGTCCGCGTCGGCGATCTGCCAGCCGGCGAAGTTGGAGTTGCCCAGGTAGCGCACCTTGCCGTCGCGGACCAGGTCGTCCAGGGCGGCCAGGGTCTCGTCGATCGGGGTGCCCGGGTCGGGCTCGTGCATCTGGTACAGGTCGATGTGGTCGGTGCCGAGCCGGCGCAGCGACGCCTCCACCGCACGGGCGATGTAGCGTCGCGCACCCCGGGCCCCGAAGTCCGGCCCGTTGAGGCCGTGCATGTCCATGCCGAACTTGGTGGCCACCACCACGTCGTCCCGGCGTCCCTTGAGCGCCTGCCCGAGCAGCTCCTCGGAGCCGCCCTGCGGCTCACCGTAGATGTCGGCGGTGTCGAAGAGGGTGATCCCGGCGTCCAGGGCCGCGTCCACCACCGCACGGGTGCCGTCGAGGTCCAGCTTGCGGCCGAAGTTGTTGCAGCCGATGCCGACCACGGACACCACGAGCCCGGAGTCGCCCAACCGGCGATAGGTCATGTCAGTCACGAGATCCACCCTATGCCGGTCGGACGTGCCGTCGCCGGGGACCGGTCAGCCGACGTCCCAGACCGGTTCCGGGGTCTCCACCACCTCGCTGTCGCCCCGGAACAGCACGAACCGGTCGAAGGAGCGGGTGAACCAACGGTCGTGGGTGACCGCGATCACCGTCCCCTCGAACGCGTTCAGGCCCGCTTCGAGGGCTTCCGCGCTGGCCAGGTCGAGGTTGTCGGTGGGCTCGTCGAGCAGCAGCAGGGTCGCCCCGGACAGCTCCAGCAGCAGCACCAGGAACCGGGCCTGCTGCCCGCCGGAGAGCGTGCCGAAGCGCTGGTCGCCCTGCGCGGCCAGCTCGTAGCGACTGAGCACTCCCATCGCCGCGTGCCGGTCCATCCCGGTGCGGTGCTCGTCGCCCCGCCAGAGGATCTCGACGAGGGTCTTTGACATCAGCTCCGGCCGGTCGTGGGTCTGCGAGAAGTGCCCGGGGCGGACCCGGGCACCGAGTCGGGCCACACCGTCGTGCGCCACCGGAGCCAGCGCGCCGGCCCCGTCGACCGGCCCGTTCGCCGGGTCCGGGTCGGTGCCGCCGCGCGCCAGCAGCCGGAGGAAGTGCGACTTGCCGGTGCCGTTGGCCCCGAGCACCGCCACCCGGTCGCCGTACCAGATCTCCAGGTCGAAGGGGAAGGTCAGGCCGTCCAGCTCCAGCTGCTCGCAGACGACCGCGCGCTTGCCGGTCCGCCCGCCGGCCAGGCGCATCCGGATGTCCTGGTCCTTCGGCGGTACGGGCGGCGGCCCGGCCTCCTCGAACTTGCGCAACCGGGTCTGCGCGGCCTGGTAGCGCGAGGCCAACCCGTCGTTGTACGCGGCCTTCTGCTTGTACATCAGCATCAGCTCGCGCAGCTTCTGGTGCTCCTCGTCCCAGCGTCGGCGCAGCTCGTCGAGGCGGGCGTGCCGGGCCACCCGGGCGGAGTGCCAGCTGGCGAAGCCGCCCGGGTGCACCCAGGCGCTGCCACCCTCGACGGCGACCACCCGGTCGGCGCTCTGGGCCAGCAACTCGCGGTCGTGCGAGACGTAGAGCACCGACTTCGTCGACTCGCGCAGTCGCGCCTCCAGCCAGCGTTTACCGGGCACGTCGAGGAAGTTGTCCGGCTCGTCGAGCAGCAGCACCTCGTCCGGGCCGCGCAGCAGCAGCTCCAGGGCGAAGCGCTTCTGCTGACCGCCGGAGAGGGTGCGCACCGGCCGGTCCCGTACGGCGTCCCACGGCTGGCCGAGCACGATGGTCGCCACGGTGTCGAAGAGCACCTCGGCGTCGTACCCGCCGGCCTCGCCCCACGCGCCGAGCGCGTCGGCGTACGCCAGTTGCGCCTTGCCCGCGGCGTTGCTGAACTTGCCGTGCGCCTCGGCCGCCCGCATCGCCGCCTCGGTCTCGCCGAGCCGACGGCCGGCGTCGCGCAGCGACGGAGGGGCCAGCGACAACGCCAGGTCGGCGAGCGTCGACTCGTCGCCGATCATGCCGATGAACTGGCGCATCACGCCCAACCCGCCGGCCCGCGCGACGACGCCGCTGCGCACCGGCAGGTCGCCGGCGACCATCCTCAGCAGCGTCGTCTTACCCGCGCCGTTCGGCCCGACCAGGGCGACCTTGCTGCCCTCCCCGACCCGGAACGACACGTCGGCGAAGAGTTCCCGACCGTCGGGCAGGATGTGCCCGACCGCTGCCACGTCCACGTATCCCACGCCGGGATCCTGCCTCAGCAGGGGTCGGGGGGTACATCCAATTACCGGGTGACGCGCAGCACCCGGAAGCCCTTCTGGCTGGCGTACCGCTCGACCTGCCAGGTCTGCTCGGTGAGCCAGCGTTGCAGCGAGTCGCCACCGAGGTGCCGGGCCACGACCAGCCAGCCGACGCCGTCCGGGGCGAGGCGGGGCAACCAGCGCAGCAGCAGGTCGTGCAGGCCGTCCTTGCCGATCCGGATGGGTGGGTTGGACCAGAGTTGGGCGAACTGACGGTCTGCCGGGACGTCGTCCGGCGCGCTGACCCGGACGCGGTCGGCGGCACCGATGCGTGCCGCGTTGGCGGCGGTCAGTTCACGGGCCCGAGCGTTGACGTCGACGGCCCAGATGGTGCTCATCGGTGCGAGGTCGGCCAGCACGCAGCTGATCGGCCCGAACCCGCAGCCGAGGTCGAGCAGGTCGCCGCTGGTGTCGGCGGCGGGCAGCTCGGCCTTGCGCAGGAGCACCGCGGTGCCCGGGTCGAGCCTGCTCGCGGAGAAGACCCCGCCGGCCGAGGCGAGGCGGTAGTCGCGGTCGGCGACGGAGAACTCGACCTCGCGCGCCGGGGCGTCGCTGGTGGGCTGAGCGGTGAAGTAGTGGTCGCCGGTCACGCGGCAATTCTCGCACCGACTCTGGGCGGACCAGGCACCGCCCACACGCACATTTCCCCGATATTACCCCCTAAAGGGACAATAACTCCTACTCTGGGCGACATGGTGTATCGGTACCAGTCCGATGAGGACGCTTTCGAGGAGTACCCGGAGTCCGGGTCCGACCTGTCGGTGCTCGGCGCCGGTCCGCCCCCGCCGGCCGGGCCCTCTCCGTCGCGCTTCCCCACGCCGTCGCTGCCCCGGCCGAACCAGCTCTCGCTGCCCTCGTCGCAGCCCCCGCCGACTCGCCCGGACACGCCGCCGCCGCTGCCGACTCGCGCCGACGTTCCGCCTGCCTCACCCCGGAGCCAGATCTACACGTCGGCGATGCAGGTGGAGCGCCCGGCCAAGCGCGGTGGCGGCCGGCTGTGGCAGGTGCTGATCGGCGGCGCAGCCGTCCTGGTGCTGCTCGCCCTCTGCGGCCTCGGTGCCGCCGCGCTGCTCATCGACCGCAACGAGCAGCCGCAGACCAACCCGACGTACCAGCCGAACGCCGCCCCGACATCCGCCTCGGCGGAACGCCTGGCGCTCGACTCCCGGGACACCGACCAGGCGCCGCTCACCGCCAAGGAGCTCTTCCCCGGCAAGGAAGTGAAGCTCACCGACGGCCAGCCGGGCTACCAGGTGCTCAAGACACAGTCCAGCGGCAGTTGCGCCGTCGCCGCCACCGACGAGGTCGCCGACCTGCTGGTCCGGCTCGGCTGCAACCAGGTCGTCCGGGCCACACTCACCACACCCGACGGCGGCCACCTGGTCACCGCCGGCCTGTTCAACCTCACCGACAAGGTCAGCGCGGAACGAGCCCGGGACCGGCTCCGACAACTGCTCGACGAGCGGCAGGGCCGCTTCCGTGGTCTCACCGGCGACGACGGCGACGGCACCGATGTGCTGGCCAGCGCCCCGGCGCGGGTCGGCTGGCAGGTCCGTGGCCACTACCTGGCGTACGCGCTGGTGGTCCGCAAGGACGGGGCGGCGGTCAAGGCGGGAGACGCCAAGGTCCGCGAGATCCTGTTCGACATGATCGAGCTGCACCTCAGCCGGGGTGTGCTCCAGAACCGGGCCGACGGTGGCACCGCCGCCCAACCGACGGCAGCGCCGACCGGCAGCAACGCGAACCAGGGCGGCACCGGCGAGGGTGGCCTGCCGGGCGACTGAGCCGGCGGGCGGTCAGCCCTCGATCGGAACCCGCAGCCGGCGGGTGAGGCTGGCACGGTGGGCGTACTCGGCCGGATCGGCCGGGTAGCCGACGGCGACCAGGGTCAGCCCGCGCGCGGGGGCCACGGTCACCTCGCTGGACCGCTCCCGCTGGGTGAGCAGGGTGCCCGGCCACTCCACCGGGCGGCGGCCGTCCCCGGCCACCAGCATGGCCCCCACCAGGCTGCGCACCATCGCCTGGCAGAACGCGTCGGCCTGCACGGTGGCGACCAGGATGCCGTCCGGGTCGCGACGCCAGTCCAGCCGGGTCACCTCGCGCAGGGTGGTCGCGTGCTCCTTGCGCCGGCAGTACGCGGCGAAGTCGTGCTCCCCCACCAACCCGGCCGCCGCGGCGTTCAGCGCGACCAGGTCCAGCTGCTTCGGCCAGGCCAGCACCTCGTGCCGGCGCAGCGGCTCCGCGCCGAAGGGGGCGTCGGTGACCCGGTACTCGTAGCGCCGGAAGGTGGCCGAGAACCGGGCGTCGAAGTCGGCCGGCACCTCGGTCATCGCCCGCACCCGCACGTCGGTGGGGAGCAGCCGGGCCAGGCGACGCAGCAACCGCCCCTCGTGCTGCTGCCACACGTCCACGGGCAGGTCCAGGTGGCACACCTGCCCGGTGGCGTGCACCCCGGCGTCGGTGCGCCCGGCCACCGTCAGCCCGGTGGCCGTACCCGCGCCGAGGACCAGGTCCAGGGTCTCGACGAGCACCCCCGCGACGGTGCGCCTGGTCGGCTGGGCGGCCCAGCCGGAAAAGTCGGTGCCGTCGTAGGAGACGTCCAGCCGCAGCCGGATTCGCTCGTCCACCTCGTACCTCCTGTCACGGGTCGGGCCCGACACCCCGATGGGGTGCCGGGCCCGACGTTGCCCTTGATCAGGCCTTGTTCTCGGTGGCCTCGTCGCTGTCTTCGCGGGCGGCGTCGGTGTCACCGGACGCCGACACCGGCGCCTCGGAGTCCTGGTCGGCCGGAGCCGACTGCGGGGCTTCGTCGGCCGGGGCGAGCGCCTCGACCTTGTCCTGCTGCGCGGCCTTGCGGGCGGCGGTCTTCTTGTTCACCTTCGGCTCGGCGACCTGAAGCTCTTCCACCAGCTCGATGATCGCCATCGGCGCGTTGTCACCCTTGCGCGGACCGGTCTTCACGATCCGGGTGTAACCGCCGGGGCGGTTGGAGTACCGGGGCGCGATCTGGTCGAACAGGGCGTAGACGACGTCCTTGTCCTTGACGACACCCAGCACCCGCCGCCGCGAGGCGAGGTCACCGCGCTTGGCCTTGGTGATGAGCTGCTCGGCCAGTGGGCGCAGCCGCCGGGCCTTCGTCTCGGTGGTCTGGATCTTGCCGTGCTGGAACAGCGCGGTCGCCAGGTTGGCCAGCATCAGCCGCTCGTGCGAGGGGCTGCCGCCGAGGCGGGGGCCCTTGGTGGGCGTGGGCATTTTTGGTGCTCCTCAGTTGTGGCGGCAGCGCGGACTAGAGCTGCTCGGTCTCGCGGTAGTCGTCGGTGTCGTAGTCGGCCTCGCCGAAGGTGTCCACGACGTGCGCCGGGTCGAAGTTCGGAGCCGAGTCCTTCAGCCCGAGACCCATCCCGGCGAGCTTCATCTTGACCTCGTCGATCGACTTCTGACCGAAGTTGCGGATGTCGAGGAGGTCGGCCTCGGTACGCCCGATGAGCTCACCAACGGAGTTGATGCCCTCGCGCTTGAGGCAGTTGTAGGAGCGGACGGTGAGGTCCAGCTCCTCGATCGGCAGGGCAAGGTCCGCCGCCAGCTGGGCGTCCTGCGGGGACGGCCCGATGTCGATGCCCTCGGCGGTCTCGTCCAGCTCCCGGGCCAGCCCGAACAGCTCCACCAGCGTCGAACCGGCGGAGGCCAGCGCGGTACGCGGGCCCATCGACGGCTTGGTCTCGACGTCGATGATCAGGCGGTCGAAGTCGGTACGCTGCTCGACACGGGTCGCCTCGACGCGGTAGGTCACCTTCAGCACCGGCGAGTAGATCGAGTCGACCGGGATCCGGCCGATCTCGGCGCCGGACTGCTTGTTCTGCGCCGCCGTCACGTAGCCGCGGCCCCGCTCGACGGTCAGCTCCATGTCGAGCCGGCCCTTGCCGTTCAGGGTGGCGAGCTTGAGATCCGGGTTGTGCACCGAGACGCCGGCCGGCGGCTGGATGTCGCCCGCGGTCACGTCGCCCGGGCCCTGCTTGCGCAGGTACATGCTGACCGGCTCGTCGTGCTCGGAGCTGACGCACAGCTCCTTGATGTTCATGACGAGCTCGACCACGTCCTCCTTGACACCGGGGATCGTGGTGAACTCGTGCAGCACACCGTCGATCTTGATCGAGGTGACGGCCGCGCCCGGGATCGACGACAGCAGCGTACGCCGCAGCGAGTTACCCAGGGTGTAGCCGAAGCCCGGCTCCAGCGGCTCGATGGCGAACCGCGACCGGGTCTCGTTGATCGACTCCTCGGAGAGGGAGGGTCGCTGGCTGATGAGCATCTTTTCTCTTCTCTTCCGGGGCGCCCGCTATTTGACGCCCACGACACAAACTGTTCCGGTGGCCCGCCCCGAGGGGCGGGCCACCGAACGAGCTCGGACTACTTGGAGTAGAGCTCGACGATCAGCTGCTCCTGGACCTGCGTGTCGATGACCTGCCGGGCCGGGAGGGAGTGCACGAGCACCTTCATCTGGCTCGGGATGGCCTCGAGCCACGCCGGAACCGTCTTCGAGCCGGCCTGAGCCTGCGCGACGATGAACGGGGTGAGCTCCTTGCTCTTGCCCCGAACCTCGATGATGTCGTGCTCCTTGACGCGGTACGACGGGATGTCGACCTTCTTGCCGTTCACCGTGAAGTGACCGTGCTTGACCAGCTGGCGGGCCATGTCCCGCGAGTGGGCGTAGCCGGCCCGGTAAACGACGTTGTCCAGCCGCGACTCGAGGATCTGCAGGAGGACCTCACCGGTCTTGGCCTGCTTGCCAACAGCTTCCTCGTAGTAACCGCGGAACTGCTTCTCCAGCACGCCGTAAACCCGGCGGGCCTTCTGCTTCTCACGGAGCTGGAGCAGGTACTCCGTCTCCTTGGTGCGGCCGCGGCCGTGCTGCCCGGGCGGGAACGGCCGGGACTCGAACGGGCACTTCGGACCATCGCACTTGCTGCCCTTGAGGAACAGCTTCATCTTCTCCCGCCGGCAACGGCGGCAGTCTGCACCGGTGTAACGAGCCATCTCTCTCTACCTCTCAGACCCGACGACGCTTAGGCGGACGGCATCCGTTGTGCGGCTGCGGGGTGACGTCGGCGATCTGGCCGACCTCCAGCCCGACGGCCTGCAGCGAACGGATCGCGGTCTCCCGGCCGGAGCCGGGGCCCTTGACGAACACGTCGACCTTGCGCATGCCGTGCTCCATGGCCCGACGCGCGGCGGCCTCGGCGGCCAGCTGAGCGGCGAACGGAGTCGACTTGCGGGAGCCCTTGAAGCCGACCTGGCCGGCGGAGGCCCAGGAGATGACCGCACCGGTCGGGTCCGTGATGGACACGATGGTGTTGTTGAAGGTGCTCTTGATGTGCGCCTGCCCGTGGGCGACGTTCTTGCGTTCCTTGCGCCGGACCTTCTTTACAGCGGCTCCGGCACGAGCCTTCGGTGGCATAAGTCTGTGCGCTCCTAGTTGACTTTCCGGATTGGGTTGCGGCCTGCCCGCCCTCAGCGGCGGCCGACCCCGTCATCCGGTTAAGAACTACTTCTTGCCGGGCTTCTTCTTGCCGGCGACGGTCCGCTTCGGGCCCTTGCGGGTCCGGGCATTGGTCTTGGTCCGCTGGCCACGCACGGGCAGGCCCCGGCGGTGCCGGATGCCGGCGTAGCAGCCGATCTCGACCTTGCGGCGGATGTCAGCGGCGACCTCGCGGCGCAGGTCGCCTTCAACCTTGTAGTTGCCCTCGATGTGGTCGCGGAGCTGCACGAGCTCCTCGTCCGTGAGGTCCCGAGCGCGCTTGTCCGGCGAGATGCCGGTGGCGGCGAGTGTCTCCAGGGCACGGGTGCGACCGACCCCGAAGATGTAGGTGAGCGCGATCTCCAACCGCTTTTCGCGGGGGAGATCCACGCCGACTAGACGTGCCATGTGCGGGCGTACTCCTCGTGATGTGTGGCGGAGGTGTGGACCCGTCCCACCCCGCTACCGGCCGTCCCGTCTTTCCGACGCGGTGAGCGCCGGCGACCGGGATCGGTCGCTGCCCGAGCGGGCCCCGGCCTCCGACCGGGGGTCAGCCACGCAGAGGTACGTCTGGCGTACCGCTCGCGGCTGGGACGAGCATGTGTGATGTGTGTGTCGCTGAGGATCTGCCTGGACCAACGCCACCCGGCCGTGTCCGGCCGGACGGGCTGAGTCAGCCCTGGCGCTGCTTGTGGCGCGGGTCGCTGCAGATGACCATGACCCGGCCGTGCCGGCGGATAACCCGGCACTTGTTGCAGATCCTCTTGACGCTCGGCTTGACCTTCACGGTTGCCTTACTTCCCATCTGGCCCGGGGACGCGCGATGCGCGACACCGGACGTCGAAGACGGACACGGGACTTCCCGGCCGTCGTCAGGACTACTTGTAGCGGTAGACGATGCGCCCGCGGGTCAGGTCGTACGGCGAAAGTTCGACGACGACCCGGTCCTCCGGAAGGATGCGGATGTAGTGCTGCCGCATCTTCCCGCTGATGTGAGCCAACACCTTGTGGCCGTTCGCGAGCTCCACCCGGAACATGGCGTTCGGCAGGGGCTCGATGACCCGACCCTCGATCTCAATGGCTCCGTCTTTTTTCGGCATGTCCTCCGCTGTCCTGACGTCGATTGCTCCGGGCGGCCCACAACGTCTTACACGGAAATCTGATCAGAATCAGAAGACCGCGCCAGCCGCGGCTCCAGGTCCCACCGAAGCGCAGGGTGGGCATGCCGGAGTGGACGCTGTGCGCCGATCTGAAAGTGTACGCCCGCCTGCAGTCCGCCGCCAAACCGGCCACCCAACGAGCCTCGCCCAACCCGGCGTGCCCCCTCCCAAGCGCCGCCGAGCCCCCGCACGCCCGCCACCCGAGCCCCGCAAGCGCGTGATCCACTCGCCTTCCTTGAAACCGCGGTATCCGAGCGAGGTGAATAGCGCGACTTCAGCAAAACCGAGTGGATCACGGCGTATGTCCCGGGCGGCACTGCTGATCGCCTAGCCCAGGACGCTGCAGACGACCCTACGGCGAGCGCGATCCCGCGCCCAAGATCGCGCAACATCCCGGATGTAGTGGCATCGGCGCACCGTGAGGCCACTACATCCTGGTTCCAGCACGATCTTGGCAAGCAACGGAGCACGAGGCGCGGACAGGGCGGCAGCGCGAGCACGAACGCAGCGCGAGCACGAACGCAGCGCGAGCACGAACGCAGCGCGAGCACGAGCGCGAGCACGAGCGCGTGCGCGGCACCCGCAAGTGCGCGGGGTGGGTCAGGCTGGGGCTGGGGGATCGTGCCGTTTGTCTGGTTCGATCCCGTGCGACCCCGACCTGCGGTCTCGCTTCGCGCGCCTGCGTTCTCGCTCGACGGCGCGACGCCGGGGCTCTCCCCCGGTCAGCCCGGTCACCGTCTGGATCACCAGCACCGCACCCCACGGTCCGGCCACCCAGGCCGGCCAGAAGTAGAGCAGATCCTGGCTGAGGGCCGAGGTAACCGCCCAGATGGTCACCACGATGGTGATCACCTTCAGGTACGGCAGCCACAGCTCGGCCATCCAACGAGCGTTGACGTTCCCGGTGGGCGAGGCATCGAGTCGGCCGGCCGTCGGCGCGGTCGCCGTCGTCGGGGCCAGGCCGGAGCGCTGCGGCGGCGTCACCGGCGGCAAGTCGGTGAGCAGAGCCTCCAAGTCGGCGTACGTGCGTGCCGCGTAGGCCCGCTGCAACCGCTCGTCGTACTCGTGCAGGTCCAGTCGGCCCTCGTTGAGGGCGACCCGTAACCGTTCGGCCACCGCTTCTCGGTCCGCGTCCGCGGCTCGCATCCCGTCGCGCCCGTCCATGCCGGCAAGCATGCCACCGCAGCGCCAGTCGCGCGTCTGGCGTGTCAGGGGGTCGTGGAGGCGGCGGGCTGGCGGGCGGTGACCAGGTCGCCCAGGCGGGCGCGACCTCCGTCGAAGGCGGTGAGCACCCAGACCCCGTCCGGCAGCAGCGCCATCGAGTGCTCGACGTGCGCGGCCACCGAGCCGTCCCGGGCGACCACCGTCCACCCGTCGGCCAACTCGGCGGTACGCGGCGACCCCATGGTGATCATCGGCTCGATGGCCAGCGCCATACCGGGGACCAGTCGCGGGCCCTTGCCCGGCCGGCCGTGGTTGAGCACGTGCGGGTCCTGGTGCATCTCGGTGCCGATGCCGTGCCCGCCGTAGCCGTCGACGATGCCGTACCGGCCGCCCTTGCGGACCGCGGTCTCCACGGCGTGCGAGATGTCGGTGAGGCGGCCCTTGCCGCTGGCGGCGCCACGCGCGGCGGCGGCGATGCCCGCCCACATCGCGTCCTCGGCGACCTCGGCCATCTTCAGCAGCGCCGGGTCGACGTCGCCGACCCCCACCGTGATCGCGGAGTCGCCGTGCCAGCCGTCCAGCACCGCGCCGCAGTCGATGGAGATCAGATCGCCGGCCTGGAGCACCTGCTGCGGCGAGGGGATGGCGTGCACGATCTGCTCGTTGACCGAGGAGCAGATCGACGCCGGAAAGCCGTGATAGCCCTTGAACGACGGGATGCCGCCCGCCTCGCGGATGGTCGCCTCGGCGATCGCGTCCAGATCGGCGGTGCTCACACCGGGGGCGACGGCCTCGCGCATCCGGCGCAGCGCCTCGGCCACCACCAGGCCGGCGGCCCGCATCTTCTCGATCTGGTCAGGGGTCTTCAGCTGGATGTCCAGCTGGGGACGACGCATGGAGCGGTTACCTTTCGTTGCCGAACAGCGGGGCACATAACGCGTACCCCGCTGTTCGCACTCTATCCGCCGTGGCCCGGCCGGACCTCAGCCGCCGTACGACCGCAGCGCGTCGATGGCCCGGGTGGTGACGTCCTCCACCGGGCCGGTGGCGTCGATCCCGACCAGCTTGCCCTGAGCGCCGTAGTAGTCGACCAGGGGTGCGGTCTTCTCGCTGTACTCCCGAAGCCGGGTGGCGATCGTCTCCGGCTTGTCGTCGTCACGCTGGAACAACTCGGCGCCGCACCGGTCGCAGATGCCGGGCCGGGTGGTGGCGTCGAACTCGACGTGCCAGATCTTGCCGCAGCCCCGGCAGGTACGCCGACCGGAGAGCCGCCGGATCACCTCGTCGTCGTCGACGACCAGCTCCAGGACCAGATCCAGGGCGGTGCCCAGATCGGCGAGGAGCTTGTCCAGAGCGGCAGCCTGCGGAGTCGTCCGCGGGAAGCCGTCGAGCAGGAACCCCTCGCTGGCGTCGGGCTCGGCCAGCCGGTCCCGGACCATGTTGATGGTGACCTCGTCCGGAACCAGCTCGCCCGCGTCCATGTACCGCTTCGCCTCGACACCGAGCGGCGTGCCCTGGGTGACGTTCGACCGGAAGATGTCCCCGGTCGAAATCTTCGGCACCGAGAGGTGCGCGGCGATGAACTCGGCCTGCGTGCCCTTGCCCGCCCCCGGCGGGCCAACCAGAACGAGTCTCATCTACCGCAGGAACCCTTCGTAGTTCCGCTGCATGAGTTGGCTCTCGATCTGCTTCACGGTCTCCAGACCGACGCCGACCATGATGAGCACAGCGGTGCCGCCGAACGGGAAGTTCTGGTACTGCTGGTTGTCCAGCCAGATGAAGAAGAAGTTCGGCAGGATCGAGATGACGCCGAGGTAGATCGCGCCCGGCAGGGTGATCCGGCTGAGGATGAAGTCCAGGTAGTCGGCGGTCGGCTTGCCCGGGCGGATGCCCGGCACGAACCCGCCGTACTTCTTCATGTTGTCGGCGACCTCGGTCGGGTTGAACGTGATCGAGACGTAGAAGTACGTGAAGAAGATGATCAGCAGGAAGTAGACCGAGATGTAGATCGGGCTGCTCGGGTTGACCAGGTTGTTCTGGATCCACGCCTGCGTCTTGCCCGGGTCGGTCTGGTCGAAGAACTGCAGCGCCAGCTGCGGCAGGTAGAGCAGCGACGAACCGAAGATGACCGGGATCACACCCGCCTGGTTGACCTTCAGCGGGATGTAGGTCGAGGTGCCGCCGTACATCCGCCGGCCGATCATCCGCTTGGCGTACTGCACCGGGATCCGGCGCTGCGCCTGCTCGATGAAGGTGACCGCGGTGATGACCACCAGGACCAGCACGATGACCAGGGCGAACATGTCCCAGCCCTTGCTGGTCTTGATCTGCCAACCCTCGCTGGGCAGCCGCGCCGCGATCGAGGTGAAGATCAGGACGGACATGCCGTTGCCGACGCCGCGGTCGGTGATCAGCTCGCCGAGCCACATGACCATGCCGGTGCCGGCGGTCATCGTCATCACCAGGATGGCCAGGGTCAGCCAGTCCGGGATGCCGGTGCCGGTGGGGATGATCGGGAACTGGTCGCACTTGTTCTGGAACAGCTGGCCCGAGCGGGCCAGTGCCACGAACGCGGACGCCTGAAGCACACCCAGACCCAGGGTCAGGTAGCGGGTGTACTGGGTGATCTTCGCCTGACCGGCCTGGCCCTCCTTGCGGAGCTGCTCGAGGCGGGGGATCACGACGGTCAGCAGCTGCAGGATGATCGACGCGGTGATGTAGGGCATGATGCCCAGCGCGAAGACCGAGAGCTGTAGCAGCGCTCCGCCGGAGAAGAGGTTGAGAAGGTTCACCACCCCGGTGGTGTCACCCTGGATGGTGTCGAGGCACTTCTGCACGTTGCCGTACGAGACGCCCGGGCTGGGGAGCGTCGCACCCAGCCGGTAGACCGCAATGATGCCTACTGTGAACAGCAGCTTCTTGCGCAGGTCAGGCGTACGGAACGCACTGAGAAAGGCGGACAGCAACTTCTTCCTCCTGCGCGAGGCGGGCCGCCGGTGATCCCTGGCGGGTCGGGGTGGATCACGGGCGAGTGCCCGCAATCCATGGCTGGGATGGGACTCTAACAGCCCCAACCCGGTCCGGGCAGATGCGCCCGACTACATAAATCGAAACCGATGTTACCGGGCGCTCAGGCCCCAGGCAGACCATGGCGCCCGCCAGTTGCTCTCAACTGGACGGGCGCCATGGGTCGTACGCCTTACAGCTCGGTGACGGAGCCACCGGCGGCGGCGATCTTCTCCTTGGCCGACGCACTGAACGCGTGCGCAGACACCTGGAGCGCCACACCGCCGAGGTCCCCGGTGCCGAGCACCTTGACCGGGTGACCCTTGCGGACCGCGCCGGACTCAACCAGCTCCAGCGGGCCGACCTGACCACCGTTCGGGAACAGCTCAGCGAGTCGGTCCAGGTTGACCACCTGGAAGACCACCTTGAACTTGTTCTTGAAGCCCTTCATCTTCGGCAGGCGCATGTGGATGGGCATCTGCCCACCCTCGAACGCCGCCGAGATGTTCTTGCGGGCCTTGGAACCCTTGGTACCGCGACCAGCGGTCTTGCCCTTGGAACCCTCACCGCGACCCACACGGGTCTTCGCGGTCTTGGAACCGGGCGCCGGGCGCAGGTGATGCACCTTGATCGTCATTACTCGACCTCCTCGACCTTCACGAGGTGGTTCACAGTGAAGATCATGCCGCGGATCTCGGGCCGGTCCTCCTTGACCACCACGTCGTTGATCCGCTTGAGACCGAGCGACCGCAGCGAATCACGCTGGTTCTGCTTGGTCCCGATACCGGACCGGACCTGGGTGACCTTCAGGCGTGCCATCAGTGCGCCACCCCCGCACGCGACGCCAGCATGGCGGCCGGCGCGACGTCCTCCACCGGCAGACCACGACGCGCCGCGACCTGCTCGGGGGACTCGAGCCCCTTCAGGGCCGCCACGGTGGCGTGCACGATGTTGATCGGGTTCGACGAACCGAGGCTCTTGGAGAGCACGTCGTGGATCCCGGCGCACTCCAGCACGGCACGCACCGGACCACCGGCGATGACACCCGTACCGGCCGAGGCCGGCTTGAGCAGCACCACACCAGCGGCGTCCTCACCCGTCACCGGGTGCGGGATCGACTGACCGATCCGCGGGACCTTGAAGAAGTGCTTCTTGGCCTCCTCGACACCCTTGGCGATGGCCGCGGGCACCTCCTTGGCCTTTCCGTAGCCCACGCCGACCGTGCCGTCGCCGTCGCCCACGATCACCAGGGCGGTGAAGCTGAAGCGACGACCACCCTTCACGACCTTGGCGACGCGGTTGATCGCGACGACCCGCTCAAGGTGCGGGGTCTTCTCGACGGGCGCGTTTCCGCGGCCGCCCTCACGGCGGTTGTCGCGGCGACCACCCTCGTTGCCACCGGACCCGCCGCCACGGCGCTGTTGACCTGGCATCAGCAGCCTTCCTTCTCTCTCGTGACGGGGTTGTTAGAACTCGAGCCCGGCTTCGCGGGCGGCGTCGGCAAGCGCGGCGACTCGCCCCGCGTACCGGTTGCCACCGCGGTCGAAGACGACCTTGGAGACGCCGGCGGCCTTGGCCCGCTCGGCGAGCAGAGCGCCCACCTTGCCAGCCAGGGCGCTCTTGTCGCCCTCCGCACCGCGCAGCGAGGCGTCCAGGGTCGACGCCGACGCCAGGGTGTGCCCCTTGGTGTCGTCGACGATCTGGGCGACCATGTGCCGCAGCGAGCGGGTGACGACCAGGCGCGGACGCTCGGCCGTACCGCTGACGTTCTTGCGGACGCGGAAGTGTCGACGCGCACGCCCAACGGCGCGCTTGGCGGCGACCCCGCGGCGGCGCTTGAGCAGCGTGGCGCTCACTTCTTACCTGCCTTTCCAGCCTTGCGGCGGATGACCTCGCCCTGGTACTTCACGCCCTTGCCCTTGTAGGGCTCCGGCGGGCGGATCTTCCGGATGTTGGCGGCGACCTCACCGACCTGCTGCTTGTCGATACCAGCCACGTGGAACAGGGTCGGCCGCTCCACCGTGAAGGTGATGCCCGCCGGGGCGGAGACGACCACCGGGTGCGAGAACCCGAGCGCGAACTCGAGGTCCGAACCCTTGGCGGTGACCCGGTAACCGGTGCCGGCGATCTCCAGGCTCTTGCGGTAGCCCTCGGTGACCCCGACGATCATGTTCGCAACCAGCGTACGGCTCAGGCCGTGGAGTTCCTTGGCCTTGCGCTCGTCGTTCGGCCGGTTGACGCTCAGCTGCCCATCCTCGGCCCGCTCGATCGTGATCGGCTCGGCGAGGGTGTGCTGGAGCTGGCCCTTGGGGCCCTTGACCTTGACGGTCTGCCCGTCGATCGTGATGTCGACGCCGGCTGGTACCGGGATCGACTTACGTCCAATTCGCGACATTTCTACCTGTCTCCCGTTACCAGACGAAGGCGAGGACTTCCCCGCCAACACTCCGCTTGCGGGCCTGCCGGTCGGTCAGCAGCCCCTGGGACGTCGAAATGATCGCCACGCCCAGCCCACCGAGCACCCGCGGGAGCCCGTCCGACTTGGCGTACACCCGGAGACCGGGCTTGGACACGCGCTTGATGCCGGCCAGGCTCCGCTCGCGGTTCTGGCCGTACTTCAGCTCGACGACCAGTCGCTTGCCGACGGCGCCCTCCTCGGGCTCCTCGACCGACCAGGTGGCGATGTAACCCTCGGCCTTCAGGACCTCGGCGATGTTCGCCTTGATCTTGGAGTAGGGCATCTTCACCTGATCGTGGTACGCCTGGTTGGCGTTACGCAGACGCGTGAGCATGTCTGCGATCGGGTCGGTCATCGTCATGGATTTCGTCAGCCTTTCTCGCCGGGGTTCCCGGGGCATCAGCCCCGGGCCTACGGCGAAGAGCAATACCTAATCGGTGCAGGAGTTCCCGACCGACGGCCGGGACGCGGTCGCCCTTACCAGGAAGCCTTGGACACGCCCGGCAGCTCACCGCGGTGAGCCATCTCCCGGATGCAGACCCGGCAGAGCCCGAACTTGCGGTAGACCGCCTTCGGACGCCCGCACCGCTGGCAGCGGGTGTACGCGCGAACCGAGAACTTCGGCTTCGCGGCCGCCTTGATGATCAGCGCCTTCTTGGCCATCTCAGTTCTCCTTGAACGGGAAGCCCAGGAGCTTGAGCAGCGCCCGGCCCTCGTCGTCGGTCGTGGCGGTCGTGACCACCGTGATGTCCATGCCCCGCTGGCGATCGATCTTGTCCTGATCGATCTCGTGGAACACCGACTGCTCGGTCAGACCGAACGTGTAGTTGCCGTGCCCGTCCAGCTTGCGCCCGTCCAGACCGCGGAAGTCGCGGATACGCGGAAGCGCGATGGAGAGCAGCCGGTCCAGGAACTCCCACATCCGGTCGCCACGAAGGGTGACCTTCGCGCCGATCGGCATGCCCTCGCGGAGCTTGAACTGCGCGATGGACTTGGTCGCCCGCCGCACCTGCGGCTTCTGGCCGGTGATCGTGGCGAGGTCGCGGACCGCGCCGTCGATCAGCTTGGCGTCGCGAGCAGCCTCGCCGACACCCATGTTGACGACGATCTTGACCAGCCGCGGCACCTGCATGGGGTTGCCGTAGCTGTGCTGCTCACGCAGCTGGGCCACGATCTCGTTGCGGTACCGCTCCTTGAGGCGCGGCAGGGTCTTTTCGGTAGCCGTGGTCATCACAGGTCCTTACCGGTGCTACGCGCGATGCGGACCTTCTGGCCGTTGTCGTCGATCCGGTAACCGACGCGGGTCGGCTTGCCGTCGGAGTCCAGGACCTGCACGTTCGAGACGTGGATCGGGGCCTCCTGGGTGACGATGCCGCCGGTCTTGGCGCCACGCTGGGTGGTGCTGATGCGGGTGTGCTTCTTGACCCGGTTCACGCCCTCGACCAGGACCTTGTCCTGCCGCGGGTAGGCCGCAATGACCTTGCCCTTGGCACCCTTGTCCTTGCCGGCGATGACGACGACCGTGTCGCCCTTCTTGACCTTCACGGTCACAACACCTCCGGCGCGAGGGAAATAATCTTCATGAACCGCTTGTCCCGCAGCTCCCGACCCACCGGGCCGAAGATACGGGTACCACGCGGGTCCCCACCGTCCTTGATGATGACGGCGGCGTTCTCGTCGAAGCGGATGTACGAGCCGTCCGGCCGACGCTTCTCCTTGGCCGTGCGAACGACGACCGCCTTGACGACGTCGCCCTTCTTCACACCGGCACCCGGGATCGCGTCCTTGACCGTGGCCACGATGACGTCGCCGATGCTCGCGTAGCGCCGACCCGAGCCACCGAGAACCCGGATGCACAGGATCTCCCGAGCACCCGTGTTGTCGGCGACGCGCAGTCGCGACTCCTGCTGAATCACGTCTATCTCCTATGTCTGCCGGTTCTCCGGCCGCCGTAGCGGCCGGAGCCTGGCGGAACCTACGCCCGACGCAACGCCGGGCGAGCTCGAGCCTTCGCTACTTGGCCTTTTCCAGGATCTCCACGATCCGCCAACGCTTGGTGGCGCTCAGCGGCCGGGTCTCCATGATGAGAACCCGGTCACCGGTGCCAGCGGCGTTCTGCTCGTCGTGCACCTTCAGCTTGCTCGTACGGCGCATGATTTTGCCGTACAGCGCGTGCCGAACCCGGTCCTCGACCTCGACCACGACGGTCTTGTCCATCTTGTCGCTGACCACCAGGCCCTCACGGACCTTGCGGCGGGACCGCGCGGTGGCGGTGGCGGTGTCTTCGGTCATGATGCAGTCACCTCAGTCGGCGCGGCCGAGAGCCCCAGCTCGCGCTCGCGCATGATCGTGTAGATCCGGGCGATCTCCCGACGGATGACCTGCAACCGCCGGTTGTTGTCCAGCTGCCCGGTTGCGGCCTGCACGCGGAGGTTGAACAGCTCCGCCTTGGCCTCCCGCAGCTTCGTGACCAGCTCCTCCTCGGAGAGCTCACGCAGCTCGGTCGCCTTAACGCCCGCTGCCATCAGGATTCACCCACTTCGCGCGTAACAATGCGGCACTTCATCGGGAGCTTGTGGATCGCGCGACGCATGGCCTCTCGCGCGGTCTGCTCGTTGGGGAAGGACATCTCGAAGAGAACCCGCCCCGGCTTGACGTTGGCGACCCACCACTCGGGCGAACCCTTACCGGAACCCATCCGGGTCTCGGCAGGCTTCTTGGTGAGGGCCTGGTCCGGGAAGATCGTGATCCAGACCTTGCCACCACGCTTGATGTGGCGAGTCATCGCGATACGTGCCGACTCGATCTGCCGGTTCGTCACGTACGCCGGCTCGAGAGCCTGGATCCCGAACTCGCCGAACACCACCCGGTTGCCACCCTTGGACGCGCCACTGCGGTCCGGGTGGTGCGGCTTGCGGAAGCCCTTCGGGGGCTTGCGCGGCATCAGCATCTGTCAGCCCTCCTGCTGCGTTTCTGCCGGAGCAGCAGTGGCGGCGACAGCTGCGCTGTCGACCGGCTCGCCGCTCGGCGTCTCGGCCTGCTGCGCGATGGTGGTCGCAGCAGCCCGACCGGCCTCGGTGCCACCAGCCGTGGTGCCGGACGAACCCGACCGGCCACGGCGCGGACGCTCGGGACGGTCGCCGCGCTCACCACGACGCGGGCGGGACGGACCGGCCTCGGCCGGAGCCTCCCGGCCCGGGACGGCGTCGCCCTTGTAGATCCAGACCTTCACACCGATCCGACCGAACGTGGTACGGGCCTCGAAGAAGCCGTACTCGATGTTGGCCCGCAGCGTGTGCAGCGGAACCCGGCCCTCACGGTAGAACTCGGTCCGGCTCATCTCGGCGCCGCCGAGGCGACCCGAAACCTGAACCCGGATGCCCTTGCAGACCGGGTTCTTCATGGCCGACTGCATGGCCTTGCGCATCGCCCGACGGAAGCTGACCCGGCTGGACAGCTGCTCGGCCACGCCCTGCGCGACCAGCTGAGCGTCCGACTCGGGGTTCTTCACCTCGATGATGTTCAGCTGAACCTGCTTGCCGGTGAGCTTCTCGAGCTCACCGCGGATTCGGTCGGCCTCCGCACCCTTACGGCCGATGACGATGCCCGGCCGGGCGGTGTGGATGTCGACCCGGACCCGGTCGCGGGTGCGCTCGATGTCGACCTTGGAAATCCCGGCGCGCTCGAGGCCCTTGGACATCATGCGGCGGATCTTGACATCCTCGCCGATGTAGTCCTTGTAGAGCTTGTCCGCGAACCAGCGGGACTTCCAGTCGGTCGAGATGCCGAGCCGGAACCCAGTGGGGTGAACCTTCTGACCCATTACTCGGCGTCCTCCGTCTTGCTCTGCGCTTCGGCCGGTGCGGCCTGCGTGGCCGGGGCGGCCTTCTTCGCCGCGGCCTTCCTCGGCGCTGCCGGCGCGACCGCTTCGACCGCCACGGTGATGTGGCAGGTGCGCTTGCGGATTCGGTACGCCCGACCCTGCGCCCGCGGCTGGAACCGCTTCATCGTCGGGCCCTCGTCCACGAAGGCCTCGCTGACGAGCAGCGCGTCGGGGTCCAGCCGCTCGTTGTTCTCCGCGTTGGCGATCGCGCTAGCGAGCACCTTGTACACCTGCTCGCTCGCAGCCTGCGGCGCGAACTGCAGCACCGTGAGCGCCTCCTTCGCGGGCAGGCCGCGGACGAGGTTGACCACCCGGCGCGCCTTCATCGGCGAGATGCGCACGTGCCGCGCAACCGCCCGCGCGCCCGGAAGCACCGGAGCGTCGCCCTTTCCTGGCATCGCTGTAACCCCTTGTTCCCTCTATCCGTATGCCCGCGGCGTCAGCGCCGACGGCTCTTCCGGTCGTCCTTCTCGTGACCCTTGAACGTGCGGGTCAGCGCGAACTCGCCGAGCTTGTGCCCGACCATCGCCTCGGTCACGAACACCGGGACGTGCTTGCGTCCGTCGTGCACGGCGATCGTGTGCCCCAGCATCTCCGGGATGATCGTCGAGCGCCGCGACCAGGTCTTGATCACGTTCTTGGAGCCCTTGTCGTTCTGGACTTCCACCTTCTTGAGCAGGTGGTCGTCGACGAACGGGCCCTTCTTCAGGCTGCGAGGCATGTCTTATCTCCCTCAGCCGCGCTTACGCGTGGCGTAGCGGCGGCGGACGATCAGCCGGTCACTCGGCTGGCCCTTACGGCGGGTGCGGCCCTCGGGCTTACCCTGCGGGTTGACCGGGTGGCGACCACCGGAGGTCTTACCCTCACCACCACCGTGCGGGTGGTCGACCGGGTTCATGGCGACACCACGGACGGTCGGGCGCTTGCCCTTCCACCGCATCCGGCCGGCCTTACCCCAGTTGATGTTCGACTGGTCGGCGTTGCCGATCTCGCCGATGCTGGCGCGGCAGCGCACGTCCACCCGCCGGATCTCGCCGGACGGCATACGCAGGGTCGCGTACGCGCCCTCGCGGCCGAGCAGCTGGATGCCGACGCCTGCGGAACGGGCCAGCTTGGCCCCGCCACCCGGACGCAGCTCCACGTTGTGGATCGTGGTACCGACCGGGATGTTGCGCAGCGGCAGGTTGTTACCCGGCTTGATGTCGGCGCCCGGGCCGGACTCGACACGGTCGCCCTGCTTCATGTCCTTCGGCGCGATGATGTACCGCTTCTCGCCGTCGGCGTAGTGCAGCAGCGCGATGCGCGCCGTGCGGTTCGGGTCGTACTCGATGTGAGCGACCTTCGCCGGCACGCCGTCCTTGTCGACCCGCTTGAAGTCGATCAGACGGTACTGGCGCTTGTGACCGCCACCGTGGTGCCGCGTGGTGATCCGGCCGTGGGCGTTACGCCCGCCCTTCTTCGGCAGCGGAGCCAGCAGCGACTTCTCCGGCGTGGACCGGGTGATCTCGGCGAAGTCCGCGACACTCGAGCCACGTCGGCCCGGCGTCGTCGGCTTGTACTTACGGATAGCCATTGTCTACACCCCTCAGCTGACCGGGCCGCCGAAGGCCTCGATGCGGTCACCGTCAGCCAGCTTCACGATCGCCCGCTTGGTCGCCTTGCGCTGACCGAAGCCGGTCTTGGTGCGCTTGCGCTTACCCTGGCGGTTGAGCGTGTTGACCGTCAGGACGCGGACGTTGAAGATCTGCTGGATAGCGATCTTGATCTCGGTCTTGTTCGCGTCCGGGTGCACCAGGAAGGTGTACCAGTTCCGGTTCAGCTCGCTGTAGCTCTTCTCCGAGACGACCGGCGCCACGATGATGTCGCGCGGGTCGGCGATCGTGCTCACTTGCCACCCTCCTCGGTGGTCTCGGCGGGCACGCCCAGGAACTCGTCCAGGGCGTCCTTGGTGAAGACCACGTCGTCGGCCACGAGCACGTCGTACGTGTTCAGCTGGCCGGACTCGATCAGGTGCACGCGCGGCTCGTTGCGCAGCGACACCCAGTTCAGCTCGTCGGTGCTGCTCAGCACGACCAGGACCCGGCGGGCCTCGGTGAGCTTGGTCAGCGTGGCCAGGGCCGCCTTGGTCGACGGCTTCTCGCCCGAGACGAACGCCTCGACGACGTGCACCTGCCCGGCGCGGGCCCGGTCGGAGAGGGCACCGCGCAGAGCGGCGGCCTTCATCTTCTTCGGGGTCCGCTGGCTGTAGTCGCGCGGCACGGGACCGTGCACGACGCCACCGCCGGCGAACTGCGGCGCGCGGATCGAGCCCTGCCGGGCGCGACCGGTGCCCTTCTGCTTGTACGGCTTCTTGCCGCCACCGGCGACCTCGCCGCGGGTCTTGGCCTTGTGCGTGCCCTGTCGGGCCGCCGCGAGCTGGGCCACCACGACCTGGTGCATCAGCGCGACGTTGGCCTGCACGTCGAAGATGTCCTCCGGCAGCTCGACCGAGCCGCTGGTGGTGCCTTCGACGGTGCGCACGTCAACGGTGGTCACTTGGCCGCACCGCCCTTCTTCACCTTGCTCTTGGCCGCGGTACGGACCAGAACGAGCGCGCCCTTCGGACCAGGGATGGCACCCCGGACGAGCAGCAGGTTGTTCTCGGTGTCGACCGCCTGGACGGTGAGGTTCTGCACGGTGTACCGCACGCCACCCATCCGACCGGCCATCCGGGTGCCCTTGAAGACGCGACCCGGAGTGGCGCAGGCGCCGATGGAGCCGGGCGAGCGGTGCTTGCGCTCGACACCGTGGCTGGCGCGCAGACCGTGGAAGCCGTGCCGCTTCATCGGACCGGCGTAGCCCTTGCCCTTGGTCTTGCCGGTGACGTCGATGGTGACGCCGGCCGGGAACTCCTCGACCGTGACTTCCTGGCCGAGCGAGTATTCCCCGGCGTCCGTGGTGCGCAGCTCGACGATGTGCCGGCGCGGCGCCACGTCCGCCTTGGCGTAGTGCCCGCTGATCGGCTTCTTGACCTTGCGCGGGTCGATGGTGCCGTACGCGAGCTGGACCGCGGAGTAACCGTCCTTCTCGGCGCTACGAACCTGGCTGATGACGCACGGGCCGGCCTCGACCACGGTCACGGGGACAACACGGTTGTTGTCCCAGACCTGGGTCATGCCGAGCTTGGCGCCCAGGATCCCCTTGACTTGCCTGTCCATTTGTCCGGTCCCTACAGCTTGATCTCGATGTCGACGCCAGCCGGCAGGTCGAGGCGCATGAGCGAGTCGACCGTCTTCGGGGTCGGGTCGATGATGTCGATCAGCCGCTTGTGCGTGCGCATCTCGAAGTGCTCGCGCGAGTCCTTGTACTTGTGCGGCGAGCGGATAACGCAGAAACGGTTGATCTCCGTGGGCAGCGGCACCGGGCCCGCGACCTGCGCCCCGGTGCGCGTCACCGTCTCGACGATCTTCCGAGCCGAGGAGTCGACGACCTCGTGGTCATAGGCCTTGAGCCGGATGCGGATCTTCTGTCCCGCCATGGTGGCTTCTGTTCCTTCTCTCGATGCCGCTGTGTTGCGGGCGCCTGTACCGGCTGGCACAGGCCCACTTCGCCGACCCCCGCGGTCGGGCGTGTCGCGCCCTCGGGCCGAGCTCCGCCCCTTGGTTCCGGAGTGGTGCTGACCGCGCGGTGGGTCAAGGCGCCGATCGCATTACCGCGACCTGAACGCCGTGCGAGGGTGGTTGGCGACTGGGCCGCCAACCACCCTACGCTCGACTGCCTCGCCACCCGGAGGTTCAGCGAAAGCCGAACACAGGCGACGAACTGTCGTTACGCAACCTGACTAGTATGCCGCACGACCGGCGGCGGGTCTAATCGGGGTTACCTAGTTCACTTGTTAATCTTGGTGACGAACCCGGCGCCGACGGTGCGGCCACCCTCGCGGATCGCGAACTTGAGGTTCTCCTCCATGGCGATGGGCTGGATCAGCTTCACCGACATGGAAGTGTTGTCACCCGGCATGACCATCTCGGTGCCCTCGGGGAGGGTGACGACACCGGTGACGTCCGTGGTCCGGAAGTAGAACTGCGGACGGTAGTTCTGGAAGAACGGGGTGTGCCGGCCGCCCTCCTCCTTGGAGAGGATGTAGACCGTCGCCTCGAACTCCGTGTGCGGGGTGTTCGAGCCCGGCTTCACGACGACCATGCCGCGCTCGACCTCGTCGCGCTTGGTACCACGCAGCAGCAGGCCGACGTTCTCACCTGCGCGGGCGTCGTCCAGGGTCTTCCGGAACATCTCGATCGCGGTGACCTTGGTCTTGAAGCTCTTCTCCTTGATACCGACGAGCTCGACATCCTCGTTCGGCAGGAGAACGCCGCGCTCCACGCGACCGGTGACGACGGTGCCACGACCGGTGATCGTGAAGACGTCCTCAACCGGCATCAGGAACGGCTTGTCGACCTCGCGCTCCGGCTGCGGGATCGAGGTGTCGACCGCGGTCATCAGGTCCATCAGCTTGCCGGTCCACTCGGGGTCACCCTCGAGGGCCTTCAGCGCCGAAACCCGAACGACCGGCAGGTCGTCACCCGGGTACTCCTGCGAGGAGAGCAGCTCGCGGACCTCGAGCTCGACGAGCTCCAGGAGCTCCTCGTCATCAACCATGTCGCTCTTGTTGAGCGCCACGACGATGTACGGCACACCAACCTGACGGGCCAGCAGCACGTGCTCGCGGGTCTGCGGCATCGGGCCGTCGGTCGCCGCCACCACCAGGATCGCGCCGTCCATCTGCGCGGCACCGGTGATCATGTTCTTGATGTAGTCCGCGTGGCCGGGGCAGTCGACGTGCGCGTAGTGCCGCGCCTCGGTCTGGTACTCGACGTGCGCGATCGAGATCGTGATGCCGCGGGCCTTCTCCTCCGGCGCCTTGTCGATCTCGTCGAACGGCGTGTAGGGGTTCAGGTCCGGGAACTGGTCGTGCAGGACCTTGGTGATGGCCGCCGTCAGCGTCGTCTTACCGTGGTCGATGTGACCAATGGTGCCGATGTTGACGTGCGGCTTAGTCCGCTCGAACTTAGCCTTCGCCACTGGTGTCCTCCTGTGGACTTCTTGGTTCGTACGCCCGGCGCGCCGGTCGGCGCTTAGGACTCTGTCGACAGCCTTTCCGGCCTGACGGCCGGAGAGCCTTTGTGGGTTCTGCGGCGATGAAGCCTACAGGCCCGGTCTCACGCGATCCGATCGTGGTGGCCGCGGGCGGGTGAACCCTCCCGCGACCGACCACGAATCACCAGCTCGGGGCGTTACTCGCCCGTTGCCTTCGCGATGATCTCCTTCGCGACGCTCTGCGGAACCTCGGCGTAGGAGTCGAACTGCATGCTGTAGCTAGCCCGGCCCTGGGTCTTCGACCGCAGGTCGCCGACGTAGCCGAACATCTCCGACAACGGCACCAGAGCCCGGACGATGCGGGCGCCGCTGCGCTCCTCCATCGCCTGGATGATGCCGCGGCGGGAGTTGAGGTCACCGATGACGTCACCCATGTTCTCCTCAGGAGTGGTGACTTCAACGGCCATCATCGGCTCGAGCAACGCCGGGTCGGCCTTGCGGGCCGCGTCCTTCATCACCATCGAGCCGGCGATCTTGAATGCCATTTCCGACGAGTCGACCTCGTGGTACTGGCCGTCAAGCAGGGTCAGCTTGACACCGACCAGCGGGAAGCCCGCCAGGATGCCGTACTGCAGCGCGTCCTGCGCACCGGCGTCCACCGAGGGGATGAACTCCCGGGGGATGCGGCCGCCGCTGACGGCGTTGGCGAACTCGTAGGTCGGCGAGTCGTTGTCCAGCGGAAGCGGCTCGACGCTCACGATCACGCGGGCGTACTGGCCGGAGCCACCGGTCTGCTTCTTGTGGGTGTACTCGACCTTCTCCACCTTGCGGCGGATGGTCTCGCGGTACGCCACCTGCGGCTTGCCGACGTTGGCCTCGACGTTGAACTCGCGGCGCATCCGGTCGACCAGGATGTCCAGGTGCAGCTCACCCATGCCGGAGATGACCGTCTGACCGGTCTCCTCGTCCAGCTGGACGCGGAAGGTCGGGTCCTCCTCGGCCAGGCGCTGGATGGCCGTGCCCAGCTTCTCCTGGTCGGACTTGGTCTTCGGCTCGATCGCCACCGAGATGACCGGCTCCGGGAAGGTCATCGACTCCAGGATGACCGGGTTCGCCGGGTCGGAGAGAGTGTCGCCGGTGGTGGTCTGCTTGAGACCCTGCACGGCGATGATGTCGCCGGCCTGCGCCGACGGACGCTCTTCCCGCTTGTTGGCGTGCATCTGGTAGATCTTGCCGATCCGCTCCTTGCGGTCCTTGGTGGAGTTGACCACCTGGGAACCGGAATCGAGCGTGCCGGAGTAGACCCGCACGTAGGTGAGCTTGCCCAGGTGCTTGTCCGTCTGGATCTTGAAGGCCAGACCGGAGAAGGGCTCCGAGTTGGACGGCTTACGCAGCAGCGGGGTCTCGCCGTCGGTGGCCGTACCCTCGATCGCCGGAACGTCGAGCGGCGACGGCAGGAAGTCGACCACGGCGTCGAGCATGGGCTGGACGCCCTTGTTCTTGAACGCCGAGCCGCACAGCACCGGGTTGGCCTTGCCGGCGATGGTGGCACGCCGGATGGCGGCCTTGATCTCCTCGACGGAGACCTCCTCGCCTTCCAGGTACTTCTCCATCACCGAGTCGTCGACGTCGGCGAGGGTCTCCATCAGCTTCTCGCGCCACTCGGCCGCGGAGTCGGCCAGGTCGGCCGGGATCTCCTCAACCGCGTAGTCCTCACCCTTCTGGGTCTCCCCACGCCAGGTGAGGGCGCGCATGCCGATCAGGTCGACGACACCGATGTGGTCGCCCTCGAGCCCGATCGGGATCTGGAGCACCAGGGGGGTGGCGTTCAGCCGGTCGATCATCATCTGCACGCAGCGGAAGAAGTCGGCACCGGTCCGGTCGAGCTTGTTGACGAAGCACATGCGCGGGACGTTGTACTTGTCAGCCTGCCGCCAGACGTTCTCCGTCTGCGGCTCCACGCCGGCGACACCGTCGTAGACCGCGACCGCACCATCCAGGACCCGCAACGACCGCTCGACCTCGACCGTGAAGTCGACGTGGCCAGGCGTGTCGATGATCTGGATCGTGTGGCCCTTCCACTCACACTTGGTAGCAGCGGAGGTGATGGTGATACCACGCTCCTGCTCCTGCTCCATCCAGTCCATGACGGCGGCGCCCTCGTGGACCTCACCGATCTTGTACGTGATGCCGGTGTAGAACAGGATTCGCTCGGTGGTCGTGGTCTTACCGGCATCGATGTGCGCCATGATGCCGATGTTGCGTACGTTGGCGAGCGCGTCTGCGGCGGCCACTTCAATCCCTACTTATCGTCGTCTCGACTCAACTGGTGGCGGTTCCGGCGCCCGAAGGCGCCGGAACCAGGGTGTTACCAGCGGTAGTGCGCGAAGGCCTTGTTCGACTCGGCCATCTTGTGCGTGTCCTCGCGCCGCTTGACGGCGGCACCGAGGCCGTTGCTCGCGTCCAGCAGCTCGTTCATCAGCCGCTCGACCATGGTCTTCTCGCGCCGGGCGCGGGAGTACGTGACCAGCCAGCGCAGGCCCAGGGTGGTCGCCCGGGTCGGGCGGACCTCGACCGGAACCTGGTAGGTGGCGCCACCGACACGACGGCTGCGCACCTCGAGGGTCGGCTTGACGTTGTCCATCGCCCGCTTGAGGGTGACGACCGGGTCGGTGCCGGACTTCTCGCGGCAGCCCTCGAGGGCCGCGTACACGATCGACTCGGCGAGCTGACGCTTGCCGCGCAGCAGGATCTTGTTCACCAGCTGGGTGACCAGCGGCGAGTTGTACACCGGGTCAGCGACCAGTGGCCGCCGCGGAGCGGGTCCCTTACGCGGCATGTCAGCTCTTCTCCTTCTTCGCGCCGTAACGGCTGCGCGCCTGCTTGCGGTTGCGGACACCCTGGGTGTCCAGCGAACCGCGAACGATCTTGTAACGCACGCCGGGGAGGTCCTTCACCCGGCCACCGCGGACGAGCACGATCGAGTGCTCCTGCAGGTTGTGACCGACGCCGGGGATGTAGGCGGTCACCTCGATCTGGCTGCTGAGCTTCACGCGAGCGACCTTGCGCAGCGCCGAGTTCGGCTTCTTCGGGGTGGTGGTGTACACGCGGGTGCACACGCCGCGCCGCTGAGGGGAACCCTTCAGCGCCGGGGTCTTGGTCTTGGTCGTCTTCGCCTGGCGGCCCTTTCGGACCAGCTGCTGGATCGTGGGCACCGGGTTTCTCCGCTCCCTTCGGCCGCATCCGCGGCCGCGCCGTCTGCTCGTTAGCCGATCTGATGATCGGCTCTCCTACATTCCGACCAGGGTCACCTTGCGGAGACCCCGGCACCCGCGGTCGGGCGTGTCGCCCTCGTCACGGCCCCGTTGCGCCGCTCTCGCGTGCGTACCGGGTTTTGTCACCGGCACGCGGGTTGCCCCGCCCCGGATCCTTGACTTGTCGTGCCGCCGCCCGGAAACCGGAAACAGCGCACGCACGAGTTGCCCGGGCATGCCCGGGCACAAGGGGAAAGAGTACCTACCACAACCGCCCAGGTCAAAACGGAATGGCCCGGCGACTGTCTCACACCCGCCGGCCGGATCTCGTCCTGCCCCGTCGCCCGCGATGGGCACCTACGAACACAAGTGTACCGGCTTCCCCACGGAAGCACCCATCGCCCCCGGCGGGACCGGAAGCCTTCCACGGGACACCCCCGTCAGGTGCCGGATCTCTCGGTGATCATCCTCACGTCAGGGCGAGGAGCAGCGCCAGACCCAGGCCCAGGAGACTGAGCAGCACTCCCGCCGCGCCACAGCTGATCCCGGCCATCGCCAGCCCACGGCCGGTGAACCGAACCGCGGAGGACGCGGTCGGCCGACCGATCTGCCGCCGCCCGAGCAGCCCGATGACGACCGCCGCCCCGCCGGCCAGCACACCGAGCGCGGCGAACGCCCCCGAGGCCCAGGCCCCGCCGTCGTTCTTGAAGGCCACCCCGAAGCAGATCACCAACAGTGAGACCAGTACCGACGCGATCCCCGCCACCAGCGCCCCGATGGCCAACCCGGAGGTGACCGGGGCCACGTCCAGGTGCACGACACCGAACGGCGTACCGGAAACCGACTCCACCCGCTTCGGCGGCCGGCGTTGGTCATCGGTGGGCGGCCGCACCGGATGCCCCGGCATGCCGCCCCACCCAGGAGCATGACCCGGCGGCGGACCCCACCCGGGCGGCCCTCCCGGTCCGGACGCCGGCGGACCCCAACCCTGCGGCCCTCCCGACCCAGACACCGGCGGACCCCAACCCTGCGGCCCTCCCGGTCCGGACGCCGGCGGACCCCAACCCTGCGGCGTCGAGGGGGGCGCGCTGGCGAACGGGTACGGCCGCGCGGAGCCGGGTCCCGTGGTCGTACCCCAGCCTGGACCCCAGCCGGGGTGCGGTGCCGCGGGTGGTGGCGGGCCCGGGGTGGGCGCCGGAGGTTGCGGCTCGCCGCTCGGGCCCGGTCGCGCCCAGCCACTCGGCTCGGACGAAGACGTCGGGTCCGGAGGGCCGACCGGTTCGTCCGCGGGGGGCCGCGCCGGTTCCGTCACGAGGTCCTCCAGTCGAAAAGGCCGCCACCGACAAGCCGGCGGACACCGGCCAGGCTACCGCCGGGAGCGCCGCCGCCCGCGCCGGGCGCGGCCACCGGCGACTCAGTCCATGTTCGCCGGGTAGTCGTGGCCGAACGGCGCGCCGGCCAACCGGACCACCCCGATCACCACCGCGGCCACCACGCTGACCGCGACCAACACCAGGCCGGTCCAGGCCATCCGCTCCCCCCGCCGCAGCCAGACGGAGCCGGTCAAAAAACCTCCCGAGGCGTACGCCTCACGGCGCGCCTGCCTCGCCAGTTGCAGTGCCACCGTCGCTGGCACCACGCCACCGATGAACAAGCCGGTCAACATGCCGAGCAGGCCCAGCGCGAAGACCGCCCGCGCCTTGGTGGCGCGGGCCGGGTCCGGGTCCAGCGGGTGGCGCAGGCCCTGCTGCGCGACGGACACCTGCCCGGGTGCGGTCGTCATCCCCCCATCATGCCGAACTCGACCCGGGGGTGGGTGGGCACGGACACGACGAGGCCCCCGGCTTGCACCGGGGGCCTCGTCGGGTTACTGGTGCTTAGCGGTACGACCCGAAGTCGAAGTCGTCCAGCGGCACGGCCTGCCCGCTGGCCGGCCCGAAACCGTAGTCGGTCTCCGGGTACCCGGTCATCGAGTAGACCTTGGCCTTGGCCTCCTCGGTCGGCTCCACCCGGACGTTGCGGTACTTGCTGATGCCCGTACCGGCCGGGATGAGCTTTCCGATGATCACGTTCTCCTTGAGGCCGACCAGCGAGTCGCTGCGCGAGTTGATCGCAGCGTCGGTCAGCACCCGGGTGGTCTCCTGGAAGGAGGCCGCCGAGAGCCAGGAGTCGGTGGCCAGCGAG
Organism: Micromonospora sp. NPDC049645; assembly: GCF_040675155.1. Lineage (NCBI taxonomy): Bacteria > Bacillati > Actinomycetota > Actinomycetes > Micromonosporales > Micromonosporaceae > Micromonospora > Micromonospora sp. NPDC049645. Next base: position 149,513 of record NZ_JBFAOI010000003.1, read on the forward strand.
GCCTTGGTGATACCCATCAGCACCGGACGACCGGCGGCGGGCTCGCCGCCCTCCGAGACGAGTCGGCGGTTCTCCGACTCGAACAGCGCCCGGTCGACGAGCACACCCGGCAGGAACTCGGTCGAGCCGGAGTCGATGACCGTCACCCGCTTGAGCATCTGGCGGATGATGATCTCGATGTGCTTGTCGTGGATGAGCACACCCTGCGAGCGGTAGACCTCCTGGACCTCACTGGTCAGGTGGACCTGGACCGCCCGCGGACCCATGATCCGCAGAAGCTCGTGCGGGTCGATGGTGCCCTCGGTCAGCTTCTCGCCGACCGCGACGTGGCCGCCGTCGTGGGTCCGGAGCTTGACCCGCTTCGAGATCTTGTCGTAGACGATCTCGTCGCTACCGTCGTCCGGCACCACGATGATCTTGCGCGAGCGCTCGCCGTCCTCGATCCGGATCCGGCCGGGGGTGTCGGCGATGGGCGCCTTACCCTTCGGGACCCGAGCCTCGAAGATTTCCTGCACACGCGGCAGACCCTGGGTGATGTCCTCACCCGCGACACCACCGGTGTGGAAGGTACGCATCGTCAGCTGCGTACCAGGCTCACCGATGGACTGGGCGGCGATGATGCCGACCGCCTCGCCGATGTCGACCGACTTGCCGGTCGGCAGCGAGCGGCCGTAGCAGGCGGCGCAGACGCCCAGCTTCGACTCGCAGGTGAGCACGCTGCGCACCCGGACCGTCTCCACCCCGGCGGCGACGATCTTGTCGACCCCGATGGAGTTGATGTCCTGACCGCGCTCGGCGACCACGGTGCCGTCCGGCCCCTTGATGTCGTCGGCGAGGGTACGGGCGTGCACGCTGGTCTCGGCGTGGGTGTGGACGACGAGCTTGCCGTCCAGCTTCTCGCCGATCTGCATCGGGATCGCCCGGTCGGTGCCGCAGTCCTCCTCGCGGATGATGACGTCCTGCGAGACGTCCACCAGACGACGGGTCAGGTAACCCGAGTCGGCGGTCCGCAGCGCGGTGTCGGCGAGGCCCTTACGGGCACCGTGCGTGGAGATGAAGTACTCCAGGACGGACAGACCCTCCCGGTAGCTGGCCTTGATCGGCCGCGGGATGATCTCGCCCTTCGGGTTGGCCACCAGACCACGGATCGCCGCGATCTGCCGGAGCTGGAGCAGGTTACCGCGGGCACCCGAGTTGATCATCTTCCACAGTGGGTTCTCCTGCGGCAGCGCGGTGTCCATCTCCTTGGCGACCTCGTTGGTCGCCTTGGTCCAGATCTCGATGAGTTCGCCGCGACGCTCCTCGGCGGTCATCAGACCACGCTGGTACTGCTTGTCGATCCGGTCGGCTTCCTTCTCGTACTTCGCCAGGATCTCCGCCTTACGCGGCGGAGCGATGACGTCCTCCATGCCGATCGTCACGCCGGACCAGGTGGCCCAGTGGAAACCGGCCTCCTTGAGCCCGTCCAGGGTGGCGGCCAGCGCCACCTTGGGGAAACGCTCGGCGAGGTCGTTGACGATCGCGGAGAGCTGACCCTTGCGGATCTCGTAGTTCACGAAGCGGTAGCCCTGCGGCAGCGTCTCGTTGAACAGCACCCGACCGAGGGTGGTCTCCACGGTCAGCGGCTCACCCTCGACCCAGCCCTCCGGGGCGGTCCACGCCTGCCCGCCGGAGCCGTTGTCGACACCGACCACGCCACGCAGACGGATCTTCACGGGCGCCTGCAGGTGCAGCTCGCCGTTGTCGAAGGCCATCCGCGCCTCGGCGTCCGAGCTGAACGCCCGGCCCTCGCCCTTCTCACCGGCGGTGAGGTGGGTGAGGTGGTACAGACCGATGACCATGTCCTGCGTGGGCATGGTGACGGGCTTACCGTCGGCCGGCTTGAGGATGTTGTTCGACGACAGCATCAGGATCCGTGCCTCGGCCTGAGCCTCGGCGGACAGCGGCACGTGCACCGCCATCTGGTCACCGTCGAAGTCGGCGTTGAACGCGGTGCAGACCAGCGGGTGGATCTGGATCGCCTTGCCCTCGACCAGCTGCGGCTCGAAGGCCTGGATGCCCAGGCGGTGCAGGGTCGGCGCCCGGTTGAGCAGCACCGGGTGCTCGCCGATGACCTCTTCCAGCACGTCCCACACGACCGGGCGCTGACGCTCGACCATCCGCTTGGCGGACTTGATGTTCTGGGCGTGGTTGAGGTCGACCAGCCGCTTCATCACGAACGGCTTGAACAGCTCCAGCGCCATCTGCTTGGGCAGACCGCACTGGTGCAGCTTGAGCTTCGGGCCGACCACGATGACCGAACGGCCGGAGTAGTCGACGCGCTTGCCCAGCAGGTTCTGGCGGAACCGGCCCTGCTTGCCCTTGAGCATGTCGGACAGCGACTTCAGCGGGCGGTTACCCGGACCGGTGACCGGCCGGCCACGACGGCCGTTGTCGAACAGCGCGTCGACGGCCTCCTGGAGCATCCGCTTCTCGTTGTTGACGATGATCTCGGGCGCACCGAGGTCGATCAGCCGCTTGAGGCGGTTGTTCCGGTTGATCACGCGGCGGTACAGGTCGTTCAGGTCCGAGGTCGCGAACCGGCCACCGTCGAGCTGCACCATCGGGCGCAGGTCCGGCGGGATGACCGGGACGCAGTCCAGCACCATGCCGAGCGGCGAGTTGCGGGTGTTCAGGAACGCCGCGACGACCTTGAGTCGCTTGAGCGCCCGGATCTTCCGCTGGCCCTTGCCGGACCGGATGGTCTCCCGCAGGCTCTCGGCCTCGGCGTCGAGGTCCATGTTCTGGACCAGCGCCTTGATCGCCTCGGCGCCCATGGAACCGGTGAAGTACTCACCGAACCGGTCACGCAGCTCGCGGTAGAGCAGCTCGTCGGTGACCAGCTGCTTCGGCTCCAGCTTGCGGAAGGTGTCCAGCACCTCGTCCAGGCGGTCGATCTCGCGCTGGGCCCGGTCGCGGATCTGGCGCATCTCGCGCTCTCCGCCCTCCTTGACCTTGCGCCGGACGTCCGCCTTGGCACCCTCGGCCTCCAGCTCGGCCAGGTCGGCCTCGAGCTTGGCGGCCCGCTTCTCGATCTCCGAGTCGCGGCTGTTCTCGGACTGCCGCTTTTCGGCCAGGATCTCGTTCTCGATCGTCGAGAGGTCACGGTGACGCGACTCCGCGTCCACGCTCGTCACGACGTACGAGGCGAAGTAGATGATCTTTTCGAGGTCCTTGGGGGCGAGGTCCAGCAGGTAACCCAGCCGGCTCGGAACGCCCTTGAAGTACCAGATGTGGGTCACCGGAGCGGCGAGCTCGATGTGCCCCATCCGCTCACGACGGACCTTGGAGCGGGTCACCTCGACGCCGCAGCGCTCACAGATGATGCCCTTGAACCGGACGCGCTTGTACTTACCGCAGTAGCACTCCCAGTCCCGCTGCGGACCGAAGATCTTCTCGCAGAAGAGCCCGTCCTTTTCCGGCTTCAGGGTGCGGTAGTTGATCGTCTCAGGCTTCTTGACCTCGCCGTGCGACCACTGACGGATGTCGTCGGCGGTGGCGAGACCAATGCGCAGCTCGTCGAAGAAGTTGACGTCGAGCACTATGTCCCCTATGTCGTCGTCTGTACTGCTAATTCTCGGGTGGGGTCGGGGGCCGGCGAGCCGACCCCCGACCGCTCACCTCAGACCTCTTCGACCGAGCTTGGCTCGCGCCGGGACAGGTCGATGCCCAGCTCCTCAGCGGCCCGGAACACCTCGTCGTCGGTCTCGCGCATTTCCAGGGCCACACCGTCGCTGGAGAGCACCTCAACATTGAGGCACAGCGACTGCAGCTCCTTGAGCAGCACCTTGAACGACTCCGGGATGCCCGGCTCCGGGATGTTCTCGCCCTTGACGATGGCCTCGTAGACCTTCACCCGGCCGAGCACGTCGTCGGACTTGATCGTGAGCAGCTCCTGCAGGGCGTAGGCAGCGCCGTACGCCTGCATCGCCCAGCACTCCATCTCACCGAAACGCTGACCACCGAACTGCGCCTTACCACCCAGCGGCTGCTGCGTGATCATCGAGTACGGGCCGGTCGACCGAGCGTGGATCTTGTCGTCGACCAGGTGGTTGAGCTTCAGGATGTAGACGTAGCCGACCGCGATCGGGTCGGGCAGCGGCTCGCCGGAACGACCGTCGAACAGCTGCGCCTTACCGGTACGACCGATCAGCTGCTTGCCGTCCCGGTTGGGCAGGGTCGACTCCAGCAGACCGGAGATCTCCTCCTCGCGGGCACCGTCGAAGACCGGGGTGGCCACGTTGGTGTCCCCCTCGGACTCGTGCGCGTCGATCGAGCGGAGCTGGCGCTTCCACTCGGCGTCGTCGCCCTCGACCTTCCAACCGGTCTTGGCGACCCAACCGAGGTGGGTCTCCAGCACCTGGCCGATGTTCATCCGGCTCGGCACACCGAGCGGGTTGAGCACGATGTCGACCGGGGTGCCGTCCTCGAGGAACGGCATGTCCTCGACCGGCAGGATCTTCGAGATGACGCCCTTGTTGCCGTGCCGGCCGGCGAGCTTGTCGCCGTCCTGGATCTTGCGCTTCTGGGCGACGTAGACCCGGACCAGCTCGTTGACACCCGGCGGCAACTCGTCGCCGTCCTCGCGGGAGAACGTGCGCACACCGATGACCGTGCCGGTCTCGCCGTGCGGCACCTTCAGCGAGGTGTCCCGAACCTCACGCGCCTTCTCACCGAAGATCGCGCGGAGCAGCCGCTCCTCCGGGGTCAGCTCGGTCTCACCCTTGGGCGTGACCTTGCCGACCAGGATGTCGCCGGGGACGACCTCGGCGCCGATCCGGATGATGCCGCGCTCGTCGAGGTCGGCGAGCATTTCCTCGCTGACGTTCGGGATGTCGCGGGTGATCTCCTCCGGGCCGAGCTTGGTGTCCCGGGCGTCGACCTCGTGCTCCTCGATGTGGATCGAGGTGAGCACGTCCTGCTGCACGAGGCGCTGCGACAGGATGATCGCGTCCTCGTAGTTGTGGCCCTCCCAGCACATGAACGCCACCAGCAGGTTGCGTCCGAGCGCCATCTCGCCCTCGTCGGTGCACGGACCGTCGGCGATGACCTGACCGGCCTCGACGCGGTCGCCCTCGAAGACCACCGGCTTCTGATTGACGCAGGAGCCGGCGTTGGAGCGGCGGAACTTGTGCAGCAGGTACGTCCGGCGGTGGCCGTCGTCCTGGTGGATGGTGACGTAGTCGGCGCAGAGATCCTCGATCACACCGCCGACCTCGGCGACCACCACGTCGCCAGCGTCGACCGCGGCCCGGTACTCCATGCCCGTACCCACGAGCGGCGCCTCGGCCTTGACCAGCGGCACCGCCTGGCGCTGCATGTTCGCGCCCATCAGTGCCCGGTTGGCGTCGTCGTGCTCGAGGAACGGGATCATGGCGGTCGCGACCGAGGTCATCTGCCGGGGCGAGACGTCCATGTAGTCGACGGCACCGGGGACGACGTCCTCGGTCTCGCCGCCCTTACGACGGCAGAGCACCCGGTCCTCGGCGAACGTGCCGTCAGCCTTCAGGCGCGCGTTGGCCTGGGCCTTGACGAACCGGTCCTCCTCGTCCGCGGTCAGGTAGTCGATCTGGTCGGTGACCCGACCCTCGACGACCTTCCGGTACGGCGTCTCGATGAAGCCGAACGGGTTGACCCGGGCGAAGGTGGAGAGCGCGCCGATCAGACCGATGTTCGGGCCTTCCGGCGTCTCGATCGGGCACATCCGGCCGTAGTGGGACGGGTGCACGTCGCGGACCTCGAAGCCGGCCCGCTCCCGGGACAGACCACCCGGGCCGAGCGCGCTCAGCCGACGCCGGTGGGTCAGGCCCGCCAGCGGGTTGGTCTGGTCCATGAACTGGGACAGCTGCGACGTCCCGAAGAACTCCTTGATCGCCGCCACCACCGGGCGGATGTTGATCAGGGTCTGCGGGGTGATCGCCTCGACGTCCTGCGTGGTCATCCGCTCGCGGACAACCCGCTCCATCCGGGAGAGGCCGACCCGAACCTGGTTCTGGATCAGCTCGCCCACGGTACGCAGACGCCGGTTGCCGAAGTGGTCGATGTCGTCGGCCTCGTAGCCGTCCTCACCGGCGTGCAGCCGGCACAGGTACTCCACGGTGGCGACGATGTCGTCCTCGGTCAGCGTGCCGGTGGTGATCGGCACGTCGACTTCGAGCTTCTTGTTGAACTTGTAGCGCCCGACCTTGGCGACGTCGTACCTCTTCGGGTTGAAGAAGAGGTTGTCGAGCAGGGTCTGGGCGTTCTCGCGCGTCGGCGGCTCGCCAGGGCGCAGCTTGCGGTAGATGTCGAGCAGAGCCTCGTCGGCGCCGGCGATGTGGTCCTTCTCGAGCGTGGTCATCATCAGCTCGGACCAGCCGAACCGCTCACGGATCCGCTCGGCCGACCATCCGATGGCCTTGAGCAGGACGGTGACGGCCTGCCGACGCTTACGGTCGATGCGTACGCCGACCGTGTCGCGCTTGTCGATGTCGAACTCCAGCCAGGCACCCCGACTGGGGATGACCTTGACGCTGGAGAGGTCGCGGTCGGAGGTCTTGTCCGGCTGCTTGTCGAAGTACACGCCCGGAGACCGGACGAGCTGGCTGACCACGACGCGCTCGGTGCCGTTGATGACGAAGGTGCCCTTCGGCGTCATCATCGGGAAGTCACCCATGAACACCGTCTGGCTCTTGATCTCGCCGGTGGTGTTGTTGGTGAACTCCGCGGTCACGAAGAGCGGAGCGCAGTAGGTCAGGTCCTTCTCCTTGCACTCCTCGATCGAGGCCTTGACCTCGTCGAAGCGCGGCGCCGAGAAGGAGAGCGACATGGTGCCGGAGAAGTCCTCAATGGGACTGATCTCTTCAAGGATCTCCGCGAGACCCGATCGTGCGTGCGGGTCGTCCGCCGACCGGCCCTGCCAAGCCTCGTTGCCGACGAGCCAGTCGAAGGACTCGTTCTGAATGGCAAGGAGGTTGGGGACCTCGAGGTGTTCGGTGATCCTGCCGAATGAAACTCGGCGGGGAGCGAATGCGCTCGACGTACGACTGGTCTTCGCAGGGCGGGAAGCTGCCAAGATGCGTCCTTCCGAGGACCGGTGCTGCAGAACGGCTGGTACGCGTGCACTCCAATGACCCCACCAGAAATATCCGTAAACGGACATTTCCGAGCAGGGGTCAAGTCGGAAGGCAGCGCAAACTAGCAGTGTAGCCGAGAGGCTAACCGCTGTCCAGCCCACCCCGCAGGTTGTTTGCGGAGCGCGCCTCGGCCCCCGTCAACCGGGGTCTGCCGGGCCGCTCAGAACGCAACTCCCCACTGGGCCGCTCGGGTTACCGCGGCCGATGGTGCCGCCGCTGTCATACCCACGTCGTGGCCGTCGCAAGCGCGGTGTCTTGCTGGTGTCAGCGTGCCTGGCAGCCCCGGGCCGCGTCAAGGGCCGGTATCCCCCTCGCCGCGTGTTTCCCACTGGAGAGCGACCCGTCATCCTCGTTCCGGGCGACGCAGTCGCCGGTCGGAGCCCAGCTCAGGACCGGTCGGGGGCGGATCCACCAATACGGCGGGCGGCGATCCGTGTCGGATCACCGCCCGCCGCGACGCGATGGTGTCCCGGCTCACGAGCCGGGCTACGCGTAGGTGGAGCCTCAGGTCACTTGAGGGTGACCTTGGCGCCCTCACCCTCGAGCTTGGCCTTCGCCTTGTCGGCGGTCTCCTTGTTGACCTTCTCCAGGATGGCCTTCGGCGCGGACTCGACCGCGTCCTTGGCCTCCTTGAGGCCCAGGCCGGTCAGCTCACGCACGACCTTGATGACCTGGATCTTCTTGCCACCGTCAGCCTCGAGGATGACGTCGAACTCGTCCTGCTCCTCCTCGGCCGGGGCGGCAGCGCCACCGGCGCCACCGCCGGCAGCGGCAACCGCGACCGGAGCGGCAGCGGTGACCTCGAAGGTCGTCTCGAACTGCTTCACGAACTCAGAGAGCTCGATCAGCGTCATCTCCTTGAACGCGTCGAGCAGCTCGTCGGTGCTGAGCTTCGCCATATCTGGCGTCCTTTCCTGATTCTGTTAAGTAAGAACTGGTGCGCCGTGGGGGCCTCAGGCCGCCTCGGCGCCCTCCTTCTCGCGCTTGTCCTGCAGTGCGGCCGCCAGACGGGCGGTCTTCGACAGCGGGGCCTGGAACAGGGCCGCGGCCTTGCTCAGGTTGCCCTTCATCGCGCCGGCCAGCTTGGCCAGCAGCACCTCGCGGGACTCCAGGTCGGCGAGCTTCGTGACCTCGGCCGCGGTGATGGCCTTGCCCTCGAAGACACCGCCCTTGATGACGAGCTTCGGGTTGGCCTTCGCGAAGTCGCGAAGCCCCTTCGCCGCCTCGACGACGTCGCCCGAAACGAAAGTCAGCGCGGTAGGACCGGTGAACAGCTCGTCGAGGCCGGTGATGCCCGCGTCCGTCGCAGCACGCTTCGCCAGCGTGTTCTTCGCGACCGTGTAGCTGGTCTCGGCGCCGAGCGAGCGCCGAAGCTGGGTGAGCTGGGAAACCGTCAGACCGCGGTACTCGGTCAGCACGGTGGCGCCCGAGCTGCGGAAGCTCTCGGTCAGCTCAGCGACGGCCGTGGCCTTGTCGGCCCGGATCGGCTTGTCCGCCATGTCCCTCCTCTCTCGTTACTCGAGGCTGGTCCCCGTCTCGGCCGAAGCCGGAACGGGGGCGGAGGCAGCACGACAACGAAAAAGCCCCGGCGCAGGGCGCACGGGGCGAGGGCCAGCAGATCATCATGGTCGGCGGACCACGCTCACTGCCGAGTTACGCTTGCCGCCCTACGCGGGTCGCCCGTTGTCGCGGGACCTTCGACCGTGCCGGAGCACGGTGACCAGCGGTCTCTGGGTGGTTCCTCATCCATGAGAACACGGATGACGGTGTGAAGAGTACGCGCCCCGGCCGGCAGCGCCAAATCGCCACCGGTGAGCCGCGCCACCGGCGTCGGTCAGCCCTGGGCCCGCCGCCGCCACAGGTAGCCACCGACGACGGCGGCGCTCCAGGCCAGCCCCCACCCGGTCAGCGCCAGCAGGGTGAGCGCGGCGGCGTCCCCGCCGGTCGTGCGGGCGGCGGCCATGATCGGTGGCGCCAGCCAGGGGGCCACCGAGCCGGTCAGGCCGAGCACCACCGCGCCGACCCCGCCGAGGGCCAGCACCGCGACGCCGTACCCGGCGCTGCCCACCGACGCCCGGCTGGCCAGCGCGCCAAGAGCAACCGCGGCGGGTACGACCAGCAGGTGCGCCCACAATCCCAGCGCGAGACCGACCGGAATCGACCGGTCCCCCGGGTCCACCGGGCCGGACACCCCGCCGACCAGCCACGGAAAGAGCAGCGCGATGGCGACCGTCACCAGGGCCGCCACGCCGGCGGCGAGCAACCCTGCCGACCGCTCCCGGGCCACCCCGACGGTCACCTGCGCCAGCCGACGCTGCACGTCCGGCTCGACGTCCAACAGAATCTTGGTCTGCCAGGCGAGCACCGGGAAGAGCACCACCGCCGAGACGCCGTACGCCTCAGCCGGCTGGGCCCGGCCCCCGCCGTAGAGGATGCCGAGCGTGATCAGGCCGGCGAGCAAGGGCGCCACCGCCCGGCCGGTACGCAGGAAACCGGCCAGCCGCATCCGAACCAGGGCGCTCACCGGGCCTCCCCCGCTGCCGGCTCGACCACCGGGTCGGCGACCTCCGACTGCGGCACCGCCAACTCCCCGGCCGCCGGGCGCGGCGGCTCGGCGGGTCGGGCAGCACCGGCCACCTCCAGTGGCTCGGCGGGTCGGGCAGCACCGGCCGCCACAGGTGGCTCGGCGGGTCGGGCCTGCGGTGCGGCGGTGGAGGCGTCGGCGCGTACCCGCAGCACCTGGTGGCCCTCGGCGCGCAACCGGGCGACGGTGCCGGCGACCCGCGCGGCCGGCACCGCGACCTCGACCACCGCGATCGTCTCGTCCGTCGACGACGTCTCCTCGCAGAGCGCACCGTCGGCCACCAACCAGCGGCGCGCGGCCGGCAGCCGGACCGTCTCGCCGCGATGATCGCTGACCAGGACGGACCCCTCGGCGGCGAGCACCTCGTCGATCAGCTCGGGCACCAACTCGCGGGTGGCGGCATCCAGCCCTTCCCACGGCTCGTCGAGCACCAGCAGGCCCGGCGTGCGCAGCATCGCCTGGGCGAGGCCCACCTTCTGCGCGGTGCCCTTGGACAGCTCCGGCAGCCGGACCGCGCGGAACGCGGACAGCCCGAGCCGGTCGGTCCAGGAGGTCACCGCCTCGTCGGCCGCGGCCCTGCCCAGCCCCGCCACCCGGGCCATCCCGGTCAGATAGCGCGTCACCGTGAACGGCTGGTCGGACGGGAAACGCTCCGGCACCCAGCCCACTCGCGCCGGCCGGTCGGTGACCCGACCCCGGTCCGGCCGGAGGACCCCCGCGGCGACCTGGAGCAGGGTCGACTTGCCCACCCCGTTGCGGCCCAGTACGACCGCCACCTCGCCGGGGCCGATCCGCACGTCGATGCCGCGCAGCACCCACGGCCCCCGCCGGTGGTACCGCAACCAGACGTTCTCCAGCCGCATGGGGTCGAGCCTGCCACACCCCGAACGCGCCGGGGCGCCGCCACGGTGGTGGCGGCGCCCCGGCGGAGCGAACTGTCGACTCAGGCGTCGGCCTGGTCCTCCCGAAGGTTCTTCACCAGGTTCGGGTCGACCGGGACGCCCGGGCCCATCGTGGTGGTCAGGATGACCTTGCGGAGGTACTTGCCCTTGGCCGCGGACGGCTTGGCGCGCAGCACCTCGTCGAGCACCGCGGCGTAGTTGTCCACCAGCTGGCTCTCCGTGAAGGACGCCTTGCCGATGATCAGGTGCAGGTTGGAGTGCTTGTCCACCCGGAAGGTGATCTTGCCGCCCTTGATGTCCTGCACCGCCTTGGTGACGTCCATGGTCACCGTGCCGGTCTTCGGGTTCGGCATGAGACCGCGCGGGCCCAGGATCCGCGCGATCCGGCCGATCTTGGCCATCTGGTCCGGCGTGGCGATCGCCGCGTCGAAGTCGAGCCAACCACCCTGGATCCGGGCGACCAGCTCGTCGGTGCCCACCTCGTCAGCACCCGCGGCGACGGCCTCCTCGGCCTTCGCGCCACTGGCGAACACGATCACGCGGGCGGTCTTACCGGTGCCGTGCGGCAGGTTGACCGTGCCGCGGACCATCTGGTCCGCCTTGCGGGGGTCGACGCCGAGGCGCATGGCGACCTCGACCGTGGCGTCGAACTTGACGTTGGTGGTCTCCTTGGCCAGCTTCACGGCCTCGGTGGGGGTGTAGAGCTTGGACCGGTCGATGACATCGGCGGCCTTGCGGTAGCTCTTGCTGCGCTGCATTGCTGATTACTCCTGTGGTCTCTGGCGGGCCGCTCGGCGCGAGCCCTCCCACGATCGGGTCGAAGGCCGGGGCCGACGTCAGTCGTTGACGGTGATGCCCATCGACCGGGCGGTGCCGGCGATGATCTTCTCGGCCTGGGCGAGGTCGTTGGCGTTGAGGTCGGCCATCTTCTTCTCGGCGATCTCCCGCAGCTGGACGCGGCTGACCGAGCCGACCTTGTCGGACTGCGGAACACCCGAACCCTTCTGCACACCGGCGGCCTTGAGCAGCAGCCGGGCGGCGGGCGGGGTCTTCAGCACGAACGTGAAGGACCGGTCCTCGTAGACGCTGATCTCGGCGGGGACGATGTCGCCCCGCTGAGACTCGGTCTGCGCGTTGTAGGACTTGCAGAACTCCATGATGTTCACGCCGTGCTGGCCGAGCGCGGGGCCGACCGGCGGCGCCGGCGTGGCCTGGCCCGCCGGCAGCTGAAGCGTGAACGTCTTGACGAGCTTCTTCTTCGGAGGCATGTCACTTCCTGGGGCTTGGAGCTGGGAAAATGCGGCTGTCGCCGCCCTCGGGGCGCGCACGGTCAGCGCGGTGCGACAGCGGCGACATTCAAGAGTAGCGCAGGCCGCAGCCCACTCGTCCGCCGAGGTCGAGCGAGAGCGCGTACGCCGACGTCGGCGGCGGGCCGGACCCGCCGCCGACGACCAGTCAGATCTTGGCGACCTGGTTGAAGTTGAGCTCCACCGGAGTCTCGCGACCGAAGATCGACACCAGCACCTTGAGCTTCTGCTGGTCGGCGTTGATCTCGCTGATCGTGGCCGGCAGCGACGCGAACGCGCCGTCGGTGACGGTGACCGAGTCGCCCACCTCGAAGTCGAGGACCTTGATCTCCGGCTTGGCCTTCTTCTGCTCGGTCTCGACCGCCGGCGCCAGCCACTTCAGCACCTCGTCGAGCGAGAGCGGAGCAGGCCGGTCGGCCCGGTCGGTCGCGCCGACGAAGCCGGTCACGCCCGGAGTGTTCCGGACACACGAGTAGGACTCGGCGGTCAACTCCATCCGGACCAGGATGTAACCCGGGAAGACCTTGGCCTGGATCTGCGAACGCTTACCGTTCTTGACCTCGACCTCTTCCCGGGTCGGCACCTCGACCTGGTAGATGAAGTCCTCCATGTCGAGGCTCGTGATCCGGGTCTCGAGGTTGGTCTTGACCTTGTTCTCGTAGCCGGCGTACGAGTGCACCACGTACCAGTCACCCGGCGCGTAGCGCAGCTTCTGCCTCAGCTCCGCGACCGCGTCGTAGTCCTCGTCCGGCGCGGGCTCGGTCGTTGGGAAATCCGGCTCGCTGGCGGCCTCGACCGACTCGTCACCAGCCGCCGTCGCGACCGTGGACTGCTCGTCCACCGGTCCGGCGGTCTCGTCGTACTCAGGCACGCTCGCTCACTTCCGTCACTATGGCTGGAGGCAGCCGGTCAGTCCGAGTTGCCAAAGACAAACAACACGACCTTGGCGAAGCCGAAGTCCAGCACACCCACGATCGTCAGCATCACCGTGACGAACGCCACCACCACCGCGGTGTAGGTCAGCAGCTCCTTGCGGGTCGGCCAGATGACCTTACGCAGTTCAGCTACCACCTCGCGGAAGAACCGGGCGATGCGCCCGAAGACACCCACCCGACCCGTCTCCGACTTGGTGGTCGGTCGGCTGTCCGCCGACTCGGCCCGGGCACGCGACCGCGTGGCGGTGCCGCCCCGGGAAACCGGCTCGTCCGCGCTGGAGGCGTCGTCGTCGGCTACCTCGTCGACGACCTCGTCGTCCAGACGATCGTCGCCGGCGTCCTCGCCGCGCCGCTTGTTGTCGGCCACTTCGCCCTCCGTCGCGGAATCTCGGGTCGTACGCCGGGTGGCGTACGCGGCGCTGGTCACGCCGGCCGGACCCAACCGTCCCGCGACGGGCCGCGGCCGGTGGATCACCCGGAGGGCCCGATTGCCTCGGAACCACCCCGCCGATGCCACCACCACGGGCCGGACGCCGCCGAGCTGGCGGCGCGACCCACGGGAACGGTCAGGCCTGAGGCGCAGGGGTGACAGGACTTGAACCTGCAGCCTGCGGTTTTGGAGACCGCTGCTCTGCCAATTGAGCTACACCCCTATGCGGCAACACTCGCCCCACGCGGCCACAGACGACCGAGCAGGGGTCACTTGCCCCACGGCGGACCAGTGTACGGGTAGCCGCCCGACTTTCCCAACCGGTCTCTCCGCCACGCGTGGCGGGCCCGGTTCAGGCCGCCGTGCGGATGGTTGCCCGGGCTTGCGACAGCACCTTCTCGCCCAGACACGTGGCGGTCACATCGAGTCGGGTGAGGCCGTCCTCGGTCACCTCACGGACCCGCGCGGTGACCTCGATCTCGGTCCCCTGATCATCGTCCGGGACCACCACCGGCCGGGTGAACCGCACGCCGTAGTCGACCACCGCGTCCGGCGAGCCGGCCCAGGTGGTGATCGCCCGGCCGACCAGCGCCATGGTGAACATGCCGTGCGCGATGACCCCGGGCAGACCCACCTTGGTCGAGACGCGGTCGCTCCAGTGGATCGGGTTGAAGTCACCCGAGGCGCCGGCGTAGCGGACCAGGTCGGCCCGGGTCACCCGGAACGTCTGTGCTGCCAACTCCATCTCAGCCCTCCCCGCGTACGACGTACTTGGCCCAGACGGCGACGACCGGCTCCCCGCCGACGGTGCTCACGTCGGTGCGGGTGGTCAGGAAGCCGTGCCCGCCCCGGGTGCTGACGTCCTCGATGGTGTTGACGCAGACCAGCTCGTCGCCGGCGACCACCGGCCGGGTGTACGCGAACCGCTGGTCGCCGTGCACCAGACGGCTGAAGTCCACGCCCAGCGCCGGGTCGTCGATGATCTGCTGGCTCGCGGCCATCGTGACGATCACCGGAAAGGTCGGCGGGGCCACCACGTCGGCGTGGCCCAGCGCCTGCGCGGCCACCGGGTCGTGGTGGGCCGGGTCGGTGGCACCGATGGCGCGGGCGAACTCACGGATCTTTTCTCGGCCCACCTGGTAGGGGGCGGTCGGCGGATAGATCCGGCCGACGAAGGAAGGGTCCAGAGGCATGCCGCGAACCTACACGGAAAGCACGATCGCCGACCTGACCGGTAGGCGGCGGCGGAGCCGCACCCAAACCGGGCAGATCGGCGATGGGAGCTTCGACAGCGGCCGGCGTGAGCCGGCCGGCGATCAGCGGGTCTCGCGGTGGACCGTGTGCCGACCGTCGCGCGGGCAGAACTTCTTCAGCTCGATGCGGTCGGGGTCGTTGCGCCGGTTCTTGCGCGTGATGTAGTTGCGCTCCTTGCACTCCACACACGCCAAAGTGATCTTCGGCCGGACATCGGTAGCCTTCGCCACGGCGGAGTGCCTTCCTCGCTAACGGAAACAACTACGACGCGCCAGCCTAGACGCTGACAGCGCGGACATGCAAAGTGGGCGCCAGAAGCGCCCATTCTTACGACCACCGGCAACTAACCCGGAAGACGAGAGTAGCGGTGGCCGGACTTGAACCGGCGACACAGCGATTATGAGCCGCTTGCTCTACCATCTGAGCTACACCGCTGCGATGGGTCCAGCTGAACCCTCGAGCCCCCTTACGGAATCGAACCGTAGACCTTCTCCTTACCATGGAGACGCTCTGCCGACTGAGCTAAGGGGGCCTGCGCGATCTCCCCGTGGGGCGCGCAGGAGTAAGAGTACACGGCCCGGCTCGACAGGTGAAATCGGATCCCCGGTGATCGTCCGCGCCCTGCTCAGGGCACGACACGAAGGCGCGGCAGCTCCCCGTTGGAGATCGTTTCCGGCTCGACCTGGGCACCGAACCAGGCAGCCAACCGTTCGTACGGCAGCGGCCGACTGAACAGGAAACCCTGCCCGATCTCACAGCCGATGTCCTGGAGAAGCTCCAGGGTCAGCTCGCTCTCCACCCCCTCGGCCACCACCGCCAGGCCGAACTGCTGGGAGAGCGTCACCACCGCGTTGACGATCGCCAGGTCCCCCGGATCGGTCGCCATGCCCTGCACGAAGGAGCGGTCCACCTTCACCTCGTGCACCGGCAGCCGGCGCAGGTGCGCCAGAGACGAGTCGCCGGTGCCGAAGTCGTCCACCGACAACCGGACGCCGAGATCCCGCAGTCGTTGCAGAGTGGGAATGGGCCGGTCCGTGCCGTCCAGCACCCCCGACTCGGTGATCTCCAGGGTGAGGCGCTGCGCCGGCACCCGGTACTCGGTCAACAGCTCGTGGACCCGGTCCGGGAAGTGCTGGTCGATGAGCGTACGGGCCGAGAGGTTGACCGCGATGGGCAACGGCTGGTCGGCCAGCGCCCAGTCCCGACTGCGGCGCAGCCCCTCGCGGAGCACCACCTCGGTGAGCCGGGTCAACTGACCGGTGTGCTCGGCCACCGCCACGAAATCCTCGGGAGCTACCGTGCCGTGCGCCGGATGCTCCCACCGGGCCAGACACTCGACACCGACCAGGCGCCGATCCCGCAACGTCACCTTGGGCTGGAAGTAGACCTCCAGCTCGTTCTGGTCCAAGGCCCGGCGCAGATCACCGGCCAGACCGAGCCGGCGCAACGATCGGGACTCCAACGCGGGGTTGAACAACTGCACGCTGCCCGGCACCGACTTGGCCGCCGTCGCCGCGAGGTCGACCCGAAGCAGCAGCGTCGCCGCATCGCTGCCGTGATCAGGGTGTACGGCCACCCCGACGGCGGTGTTCACGTCGAGGGTGAGCGCGTCGAAGACCATCTCGTCGCGGATCTGCTCGCGCAGTTGAGCGGCCAACTCGAGCGCGGCCTCAGCGCTCTCCAACCGCAGCGTCACCAGGAACTCGTCCCCACCGGCACGGCCGACCAGAGCCGACGACGGCGCGCTGGCCCGCAACCGGTTCGCGACCTCGGCGAGGACCTTGTCCCCGGCCGCGTGACCGAGGGACTCGTTGACCTGGCGTAGGCCGTCGACGTCGAAGAGCAGCAACGCCACCACCTCGCCCGGCGCGCGGATCTTGACCGACTCGTCCAGCGCCGCGGTGATCCGCCGCCGGTTCGGCAACCCGGTCAACGTGTCGTGGTACGCGTCGTGTCGCAGCCGGTCGACCAGCCGCGAATTTTCGAGCGCCACCGCGGCGTGGGCGGCCACGGTCTGGAACACCGGGATGTCCGCGGACGTGAAATGGCCGACGTCGCTGAGCCGGTTGACCACCTCGAGCGTGCCGATGACCGCCTGGCCCGACCGCAGTGGCACCACGATGACGTCCTTGACCTGATGCCTGCCGAGCGCCGCCCGGACATCCTCGTCATCGTCGAAGGCCCGGCCGGCGGCCACCGTGCGGCCGGACTGCCGGGCGCGCTCGCGCACGATCGGAGGCGTGACCGCGACATCGAGGAGACCGCGGTCATCGAGCCTGGCGCTCAACAGCACCTCGAGGTGGCGCCCCTGGGCCGGCAGCCAGAGCGTGGCGTACTCGGCCTGCATGAGGGCCCGGACCCGGTCCAGCAACGCGTCCACCAGACCGCCGTCCTGGCCGCTCTCGCTGATCGCCCGGGTCAGCTCGTACATGTTGCCTAGGGTGCGGTGCTGCCGAAGGAACTGCGCGTACGAGCGGTAGACCAGCACGACCGCGACGGCCAACACCGCGATCAGTAGCACGGACCACAGGTTGGACTCGATCGCCATCAGGATCACCAGCCCGACGACGGTGTTGATCGCGCAGATCAGCTGCGGCGCGGTGCCGTTGCGGATCAGCTCCCACCCTGCCTGCCAGCCGTGCAGCAGAGAGATGACCGCGCTGATGGCCGCCAACGAGATGAGGCTGTTGACGCTGACCACCGCGAAGAGGACGGCCCACGTCTTCGGGCCCACCTCGTCGCCGACGGGAGGGAGCGCCAGCAGGACAACTCCCGCCAGTGAGGCGGCCACCGCGGCACGGGCGAGGTTGAACCAGACCTTCGGAGCGCTGAGGCGTCGGCGCAGCTGGCCGATCAGCGCGGCCAGGACCGCGATCACCACGACCGTCAGGGGCGGCAGGTAGAAGAAGGCCAGTAGCAGCGGGATCTCGATGACGATGACTTCGAGCGCCTGCCGGCGCACCACGATCTGCAGCACCTGGGTGCTGGCAGCCACCATCACGACGAAGATGACCACCGCCCCGAGGAGATTGCCCGGAGGCGGTGGCCCGGCCAGCGCGAGGACGAACGAGCAGACGATGGCCAGGACGGCCAACGGTCCAGTGATCAGCCAGGCCTGCTCGTTGGATCGACGGGCTGGGGGCGAGCCAGGCTTCATTCCGCTCCCTCGCTGGGTGGTGCGGAGCGGGCCTATCGGGCTACAGCAGCGCCCTTGTCAACGGCCGGAGCACCCCAAGAGAAGTCAAACTGCTGAAAACTGGTAGTCGCGCCGAGGAAGGAACCCGCGAACGCGACCACGGCCGCGAACGCGAGGGCGGCGCGAAGGCGGCGAGGCGTCCGACCATACATCAGCGTGCTCCTGTCGGGGGTCAGTACAAGAATCAGTGCCTCCGATCGTGCCACAGTCGAAACCACGCGCAAAGCCCACGTACGGCCGATCGGCTTGGCCGACCGGGCGAGCGAGGCCGCTATGTGACCGTCGCGTAATAAGGGGCAGACAGAGCGTCTACGGAATGCGATCGGTGACGCCTCGTTGGCACATCGTGCGGCTTCCAGCCAAGGCGGCGATTCGGAACTTTGCCCTTGCTAGCCCAGAGGCGACAAATCGCTCGATGCCTGGCCCTTCGGACCCCTGGGTCGGAGGTCGGAGGGTGCGGGGATGAGCCTCTGGTCGGCCGCGCCCCGCCGAGTGTCCAGGCTGGGCTGCGCCGCTCACCCTGAGGTGTCACCAACGGGTCAGAGTAGCTGGACTCGCCCGGCTACGGGAGCGAACACGCAGAGAAATCGTTCGATGCGTGGATCCGGGGTTGACAGGAAGGTCCGGCCACAATGAGCTAGCCGAACGATTGCCCGGTGGGCTCACAGGTGATTCCCGCCGCCGAACGCGTCACGACCGGCGGCGATCAGGGGGCGGCTGAGCGCCGTGCTTCTCGCAGTGAATCCGCAACGCCGCTTTGAGACCAGCCATGGCCGCGCCCACCACGAGAACCTCCGTTTGTTCTAGGTGGAGTCGTCAGGGTTTCCGCGAAGGCCGGGACGTGACCCGCACGTCGGCGGGGAAGAACTCCGGCCGCCCAGGCCGCGAAATGTCCGCCGCGCTCAGCTTTCTCAAAGTACGCGGTACCGGGGTAGAACGGCCTCGACCCGAGCTGAGCGAGGCGGCCCAGGTCCCGTCGGGGACGTGTCGAGGCCGATCGGAACCGAGCCCGGCGGAGGAGCCGCGCCCCGGCGGCCCGGCCCCGTTCTCGTTGCGGCCCGGCAGCCGCCAGGGTGAAACGCGAATCGCGGTCGACCGCGCACACCGACGTCGGTAACGGCTTTGTCTTATGCGTCGAGCTACGAGCTATCGCCAACTCTCGATGCCTTCGCGGCCGCGCCCACCGACTGCTCACGCCGAGGATGATCCGCCGCAGGTGGTCGACCGCGCCCGGATAACCGGGCGGGCACCAAGGGCGCTCGTCCAGTAGGGCAGCCTCTTCCCGAGGCTGAACAACCCACGACTGCGGACGAGAAGATCCTCCACTGCTCAGCTAGCGGGATCTCGCCTCCAGAATCGCACTAATGAGCTCGCCTTTCCTCATCCGGGCTACCCCGGAGATCCCTAGCGAGGCAGCAAGACTCTGCAGCTCGGGTAGCAACATGTCCCCAAGCTCGCCGCCTCCTCGCCTCCGGATCCTGCGATCGCTTTCTCCGATTACCACTCCGCTAGGCCGAGACGCTGCTTGCCACTCGCGCTCCACCAGGACGCCTGGGCCCTGATTCAGATGGGAGCTCGCGGTCACATCCCGTCTCTGTAGGCCCCGAACGGTCTCTAGGATCTCCGCGACCATGTCCTCAACGTCACGCTTCGGCTTGGCTGGCGCTCCGTTCGTGTGCTGAAGAAGAAGCTTGCTCACCTGGGCCTCATACTCATCCCAGGTCCGCCTGAAGGACCGCTCCAGACGATTCTCCTCCAGCGGGATATCACACGACTCGTTCAAGGACTTGACAAGCTTCAACATGTCCCGCTGGTCAGTGCCGTTGGTCCCTTGGAACTGGGTTAGCGGCCCGGTGATCTCCGAAGGCTGAACGCCGAGTAGGACGGGACGCACACGCGCGCCGTCCAAGAACTTTGCCAGAGCGCCGGCCTCGAAGTTGAGCCACGGCTCTTTAACATTTTCCCTGGTGACACAAATGATTCCCTGGCTCGTCTCTTCCAAGCGAGCACCCACCTCAGTCGCCCACCGCTGACCCTTGCTGATGTCTTCGCTCGACATCCAAGGTTCTACGCGGTGGATCACTTCCGGGAGCCAGGTGTGTAGAGCGAGGGCCAAGCCGTGGCTCATACGCTTTGACCAGCTGATGAAGACTTGCACCGCACCTCCCGAGATGAAGGTCCCGGCCAGCGTGCCGGAACGGCGGAGAGCCAAGGACAGCAGCGGCCAGCAGCAGGCAAAGACGACAAAGCCCCTGACTTGCGCTCTCGCAGGTCAGGGGCCGTGTCTGCACCTGGTGGCGGGTAGAGGATTCGAACCTCTGAAGCTTTCGCGACGGATTTACAGTCCGCTCCCATTGGCCGCTCGGGCAACCCGCCAGGGCACCCCACCGCGTCGTAACGCGGCGGCGGAAGCAAGGATAGCGGCTCCCCCCGGTGCCGGTGCAACCGGGTACGGTCAGGGGGTCGTGCCGCTGGTCGGCGGCCGATGGTACGTCCAGACCACCGGACAGCAGGAGCAGAAACATGGCAGCGAACCCGTCGTTCGACATCGTGAGCAAGGTTGACCGCCAGGAGGTCGACAACGCCCTTCGGCAGGCGGAGAAGGAGCTTGCGACGCGGTTCGACTTCCGCGGCACCGGTGCGGAGATTTCCTGGTCCGGCGAGGAGGCGATCGGCCTTCAGGCGGAGACCGAGGAGCGCGTTCGCGCCGCACTTGATGTCTTCAAGGAGAAGCTGGTCAAGCGGAACATCTCGCTGAAGTCGCTTGATGCTGGCGAGCCGCGTCCGTCGGGCAAGATTTTCAAGATCGACTGCAAGGTGATCCAGGGCATCGAGACGGACAAGGCCAAGGCGATCAGCAAGAAGATCCGCGAGGAGGGCCCCAAGGGCGTGCAGGCGCAGATCCAGGGTGACCAGCTGCGGGTGACCGGGAAGAAGCGCGACGACCTCCAGGCCGTCATCTCGCTGCTCAAGGGTGAGGACTTCGGCGTCGCCCTCCAGTTCAACAACTACCGGTAGCGGCTCAGTAGACGACGCTGTACCAGTGCTCGGTCTCGCCCGGCACCGGCATCAAGCGCACTTGGGTGCCGCCCGCGTGGTCGAACATGCGCACCCCGTCGCCCAGCAGCACCGGGGCGTAGAACATGAGGATCTCGTCGAGCAGCCCGGCTTCGATGCATTGTTTGGCGACGTTCGCGCCGAGGACGTTGACGTACTTGTCCCCGGCGGCCTCCTTCGCCTGTGCGACGGCGGTGTGCAGGTCACCGACGAACGTGACATCGGGCGGTGGCGGGGACGGCGGCCGATGGGTGAGGACGAACACCGGCCCGTGGTATTGGCCGCCGAACGCGCCTTCGCTGTCGGTGCCCCGGTTCGGGTCGTCGCCGCCGAAGGTGGCGTTGCCGGCCAGGATGGCGCCGACGTTGGGCAACAGGCGCTCCGCCGTGGGGTTTCCGCCGCCGAGGTGCTCGGTCAGCCACGACATGTCGCCGCCCGGGCCAGCGATGAAGCCGTCGAGGGACGCCGTTGCCGAATACAGGACCTTAGCCATGAGCCGAGGATACGACGCGAAACTCAAGTTCCTTGATGTCGGGGCATCCGCCGGGCGGGGATAGCCCGACATCAAGAAACCCGAGTCGATCAAGGCACCCGACGAGAAGCCAAGCCGGGCCAAGAGGCCAAGCCAGGAGGCGAGGGGCCAGCCAGGAGGCCACGAGACCGGCGGACGGTCAGACGGTTAGGGGCTGTTCGGCGCGTACCGCTGTGGTTTCCGCTCGGGCGATGGGCCCGGCGGGCAGGGCGGCGACTGCGGCCCCGACGGCGACGGCCGCCCCGGCGAACAGGAACGCCCACCGGACGCCGCCGGCGTGGTCCACGATCAGGCCGGCCACCGAGCCGCCTGCGGCGCTCGCCGCCACCGCCACGGTGACCACCCAGGTGTACGCCTCGTTCAGCATGCCGGCCGGGGCGATCCGGCCGACGAGGGTGTTCTCCAGGGTCAGCGCGGGCGCGATGGTGGCCCCGCCGGCGATCAGGGCGACGCCCAGCGCCAGCGGGGTGGGCATCACCGCGAACACGACGAAGGTGGCGGCCAGCGCGGCGAGCAGCAGGGCGAACTGGCGGGTCATGTTCGGGGCCGGCTTGCGGACGCCGAACCAGACCCCACCGATGGCACTGCCGATTCCCCAGACGGCGAGCAGCAGGCCGGCGAGGCTCTCCGGGTCTTCGGTGGTGTGGCCGCTCGCGAACGCCGGCACGATCACCCCGGCGGCCCCGAACGCGATGCCCAGGCCGGCGACGCAGGCCAGTAGGGCGGGGAAGCCGGCGACCCGCAGCGGGCCGAGCCCGCGGGCGTGGTGTTCGCGCGGGTGCGGACGCCAGCCGCGCATGACCCGGCCGAGGGCCACGGCGGTCGTGCCGACCAGGGTGACGACGGCGGCACCGATCAGCGCGGCGGCCGCGTCGGCGACGAGCACGAAGCCGGCGACGAGCAGTGGGCCGAGCACGAAGACGATTTCGAAGAGGGTGGTCTCGGCGGCCAGCGCGGTGTTGCGCAGGGCGTACCGGCCGGAGTTGGGGCCGGTCAGGTCGTTCCAGGCACCTCGGATGGCGGCGGTGAGCGGCGGGTACGTGGCGCCGGCCACGCCTGCGGCGAGGTAGATGGCCGGGAGGGCGTCGTCGCCGGAGCGGCTGGCCAGCAGGAGCCCGGTGAGCGCGAGGGGGTGGGCCACGGCGGTGACGAGCAGGACTGGGCTGGGGCCGACCCGGTCGGCGATCCGTCCGGCGACCGGGCTGAGCGCGGCACCGGCGACGGCGTAGATGCCGCCCGCGATGGCGGCCAGCGCATATCGCCCGGTGACCTGTTGGACTACCAGGAGCAGCGCCAGCGGTGTCATGCCGATGCCGAGCCGCCCGATGATGCCGGTGATCAGCAGCATGGGCGCGCCGGGGATCCGCCAGACACCCAGGTACTGACGCAGCGCGGTCACCGTGAACCCCCCGAAGATGTAATGAGCGTGAGCCGTTACGACCCTAACGTCAGCGTCCGACCGGGCGACACCGGTTTAGCCTGCGGAGACAGCACTTCGCCCGTACCCGCGATGTGCGGATACGGGCGGAGGCGTGGTTCGGCGGGTCAGCGCTGGAACTGCACGGGCCCCGAGTTGCGGGCCATCTGCTCCAGCCGGGCGACGCGGTCCTCCATCTTCGGGTGCGTGGAGAAGAGGGCGGCCATGCCGCCACCCCGGAACGGGTTGGCGATCATGAGGTGCGCGGTGCTGGTGAGCTGGCCCTGCGCCGGCAACGGCCGGCGGCTGGCCACCGCGTCGATCTTGCGGAGCGCGCTGGCCAGGGCCAGCGGGTCACGGCTCAACTCGGCGCCAGAGGCGTCGGCCTGGAACTCGCGGCTCCGGCTGATCGCCAACTGGATCACCGTGGCCGCGATCGGACCCAGGATCAGGGTGAGCAGCAGCACAGCCGGGTTGGGCCGATCCTCGTCGTCGCCACCGCCCAACGGGATGAAGAAGGCGAGGTTCGCCAGCAGGGTGATGATGCTGGCCAGGCCGGCCGCCACGCTGGAGATGAGAATGT
Source organism: Micromonospora sp. NPDC049645 (assembly GCF_040675155.1). Lineage (NCBI taxonomy): Bacteria > Bacillati > Actinomycetota > Actinomycetes > Micromonosporales > Micromonosporaceae > Micromonospora > Micromonospora sp. NPDC049645. The sequence continues at coordinate 172,864 of NZ_JBFAOI010000003.1, forward strand.
CCCGGTTGTAGACGTGCGACAGCTCGTGCCCGATCACGCCGCGCAACTCGCGGTAGTCGAGGACTTCGGTGATGCCCTGCGTCACGCAGACGGCCGCGTGCTGCGGGTTGCGACCGGTGGCGAACGCGTTGGGCTGGGCGGTCGGGCTGACGTAGAGCCGCGGCATCGGCTGCCGGGCGTCGGTGGCCAACTCCCGCACCATCCGGTACAGCTCGGGGAACTGCGCCTCGGTGACCGGTTGCGCCCCCATCGAGCGCAGTGCGAGCTTGTCGGAGTAGAAGTAGGAAACGCCGTTCATGACCAGCGATACGAGGACGGCGATGACCAGGCCGCCGCTGCCGCCGAACCAGTAACCCACCGCGAGGATCAGGGCGGTGAGCAGACCAAGCAGCGCCGCGGTCTTCAGACGGTTGTGGTGCACGATGTCTCCTTCGGTGCACGGATCGCCGGGATCCGCTGACCGGTGTAACAACCCGGTACCCGCCAACCATCCGTCTCAACGCTGAGAGTTCACTGAGACGGGGGCCCGGGTGGGTCAGCGGCCGGCCAGGTCGAGCACCAGCTGCGGAGCGAAGCCGAGCACCACCGCGGCCACCGTCGCCGCCGCCAGCACCACCCCCACCACGCCCACCACGGGTACGGCCGCAGTGCCGCCGGAACTCGGGGCGGCTAGGGGCGTCGGCGTCCAGAGCGCGGCGGTCACCCGCAGGTAGTAGGCGAGGCCGATCACGGCGTTCAGCGCCACCACCAGCGCCAACCAGGCCGCGCCACCGTCCAGCAGCGCCCGGACCACGGTCACCTTCGCGAACAGGCCGGCCAGGCCCGGCGGCAGGCCGGCCAGACCCACCAGCGCGAGACCGAGGGCCGCGGCCCGCCACGGGTGCCGGCGGGCCGCCCCGCGCAGGTCGTCGAGCGTGCCGCCGTCCGCGCCTGCCGGCCGCAGGGCGGTCACCGCGGCGAAGGCGGCCAGCTCCAACACCACGAAGAAGACGGCGTACGCGACGGCGGCCGCGTACGCGGCGGACCGTGCCTCGTCGGTGCGCCCGGCGGCCAGCGCCAACGCGCCCAGCGGAGCGAGGATGTAGCCGGCCTGCGCGACCGACGACCAGGCGAGCAGCCGAACGGTCCGCCGCTGCCGCAGGGCCACCAGGTTTCCGACGGTCATCGTGAGCACCGCGAGCAGGGCGAGCACCGGACCGGTCTGATCCGCCGGCAGCGCCCGCTGCACCACGGCGAGCAGGGCGACCAGACCGCCCAGCTTCGACGCCGTGGACAGGTACGCGGCCACCGGCAGCGGCGCGCCGTCGTAGGTGGCCGGCGCCCAGGCGTGGAACGGCACCGCCGCCACCTTGAACGCCAGCCCGACCAGCAGCACCGCCACCGCGGCGGTGGTCAAGGGCAGGTCCCGCAGCTCCGGCCGCTCGGTGAGCAACGCGCCGAGCCGGTCCAGGTGCAGCCCACCGGTCACCGCGTACAGCAGCGCCGCGCCGAGCAGGGTCAGCGTGGTCGCCACCACGCTGACCACGAAGAAGGTCAACGCCGCCTCGGCGCTCGCGAGGCTGCCCCGGCGCAGGCCGACCAGCACGTACAGCGGCAGGGTCAACGTCTCCAGGGCGACGATCAACGTGATCAGGTCGCCGGCCGCGCCGAGCACCACGCCGCCGGTCATCGAGCAGGCCAGCAGGAAGCAGTACTCCCCCACCGGGGACCGCCCGGCCCGCAGCGCCGGCACCGACAGCCCGAGCACGCCCACGGTGAGCAGCGCGACCACCACGCCGACCAGCGCCGCCCGCCCACCGAAGATCCACGAGCAGTCGGCGCCCACGCAGAACGTCCGCCGCTCCGCGCCCGCCCCGACCAGCGCCGAGCCGACGGCGGTGCCGAGCGCGCCGAGCGCGGCCACCGCGATCGTGGCCCGGGGTCGGGCCAGGACCAGATCGGTGATGAGCACGAGCACGGCCGTGCCGGCGGCCAGATAGGCCGGCAGCAGCGCGACGCTGTCCACGCTCTGCACGAGGGTCATCCGAGCCCACCTTCGTTCGCGACTGCGGGGCTCCGCTTCGCTGCGCTCCTCGCGCTCACCGGGAAACCACCCCGATCAGGGCGTCGACGGGGGCCTCGGCGACCCCGAGGACAAGCGTCGGCGCCAGCCCGATGGCCAACGCGAGCAGCACCAGCGGCACCCACGCGGTCAACTCCGCACCGGCCAGGCCGGGGCCGACCGGCCCGACGGCCGGGCTCGGACGGTTGTGGGTGACCTGGCGCAGCAACCGCAGGAAGTACGCGGCGGTGAGCGCCCCGCCGACCGCCGCGAGCACCCCGAGCGTGGTCCAGAGCGGGCCGCCCACCTGCACGGCGGCGATCACCGCGAACGCCTCGCCCCAGAAGCCGGCCAGGCCGGGCAGGCCCAGCGACGCGATCGCCGCGAACGCGAGCAGACCGGCCAACCGGGGCGCGGTCTCACGCAGCCCGGACAACTCGGCGAGGGTGCCCGTGCCGGTACGGTCCTTCACCGCACCGGCCAGGAAGAACAGCAATCCGGTGATCACCCCGTGCGCGACGTTGCCGATCAACGCCGCCTGGATGCCGGTGGCGGTCAGCGTGGCGACGCCCAACAGGACGAAGCCCATGTGCCCCACGCTGGAGTACGCGATCAGCCGCTTCACCTCCGACTGGGCCAGGCAGACCAGCGCACCGATCAGGATCGCGGCGACCGCCAGCACACCGAGCACCGGCGCCGCCCAACGGGCACCCTCCGGCGCCACCCCCACCGCGACCCGGATCAGGCCGTACGTGCCCATCTTGAGCAGCACCCCGGCCAACAGGACACTGCCCACTGTGGGTGCCTGGGTGTGCGCGTCGGGCAGCCAGGAGTGCAGCGGCCACAACGGGCTCTTCACCGCGAACGCCACCGCGAGCAGTGTGAACGCGGCCAACTGGGTGCCCCGGGACATGCCCGCGCCACCGGTGAGTGTCACCAGGTCGGCCGTGCCGGCGGCGGCGACCACCACGTACACGCCGACCAGCAGCAGCACCGACCCGAACAGCGTGTACAGGGCGAACTTGCGGGCCGCCCGGCGACGGTCCGCGCCGCCCCAGCCGGCGATGATCGCGTACATCGGCAGCAGGACGACCTCGAAGAAGAGGAAGAACAGCACCAGGTCCAGGGCGAGGAAGGTGCCCAGGATGCCCACCTCGACCACCAACAGCAGCGCGACGAGCGCCCGGCCGCTGCCGCCGTCGGGCACCCGCCACATCGTGTACGCGCAGCAGAGCAACGTGAGCAGCGCTGTCAACACCACGAGCGGCCAGGAGATGCCGTCCACACCGAGGTGGAAACGCAACTCCAGACCGGGCACCCACGGCAGGTCCAGCTGGTGCCACGGGCGCACGGCCGGGGCGTCTGCCGACCAGGCAACCCAACCCCGACCACCGAACACCAGCGGCACCGCTGCCAGCAGGGTCAACGCCGCCGCGATCGTGCCGACCAACCGGGCCACCCGGTCCCGGGGCGTCGCCGCCACCGCTACCGCACCCAGCGCCGGCAGCGCCAGGACGGCCACCAACAACACCTGCCCAAACGTCACTGGACCGCCTCTGTTCGCGACTGCGGGGCTCGCAAACCCGGCTCACTCCTCGCGCTCACTGGTTGACTCCAAGTAGGGCGGCGGCCAGGCCGATCAGCAGCGCACCGGCCAGTACGCCGGCGGCGGCCCGGGGCAGCGCCGCCCGGTGCAGCGCGGCCAGGCCCGCGCCCAGACCGGACGCGGCGCGCCCGCTGCCCTCGACCGCACCGTCCACCACCACCTCGTCGCCGGCGCGGGTGGCGCGGGCCAGCGCGCGGACGGGGCGTACCACAAGGGTGTGCTGGACGTCGTCGAACCGGAACGCGCGGGCGAAGACCGGCCGCAGCGGACCCAGCGCGTCCGCCGGGTCGACGGCCGGGTCGCGCCGCCAGCCAAGCGTCACCAGCCCGGCGCCGAGCAGCAGCAACGCCAGCGGCAGCAGCACTCCCGGCCCCAGGTGGACGAGGCCGTCCTCGGAGCCGGCCACCGGGACGGTGGGGAACCGCAGCCGGTCGGCGAACGCCCCGACGAACCCGGCCAGACCGAGCAGCGCGGCCGGCACGGCCAGCAGCAGCACCGGCCAGCGCAGCACCGCCGGCGGGTCGTGCGGCCGGACCAGCGGCAGCCGCGCCGTGCCGAAGAAGGCGCGCAGCAGCAGCCGACCCGCGTACCAGGCGGTGAGAGCCACGCCGACCAGCCCGGCGACCCAGACGATCCAGCCCACCCAGGACGGTGCCGGGCCGGTGCCCTCCAGCGCGGCCGACTCGGCGACCGTCAGCACGCCGTCCTTGCTCCAGAAACCGGCCAACGGCGGCACCCCGACCAGCGCGCCCAGGCCCACCACCGTGCACCAGAACGTCACCGGCATGCTGCGCCGCAGCCCGCCCATGTCCGACATCAGGGTGGTGCCGACGGCGTGGATCACCGCGCCGGCGGCGAGGAACAGCAGGGCCTTGAACGCGGCGTGGGTGAGCAGGTGGAACAGCGCCGCCGACGGCGAACCGACCGCCAGCGCGCCGGTCATGTAGCCCAACTGGGACACGGTCGACCAGGCCAGCACCCGCTTGATGTCGTCCTGCGCGGTGGCGGCGAGCGCGCCGAGCAGCAGCGTGATCGCGCCGACCACGCCCAGCACGGTCAGTGTCACCGGCGCCGCCGTGAACAGCGGATAGAGCCGGGCCACCGCGTACACCCCGGCGGCGACCATCGTCGCGGCGTGGATCAGCGCGGAGATCGGCGTCGGGCCGGCCATCGCGTCCGGCAACCAGGTGTGCAGGGGGAACTGCGCGCTCTTGCCGGCGACGCCGGCGAGCAGCAGCAGGCCGGCGGCGGTCAACGTGACGCCGGAATGGTCGTGGGCGAGCACGTCGGCGATCCGGAAGCTGCCCGTCGACACGCCGAGCAGCGCGATGCCGAGCAGGAACCCGACGTCACCGACCCGGGTCACCAGGAACGCCTTCATGGCGGCGGCGGGGGCGCCGGCCAGTCGGCGGTCGTGGGCGATCAGGAGGTACGAGCAGAGGCCCATCACCTCCCAACCGACCAGCAGCATGATCAGGTCACCGGCGACCACCACCAGCAACATGGCGCCGGTGAAGAGACTGATCTGGGCGGCGTACGGCGGGTACCGGTGATCGACGTCGACGTCGTCGTGCGGACCGCGCCGCAGGTAGCCGACCGAGTAGACCTGCACGGCCAGGGCGACCGCCGTGACCGCCACCGCGACCAGCGCGGCGGCGCCGTCCAGCCGTACGCCGAGGGTCACCACCAGGCCACCGATGTCGACCCAGGTGCTCGACGTTTCCGTCGGCCCGTCGACCGTGAGCAGCAGCGCGACGGCCAGGGCGAGCGCGCCGGCCGCGCCGACGACGCCGAGCGTCACGGCGGCCGTCCGGGCCCGGTCACCGCCGGTCGCGTTGCCGCGCCGGGGAGCCGGTGGCAGCAGCAGGCCGAGCAGCCCGGCGACCAGCGGTACGGCGGGCAGCAGCGCCCCGAGCAGCCCGGTCACCGGCCCGCCTCCGTGTCCAGGACGGCCGGCTCGCGCCCACCGACGGGCTCCGGCGGCTCGGTCAGCGGCACGTCATCCACGGCCACGGTCGCCCGCAACCGGTAGAGCTGAAGGACGATCGCCAGCCCCACCCCGATCTCGGCGGCGGCGAGGACGATGACGAACAACGCGAACACCTGCCCCGAGTGCGGGAGCACGGCACGGGCGGTGGTGTCCGCGGTGACCAGGATCAGGTTGACCGCGTTGAGCATCAACTCGACCGACATCAGCACCAGCACCGCGTTGCGTCGGCGCAGTACGCCGAACACGCCGAGGCCGAACAGCAGCGCGGCGGTGACGTACGGGATGACCGGCCTCACCGGCGCCTCCCGGGCTCACTGTCGACCAGGTCAGCTGCCCGGTCGTCACTGCGCGGGGCGGCTCGGCCGATGTCCGGCCGGGACAGCACGATCGCGCCCACCAGGGCGGAGAGCAGCAGCACCGACAGCACCTCGAACGGCAGCACCCAGGATTGGAAGATCTGCTCGCCCAGCCGCTCGGCGGTGCCGGCGCGGGGCAGCGTCACGGCGCCCCAGCGGTAGGCGTCGACAAGCAGGACGGTCAGCCCCAGCCCGGCGCCGCCGCCGATCAGCGCGGCCGGCCAACCGGGCCGGTCCAGGTCGTCGGAGACCCCGATCGGCGCCCGGGTCAACATCACCGCGAACAGCAGCAGGACCACCACCGCGCCCACGTAGATCAGCACCTGCACCCAGGCCACCAACTCGGCGCTGAGCACCAGGAAATCGCCGGCCAACGCGCCCAGGCACACCACCAGGTAGAGCCCGGCCCGGACCAGGTGTTTCGTGGTCACCACCAGCACACCGGCGCCCACCGCCACCGCGCCGAGGGCGAGCAGCAGCACATCCGCCCCGGTCACCGGGCCGCCCTTCCGGCTCGGGCGGTCACGACGCCGGGTCCTGGTCGGCGTCGGACCGTACCGCCGGAGGAGCGGGACGTGCGGCAGCCGCCTTGCGCGCGGCGGACGTCTCCTCCTTGGCCGGCTCGCCGTTCGGGTCGTGCGCGGGCGGCGGCGGGACGGTGGCCATCCACTGGCCCAGGTGGTCCTTGTCGTGCAGCAGGTCCTTGATGTCGTACTCGGCGTACTCGAACTCCGGCGACCAGTAGAGCGCGTCGAACGGGCAGACCTCGATGCAGATGCCGCAGTACATGCAGAGCGAGAAGTCGATGTCGAACTTGTCGAGCACGTTGCGCTGGCGGGGGCGGGCGGCGCCGGGCACCGCCACCTCCTCCTTGTGCGAGTCGATGTAGATGCACCAGTCCGGGCACTCGCGCGCGCAGAGCATGCAGACCGTGCAGTTCTCCTCGGACAGGGCGATCACGCCGCGCGAGCGGGGCGGCAGGTCGGGCGCGGTGTCCGGGTACTGCTGGGTGGTCGAACGGCTGGTCATCGTCTTGAGGGTGACCGCCAGCCCTTTCACCAGGCCCGCGCCGGGAAGGCCGCGTTCGCCGGTGGCACCGCGCTCGCTGGGGTCGCTCATGTCGACCATCCTGCCCTGTGGCCACGGCGCGCGCGACCACCACCCACAGGTCCACGACCCTACGGCTTACCCGAGGAGCACCGTCACCTGCGGATCGGTCGGATCACGCCCTGGGTCCGCTGACCACGGCCGGTGGGAGCATCTCGACGCCGAGCTGTTGCAACAACTGGAACAGCTCGTTGCAGCTCCACACCTCGACGATCCGGCCCGCCGCGTCGAAACGCAGGAACGTCGCCCCCGAGTAGCTGACCACCTGCCCGGTCGGCGGCACCGGCCCGAACTGCCCGGCGTGGGTGCCGGCGGCCCGCCAGTGCACGGCCACCCGCTCGCCGGCCGCGACCACGTCGACGATCTTGTAGCGCAGGTCCGGGAAGGCCGCCCGACGCTCACGGTGCCAGGCCAGCGTCGCCTCCGGCCCGGTGCCGCCCAGCCCCGGGCACTCCTCGGCGACCAGCTCGTACGCCGACTCCTCCTGGCGGGCGTTCCACACGTCGGCGATGAACCGCCGGGCCGCCGCCTCCACATCCGTCATGCCGGCAGGGTATCCGGGACCACGGCGGGCGGTAGATCCGCGAGGATTGGTCGGAGACACCGACCGAACTGGGAGAGCGACGTGGGCGAGGAAAAAGGCGGCAAGTACGTCGAGCCGGGCGGCGAGTTCACCCGCGACCAGCGGTACATCGCCACCCGGATCACCGAGGACGGGCGCGACGGGTACCCGGTCGAGCCGGGCCGGTACCGGCTCGCGGTCAGCCGGGCCTGCCCGTGGGCCAACCGGCTGATCATCGTGCGGCGGTTGCTCGGCCTTGAGGACGCCATCTCGATGGCGGTCGCCGGCCCCACCCACGACGCCCGGAGCTGGACCTTCGACCTCGACCCGGGCGGCCGGGACCCGGTGCTCGGCATCGAGCGCATCCAGGAGGCGTACTTCAAGCGCTTCCCCGGCTACGAGCGCGGCATCACCGTGCCGGCGATCGTGGACGTGCCGACCGGGCAGGTGGTGACCAACGACTACGCGCAGATGAGCCTGGACCTGTCCACCCAGTGGGGCGCGTACCACCGCGAGAGCGCCCCGCAGCTCTACCCCGAACACCTGCGGGAGCAGATCGACGAGGTCAACGCGGTCGTGTTCCGGGACGTCAACAACGGCGTCTACCGGTGCGGGTTCGCCGGCAGCCAGGAGGCGTACGCCAAGGCGTACCACCAGCTCTTCGACCGGCTGGACTGGCTCACCGAGCGGTTGACCGACCAGCGTTACCTGGTGGGCGACACCATCACCGAGGCCGACGTGCGGCTGTTCACCACGCTGGTCCGCTTCGACCCGGTCTACCACGGCCACTTCAAGTGCAACCGGCAGAAGCTGAGCGAGATGCCGGTGCTGTGGGCGTACGCCCGCGACCTGTTCCAGACTCCCGGTTTCGGCGACACCATCGACTTCGACCACATCAAGCGGCACTACTACGAGGTGCACCGCGACATCAACCCGACCGGGATCGTTCCGCTCGGCCCCGACCTGTCCAACTGGCTCACCCCGCACGGCCGGGAGTCGCTGGGTGGCCGCCCCTTCGGCGACGGCACCCCACCCCCACCCCCAGCCGAGCCCGTAGACCCAACCCACACCCCACTGAATTAACAAGCACGCCCCGCCCGCGCTCACCCGCCCCGCCCCAGCCCGCACCCCGCCCCAGCCTGCACCGCGCCCCAGCCTGCGCCGATCTCGCAGTTTCGGTTGGTGATTCGAGTACTACGCCCCTTATGCCGCCACAGAAAGTGCAAGATCGCGGGGTGGTGGCGTCCCGAATCCGTCGATCATGGAGTTATGGTGCCCGGATTGGGGATTAACGGGCGGTTTGTCGCCCACCACAACTCCATGATCGACGCGTGCGGGGCGGGGCGGGGCGGGGCAGAGGCGGGGCAGAGCCGGGGTGGGGCTCACAGGGCGATGCGGACGGCTGCGGTGAGGATCAGTTGGGCTAGGGACGCGGGGACCAGCACCAGCCAGCAGAGGCGTTGGAGCTGGTCCTCGCGCAGGCGGGGGTAGGACACCCGGAGCCAGATGATCACGAAGGAGACCGCGAAGACCTTGAGTAGCGTCCAGAGCCAGCCAAGCTGATCATCGGCGAACGGACCCTGCCAACCACCCAGGAACAGCACAGTGGTCAGCGCGGCGATCACCACGATGCCGACGTACTCGGCGAGCAGGAAGAACGCGAACCGCAGACCGGTGTACTCGGTCATGTAGCCGAAGACCAACTCCGAATCGGCCACCGGCATGTCGAACGGTGGCCGGCGGATCTCGGCCAACCCGGCGACGAAAAAGATGATCATCGCGGGTGCCTGCCAGAGCAGCCACCACGGCTGCCACGCCTCGACGATGCCGGGCAGGCTGAGCGTGCCGGCCGCCATCGCCACCGACGCGGCCGCCAGCACCAGCGGCAGCTCGTAACCGAGCAACTGGGCGGCGCCGCGCAGCCCACCGAGCAGGCTGTACTTGTTCGCCGACGCCCACGCCGACATCAGCACCGCCACCACCCCGACGCCGACCACGGCCAGCACGAAGAACAGGCCGATGTCCAACGGTTGCCCGACCAGGTCGTTCGGGCCGAGCGGAATGACCAGCAGCACCAGCAGGTAGGGCACCAACGCCACCGCCGGCGCCAGCCGGAACACCGCCCGGTCGGCCTCGCGCGGCGTGATGTCCTCCTTCTGCACGAACTTGACCCCGTCGGCCACGAGCTGCGCCCAGCCGTGGAAGCCGCCCGCGTACATCGGGCCGAGCCGGCCCTGCATGTGCGCCATCACCTTGTGCTCGGCCTGGCCGACCAGCAGGGGCAGGGTGAGGAACGCGACGATCACGCCGCCAATCCGGAGCACCAACTCCACCCAGAGCGGCATCAGGGCGTACCCCCGTCGTGGTCGCTCCGGTCGTCGCGGCCCGGCGGGTCCGCGACCGGCTCGCCGCCCGGCGCGGGCGTGTCGCTCGCGCCCGCCTCGGAGGCGGTCGGGTCGGCCGGGCCCGCGCCGGACACCGGCTGATCGGCCAGGCCCGCGCCGGGCGCGGACTGATCGGCCAGGCCCGCGCCGGACACCGGCTGATCGACCGCGCCCGCGCCGGACACCGGCTGATCGGCCAGGCCCGCGCCGGGCGCGGACTGATCGGCCGGGCCAACGCCGGACACCGGCTGATCGACCGCGCCCGCGCCGGGCGCGGGCTGATCGGCCGGGGCCGGGACGTCGGCGGTGCCGGCGGGCCGGGGAGTACGCGTCGGACGGGCCCCCGGCGCGGGCCGCGCCGGACGTTCACGGGCCGGCCTGGCCGGGGTGCCGCCACGGGGGCCCTCCCCCACGCCACCGGCACCGGCCGGAGTGGGCGTGGGCCCCCACTCGCCGGGTGCGGGTACGCCGGGCGGGCGGATGGGTCGACGCCCACCGCCGGCCTCGGACTCGCCCGGCTCCTTCGCACCCGGCCAGGGCTTGGCCACCCGGGAGGCGAGCACGAACTCCTTACGCAGCGGGTGGCCCTCGAACTCCGGGGGCAGCAACAGCGGCAGCAGCTCCCCGTGGCCGGCGAAGTCGATGCCGAACATCTCGTGCGTCTCCCGTTCGTGCCAGGCGGCACCGGGGTAGACGTCGACCACCGAGGCGACCGTTGGCGCGCCGCGCGGCAACCGGGTACGCAGCAGCAGGCCGTGGCGCAGTCGCGTCGACCAGAGGTGCGCCACCACGTCGAAGCCCTCGGCCAACTCGTCGACGGCGGAGAGCCAGTCGAAGAAGTCGCAGGCAAGCTCGGCGTCGTCGCGGGCGGCGGAGACGGCGGTCAGCCAACTCGCCGGCGGCACATCGACGGTGGCGCGGGCGAACCGTTGGCCGCCGGAGACCGACGGGGTCGCCTCGACCGGCGCGAGCAGCGCGACCAGCCGAGCGCCGACCTCTTCGGGAGTCATGCCGCTGATCCTAGTGCCGGACGGGCCCGCGCCTGGTCGCCGCCGAGGCCCGACGATCTGCCGGCTTTGGGCGCGGCGGGGCCCCCGGCGGGGAAAGATGAGGGCGTGCGCGCTGTGACGGTAAGACCCGGGGTCGCCAACTCGCTGAGCCTCGTCGAGGATCAGCCGGAACCGGCTGCCGAGGAGGGCTCGGTCCTGGTCGAGGCGCTGGCCGTCGGGATCTGCGGCACGGACCACGAGATCATCGCCGGGGAGTACGGCGAGGCGCCACCGGGCGCGGATCGCCTCATCATCGGGCACGAGTCACTGGGTCGGGTGATCGAGGACTCGAGCGGCACCCTGCAACCCGGTGACCTGGTGGCCGGTATCGTCCGGCATCCCGATCCGGTGCCCTGCCCGAACTGCGCGGTCGGCGAGTGGGACATGTGCCGCAACGGTCAGTACACCGAGCACGGCATCAAGGCGCTACCCGGGTTCGCCCGGGACCGTTGGCGGATCGAGCCGCGGTTCGCGGTCCCGCTCGACCCGGCGCTGGCCCAGGTGGGCGTGCTGCTGGAACCGACCAGCGTGGTGGCGAAGGCCTGGGACCACGTCGAGCGGATCGGGCACCGGGCCGAGTGGCAGCCGCAGACCGTCCTGGTGACCGGGGCCGGGCCGATCGGGCTGCTGGCCGCGTTGCTCGGCACCCAGCGCGGGCTCTCCGTGCACGTGTTGGACCGGGCCACCGACGGGCCGAAACCGGAACTGGTCGCCGGGCTCGGTGCCACCTATCACGCGGTGCCGGTCAACGACCTGCCCCTCGAGCCGGACGTGGTGATCGAGTGCACCGGCGCGCCCACCGTGGTCCTCGACGTCATGTGCAAGGCGGCCCCCACCGGGATCGTCTGCCTGGCCGGGGTGTCCAGCGGTGGCCGGAGCATCGACTTCGACGCCGGGGCCCTCAACCGGGAGCTGGTGCTGGAGAACAATGTGGTGTTCGGCTCGGTGAACGCCAACCAGCGGCACTGGAACATGGCCGCGCAGGCCCTCGCCCGCGCCGACCAGGTCTGGCTCGAATCGCTGATCACCCGTCGGGTGCCGGTGAACCGGTACGCCGACGCGTACACCCCCGGGCCGGACGACATCAAGGTGGTGCTGGAGTTCGCGTCCTGAACGCCGCTCCGTCCGATCAGATGCCGGGCAGCCGACCGTTGCGGAACAGGTCGACGAAGAGCTGGTGGTCCTGCCGGGCGCGCACCCCGTACGCGTGCGCGAAGTCCACCAGGTGCTCGACGAAGCCCGCCTCGTCGGTGTCCACCGCCGCGACGATCGCCTCCTCGGTGGAGTAGTCCACCAGGTCGTGACTCGATTCGTCGTCGGCGACCGAGTGCATCCGGGCCACCGCCCGACCCAGGTCGACGAGCACGCCGGTCAGCTCCTCCGGCTCGTTCACGTCCGACCAGTCCAGATCGGCGGCGTACGGGGAGACCTCGGCGACGAGCTGACCGGCCCCGTTCAGCTCGGTGAAGCCCAACCACGGGTCGGCGTGCGCCTGCAACGCCCGCTGCGACTCGGCGGTCCGGTGCCCCTGGTGCTGGAAGTAGCCGCGCACCGACTCGTCGGTGACGTACCGGGCCACGGCCGGCACCTGCGCCTGCTTCATGTAGATGACGACGTCGTTCTCCAGTGCCTGGGTGTGCCCCTCCAGCAGGAGGTTGTACGACGGCAGCCCGGCCGAGCCGATGCCCACCCCCTTGCGCAACACCACGTCCTTGATCCGCGCCGCCACCGGGCGGAGCCTCGTCGAGGCGACGGGCAGGGTGCCCAGGTAGTCCTGGAAGGCGGCCCTGACCAGCTCCCGGGTGGCGTCGTCGATCTCGAAGACGCCGTCGCCGATGGAGAAGCGCCGCTCGTAGTTGTCGATGGTGGTCTGCGCGGCGAGCAGGTCGACCCGGGTGTTGAGCCGGGCCTGCTGGAGCACCCGGCGCAGCACCCCGTCGGCGTTCTCCAGGGTGATCGAGCCGATCGCGTCGTCGCCGCCGGCGGCAATCGCCCTCAGTTCGGTCAGGTACGACCGGGCGAAACCGGCCACCAGTTCGCCGATCGACGTGTCGGAGAGCGCCTTGCCGTAGCCGAGCAGCGCCACGCTCGCCGCGAGCCGGCGCAGGTCCCAGGTGAACGGCCCGACGTACGCCTCGTCGAAGTCGTTGACGTTGAACACCAGCTGCCCGGAGGCGTTCATGTAGGTGCCGAAGTTCTCCGCGTGCAGGTCACCGTGGATCCACACCCGGCTGGTCCGTTCGTCCAGGAACCGGTCGTCGGCGAAGTCACCGCGCTGGTCGGCGTAGAACAGCGCGGCGCTGCCCCGGTAGAAGGCGAACGGGGAGGCCGCCATCTTCCGGAACTTGCGGCGGAAGGCGGCCGGGTCGATCGCCATCGACGCGCCGAACTCCTCGGTCAGCACGTCGACGATGTGGGCGGAGCGCTGGTCCGCTGAGCTGCTCATAGTGCGCAGGCTAGTGCGGCGGATCAACAACGGGGTGGCGAACCACCCACACATCGATCATGCTGTCTGGCGTCACGGCGCGGGGGCCCGGACACCACGGTCACGTCGGTCGATCAGGCCGCCGCCACAAGCGGCGGCAGGTCCCTCGCCGGGCGTCGACCATGGAGGACCAGATACACATGTACCGGAAAACGGGGACCCTGCTCACCGCCGTACTGCTCGGCCTGACCGCGACGATCGGCTCGGCCGGACCGGCCGCTGCCGCACCGTCGGCCTCGGCCGACGCCCCCACGTTCTCGGTGAGCCGGCTTGTGCTCGAACCCACCGAACGCGGCTACCGGGGCAGCCTTCGGGTGACCATCACCAACAACGGCGACACCACCGACGGCTTCTACTTCCAGGTCCGGGAGCCGGTGGCAGCTTCCTTCGACGAGACGTCGCAGTCACCCTGCGACCCGGACGGTCTGTCCGAGGGGCGGCAGGTCCGCTCCTGTGGCCTGCCGCAGAGCAACGAACTGGCTCCGGGCGAGAGCCGCAGGGCCACCGTCGACTTCCAGGTGCTGACCACCCCCCGCAACTACCCGATGATCGCGGCCGGTGGGTTGATCACCGTCTACTCGTGGAGCGCAGGATCGCTGGGAACAGTCCCGTTCAGCGCCCAGTTCCGCTCCCTCGACGGCAAGCTGACCCACCCCCAGACGTACGTCCAGGACACCCAGCCCGACGCGTCCATCGAGCTGGCCGGTCCGGTGACCGACGGCCCCTACAACACGCGGCGGGTGCCGGTACGGGCCCGGTACGCCGGCGACGCCCCGCACAGGTATCTCTGGGTCAGCGCCACACCGCTGCCCGCCGGCTCGTCGATCCTCTACACCGAGCCCACTGACGGTCCGACGTTCGGTGGTGAGGCCGCTGTGGCGGGCGGACCGATGATGGCCGGCGAGGAGCGTGACCTGGTGTTGTTCATCACCCGGCCGACCGACCCGGCGGACGAGTCCAACCCGATCAACCTGGAACTGTCGACCAGGTGGTTGGACACGACCATTCCTGACGTCGACCCCAGCGACAACACCGTCACCTTCAGCCTGGCCCTGTCGACCAGCTGACTGCACGGCTACCGGCCGTCACCCGGATCAGCAACTCCGGGTGGCGGCCCCCGTTCTCAACTCGCGGCGGGTGGGCGGACCGGCGGGGCGGTGAGCGAGTCGACCGAGCGCGGCGCGGCGGCCTCGCGGGGCGGCGCGTCCAGCGGCGCGGCCAGCACGTCCCGTTGCGGCACACCCCCGATGCCGGACTGCTCGGCGGCGATTTTCTCCTGTAGGCGCAGGATGCCGTGCAGCAGCGCCTCCGGCCGGGGCGGGCAGCCGGGCACGTACACGTCGACCGGGATGAGCTGGTCGACGCCCTTGGTCACCGAGTACGAATCCCAGTAGGGGCCACCGCAGTTGGAGCAGGCGCCGAACGAGATGACGTACTTAGGCTCGGGCATCTGGTCGTAGAGCCGCTTGATCGCCGGCGCCATCTTGTCGGTCACCGTGCCGGAGACCACCATCAGGTCGGCCTGCCGGGGGCCGTGCGCGAACGGGATCACGCCGAGCCGGATGAAGTCGTGCCGACCCATGCTGGTGGCGATGAACTCGATCGCGCAGCAGGCCAGACCGAAGTTGAACACCCAGAGCGAGTAGCGGCGCCCCCAGTTCAGCACGAACCGGATCGGCTCACCGAGCACTGCCGGCAGCTGCACGACCGCCCCCCTCCTGTCCCCCAACCGACAGTCAACCACAGCGCCCCGCTGCAACCCCGAGGCCCGTTCAGGACTTCTAACGGGGACGGCGCGCCGAGCACGGCCGCCGGCAACGGGGACCACGGGAGGACCTTTTCATGAACACTCGTACCAGACTGCGCGCAGGCGTGCTGCTCGGCTCGACGCTGGCCCTGGTGGCCGCGCTGCCGGGCACCGCCGCGCTGGCGTCGACCGGCGCACCGGCCGCCATCTCGGCGGGCCGGCTGGTCCTGGAGCCGACCGGGAACGGTTACCAGGGCACTCTGCCGGTGACGATCACCAACCGCAGCCGGGCCGCCGACTACTACACCATTTTGGTCACCGAGCCGGTCGCCGGTTCCTTCGACGGGTTGGTGCCCAACGGCGCCTGCATCCAGGCCGAGCCGGTGGACAACCGGCGGGTCATGGCGTGCTCGGTGGCGGGGCCGGATCTCGCGCCGGGTGAGCGACGCAGCCTCGACGTCGCCTTCGAGGTGCGGACCGCACCCCGCCCGTACGCGATGTCGGCCACCGGTGGTCGGGTCGAGGTCGTGCCCGGGCACACCCAGCAGGTGGCCGCCGGGAAGGACTTCAGCACCCTGTTCCGGGGCACCAACGGATCGCTGCGCAACCCGCGGCCGTACGTCCAGGACACCTCCGCGAACGCCTCGCTGACCGCCGGGACCGGCGCGCTCACCCTGACCCGGCAGGCCAACGGGACGTACGCGGGACGGCTGCCGGTGACCGTGCGCTACGCCGGCGACGCTCCGCACGACTACCTCTCGGTGCAGGCGACGTTGCCCTCCGGGGTGGAGATCGCCGGGACGGACCCGCAGGACTCGCCGAGCTTCGGCGGATTCTTCGAGGTGCCGGGTGGGCGGATGGCACCGGGTGCGGAGCGCGCCTTCGCGGTGCTGTTCCGCGCGTCGGCGGACACCGTCGTCGGTGAGCTGGGGACCGTGGACCTGGTCCTGAGCACCCGGTACGGCGCCGACGAGCTGGCCGACGTCACACCGGCTGACAACCGTGTCCAGGTCAGCCTGAGCGCTTCCGACGACAGCTGAGTGGGCTGCGCGTCGCCGGCCGGGCACGGGAGTCCCGGCCGGCGACGCCAGTGCTAACGGGGAGGGGCAGTGACAGCGATGACGGGGGCCCGCGCCAACGAACCACCGAGTGCGACTGCCGCTCCGGCCGTTGGGCAGGTGGCGACGCCGAGCTTCGACGACTTCTACCACGCGCACTTCCGCAACGTGACCACGCAGCTCGGCGCCTACATCGGCGATTTTTCGCAGGCCCAGGACCTCGCCCAGGAGGCGTTCTGCCGGGCCCTGGCCCGGTGGGACCGGTTGGCCGGGTACGACGACCCGGTCGCCTGGGTCCGGCAGGTCGCCTGGAACCTGGCCCGGAGTCGCTGGCGGCGGCTCCGGACCGCGCGCAACCACCTGCTGCGGCAGCGGCAGACCGAGGCCACGATGGCCGGTCCGACGCCCGATCGGGTGGCGATCGACGCCGCGCTGGCCCAGCTGCCCGCCAACCACCGACGGGCCGTCATCCTGCACTACCTCGCCGACCTGTCGGTCAACGAGATCGCCAGTCAGGAGGGGGTGGCCGAGGGCACGGTCAAGTCCTGGCTGCACCGTGGCCGGTTGGCGTTGGCGGGGTTGCTCGACGAGAGCACCGAGGGGGTGGGCAATGTCTGACATCGACCCGCGGCTGCGGGAGCGGTTCGCCGCGTACCGCGCCGAGACGGTTGCCCACCTTTCCGGTCCGGGGCCTGACCAGGCCCGGCGTACCCTTCGTCGGCGTCGCCGGACGAGGGCCGTGGTGGTGGCCGTGACGGCGATCGTTCTGGCGGTCCTGCCGATCGTCGCGAATGCCGCGCTGCGAGGTGACGGGTCGGTGCCGACACCGGCGCAGACCGGCGAGCCGACCACCCCGCCGCCGAGCGTCCCCGCACCCACGCCGTCCACCCCGCTCACGCCCAGCGCCGCCACGCCCTCGAGCCCGGCCGCGCCGGACGGCCGGATCAGCCGGGCGCAGCTACTGGCCGCGCGTGTCACCCTGCCGGCCTGGCCCTCGTACGCGCAGCGTTGCGACACCTCTGACGTGCGGCTGCAACCATGGTCGCGCGCCCAGAACGGGCCGCTCCTGGCGGATCTGGAGCTGGGCTACACCGATCTCGACGACGACGGCGCGACCGAGACGGTCGCCCTGGTCACCTGTGCGGCCGGGGAGGGCTCGGTGAAACAACTCGTGGCGTTCGACCGGGACGAGCGCGGTCGGATCGTCACCATGGCTCGAGTCGTCGGATTCGCAAAGGGTCTCGACGACATCACCGACGCCGTCGTGACGGAGGACGGGAAGGTACGGGCACAGGTGGTGGACATCCAACCCTGCTGCTCGATGCCGAGTTACTGGGCGCAGCAGCAGTGGCGCACGTACCGCTGGACCGGTGACGGTTTCACCCAGGTCGAGGGGCCGAGGTCCTTCGGCAGGGACCCCCGGCTGACCGACCTGGTGCTGAGCGGCGGCGACCTCGTGCTCGGCCCGAGTGGAGTCGACGGGACGCGTCCGGGCACGCTGACCCTGACGGTGACGAACAAGGGACCGGTGGACGTGGCCCACATCGGCTTCGCGCAGCTGAGTTTCGTCGGCACGTTGAGTGCGGCCGACTCGGCGACCTGCGTGGCGTGGCGGGAGGGCGACGAGTCGGGGGCCAACTGTCGCACCGCCGGCCTGAAGTCCGGGAAGAGCCGGACGTACACCTTCCACCTGCGGGTCGATCCGACGGAGCTGAACCAGCCGAGCGTCCGGGTGGTGCACTTCGACGACCAGGACCGGCACTGGAGGGACCTGACCTACGGCGACAACCGCGTGGACGTGCGGGTGGTCTCCTGACCGCGCCGATCGGACCCGGCCGACACTCCCGGCCGGGTCCGGTGCCGCCCGGTCAGCTGGGTGCCCAGGTGGGGCGCTGGAGCAGGCTGACGAATTCGACGAGCAACCGCTCGCGTAGCGCCGGCGCGGCGGCGTCGAGCAGGGTGTTCACCAGCGCCGTCCGCTCCGGCAGCGGCCCCGCGCCCGACCCCGCATCGCCGCCCAGGCCCAGCCCGGCGGCCAGGCTGCTGACCAGTTCCGGGGTCAGCGCCTCGGGGGTCAGGGCGCCGACCACCGCCGCCAGGTCGGCGGGCAGCCGCACCGGCCCGGCCGCCCTGGCGGCGGCCACCGCCTCGATGAGGTCCGGCCCGAACTCGGTGACCCGGGGTGCCACCGCGGCGGTCACCGTGAGGTGCACGCTGGCGGGCAGATCGGCGTACGACAGCTGGGGTTGGGTGTGCCAGCCCCGCGCGGTCAGCTCGTCGACCAGGACGAACAGGTCGGGGCCGCCCTCGGTGGCGGTGAAGCAGACCACCGTCGACTCCGGCTCGGCCATCAGTCGCAACCCGTCGACGGCTCGGACCGCGTCGGCCAGACCGGCGACCGCGTCCCGGGTGATGCCGGCGAGCCGCAGGTAGCCGTCGTCGCCGAGGTGCCGCACTGTGGCGTACGCGGCGGCGATCGGTCCGCCCGAGCGGGTGGATGCGATCACCGGGTTGATCATCGTGTACCCGGGCCAGTCGGCGTACGCGAAGTACTGCGGGGCGCGCAGGGCGGCGTCGCGGTGCAGCAGCACCGACACCCCCTTCGGCGCGTACGCGTACTTGTGCAGGTCGACGGAGATCGAGGTGACGCCAGGTACCGCGAAGTCGAACGGCGGCACCGGCACCCCGAGACGGCGCAGATACGGCAGGGTCCAACCGCCGAAGCAGGCGTCCACGTGGCAGCGCACCCCGGCCTCGGCCGCCGCGGCGGCGATCTCCGTGACCGGGTCCACCACCCCGTGCGCGTACGACGGCGCGGAGCAGGCGACCAGCACCGTCTCGGGGCGGATCGCGGCGGCCATCGCGGCCGGGTCGGGGCGCAGCGTGTCCGGGGAGACCGGCACGACGTCCAGCGCCACCCGCAGGTAGTGCGCCGCCTTGGCGAACGCCGCGTGCGCGCTCGACGGCACCACGATCCGGGGTGCGGCGATCTCCGGGTGGGCGTCGCGGGCTGTCTTGACGGCCAGGATCAGCGACTCGGTGCCGCCGCTGGTGACGCTGCCGACGACGTCCGGGGCGGTGGTCCCGGGGCCGGCGCCCAGCACCCGACCGGCGGCGCCGACCAGGGCGTTCTCCATGGCCAGCAGGGACGGGAACGCGGTCGGGTCCAGCCCGTTGACGTGGGCGCTCTCCCGGTGCGCGGCGGCGGACAGCTCGTCCAGTCCCGGCACCGCCGGGTCGTAGACGTACGCGAACAGCCGTCCCCCGTGGGTGGGCCGGTCCGCGCCCCGCAACTGCCGAACCTCGGAGAGCGCGACCTCGGCGGCGACCCCGGTGGCGGAGAGCGCCCCGGCCTCAACCCGGTTCTCGTCGATCATGGGGTCATGGTGCCCTTCTCGTGACGGTCAACGGCCCTTGTCCCCAGCACAACTGCGTGATCGAGCCGGTCGGTGGCGGGGGTGAGGGTGTACTGCCGCAGCAGCAGGATCGGCGTGGCGATCAGCAGGGCCGGGAGCACTGTGAAGCCCAGGAGGACGCCCAGCCTGGCCGTGTCGGACTGGGTCGCCGCCGAGCCGGTGTCCGAGGACACGTAACCGGACAGCTGGAGCACCAGGCCGTAGATGCCCGGCCCGAGCGCCAGACCGAGGGTCTCCCCGGCGGTCCACAGGCCGGTGAAGACGCCCGCCTGCCGTCGACCGGTGCGCGCCGTTTCGTGCGCGATGCAGTCCGGCAACATCGACAGTGCGAAGACCTGCTGCCCGGCGTACCCCACACCGATCAGCGCGACCACGAGATAGACGGCGACCGGTGGTAGCACCGACGCGGCCACCAGGGCGAGGGCACCGGCGGCGAGGATCAGCGAGGCGACGACCAGCGCGGTCCGCTTGCCCAGCCGGGCGCCGATCCGGGACCAGAGCGGCATCACCAGCAGCGCCGGCCCGACGAAGCAGACGAAGAGCAGTGTCGGCCCGCTCTGCTCGTCGCGCAGGATCTGCCCGGCGAAGTAGTTGACCCCGGCCAGGATCGTCGCCACCCCGGCGGACTGCACCACGAAGCAGATCAGCAACGCCCGGAACGGGCGGTTGGCGCCGGCCACGGCGAGCTGGGCGCGCAGGGTCGGCTCACTCTCGCCCACCGTGCCGGTCGGCGCGGACCGGGTGCCCAGGAACGCGCCGAGGGCGCCCAGGGCGATCAGCACCGCAACGAACAGCCCCATCCACCGGTGCCCGGCCACGCCGTCACCACCGGCGCTCACCACCAGCGGGGCGACCGCGCCGGAGACCAGGATGGCCAACGCCAGTACCGCGATCCGCCAGGTCATCAACCGGGTGCGCTCGGCGTGGTCGTCGGTCAGTTCGGCCGGCATGGCCACGTACGGCACCTGGAAGAAGGCGAACGCGGTGGCGGTGGCGAGGAACGCGAACGCCACGTACGCCGCGGCGGCCGGACCGTTACCGAACGGCGCGGCGAAGATCGACGCGAACAGGGCGGCGAGCGCGATGCCGGCGACGAGCAGGTACGGCCGGCGGGCGCCCCAGCGTGAGCGGGTGCGGTCGGAGATCCGCCCGGCGACCGGGTTCACCAGCACGTCCCACGCCTTGGGCAGCAACACCAGCAGGGCTGCCAGCCCGGCGGCCACGCCCAGGGTGTCGGTCAGGTACGGCAGCAGCAGCAGACCGGGCACGGTGCCGAACGCTCCGGTCGCCAGCGAGCCGAGCGCGTAGCCGGCGTGCACCGATCGGGGTAACGGCCCGCTGACTGGCGAGCCTGCGCCCGGCGGCGTTTTCATGGGGCCGAATGTTACTCACGTTAGGACGTGGGTCACATCCCCTCATCAGGCGACCAGGCCGCCGCCGCGATGTCCACTCCCTCGCCGCGCAGCGGCACGCCCTCGGACCGCAGTCGGGCCCGCGCCTCCCGCTCGTGCCCAGGTGGCAGTCGACCACTCGCGGTCACCACCCGATGCCAGGGCACCGAGCCACCGTGCCGAGCCATGATGTTGCCGACCAACCGGGCCGAGGTACGCCCCGAACGCTCGGACAACGCGTCGGCCACCCCGCCGTACGACATCACCCGGCCCTCCGGGATCCGCTCGACCAGGTCGAGCACCGCCTCGACGTACTCGTCAGGAGTCACAATCCGCCACCATATGGGAACGCCGCCGGGCGGTGCCGCCGTGACCACGCAGAATGGGCGGGTGCGCGACGCAGTCACGACGGCCCGGCGGGTCGTCGTCAAGATCGGATCCTCCTCGCTGACCACCGCGACCGGTGGGCTGGCCGACGAGCGCGTCGACACGCTGGTCGACACCCTCGGTCGGCTCACCGCCGAAGGGCGCGAGGTGGTGCTGGTGTCCTCCGGCGCGATCGCCGCCGGGCTCGCCCCGCTCGGGCTGGCCCGACGCCCGCGCGACCTGGCCACCCAGCAGGCCGCCGCCAGCGTCGGGCAGGGGCTGCTGATCGGCCGGTACGCGGCCAGCTTCGCCCGGCACGGCCGCACCGTCGGGCAGGTGCTGCTCACCGTCGACGACGTGACCCGGCGAGCGCACTACCGCAACGCGTACCGGACGCTGCGCAAACTGCTCGACCTGCGGGCGGTGCCGATCGTCAACGAGAACGACACGGTGGCCACCCAGGAGATCCGGTTCGGCGACAACGATCGCCTTGCCGCCCTGGTGGCCGCGCTGGTGCACGCCGACCTGCTGGTGCTCCTCTCCGACGTGGACGCGCTCTGGACCGGCGACCCCACCAACCCGCACTCGACCCGGATCGCCGAGGTCCGCGACGACGCGGATCTCACCGGGATCACCATCGGCGGGGCCGGCCGGTCCGGCGTCGGCACCGGCGGCATGGTGACCAAGGTCGAGGCCGCCCGGATCGCCACCGGGTTCGGCATCCCGGTGGTGCTCACCGCCGCCGACCTGGCCACGCCGGCGCTGGCCGGCGAACCGGTCGGCACCCTCTTCCACCCACAGCGGCAGCGCCCCACGGCCCGGCTGTTCTGGCTGGCCCACGCCACCTCGCCCCGGGGGCGGCTGCACCTCGACCCAGGCGCGGTCGCCGCCGTCGTCGGGCGGCGCAAGTCGCTGCTCCCGGCCGGCATCACCGCCGTGGACGGCACGTTCACCGCCGGCGATCCGGTGGACCTGGTCGACACCGCCGGCGCGTCGGTGGCCCGGGGGCTGGTCAACTACGACGCGGTGGAGCTACCCGGGCTGCTCGGCCGCTCCACGTCCGAACTCGCCGCGGCGCTCGGCCCGGCGTACGAACGAGAGGTCGTCCACCGCGACGACCTGGTGCTGCTGTGAGCCGAGGACCTTCCCACCTTTCCCGAGGAGTGCTGGCATGAGCGTCGTTGAGCAGGCACGACGGGCGCGGGACGCCGCCGCTGAATTGGCCGTGGCCACGCGTACGGTCAAGGACGCCGCGCTGGTGGCGATGGCCGACGCGCTGGTGGCGCGTACCCCGGAGATCCTGACCGCGAACGAGGCGGACCTGGCGGCGGGCCGCGAGGCCGGGCTGAGCGCGGCCGTGCTGGACCGGCTCGCCCTCGACGCCGGTCGGGTGGCCGGCATCGCCGCCGCGCTGCGCGAGATGGCCGCCCTGCCCGACCCGGTCGGCGAGGTGGTCCGCGGGTCCACCCTGCCCAACGGCCTGGAGCTGCGCCAGATCCGGGTGCCGTTCGGGGTGGTCGGCATCATCTACGAGGCGCGGCCCAACGTGACGGTGGACGCCGCCGGGATCTGCCTCAAGTCCGGCAACGCCGCGCTGCTGCGCGGGTCGTCGTCAGCCGCGAACAGCAACGCCGCTCTGGTCGCGGTGCTGCGCGACGCGGTCGCCGGTGCCGGGCTGCCCGCCGACGCGGTGCAGTTGCTCGACGCCGGCTCCCGCGACTCGGTCAAGGAGCTGATGCGGGCCCGAGGGCTGGTCGACGTGCTCATTCCGCGCGGTGGCGCGTCGCTGATCCGCACCGTGGTCGAGGAGTCGACAGTGCCGGTGATCGAGACCGGGGTGGGCAACTGCCACGTCTACGTCGATGCCGCCGCCGACCTGGCGAAGGCCGTCGCGGTGACGCTGAACGCCAAGACGCAACGCCTGTCCACCTGCAACACGGCCGAGTCGCTGCTGGTGCACGCCGGCATCGCCGACGCGTTCCTGCCGCCGGTGCTGGCCGCGTTGGCCGAGGCGGGGGTGACCGTGCACGGTTCACCCGAGGTGGCCGCGTACTCCGCCGCAGTGGTGCCGGCCACCGAGGAGGACTACGCGACCGAGTACCTGTCCGCCGACATCTCGGTGGCGGTGGTCGACTCGCTGGACGCGGCGGTCGCCCACATCCGCCGTTTCGGCACCGGGCACACCGAGGCGATCCTCACCGACTCGGCGAGCGCGGCCCGCGAGTTCGTCGCGCGGGTGGACGCGGCGGCGGTGATGGTGAACGCGTCGACCCGGTTCACCGACGGGGGCGAGTTCGGCTTCGGCGCGGAGATCGGCATCTCCACCCAGAAGCTGCACGCCCGTGGCCCGATGGGCCTGCCCGAGCTGACCAGCACCAAGTACGTCGTCACCGGGGACGGGCACGTGCGCTGAGGCCGCGGCGGGGCGGGGGCCTCAGCCGGGCGGCGCGGGGCGGGCCGCTCGGATCGCGGCCAGCGTGGTGTGCACGTCGAACTGGTGGCCGTCGTCGCTCTCCCAGCCGCCGTCGCTGCGCTGGGTCTCGGTCAGCCGGCGTAGCGCCCGCACCATCGTCCAGTCTTGTACGTCGATGCCGGCGCGGCGCAGGGTGGCCGCCAGCCACGCCACGTCCCCCGGGGACATCTTCGGCATGCGCTCGGCCAGCACCACCTGGATCCGCGCCGACTCCTGGAACATCTCCTGCCGGTGGAACACGGCCGCGCTCAGCCACCCGGCGGCCAGGAACGACGGCCAGCTACCGTCCGGGCGAAGCCGCGCGGCGAGCGAGTGGGCCGCCGCCTGAACCACCCCGGCGTACGCCCCACCGACCCGGTGGTCGAGCGGACCCGAGGCGCGGGCGTCCAGTCCGGCGACGGTGAGCCAGAAACCGGCGTTGGCCGACACGAGGAAGCCGGCCTCCGGGTCGCCGGGTCGGGCCCACTCCGGTGCCGAGTCGGCGAGCGACGCGTCCTCCTCCCAACCGCCGTCGGCCTGCTGCCGGGACGCCAGCCAGTCCAGCGCGCGGCGAGCGGCGGGCCGGCCGAGCGCGCCCAGGTCGTCCAGCTCGGCGAGGCGGAAGCAGGTGGCGTCGATCGAGGCGACTCCACCACCCCAGGTGGCCGGCCAACCGCCGTCGGGCGACTGGCCGACCTCGGCCGTCTCCAACAACTCGGCGGGCACGGCGGTGCCGTTGCGGAGCCAGGAGAGGCGGGCGCGTTCCACCGCATCCCCATGCGCCACGACGAACCCGATCGCGGCTTCCAAGTCGACCACGGCGGAGACGCTACCTGCGCAGACGCGATGCCGCCTCGGAGAATCGGCCAGCCAGGACTGGCTGCGTCGCTTCAGCCGGACGGCCGCTCGGTGTCATCTGCGTCGATTGCCGGGGCGGCCGTGCGGGCCACCCCGGCTCGACGGCGTGGTCGCCCCGGCCTCGATCGTCAGTACGCGGGCAGCGCCGGGTCGATCTGCTTGATCCAGGACAGCACGCCGCCCTGCACGTGCACGGCGTCCTTGAACCCGGCCGCCTTGAGCGCGGCGAGTGCCTCCGCCGAGCGGACGCCGGACTTGCAGTGCAGCACAATCTGCCGGTCCTGTGGCAGCCTCGCGAGAGCTTCCCCGGAGATGATGTCGCCCTTGGGGATCAGGGTGGCGCCGGGGATCCGGACGATCTCGTACTCGGCCGGCTCCCGCACGTCGACGAGGAAGATGTCCTTGCCGGCGTCCTGCCACTCCTTGAGCTCCAGCGCGGTGATGGTCGAGTCGACCGTCGCCTCCTGCGCCTCCTCGGAGACCGCGCCGCAGAAGTCCTCGTAGTCTTCCAGCAGGTCGGTGACCGTCGGGTTGTCGCCGCAGAGCGCGCAGTTCGGGTCCTTACGAACCTTAATCTTGCGGTATTCCATCTCCAGGGCGTCGTAGACCATCAGGCGGCCGACCAGCGGCTCACCGATGCCGGTGAGCAGCTTGATCGCCTCGTTCACCTGGATCGAACCGATCGACGCGCAGAGCACACCGAGCACACCGCCCTCCGCGCAGGAGGGGACCATGCCGGGCGGCGGCGGCTCCGGGTAGAGGCAGCGGTAGCAGGGGCCGTGCTCGGCCCAGAACACCGACGCCTGGCCGTCGAAGCGGTAGATCGAGCCCCAGACGTACGGCTTGCCGAGCAGCACCGCCGCGTCGTTCACCATGTAGCGGGTGGCGAAGTTGTCGGTGCCGTCGACGATCAGGTCGTACTGCGCGAAAATCTCGCGGACGTTCTCCCGGTCCAGCGCGGTGTTGTGGATCTCCACGTTGACCAGCGGGTTGATCTCGCGGATCGACGCGGCGGCGGACTCGGCCTTGGACCGGCCGATGTCGGAGACGCCGTGGATGATCTGGCGCTGGAGGTTGGACTCGTCGACGGTGTCGAAGTCGATGATGCCGAGCGTGCCGACCCCGGCCGCCGCCAGGTACATCAGGGCGGGGGACCCGAGGCCACCGGCGCCGACACAGAGCACCCGGGCGTTCTTCAGCCGCTTCTGACCGGTCACCCCGACGTCCGGAATGATCAGGTGACGGGAGTAGCGGCGGATCTCGTCTACGGTCAGCTCGGCGGCGGGCTCGACGAGCGGGGGCAACGACACGGTGGACTCCCCGGGATCGGCGGTGTGAACCGCGCCATTGTTGCTCGCGGGAGCCCCGCTCGGCCATGAGGGACGACACGTGGTCCGGTATGCGGGAGCGGGAATAACCGACGACCCGGCCGATCAGGGGACGATGTCACCCGCGTAGCGACGTCCGTCGAGGTACGGCCAGGCGTTGGCGACGCAGCCGTGCAGGCCGTACGTCTGCTGTTGCATCACCGGGGCGGGCTCCCCCGGGCCGGGGCACGCCTCGTGGTCCTCGCCGAACTCGTGGCCCACCTCGTGATTGATGACGTAGGTCCGGTAGGTGTCCAGGGAGGCGCCGTAGTCGGGGACCGCCTCCATCCAGCGGGCCAGGTTGATGATGACCTGGCCGGGCAGGCGGCAGGAGGTGTAGCGCTCGGTGGTCAGCCCGCCCTCGGCGCACATCCGCTCGGACGTGACCGGGGTGGCCAGGTAGATGGTGAAGTCGGCGGTCCCGGCGTCGGCCACCCGCTGCACCCGCAGTTCGTCGGAGGCGATCCAGCTGCGCGGGTCGGCCAGCACCTCGTCCACCCGGGCGGCGAACGCGTCGGCGTCCTGGCCGGTGCCGCGTTCGACCACGACCCGGTAGCGCCGCAGCGGCCCGTCCGTGCCGTGCACGGCTGTCTCGCCGTCGGCGGCGGTGAAGCGTCCCGCGCCGACGGACGGATAGCCGGTGGGCGCCGGGTGCGCGGCCACCCCGCCCCCGTGACCCATGCCGCCCTGGGTGGTGGTCGCCGGAGTCTCGTTCGACGGCTCGCCGGCCCGATTCACCGTCACCGAGATGGCGACGGCGAGCGCCAGGAGGCCGAGCAGCAGGCTGCGGCGACGCCTCTGGCGCATCCGGACCAGCGCGGGACGCGCACCCCGGTACGCCGACCGGAGGTCGGGCGGCCGAGGCGGGCCGTAAGGGGACGACGGCGTCATGACGTCGAGCCTGCCAGATTATTCGGGCATTTCTCCGCTTTCGCCGCTATTGCCGCAAGACGCCTGATGGGGGCGGATGATCGGCGTGTCGCCCGATCGACTCAGAGGGCGGGACCGGCGTAACGACGCCCCTCAAGATAGGGCCACGGGTTGACCCGGCACCCGTCGAGGAACAGCGTCTGCTGCATCATCACCGGCGCTGGTCGGCCCGCACCGGGGCAGCGCTCGTGCCGATGCCCGAGCTGGTGGCCCACCTCGTGATTGACCACGTACGTCCGGTAGACCGTAAGCGGCACACCGGCCGAGACGAAGTGCGGCACGGACAGCCGCCACCGATCCAAATTGATGATCACCCGGCCGGGTGCCCGGCAGGACGTGTACGGCCGACCGCCGACCCGGATGTCCACCCCACCCTCGGCGCACATCCGACCCGCGGTGCGGGCGGTGGCCAGGAAGACGGTGAAGTCACGAGGCGCGCTCCCCGGCACCTGCTGTAGCCGCAACCCGCCGCTGTCGACCCAACTGCCCGGCCCGGCGAGCGCCACCCGGACCGCCTCGGCGAACTCGGCGACGACCTCACTGCTGCCCGACTCCACCGCGACCCGGTAGCGCCGCAGCTCACCGGCGCGACCGAGCACCGGCCCGGAGCGGGTGTCGTAACCGAACCCGCCCGTGCCGGCGCTCGGGAACGCGCCGGGCACCCGCAACACCGGAGGCGGGCTGGACGAAACCACGTCGGAGGGTGTGGGGTCGGCCGACGGCGGCAGCGGCGCGGCCACCAGCGGCGGCGGGCCGATCTCCTCGGCGGCCAGCCGATCGGCGCCGGGGCGCCCACCCGGCCCCTCGGCGATCACGGTCACCGCCGCACCGACGGCCAACACCACCGCCACCAGTTGGGCGAGCAGTGCGAAACGTCGCCGACGGCGACCAGGGCGGCGCGCTGAGCTGGGCATCCAAGTCAGCCTGCCAGATCGGACCGCCCCACGGCGTCCCCCGTTTCGGCGAGCAGACCGACCACAGCGCGGGCAACCAGCCGGGGGACCTCCAGCTGCGCCACATGACCGACGCCGTCCAGCATCATCAGCCGGCTGTCCGGGATGACCCGGGCCGTCTGCGGCGCGACCCGCACGTCGACCAGGCGGTCCTCCCGGCCACCCACCACCAGGGTCGGCGCGCGCACCGCCTCGGCGAGGCGCCACAGCGAACCCGACCCCGGCAGGTACGCCCGCAGGAAACTGGAGACCAGCCCACGGAACGTCCGGACGTACGCGGTGGCGTAGTGCTTGGCCTCGTACCGCACCCGGATCTCCTCCAACGCCTCGGCCCGGCGTTGATCGCAGATCCGGCTCAGATCGGCGACGCAGGCCTCCAACACCTGCTGGGCCATCACCTCCGGCGCGAGCTGGGTGAGCCGTCGGGCGACCAGCCGCTCACCCCGCGGGATGGCGAGCACCGGCAGCATCCGGCCCTGCAACGAGCGCCGGAAATCCAGAAACGGCAGCGCCGGGGAGATCAGCGTGAGGGTACGAACCAGGTCCGGCCGCACCCCGGCGACGTGCACCGCGACCGCGCCGCCCAGCGAGTTGCCGAACAGGTGCACCGGACCTCGATCGGAATGCTCGATCCAGCGGACGACCCGATCCGCGAAGGCCGGGATCGTGTAGCGGGAGCCGGGCTCGCTGCGGCCGAAGCCGGGCAGGTCGATGGCCTGACCGTCCAGCCGGTCGGCGAGCAGCCCGGCCAGGTCGGTCCAGTTCTGCGACGACCCGCCCAGCCCGTGCACGTACAGCGCCGGCTGGGCACCGGCGGCGGTGGCCGGCGTGTCCCGCACGTACGTGGACAGGCCGTCGAGGTGAACCTCCCGCCCCGGCCACGGCGGTGGAACACGATCGTCGGGGAGCAGGTGGTCCGGCCAGAGGGTGGCACGTCTCATCGTTCCAGTCTGCCCCGGACCACTCAGGACAGCAGCGCCTCCAGCCGACGGTTGACGGCCGCCAGCGTCGCCCGGACCACCGCCTGCCGCGGATCACCCGCGACCAGGGCCGACCCGGCGAGCTGCTCGACCCAGCCCTCGCAGACCAGCAGCGCCACCACGGTGGCCACCTCGCAGTTGCCGAACGGCACCACCGCGGCGTGCTCGACGAAGCAGCGACCCCGCTCGGCGTTCTCGGTGCCGCGCAGCAACTCGTCCACCGCCGCGGCGGCGGCCACCGCGCAGAGCCGCAACACGTAGCCGTCCACCGCCGGACCGGTGGCGTACCCGGAGGCGCTGTCGCCCCCGGCCAGCAGCCGGACCTCCACGTTCGCGTCCAGGCCGAACGTGCTGACCTGCACGTGGTCGATCACCACCCGGGGCCCCGGCGTGCCGTCGGTCTCCAGCGGTCGCGACGGCGCCGACTCCGTGGTGGTCACCTGACCACCGGAGTACGACGTACCGAGCGTGGCCGGACTGCCGGTCGCCCCGCCGGCCGGCGCGGCCGAGACCGATCCGGGTTCCTCCACCGTGGCACGGCCCCGGTGCGGAGCGTTCGACCGACGACGGCGGGTCGGATCCGTGCCGGTCCGCGGCTCCGGAGCTGCCGGTGTGGCCTCTACCCGGGCGGCGGACGGGTTGGCGGCGGTCGGCGCCTCGGCCAGCCGGGCGTCGCCGGACTCACGCGAAGCGGCGCTCGGCGCCTCGGGAACGCGCCGCTCGGCGGGTCGGGGCTCGGCGGCGGCGCGGGGCTCGGCGGCGCGGGGCTCGGCGGCGCGGGGCTCGGCGGCGCGGGGCTCGGCGGCGCGGGGCTCGGCCGCGCGCCGACGAACCGGCGGAGGCGGCGTGTTGGGTAGGCCGGGCACGTTCTGCGGGGCCGCGGCCAAACCCATCCGCTCCTGAAGAAGCCGGGCCACCTGGCGGCTCACCTCGGCGGGGTCGGCGCCGTCGGCCAGGTCAAGTCGCAGACTGTGCGCCCCGGCCGGGGTACGGCGCAGGGCCGCGTCGCGGACACCCGCAACCTCCCGGACGGCGTCCAGGATGGCGTTGACGTCAAACCCCTCGGGGCGCTCCCGCAGCGGGGCTGGTTCGTCGTCCCGACGCAGGTGGGTGGCGATGCGGGCGAGTTCCGGGGTTTCGGCGGGTGGCTCCACGGCTGGCGGCTCCGGCACGACGGGCACGTCCGGTTCGGCGGGGACGCGCTGCGGCAGCACCGCCGCGCCCGGGGCCGACTGCGGGCCGGCGTCGGCCGACGTCGGGTCGGGAGCGGACCGGCGAGCCGCGTAGGAGGAAGCGGATGCCGCTGCGGGCTGGTCGCGATGCCCGGAACTCGTCGCGGCGGCGGAGGGCACCGCCGTGCTGGAGGACAGGGCGGTGCCAGCTGGTGGCGGGTCATTGGCGGGCGCGGTCGCCTGCGGTGACGCGGCGGGTGACGGGTCGGGTGGCTCCGGCCGGAGCCGGAACGGTGCGGTCGGCCGGACCTCGGATCGTGACCGGCCGGACGTCTCGCCCCCGTCGCCCCCGTCGATGCCGCTGGCGGATCGGCTGGCCGGCCAGGACGGCCGCTCGACCGGGGTCGCGGGGATCCGGCCCTCGGACCAGTCCGGCCGCTCGGCCCGGGAACTGCTCGCCGTCGGCGGACCGCCGGTCCACGAGGGGCGTTCCGCGACCAGGGACGGGCCGGCCGGAGCCGGTGGCGCGTCGGCCAGCGTGGCGGGTGGCCCGGCTGGCGGTGGCGGCGGTCCGGCTGGCGCTGGCGGTGCCGCCTCCGCCGACGTCGGAGTGTCGGTCGATGCCGGGCTGGCGGCCCAGGAGGGCCGCGTCGGCGGGGCGCTGGCCGGCACCGGATCGGATCCGCCGGCCCAGGAGGGCCGCGCCGACGCCGCGCCGGTCGACGGCGGTTCGGACCCGCCAGCCCAGGACGGCCGTACCTGCGGCACGCTGGTCGCCGCCTCGGACCCGCCGGCCCAGGACGGGCGCGCCGGCGGCACGCTGGTCGGCGACGGATCGGACCCCGCAGCCCAGGACGGCCGCCCGGATGGCGCGCCGGTCGCCGCCTCGGACCCGCCGGCCCAGGACGGCCGCGCCGGCGGCACGCTGGTCGGCGACGGATCGGACCCCGCAGCCCAGGACGGCCGCGCGGGTGGTGCGCTGATGGGTTCGGGGTCGGCCCCGCCGGCCCAGGACGGGCGGTCGGCCCGGGGTCCGCTGCTCGCCCCGGAGCCTGCCCAGCTCGGCCGTTCGGCGGGCGGACCACTGGTCGGCGTCGGACCACCCGCCCAGGAGGGCCGGTCGACGGGCGGCGCGCTGGTCGGCTCGGCGGAGCGCTCCGACGTGGACTCCGACTCGGCCCGGACGGGTTCGTATCCACGGGGCGGATCGGCGCGCACCGGCTCGTACGGGCGCGGGGCTTCGACGCGCACCGGCTCGTACGGCTGGTGGGGCTCGGCGACCCAGCCGGGCGCGGACTCGTCCGTGGGCGCCGGGCTGACCGGTTCGTCGTCCTGGCGGGACCAGGGCGGGGCCCACCCGCCGCCCCAACTCGGGCGGTTCCAGTTCGGCCCCGACCAGTCGGGCTCGATGGCCGACGACTCCCCAGCCCGGTGCGCCTCGCCGGGATGGTGTGCGTCGCCGGCGCGATGGGTGTCCCCCGGCCGGGAGCTGTCGGCGGCGCGACCGGGCTCGCTCTCGGCCGCGTGCCCGGCCGGGGTGCGTCCGGGGGTCGCGGGGTGCTCCGGTGCGAGCGGGTCCCGCCAGTCGCGTGGCCCGGTCGGGGCCTCGTCGGCGGCCAGCCGCTCACCGCCGGGCGCGTGGAGGCCGGGCGGCACCTCGAAACCCGACGCGGCGGTGCCCACGGGCGGCACCTGGACGGCCGGCGGTGCCGACGTGGGCAACCCCGGCTCCGCCCAGCGGGCACGATGCCCGGCAGTCGGATCGACGGTGGAGGGTTGGGCGGGGCCCGGATCTGGCTCGGCGGCGCCCTGCTCCGTCGACGGCGCGGGACGCTGGACGGGCACCACGAGCCGGTCGCCGGCAGCCCCGGGACGACCCTCGGTGGGCAGCCCGGGCGGCGCGCTCACCGGCGTGGGACGGCCCACGGGTGGTTCGAGACCGGGGTGACGGACGCCGTTGGTGCCCTCCGGGTGGTGCACGCCGTTGGCGTGGTGGCCGTTCGCGCGGGCCGGCGGCTCCAGCTCACTCGACCCGCCGACCAGCGGTGAAGGCAAATCGCCGTGCCGGGTGGAGGAGGTACGCCAGCCGGACGCGGGGTCGGGCTGCCAGCGCGGCGCCTCGTCCCGGGCGTCCTCGCGGTCGGCGGCTCGGGGCCACCCACCCGCAGCAGGCGCCCACCCACTGACGGAACGGCTCGGGTCGTCGTGCTGACCCGCTCCGTCACCGTGCTCTCCCGGGGTGGCGGCTCCGGGTTGCCCTGTTTCACTCACCGCGCGCTCCTTGGTCGCCCCCGCTGAGGCTACCGTGTGCCGAGAGTGGCGATAAGTTACAGCGGCGGGCCATTTCCACGACGGAGGTCACGGGCCTCGCCCGGTCTGGGGGGAAAATGCCGGCTCGTACGGAGAACTCGGAGGAACCCATGACCGCTGCGGGGAACGGCGCACAGACCGCTGGCCGGCCCACCCGTCTGCCCCGTTCCGCGCGCCGCAAGCAGCTTCTCGCTGCGGCGCAGGAGGTGTTCGTCGCGCAGGGCTACCACGCCGCCGCGATGGATGACATCGCCGAGCGGGCCGGGGTCTCGAAGCCGGTGCTCTACCAACACTTTCCCGGAAAGATGGATCTCTACCTGGCGCTGCTCGACACGCACTGTGACGCCATCGTCGCTAAAGTGCACGAGGCCATGCGGGGCACCAGCGACAACAAGGAACGGGTCAGCGCCTCGGTGCGGGCGTACTTCGACTTCGTCGACCACGAGAGCGAGGCGTTCCGGCTCGTCTTCGAGTCGGATCTGCGCAACGACCCGGCGGTGCGGCAGCGGGTGGAGCGGGTCGAGCAGGGCTGCATCGCGGCGATCACCGACACCATCATCTCCGACACCGGGGTGAGCCGGGCGCACGCCGAGCTGCTCGCTTCCGGGCTGGTCGGCGCGGCGGAG
The DNA here is from genome assembly GCF_040675155.1 of Micromonospora sp. NPDC049645. NCBI lineage: Bacteria > Bacillati > Actinomycetota > Actinomycetes > Micromonosporales > Micromonosporaceae > Micromonospora > Micromonospora sp. NPDC049645. The sequence continues at coordinate 206,070 of NZ_JBFAOI010000003.1, forward strand.
ACGGCCGCGCAGTTCTGGCTGGCCGGTGGCCGGCAGGTGCCGAAGGCCGAGGCCGAAGCGTTGGTCGCCGCGCTGTCGTGGCGGGGCATCGCGAGCTTCCCGCTGCAAGGTGAGTCAGCCTGACCGCCGACCCCGTGATCGGATAGCCTTCGCAGGGCGGTTCTTTAGCCCCAGTTGAGGAGGCACAGTGGAGGTCAAGATCGGCGTGCAGTACGCGCCGCGCGAGCTGGTACTGGACAGCGCGCAGTCGCCGGCCGAGATCGAGCAGATCGTGACCGACGCCTTCGCCGGCAACGGCGGCACGCTCTCCCTGACCGACGAGAAGGGCCGGCGGGTCATCGTTCCGGTCGAGAAGGTCGCCTACGTCGAGATCGCCGAGGCGTCGCCGCGGGCGGTCGGTTTCACCGTCCGCTGACCGGTCCGGCCATCGCGGCAGGTCGGCGTTCGGCCCACCTGCCGCAGGCCGGCACCGGGCCCTGACCGGCCCGGCGGTCTCTCGTTCAACCGGGTTGTCAGTTGTTCAGCCCGGTGGCGGCCATCCGCGCGGTGTGCGCGGTGGTGAGCCTCCCGAACAGGCCGGGCACGTCGACCCGGCCGTCCCGCGCGATCAGCGTGGTGAGCGTGGCCCGCTCGGCGGCGACCCGGCCGGCCTGGGACAGCGCCTCTCCGACCAGCCGCCGGGCCCACATGGAGAGCCGACCAGCCACCCGGGGGTCGTCGGCCACGGCCAGCCGGATCTCCGCCGCGGCGAAGTCTGCGTACCGGGAGTCGTGCAGGACGTCCAGCACCAAGGCTCGGTCCGGATCCTCCAGCGCGTCGGCGATCTCGCGGATGAAGTCGTCGGTGATCGCGTCGCCGACGTACGCCTTGGTGACCACTTCCGCCCAGTCCCGTGGCTCGGTCGAGTCGTGGTACGCCTGCAGCGGCTCGACATAGGGGGCCATCGCCTCCTCCGGCGACACACCCAGCGCGGTGAGCCGGTCGGCCAAACGCCGGTAGTTGGCGATCTCGGCCGCGGCCATCTCGTTCAGCGCCGCCCGACGGCGCAGGTCCGGGGCGAGCCGGGCGTCGCCGGCCATCCGTTCGAAGGCGAGCAGCTCACCGAAGGCGACCAGACCCAGCAAACCGGCGACGGCAAACACGAGCGCAGGCTACCGCGTGCACGGCCTGCACGCCGTCCCGGTCGATCATGGACTAGTGGTGCCCGATTCATCCAGCTTCACGAACTTTGCACCCCACCACAACTCCATGATCGACGCCGACGGGGTTGCGGGCCGGGGCGGGTGTGGGCGGGTGTGGGCGGGTGGGGGCGGGGCGCGGGTGGGGTGAGGGCGGGTGGGGCAAGTGACAAGATGTGGTGTGGGTCACAATTGCTTGCCCCGCGTGGCGAGTGGCGGAGTGGGAATCGGGACGCAGGCGTGCCTGTTCAGGTAACATGGAGCAGTTGCCGTGGGCGCCGATCTGATCGAAGCTCAGCCCGCGGCGCGCGTGCGGCCCGGTCCGGCTCGGCAATCTGCCGCCGACCGTGTGGCCCGCGTCATACCGATCGCGCCCTGAGGACATGACGGGCGCACCCACGAGAGGGCACCCCCACATCCACATGAGCGAGCTGACTCAAGATTTGCTGGACGGCCAGGAACTGGCTCCCACCGCCCCGGTCCGACCGGAGGCTCCCACGTTCGCCGCACTCGGCGCCCGCGCCGAGACCGTCGAGGCCCTGGCCTCGGCCGGCATCACCCGCGCCTTCGCCATCCAGGAGTACGCGATCCCGATCGCGCTGCGCGGCGTCGACCTGATCGGTCAGGCGCCCACCGGCACCGGCAAGACCCTCGGCTTCGGCGTACCGCTGCTCGACCGGGTCTTCGCCCCGGGCGAGGGCAGCGACGGCGTCCCCCAGGCGCTGGTCGTCGTCCCCACCCGTGAGCTGGGCATCCAGGTCGCCAAGGATCTGGCCGCCGCCGGCCGCACGCGCGGCGTCCGCGTGCTGCCGATCTACGGTGGCGTGGCGTACGAGCCGCAGATCGACGCGCTGCGCAAGGGCGTGGAGATCCTGGTCGGCACTCCCGGCCGACTGATGGATTTGCAGAAGCAGAAGCACCTCCGCCTGGACCGGGTGCACGCGCTCGTCCTCGACGAGGCCGACCGGATGCTCGACCTGGGCTTCCTCGACGACGTCGAGAAGATCCTGGCGATGCTGCCGGAAGACCGGCAGACGATGCTTTTCTCGGCCACCATGCCGGACCCGATCGTCACCCTGTCGCGGCGCTTCCTGCGCCAGCCGATGACGATCCACGCCGGGCACACCGCCGAGACGGGCCCGTCGCCGCAGACCCAGCAGCTGGTCTACCGCACCCACTCGATGAACAAGGTCGAGGTGGTGGCGCGCATCCTCCAGGCGGAGGGGCGCGGGTTGACCATGATCTTCACGCGTACCAAGCGGGCTGCCGACCGGGTCGCCGAGGATCTCGACTTCCGCGGGTTCGCGGTCGCCGCGGTGCACGGTGACCTCGGCCAGGGCGCCCGCGAGCGGGCCCTGCGGGCCTTCCGGGCCGGGAAGATCGACATCCTGGTGGCGACCGACGTGGCGGCCCGAGGGCTGGACGTCACCGGCGTCACCCACGTCATCAACTACGACTGCCCGGAAGACCAGGACACCTACACCCACCGGATCGGTCGTACCGGCCGGGCCGGCGCGACGGGTGTCGCGGTGACCTTCGTCGACTGGGACGACATGCCCCGCTGGCGGATCATCGACAAGACCCTCGGTCTGGAGATGCCGGAGCCGCCGGAGACGTACCACACGTCGCCGCACCTCTACACCGACCTGCACATCTCCACCGAGGTCAGCGGCACGCTGCCCACCGCCGAGCGCACCCGCGCCGGCCTGTCCGCCGAGATCGAAGAGGACCTGGGTGGGACGACCCGTTCCCGCCGGGGCGACAGCGGTGGTCGGGGCTCCCGACGCGGTGAGAGCCGTGGTGAGGGTCGCGGCGAGCGCCGTGGTCGGGGCGACGGCCGCCGCGACCGCTCCGACGCCGGCACGCCGGCCGCCGCCGAGGCACCCGCGGCCGAGGCCGCCGACGAAGGCAGCCGTACCCCCCGCCGCCGGCGTCGCCGCCGGGCCGGCGAGGTGGTCGCGGGCGAGGCGACCGCGGTGATCTCCGCCGACGCCGGCCCCGCCGAGCCGGCCGCCGCGTCCGACGGTGAGGCGTCCAAGCCGCGCCGCCGCCGGCGCCGCCGTGGTGGCGGTTCCGGTGCGGGTACGCCGGCCGAGGCGACCGCCGACTGAACACCTGCCACACCTGACATCCCCCGCACCGCCTCGCGCGGTACGGGGGATGTTCCCATCTCCCACCCCACCTGCCGAAGATGGAACGATGCCGCAACCACTGGACGCTGCCCTGACCGAGGTTCGGGCGCTGCTGCTCGACCCCGCGCTGACCCGGGCGGTTGCCGCCGGACGCCGCCGCGGACGCCGCCCCACCGTCGAGCGGGCCGAACTGCGGCCGGTGACGCTGAAGGCCGGGCCCCGGATGCAGATCACCACGTCCGACGGTGCCCGCCCGTACACCCGCAACGTCGTCCCCGGTCCGGAGGCCGCACTGGCGGTCGACGAACTGCTGGCCGAGCCGTTCGGCAACTGGCACGTCGAGACGGCCGACGCGACGCTCCAACTGCGGGTGACCAAATCCGGCGAAGCGCAGGTGCATCGGGCGGCCACTCCCCGCCCGGCGGCGGCGATCACCGGCAACGACCGGGCCAAGGAGTACCTGCTCGACCCCGGTGACCCGATCTTCGCGGAGATCGGCGGCTCGGCGGCGAAGCGTCGCCAGGTGGACGCGTTCCTGCGTGCCCTGGCCGCGACGCTGCCCGACGATCTGACCGGTCCGCTGCGGGTGGTCGACCTGGGCTGCGGCAACGCCTACCTGACGTTCGCCGCGTACCGCTACCTGACCAGTCGGGGGCTCGACGTCCAGCTGGTCGGCGTGGACGTCCGGGAGGACCAGCGGCGGCGCAACACCGAGCTGGCAGGGCGGCTGGGCTGGGCCGACCGGGTCAGCTTCGTGGCCGGGACGATCGCCGACGCCGTCGTCGATCCCGCCCCCGATCTGGTGCTGGCGCTGCACGCCTGCGACATCGCGACCGACGAGGCGCTGGCCCGCGCGGTCCGCTGGGAGGCCCGCTGGGTGCTGGCCGCGCCGTGCTGCCACCACGACCTGGCGAAGCAGCTCCGTGCCCACCCCACCCCGGCACCGTACGAGCTGTTGACTCGCCAGGGCATCCTGCGTGAGCGCTTCGCCGACGTGCTCACCGACGCGCTGCGCGCCGGGTTGCTGCGGGTGCACGGATACCGGACCGAGGTGGTGGAGTTCGTGGACTCGCAGCACACGCCGCGTAATCTGCTGATCCGCGCACGCCGTACCGGCGCCGGGGCGACCGAGCCGCAGCGCGCGGAGTACCGCGAGCTGGTGGACCAGTGGCAGGTCACTCCGCGACTGGAGACCCTGCTGGCCGCCGACGAGCCGTCCGCCTCCTAGCGGCCGGCCGCGCCGGCCCGGCGACGTGCCCGGGTCGGTGCGGTGGGCGGTGGCTAACGCCGACGATCTCCGCGATCCCGGCCACCGTTGCGTTCGCTGACACCGCGGTCGACGACCGACACCCGGTCCGCGACCGACCGCGGGGCGGACCACTCACCGTCGCCCGGGGCGGTCGGGAATGGCACGATCTTGCCCGAGCCTCCGGCGTTTCCGGCTGCCGCGAAGGCGTTCCAGGAGATGTCCACCAGCAGCCTCTTCATCTCGGCGTGCCGGATGGCGGCGTTGTGTTGTACCGCCATCCGGGCACCGAGCAGGACCGCGACCAGCGTGGTGGTGATGGCGCCGGTGGCGGCCAGCACCTGGAGACCGGTCGCGGAGTCGGTGCGGAGCACCAGGACCAGCAGCCAGATCCAGAACGCGGCCGCGAAGACGCCGGCCTTGGCGACGAAGAACAGGCTCACCGCACCGGGCTGGTACGGCTGGGGGCGGCTCGATTCGGCCATGGTGCTCCTCGGCGGTGGTCCGGTCGGATGCGGCGGGCGGAAGACGCCAGGTCGGGACGGGCACCGAGCTTAGTGGAAGAACGACGATGATCGCTCGATGCAATTTTCGTTCTGCACACACGCTTCCAGAAGAAAGTCTCGCCCACGGGACAGTTTGTGCGGTCAGTCAATTGTTTCCCGCCCCGGGCGTACTACCCTCGGAAGGCGCATCGCCCCGGTGCTCCGGCGGGAGGGGGAAGACACACAGGGATGGGATCCGCCGACGTATCACCGCAGATGGCCTTCGCCCGCTTCGTCCGGCGCGCCATCGATGACGCTCGCGACGAACGTGGTTGGACCGTGACCGATCTTGCCTCGCACACGGGCGTGGGTCGCTCCACCGTGTTCCGCTGGCTGGCCGGCGATTGGCAGGATTATCCCGAGTTGGCCAAGGTTCGCGGCTTCTGCGCCGCACTGGATCTGCCGGTCGCCGCGGCGTTCCGCGCGCTCGGGCTGCCCGACGCCGGCCCCACTCCCCGCCGACGCCACGACGACGGCCCGGTCGAGGCCGACGTCCGGGCCATCCTGGACCGACTGGCCGACCCCACGGTCCCCGCCGAGGAGAAGCACCACATCCGCGACCTGCTCCGCTACCTGGCCCGCCGCCCCATCCGCCGAGCCGGCTGACCCACTCCTCCCGAGGGGTGGGGCCGGTCTAGGGGACTACGACGGTGAATTCGGCGGTTCGGACTTCGGCGTTCACCTGGAAGTCGAGGTAGAGGCGGTAGCGGCCCGGGCCGGGAGTGGTCAGCCAGAACTTGATCTGGCCGTCCACCAGCTCGGGCTCCGGGTGCACGTGCAGGTAGCCGAGGTCGCCCTCGCGCAACGCCACCAGGTGCCCGTACGCCCCGAGGTACCGCTCCAGCCGGGCGGCACCGCCGGCGTCGTCGACCCGGAAGGTCAGCGGCACGGTCGCCCCGGCCTGCGGGGTGCCCTGGAAACCGACGGTGAAGCCGTCCACGGTCGTCGAGACGGCCGCCCCGGGCAGCGGACGGGGCCGGTAGTCGCCGGGCGCGACCAGATCCGTGCCAAGGGTCACCGCCGTCTGCGCGCCGTTGTCGGCGACCACGGTGAAGTCGGCGTACGCGCGCCAGAGGCCGGGCTGGGCGAGGGTCAACGGAACCGACCAGGTGCCGTCCGCCGCCATGGTCGGGTGCAGGTGCTGGTAACCGGTCAGGTCCCGCCGCACGACGATGAGGTGCAACGGCTTGTCGTGCACGATGGCGAACCGGGTGACCGGCCGGCGCTGCCCGTCGCGCACCTGGAAGCGGAGCTGACCGGGGCGGCCGACCGCGAAGTCGGTGGCCACCGGGGCCAGGGTGAGCCCGGCAGAGCTGACCGCCAGACCGCCCGGCTCGGTGGCCGCGCTCTGATCGGTGCCCGTGGCGGAGCCGTGGCTGTGCGGCCCGACGCCCGGTGGATCGGTGTGCTCGGCGGCCAACGACGGGCTGCCGGTGGCGGCACCGTTGGCGTTCAGTCGGCCGAGGCCGAACCCGAGCAGCACCGCGAGCACCAGCCCACCGACCACCAGCGCCAGCCGGAGCGTGCTGCGGTCCGGCCCGGCGGAGACCTGGTCGGACACGCCCAGCCCCTGCCCGGCCTCGCCGCCGGCGGTCAGGTCCGTGCCGGCGGACGCGCGGCGGACGGGCGGCTGGTCGGTCATGCCGCCCACGGTACCGCCGGCTCCGATCGGGTCGGGCCGACGCCCGGACGGCGTGGCGACTGTCGCATTCGACGCCGCCCGGGAACCAACCTGGCAGCGCCTGCGCCACGACCGCCGCCACTGCGGGCAGCGCGAGCGACGGCTCCGGACGCGACGAACCGCAACGGGTCAGCCGGCCACGGCGAGGGCGAGCGGGAGGACGTCGGGCGCGCCGGCCCGGCGCAGAGCCCGGGCCACCAGCGTCATCGTCCACCCCGAGTCGATCAGGTCGTCGACGAGCAGCACCGGGCCGTCCAGCCCGGCCAGGGCCTCGGCCAGGTCGGTCGGCACGGTGAAGGCGTCGTGCAGCGCGCGTACCCGTTGGGCGCTGTTGCCGCGCGGCCCGGCTGGGCCCCCGGGACCGGTTGCGCCGACCTCGCCGAGCAGCGGCAGCCGACCCACGGTGGCGATCCGCTCGGCGAGCGAGCCGAGCAGCCGGGGTCGCCGCCGGGAACCGACCGCGACCACCGCCACCGGCCGGCGGGGCCACGGGTCGTCGCCGTGCGCCCACGCCTTCAGCACCTCCACGACCGCGCCGGCGACGTCGTCGGGCACCGGCACGTCCGGAGCGTCCGGGCCGACGAGGGCACGCAGCCGGCCACCCCAGCCCAGGTCGGAGAGGCGCCCGACGGCCCGGCCCGGCAGCGCCTGCTCCGCGGGGGCGATCCGGCCCTTGAGGGGTACGCCCACCGCGTCGAGCCCGGTCGGCCACAGCTTCTTCGGCGCGATCTCCACACCGGGTCGGCCCAGGAAGGTCTGCGCGGCGGCGAGCGCGGCCGTCGACACGTCGGCGGCGAAGAGTGGGGCCGCGCACCTGTCGCACCGGCCGCAGTCGGCCGCCCCGGTGTCGTCCAGGCGCTCCCGTAGATACCGCATCCGGCAGTCGGACGTGGTCGCGTACTCCCGCATGGCCTGTTGCTCGACGGTGCGCGCCTCGGCGACGCGGCGCAACCGGGCCTCGTCGTAGACCCAGGGCTCGCCGGTGGCGAGCCAACCACCGCGCACCCGGCGGACCGCGCCGTCCACGTCGAGCACCTTGAGCATCAGCTCCAGCCGGGCCCGGCGCAGGTCGACGAGGGGTTCGAGGGCCTGGGTGGAGAGCGGACGGTCGGTGTGCAGGGCGGCCAGCACGGCCCGGACCTGCTGCTCCGGTGGGAACGCCAGCGAGGCGAAGTAGCGCCAGATCGCGGCGTCCTCGACACCGGGCAGCAGCAGCACCTCCGCGTGCTCGACGGCGCGGCCGGCGCGACCGACCTGTTGGTAGTAGGCGATCGGGGAGGGCGGCGCGCCGAGGTGGACGACGAAGCCCAGGTCGGGCTTGTCGAAGCCCATGCCGAGGGCGCTGGTGGCGACCAATGCCTTGATCTTGTTGTCGAGCAGGTCCTGCTCGGCGGCCCGCCGGTCGGCGTCGTCGGACTGCCCGGAGTACGAGGCGACCGGGTAGCCCCGGGAGCGCAGGAACTCGGCCGTCTCCCCCGCAGCCGCCACGGTCAGCGTGTAGACGATGCCGGAGCCGGGCAGCTGGTCCAGGTGGTCGGCGAGCCACGCCAGCCGGTGCGCCGGGCTGGGCAGGTCCAGCACGCCGAGGCGCAGCGACTCGCGGTCCAGGGTGCCGCGCAGGATGAGGGCGTCGCCCAGCTGCTCGGCCACGTCCTGGGTGACCCGGGCGTTGGCGGTGGCGGTGGTCGCCAGCACGGGCGTGCGCTCGGGCAGCTCGGCGAGGAACGTCCGCAGCCGCCGGTAGTCCGGCCGGAAGTCGTGCCCCCAGTCGGAGACGCAGTGCGCCTCGTCGACCACCAGCAGGCCGGTGGTCGCGGCCAGCTTCGGCAGGACGCCGTCCCGGAAGTCCGGATTGTTGAGCCGTTCCGGGCTGATCAGCAGCACGTCCACCGCGCCGGTCTGGATCTCGGCGGTGATCTCGTCCCACTCGTCGAGGTTGGCCGAGTTGATCGTGCGGGCCCGGATGCCGGCGCGGGCCGCCGCCTCGACCTGGTTGCGCATCAACGCCAGCAGCGGCGAGACGATGACTGTCGGCCCGGCCTGCTGGCCCTGCTCACGGTCCCGGAGCAGGGCGGTGGCCACGAAGTAGACGGCCGACTTGCCCCAGCCGGTGCGCTGGACGCAGAGCACCCGTCGCCGGTCGACGACCAGCGCCTCGATGGCACGCCACTGATCCTCGCGCAGCCGGGCGTGGTCACCGGCCAGCCGGCGCAGCACCGCCTCGGCCCGCTCCCGTACGCCTGCCCGCTCTGCTGTCTCCACCCGGCATTTCTACCAGCGCCGTCCGTCAAGCCCTTGTTGATCAAGAGGATTGCGTCAGGATCCGGTCGGATGATGACGCAAACCTCTTGATCAACGGGGCTAACCCCGGGGGCGGGGTGGGGGTTAGCGGGGTGGGCGGGGGCGGAGGGTGCGGGTCAGGTGGGACAGGCGGGGGGCCAGGCTGGTCAGGCCGCCGGGGAAGAAGTAGACGGCCAGGATGAAGACCGTGCCGAGGACGAACAGCGGCTGGCTCAGCGGATGGCTGAGCACGGCCGGCAGGTTGTCCACCGCGTCGCTCGTGCCGAAGGCGGTGAGCCGGTGGTCCAGGTACATGTAGAGGACACCGCCGAGCACCGGACCCCACCGGGTGCCCGGCCCGCCGAGCACCACCATGACCAGCAGCGACAGGGTCAACTCGGAGGACGTGATGTGCGGCGACGCGCCGCCGACGATCAGGACGTAGACCACGCCGCCCGCCGACGCCAACCCGCCGGCCAGGGTGAACGCCACCAGCTTGTAGCGGTACGGATCCAGCCCGAGCACACCGATGCGCCGCTCGTCGTCGCGCAGCCCGGCGAGCACCCGCCCGGTCGGCGAACCGCTCACCCGGTGCACCACGAACACCACGAGGGTCAGGTACGCCAGCGCCAACCAGTACAGGTTGACCGTGTTGGTCACCCCGACCAGCCCGGCGGGCAGCCCGGACACGTCCAGCGGCAGGCCCTCCTCGCCGCCGGTCAGCCCACCGAAGTCCCGCGCCACCAGGATCGCGCCCACCTGGGCGAACGCCAACGTGACCATGGCGAACGCGATGCCCACGGTGCGCAGCGCCACCGCGCCGAGCAGCGCGGCGAGGATCGTGCCGCCGGTGACGGTCAGCAGCGCCGCCTGCCACAGCGGCAGACCGGCCCGGGTGATCAGGATGTCGGTGCCGTACACGCCGGCGGCGAAGTACAGCGCGTGCCCGAAGGAGAGCATCCCGGTCCGACCGAAGAGCAGGTCGTACCCGGCGGCCAACCCACCGAAGATCAGGCAGATGGCGAGCAGTTGCAGGGTGCCGGGTGAGTTGACCGGCCCCTCGAAGATCCCCGGCAGGGAGATCGTCGAGTACGGCAGGATCGCCAGCACCACCAGCGCGACCAGCGGCAGGAACGGGCGGGCCCGGTGCCACCGCCCCCGCTGCGGGGTCAGTTCGTCGGGCACCTGCGCGCGAGGCGCGTCGATCACCGTCATGCCGTTGCCACCTTTCCGGCGATGCCCTGCGGGCGCAGTAGCAGCACCACTGCCAGCAGCCCGACCACGCAGATGTCGCCCAGCCCGGACGTGCCGTAGTAGTTGACGAACTGCTGCACCAGCCCGACCACGACCGCCGCGTACGCGGAGCCGACCACCGAGCCCATCCCGCCGATCACCACCACGATGAACGCGAAGATCAGCAGTGAACCGCCCTGGCCGGGCGAGACGGTCCCGAAGTAGACCCCGCCCAGCGCGCCGGCGAGCGCGGCGGCCGCCCCACCGATCGCGAAGACCAGCGTGAACGCCTTACGCACGTCGATGCCGAGCGCCGTCACCATCTCCCGGTTCTCCACCCCGGCCCGGATCACCAGGCCGTACCGGGTCCAGCGCAGGAACGCCAGGATCGCACCGAGCACCAGCACCGCCGCGATGATCAACAGCAGGCCCCCGTTGGGCACCTGCGCGCCGAGGATCCCGGTCACCTCCCGGGTCCAGTCCGGACGCGGAAACGGCCGGGCGTCCGCTCCCCAGGTGGCCTGGAGCAACGCCACCCCGGCCAGGGACAGCCCGACGGTGACCAGGACCTGCTCGATGGTGCGCGAGTACAGCGGGCGGATCAGCACCAACTCGACCAGGACGGCGACCAGCGTGCCGGCAGCCACCCCGAAGGCGACCGCGACCACGAAGCCGAACCCGTCGGAGCCGGCGCCCGGCAGATTGCCCGCCGCCCACCAGGTGCCGTACGCGCCGACGCCGAGGAACAGCCCGTGCGCGAAGTTGAGCACGTCGGCCAGGCCGAAGACCAGGGACAGGCCGGAGGCGACCAGGAAGTACAGCGCCGCCAGGCCCAGCCCGGTCAACGCCAACAAGATCACCGTGCCCATCAGTGGTTCACCTCCGCCGAGCCGACACCGAGCAGCGACTTCGTCAACGCGGTCTCCAACAGCAACTCCCGGGCGTCGCCGGTCCAGGCCACCTTGCCGGCGGCCAGCACCACCGCGTCCCGGGCGAGTCGGCGTACCACGGCCAGGTTCTGCTCGACCAGCAGCACCGGCACCGACTCCGCGACCCGTTCCAACACCTCGGCCACCTCGGTCACCACCTTCGGCGCCAACCCCTTGGTCGGCTCGTCCACGAGCAGCAGCCGGTTGTCGTTGAGCAGCACCCGACCGATGGCGAGCATCTGCTGCTGCCCCCCGGAGAGCGAACCGGCCCGTTGCCGTCCACGCCGGTCCAGCTCCGGAAAGAGCGCGAAAACCTTGTCGTACGCCGGGGTGGTGCCACGCCGCTCGGCGAGCCGCAGGTTCTCGGCGACGGTGAGCCCGGCGAACACGCAGCGGTCCTCCGGCACGTAACCGAGCCCGCCGCGGACCAGCCGGTGCGTGGGTCGGGCCAGCAGGCTCTGCGCGCCCATCCGGATGGTGCCGCGCACCTCCCCGGCGGGCGGGGTGAGGCCGACGATCGCACGCAGCGTGGTGGTCTTGCCGACACCGTTGCGGCCGAGCAGGACGGTCACGCCGGTCGGTGCGACCGTGAAGGACACCCCCTGGAGGATGTGCAGCCCGGAGATCCGGACCGACAGCTCCTCCACGGTGAGGATCGGTTCCAGCTGAGCCGCCTCCGTTCGCGACTGCGGGGCTCGCAAACCCGGCTCACTCCTCGCGCTCACAGGACTGCCTCCGTTCGCGACTGCGGGGCTCGCAAACCCGGCTCACTCCTCCCGCTCACAGGACTGACTCCGTTCGCGACTGCGGGGCTCGCAAACCCGGCTCACTCCTCGCGCTCACAGCGACTCCCCCAGGTAGGCCTCTTGCACGGTGGGGTTGGCCATCACCGTTTCCGGGGTGTCGCAGGCCAGCAGCGCGCCGTGGTGCATGACGGCGATCCGGTCGGCCAGCTCCAGGATGACGTCCATGTGGTGCTCGACCATCAGCACGGCCCGGCCACTGTCGCCGGTCAACGACTTGATCACGGCGACCAGCTCCGGCACGTCCTCGGCGCTGACCCCGGCCATCGGCTCGTCGAGCAGCATCACCCGCGGTTCACCGGCGAGCAGCAGGGCGATCTCCAACTTGCGCTTCTCACCGTGGGCCAGGGTGCCGGCGAGAGCCGTACCCCGGTGGGCGAGGCCGACCCGGTCGAGCGCCGCGTCGGCGGCGGCGGCCACCTCCCGGTCGGCCGCCGCTCGCCGCCACAGTGCCATCGAACCCCCGCGGTGCGCCTGCACGGCGAGCCGCACGTTCTCCCGCACGCTGAGCGAGCCGAAGACCGAGGATGCCTGGAAGGTACGGCCCAGCCCGAGACGGGCCCGCCGGTGCGGCGCAAGCGCCCCGATGTCCTGCCCGTCCAGGGTGATCCGGCCCTCCGTGGCCCGGCGCAGGCCGGTGATCAGGTTGAACAGTGAGGTCTTGCCGGCGCCGTTCGGCCCGATCACGCCCAGGAACTCCCCGGGCGCCAGGTCGAGGTAGACGCTGTCGACGATGGCGACCTCACCGATCCGCCAGGTCAGACCGCGGGTGGCGAGCATGGGTCAGCCCTTCATGGCCACGGCCGGCGGCGCGGTCTCGTCACCGGTGAGGCTCTTCTGCGCGGTCGCCGTGAACGCGGTGCCGCTGCCGGTCAGCTTGGCCTGGAACATCGGCTGGAGCAGCGCGTGGTCGGCGGCCCGGATGGTCATCTTGCCCTTGACCCCGTCGAAGCTCCAGTCCTCCAGCGCGGTGACCATCTTGTCGACGTCGTCGCCGCCCTCCTGTACGGCGCGGACCACCATCTGCGCGGCGGCGAAGCCGTCCGGGTGGAACAGGTCGATGGTGTTGACCTTGGCCTTCAGCGCCTTGCTGGCCTCGGTGTCGCTGGCACCGTCGAAGTAGTGCGACAGGAAGGAGATCTTCGCGCCGGCCGCACCGAAGGTCGGCCACGAGGCGCGGATGTCCAGGCCGGTGACGACCGTGGTGGACGAGAGCACAGCCTGCTGGTCGAGGGTCTGCCACATGGCCGGAGCGGTCGTGCCCGCCCACGCCACGAACAGCAGGTCCGGCTTGGCGGCCTTGATCTGGCTGGCGAACGGGGTGAACTCGGTGGCGCTGGCCGGGGCCCGGACACTGCTCACGGTGGCGCCCGCGCCACCGATGACGGCCTTGACGGCGGCCTCGTTGGCGTCGCCGAACGCGCCGTCCTGGGCGAAGACCACGACCTTCTTGCCGGCCGGGTCGCCGATGAACGACTTGGCGGTCACCACATCCTGGTAGGACTGCCGTCCGGAGCGGAACGTGTACTTGTTCGCGCCGGTCACCGCGTCCGTGGCGGCCGGGCCGGAGATGAAGAGGACCTTGTTCTGCGCCGCGATCGGGGCGACCTGCAACGCCACACCGGACGCGGTGGAACCGGCGATGATCTTCGTGCCCTTGCCAATCAGGTCCTTCGCCGCGGAGACCGCCTTGGCCGGGTCGCCCGCGTCGTCCACCTCGGTCAGCTCGATCTTCCGGTCACCGACCTTGCCGGTGCCCTTAGTGGCGAAGTCGAGGCCCGCGTTGAACCCCTCGATGTACTGCTTTCCGTAACTTGCCAGCGCTCCCGACTGGGAGTACACCAGGCCGACCTTGACCGGCGCGGCACTGTCGCCGCCGCCGGTGGCGGTGTCCTGCGGGCTGCCACAGGCCGTGGCGGCCAACGCCGCGGCCATCATCGTGGCGGCGGAGAGGAACACCCGCCGCGTCGTCCGGACCGTCATTGCGACTCCACATGAGGACTCGGAGGGAGAGAACTTCTTCGTGTCGGCTCACGCTAGAAGTGACGTCACCCACGAGCTATGTGGCAGAAACACACAAGTAACAGGAATGAGGTGGCCGAGGGTTACAACGGGCCGCACTACCGGCCGAGAGCGCCCGCCCGCGATGGCCCCAACCCCCACGGACCACCCGAACCGTGTGTCGCCTCGCGCCATTCGCCCGGTTCCGCTGAGCCGAAGGACCCTGCCGCCTCGGCTCCAGACGCGGGAGTACACCTAGCCCTGAAGATCGTGCTCGATCCTGGTTGTCGTGGCCTCGCCCGCTCCGGGACACCACTACTTCCTGGATCGAGTGCGATCTTGTCCGGCGATCTTGCGCGGCGGACGAGGCCGGACGTGCCGCTGGCCCGTCGTCCGGGTGACGGACGACGGGCCAGCGTGTGGGCCGGGCATGGTCGGCCCGGTGGGTCGGCCGGAGCGGATCAGCTCCGGGCCGAGGTCAGCTCGGCGGGGCAGCCTCCACCGGGTCGGGTCAGCGGCCGGCGCGAGCGGCGACGGCGGTGTCCGGGTGGTCGCTGAAGACACCGTCGAGGCCCAGGCCGAGGAAGAGTTCGTACTCGGCGGTGATGTCGCCGCGCGCGTTCGGGTCGGTGCCGATCCGGAACTCCACCGGGAGGAACTGGTTCTCGGCGCGGAACGTCCAGGAGTGCACCAGCAGGTGTTCCCGGTGCGCGTCGCGGACCACGGTGGTCGGAGCGAGCAGGGCGCCGGCGGCGTCCCGGGGCACGATCAGGTTCTTGTTCGCGCCGATGCCGTCGGCGTACCCGGCGATCCACTTCAACCCCGCCGGGGTGGCCAGGTCCTGGTAGGTGCGGGTGTCACCGGCGGCGGTGAAGTCGTACGGGCGGCCGGTGGCGTCGAGCAGTTGAACCAGCTTCACGTCGGTCAGCCGGCTCAGCCGGCGCAGGTTCGCCGTCTCGAACGACTGGATGAAGACCGGAGAGTTCTTCCGGTCCAGCTTGTTCTGCCGCAGCACCCGGAGCAACGGCCCCTCCAGCGGCAGGTTGATCGAGGCGAAGTAGCTCGGGTGCTTGGTCTCCGGGTAGATGCCGATGGTGCGGCCCCGTGCCCGCCCCTCGGTCCGGGCCAGGTCGATGACCTCCTGAAGGGTGGGCACCTCGAAGCGGCCGTCGAAGGCGGTGTTCGCCACGCGTACCTGCGGCAGACGCTCCTTGGCCCGCAGTGTCTTCAGCTCGGCGAGGGTGAAGTCCTCGGTGAACCAACCGGTCACCGCCACACCGTCGATGGTCTTCGTGGCCTTGCGGGCCGCGAACTCCGGGTGGGTCGACACGTCGGTGGTACCGGAGATCTCGTTCTCGTGCCGGGCGACCAGCACGCCGTCGGAGGTGGAAACCAGGTCCGGCTCGATGTAGTCGGCTCCCATCCGGATCGCCAACCGGTACGCCTCCAGGGTGTGCTCCGGCCGGTAGCCACTGGCGCCACGGTGGCCGATCACGATGGGTTGGTCGTTCGCCCCGGAGCGGTCCGCGGTCGTGACCGGTTCGGCGGCGGCCACGGTCGGCAGGGCCACGGCGGCGGCGAGCAGAGCGCCGGCCACGCCGAAGGTCGAGAGGGTACGTCGCAACGCCGTCTCCTGTCATCGATGGTCCGGGTAAGCAGACCCTCCGTGATTTGCCGGGAGTTGGTCGATGGCTGGCCGGCAGATGAATCTCCGGAATGCCCGTTCCCTCTCCAGGGCCGCGGGCGGACAGGAAGATTGTCTGGTGCGCCGGTTTTTCCGCAATCCCGTGCGGCTGGTGCCGTTCGCGTTCCTGGTGCCGATCCTGCTCGGGACCGGGTTGCTCATGGCGCGCTGGGCCACCGTCGAGCATCAGCGTCCACCCGTGGTCACCGCCCTCTTCACCGCCACCTCGGCCGTGTCGGTCACCGGCATGGCGATCACCGACACACCGAACTACTGGTCCGGCGCCGGACTGCTGGTGATCACCCTGCTCACCCAACTCGGCGGCCTCGGCATCCTCACGGTCGCGGCGTTGGTCATCCTGGTGGTCTCCAGCCAGCTCGGGCTGCGCAACCGGTTACTGGTGCAGGCCGAGACCGCGGAGTTCGGCATCGGCGACGTGGGCCGGCTGCTCCGTCGGATCGCGCTGACCGTCTTCGCCTGCGAGGCGGTGATGACCGTGCTGGTCGCCGGTCGGCTCTGGCTGACCTACGACTACCCGTTCGGGCAGGCACTCTGGTCGGGCGTCTTCCACGCCGTGCAGGCGTTCAACAACGGTGGCTTCGCGCTCTACACCGACGGCCTGCTGGCGTTCAGCCGCGACCCGTGGGTGTCGCTGCCGCTGGCGGTCGGCGCGATCGTCGGCGGTCTCGGGTTTCCCGCCCTGTTCGAGGCGGTCCGCGAGTGGCGTCAGCCGGCGCACTGGGCGGTGGCGACAAAGCTGACCATCTGGGGCAGCGGGGTGCTGCTGCTGGTCGGCTTCGCCGGCCTGCTCACCGCCGAGTGGACCAACGCGGGCACGATCGGTCAGTACGACGTACCGGGCAAGATCCTCGCGTCGTTCACCCAGATCGCGCTGAGTCGCACCGGCGGCTTCAGCGTGCTGGACATCACCGCCCTCCAGGAGGAGAGCTATCCCCTCCTGATCGTGCTGATGTTCATCGGCGGCGGCAGCGCCAGCACGGCCGGCGGCATCAAGGTCTCCACGTTCTTCCTGCTGGCGTTCACCCTCTGGGCCGAGCTGCGGGGCGAGCCCGACGTGACGATCGGGCACCGGCGGGTGGCCACCGCCAGTCAACGGCAGGCGGTCACGGTGGCGCTGCTCAGCGTCGCACTGGTGACTGTCGGAACGATGGTGTTGCTGCTGCTCACCGAGGGCGTCCGCTTCGTCGCGGCCCTGTTCGAGGTCACCTCCGCGTTCAGCACCACCGGGCTGACCGTCGGCCTCGCCGCCGAACTGCCGGCCGGCGGTCAGCTGGTGCTGACCGTGCTGATGTTCATCGGCCGGGTCGGAACTCTCACCCTCGGGTCGGCGATCGCACTGAACACCCGACGCCGGCTCTACCGCTATCCCCAGGAGCAACCCATTGTCGGTTAGGGCGTGTTTCGGAGGTGTCGATCGGGCCGAGCCGGCGTCCAGGTGTCGCCCGGCCGGCACTTCCGAGACACGCCCGTGGAGCAGGGAGGGCCGAGATGTCGGCTAGACGGGCGGACAGCGGCGGCATCGTCGTGATCGGTCTGGGTCGATTCGGTTGTCACCTGGCCGGTTCGCTGACCCGGATGAACCGTGAGGTGTTGGCCATCGATCGCAGCCCGGACAAGGTGCAGCGCTGGTCGGCGCAGCTCGACCGGGTCGTCCAGGCCGACTCCACCGAGGAGGGGGCGCTGCGGCAGCTGGGCATCGCCAGCTTCGGGCGGGCGGTGGTGGCCATCGGGGCCTCGGTGGAGGCGAGCGTGCTCACCGTGCTGGCGCTGGTCGAGCTGGGGGTGCCCCAGGTCTGGGCGCGGGCCACGTCGCAGAAGCACGCGAAGATCCTGTCGTCGGTGGGCGCGCACCACGTGATCTTTCCGGAGGCGGAGACCGGGGATCGGGTCGCCCACCTGATCGTCAGCAGGCTGCTCGACTTCGTCGAGTTCGACGACGACTTCGCCATCGCCACCGTCCGGGTGCCGGAGCCCCTGGCTGGGCGCACCCTGCTCGATCTGCGACCGGAGGAGCGGTTCGGGGTGCGGGTGGTCGGCGCCAAGCTGCCGGGCGAACGCTTCCAGTACGCCTCGGACGACACGGCACTTCCTCGGGGCGGGGTGCTCATCGTCGAGGGTGGGATCGATCAGGTTCAACGGTTCGCGGGGATGAGCTGACCTCCCGGGACGAGTCGCGGGTCACGGTGCGTTCAGTGCACCTCATTGCAATGGTCTTGCTCTGCGTCGTTGCGTTAGATCCTTCTTGGTTGCAATGATTTATCGTCGTTTACCTGGTACAACACTCAACATTCGCAACATTGTTGTTGAAGAACAGCGGAAAGCAACGTAGCGTTTCCGATGTCAGAAACAACTGGTCCAAGGAGCGCGTGATGCAGCAGTTCGACACCCCCACCCCGATCGCCGCCACCCTCGACATCCCCGCCGGCCGGGTCCGATTCATCGCCGCCGAACGCGCCGACACCGTGGTCGAGATCCTCCCCGCCGACGCCAGCAACGGCCGCGACGTGAAGGTCGCGGAGCAGACCACTGTCGAGTACCGCGACGGCGCCCTGCGGATCGAGACCTCGGCGAAGAACCAGCTCTTCGGAAACTCCGGATCCATCGACGTGACCGTGCAACTGCCGGCCGGTTCCCGGATCCGAGCCAAGGCCGCCAGCGCCGAGCTGCGGGCCGTCGGACGGTTCGGCGACGTCACCTTCGACGGCGCGCAGGGGCACATCAAGCTCGACGAAGCCGCCACCGTCCGCCTCACCACCAGCGCGGGCGACGTCTCGATCGGCCGCCTCAACGGCCCCGCGGAGATCACCACCCGGAAGGGCGACATCCGCATCACCGAGGCGGTCCGTGGCACCGTCGTCCTGCGCACCGACGCCGGCGAGGTGTCGATCGGCGCCGCCCGGGGCGTCTCGGCCTCGCTGGACGCCGGCACCACCTACGGACGGATCCAGAACGCGCTCAGGAACACCGACGGCGTCGCCGACCTGACCATCCACGCCACCACCGCGTACGGCGACATCGTTGCCCGCAGCCTCTGAGATCCCGGCACCACCGCCGTCGACCGAGCCTGACCAACGGCGAACCGCTCAGGGCCGTCGGACCAGTTGGTCTGACGGCCCTGACGCGCTGTCGCCCCGGGGCGGGCTCAATGTGCCTTCCGGTGACCATCCCGCCCCTTGGTCACCTTTTCGCTTTTCCCGGACCACCACCCGGCTCCGCGGCCTTCGGCTTCGCGGGCGCCTTGGCCGGCTTCGGGGGCTTGGCCTTCGAAGCGCCGCCGCCCGCACCGGTGCCGCCGCGCACCGTCGCGGCCTTGGGCGGGGCCTTCGTCGTGGCGGCCTTGCTCGGCGCGGCCGTCGACGGCGCACTGCCGGCGACCCCGGACACCCGGACACCGCAGGTCGCCTCGCCGAGGCGGAACTCGACCGGCAGCGGGTTCGCCCCGCTGTACCTGCCCGTCAGGGTCAGCTTCTCGGCCGCGCCGGGCGCCAGCGTGCTGCGGTGCGCCGCCGGACGGACCAGCACCGTGCTCCCCTGCTGCTGCACCGGTGCGGGCTCCGCCTTCGTCACCGTCTGCTGGCCGGGGAAGGTGAAGCTCATCGTCCAGTCCCGCAGCTCACGACCACCGGTGTTGGTCAGGGTCAGCTCGGCGGCGAACTCCCGGCCGGAGTCGGTGCGCAGGGCGTACGCGACCTCGCAGGGCGCCGCCTCCGGCAGCCCCATCCGGGCCTCCGTCGTCGGCCGGTCCCCGCCGCTGGCCGGGCTGCGCGAGGTGAACCCCCACATCGCCCCGGTGACCGCGATCAGCCCGACGGCGGCCACTCCGGCCTCCACCCGCCGACGCCGGGTCACCCGCTGCCGGGTCCGACGGTTCCGGTCCCGGGTGCGTGACAACGGCAACGCGTCGGTCGCCGCCGACCAGGGCAGGATCGTGGTACGCGCACTGCCGAGCATGGCCGCGTCCAGAGGCCCCCCGGCCGGGGAGACCGGCACCGCCGCGAGCATGCCGGCCGCCTCGGCGAGCGTACGGGTCAGCTCGGCGGTGGCCGGTCGGTCGGCCGGCCGCTTGGCCAGGCAGCGCCCGACCAGCTCGGCCACCCCGTCGGGCAGCCCCGCGACGGTGGGCATCGGCTCCGGGTCGGTGTACATGTGCGCGCGCAGCATCTGGGTGGTCGTGCTGGCCCGCCACGGCAGCCGGCCGGTGAGCATCCGGTAGAGCAGCAGGCCGACGGCGTACACGTCGGTGGCCGGGGAGACCTGACCGTTGTCCAGGCGTTCCGGGGCGAGGTACGCGGGAGTGCCCAACAGCGCGCCGTCCGGGCCCTTCTCGCTCTCCCCGACGAGCGCGGAGATGCCGAAGTCGACCACCTTGACACCGGTGGAGGTGAGCATGACGTTGCCCGGGGTGACGTCGCGGTGCACCACACCGCGTGCGTGTGCGGTGGCGAGCGCCGAGCTGACCTCCGCGCCGATCGTCACCGCCTCGCGCCACGGCAGCTGGCACTCCCGACCCAGCCGGCTGGCCAGCGAGGCGCCGTCGACCAGCTCCATCACCACGTACGGCACGGTCAGGCCGACCTGCTCCGACTCGCCGTAGTCGTACACGTTGGTGATGTTGGGATGGCAGAGCCGCGCGGCGGCCTGCGCCTCGATCCGGATCCGGTGACGGAACGCCCGGTCGCTGGCCAGCCGGGAGGCCAGCACCTTCACCGCGACCTGACGGCCGAGCACCTCGTCGTATCCGCGCCAGACCACCGACATACCGCCGGCGCCGAGCTGCTCGATCAGCCGGTACCGCTCATCGAGCAGCTGCGCGCCGTTTCGGTCCCCACCACCCATGGTGACCGTTGTTGCCCAGGAACAACCGACCTACACCTGGAGGATCGGAATCGGTCAGGACTGTCACCCGTTCAGGCGGTGGCCAGCAGTTGGTCCACCGGGGCGTAGTCGTCGGTCAACACCATCGCCCCACCGACGAAGTCCGTCAGCGCCGCACCGGAGAGCAGACTGACCTTCGGATCCACCTCGCTCAGCCGGGCGCGGACGGCGTCCAGCGGCAGCGGCGCGTCCGAGCCGACGATGAGGAAGTTGGCGCCCTGTTCCTCGGCGAGCGCCTCCGGCGGCGCGATCAACGCGACGTGCCCGAACTCGGCGGCCACCGTGGCCAGCTCGGCGCGGATGAACCGCAGCGGCGGATAGTCGATGACGTTCTGCACGTACACCCCGCCGGGGCGGGTCACCCGTCGGATGTCGGCGGCCATCTCGCGGGTGGCCAGGTGCCACGGCACCACCAGGTGACCGAACGCGTCGCCGACCACCAGGTCGCGGCTGTCCGTCGGCTCGCCGGCGACCAGCATCCGGGCGTCACCCACCACCGCCCGCAGCTCCGGCCCCGGGCGTACGCCCAACTCGCGCTCGCCCAGCTCGACCAGCCCGCCGTCGATCTCGAACACCAGGTTGTCGGTGCCCGCTCGGGTGGCGGTCAGGTAGCGCGGCATGGTGAACCCACCGCCGCCCAGGTGCAGCGCGTCCAGGCGCTGACCGGCCGGCGCGGCCACGTCGGCGACCGCGCCGATCCACTTCGTGTACGCGTACTCCAGGTGCTTCGGGTCGGCGAGGTCCACGTACGAGTGTTGGGCGGAGTTGAGCAGTAGCGTCCGCCCGGTGGCGCGGGACGGGTCCGTGGTGACCCGGGCGCAGTGGTATGCCGTCTCGATGTCGCACGGGTTCGGTGCCACCGTGCTCAGGCCCGCCCCGACGAGGCCGAGTACGGCCAACGCGGCGCGGGTCCGGGCCGGACCGGGCAGCTCGGTGGGCTCCTGCCGGCGCAGGTACCAGCCGAGGCCGATGCCGACGAGCCCGAGCGCGACCGCCAGCGTCAGCAGGATGACGGTGCTGCGCAGGGCGGCGACCAGCACGAACCCGGTGAGCAGGGTGGCGGTGATGCCGCCCAGGGTGCCGATCCCGGAGAGTCGGCCGACCACCTGGCCGGTGCGGCGCAGGTCGGCGAGTTGGAGCTTCACGACCAACGGGGTGACGGCCGCCAACAGCGCGGCCGGCACGAACACGGCCAGCGCGACCAGGAGCAGGATGCCGCTGGCCGCACCGCCGCGCAGCACCTCACCGGCGTATCGGACGACGGGCAGGGTGACCGCGGTGGCGATGCCGGCCAGCACCAGCGCCGGCGCCAGCAGGCCGCGCGGGTTGCGGCGGTCGGCCAGCCAGCCGCCGGTCCACGCCCCGTAGGCGATCGCGGCCAGCGCGATGCCGATCACCGAGCTGGTCACCTGGAGGGTCACCCCGACGTACGGGCCGACCAGGCGCAGCGCGACGGTCTCCAGCACCAGCACGGCGCCGCTGGAGAAGAAGACCAGGAAGGCGGCCAGGCCGTTGGGCAGCGCCCGGCCGGTGACCGGCACGGGCGGGGCCGGGGAGGCGTGCGGGGCCGCTACGTCGGACGGTGGGGAACTCATCGTCGCGATGGTACGCAGCGAAGCTGGTGCTTCGGGTCAGTACATCGAGAGATGAACATGGTTCGTGTGGGACGCGGCGGGACTGCCGCTCCCGCTGTACGAACGCCACCCCGTGCCGGGATGCCAGATCTGCCTGTACCAGATCACGTAGAGCACACCCAGCCGGTCGGCGTTGCGCACGTGCCAGGCAGCCAGGCTGTCCCCGTACGCCTTGTCGCCGCCGGTCGCGTTCTTGTCCTCGAAGCCGTTGGTGGCGGCCGAGAAGTCGCAGGCCCGCCCCTTCGGGTGCTCGCCGCCACCGCCGCTGCGCTTGCAGGAGACGTGCCGCTTGTAGCCGGCCGCCTGGGTCTGCTTGAGCGCGTTGAGCGTGCGCGGAGTGATGCATCCGGAGGTGGTCGGGTCCTTCACCGAGCAGGATTCCGACGGCCACGACCCGTCGGAGTTGCGCGGCGCGGGCTTCGCCGACGCGGAACTGCCGCCGCTGAAACCGTTGCTGCCGCCCGAGCTGACCTCGGCCAGCGCCTCCTCGGCTTCCTTCTTCTTCTTCGCCATCACGGCGAGCTGCTTCTGCTGCTCGCGGACCTCGGCGTCGATGGCGACCTTGGCCTGCTGCGCCTGCTGCCGCGCCTCGGTGAGATCACGCAGCCGCTTGCTGTCCCGCTGGGCCATCAGGTCCAGGTCGCCCGCGCGTTGCAGGAACGCCTCCGGCGTGGCGGCGTTGAGCAGCATCGACGCCGCGCTCAACCGACCGAAACGGTACGACTGCGCGGCCACCTCACCGACCTGGGCGGTGAGCCCGACCAGCCGGCCCTCCAGCGACGTCAGCTCGCCGGTCAGCGCCGTCTGGCGACGCTTGGAGTTGTCCAGTTTGGCCTTGGCCTCGATGTGGCCCTTGGCGGTCAGCTCCAACGCGTCCTGCAGCTTCTTGCTGCCACCCTCGCCCGGCTCCGCGTACGCGGGCACGGCGGCACCGCCGAGCACCAGCGCGACGGCGGCGAGCAGGGCGAACAGAGCGCGGCGACCGAGCCGCGGGCTGAGCCTGGTCCTGGGCACGAAAGCGTCCTTCCGTCGACCGCCGGCCCCGGTTGACCACTACGCGGCGGCGTCTTCACCGGCGCCGGTCGGCGGCCTGCTGGCGGAGACCGCCGGTCACGATACCGGACTGTGGGCCGGTGACCAGCCCCCTGAGCCTCGGGCTGTCTCGATGTCGACGCAGCGTCCCCAGCTGGTCGCGCAGCGCGTGGATCAGGCGCTGAGGAGGGCGTCGCGCACCTCGGCCCAGACCTGCTCGTTGGCCGCGACGAGCAGCCCCCGGCCGTCGTCGGCAGGGTGGTAGTCGTCGCCGTCGAATCGCCGGGCGACGCCCCCGGCGGCACGGACCAGCAGGGTGCCCGGGGCGTGGTCCCACGGCAGGGTGCGCCAGAAGAGGACGAACTGCTGCTCGCCGGTGAGGATGTCCAGGTATTCCCGACCGGCGCAGTGCTGGCCGGGGAGCAGCTCACCGAGGCGCCGACCGCCGGCGCGGACCCGGTCGCGGGTCTCCGGTGGCAGGAACTTGGTCATCGCCGCGCCGCGCAGCTCGCCCAGCGGCGGCACCGCGCCGGTGCGGTCCACCGGCCGGCCGTTGAGCAGGGTGCCCTCGTCGGCGGAGCCGACGGCGAGAGTGTCGGCGAGCGGGTCGAGGATCCAGCCGGCGGTCGGTCGCCCCTCGCTCAGCAGCGACACCATCAGGGCGAACGGTCGGCGACCCGCGGCGAAGTTGGCGGTGCCGTCGACCGGGTCGACCAGCCAGACGTCGCCGCCGCCGCGCAGGTGTCGGAGCAACCCCGGCTCGTCGGCGACACCCTCCTCGCCGACCACCATCGAGCCCGGCCGCAGCCGGCGCAAACCCGCCGAGATCAGCTCCTCGGCCCGGCGGTCGGCGACGGTGACCACCTCGCCGGGCGCCTTCTCCGACACGTCATCGTCGTCGAGCTTGCGGAAGAGTGGCAGCACGACCTGTTCAGCGGCCTCCCAGAGCAGGTCGCCGACGTCGTCCAGCAGGGTGTCAGCCACGCGGCGGCAGCTTGACCACGCTGACGAAGAACTCGTCGATCTGACGGACCACCGAGATGAAGCGCTCGAAGTCCACCGGCTTGGTCACGTAGGCGTTGGCGTGCAGTTGGTAGCTGCGCAGAATGTCCTCGTCGGCCTGCGAGGTGGTGAGCACCACCACCGGAATCCGGCGCAGGTCCTGGTCCTTCTTGATTTCTTCGAGCACCTCCCGGCCGTCGCGGCGGGGCAGGTTGAGGTCGAGCAGGATCAGGTCGGGCGCCACCGCGTCGGCGTACTGGCCCTCCCGTCGCAGGTAGGCGAGCGCCTCGGCGCCGTCGGAGACGACGGTCAGCCGGTTGCGCAGCTTGTGCTCCTCGAACGCCTCCTGGGTCATCAGCACGTCGCCCGGGTCGTCCTCCACGAGCAGGACCTCGATCGGGCTCTTGCCATCCGCAGGCGCGGTCATCCCACCGTCTCCCTCATGTCACCCGTTCTACCGCTTTCCGGCGTCTCGTCGGCCCGGTCCGGCTGGTCCGGTCCGTCAGCCTGCTCCGTCAGCGTCCCGTTCGAGGACGTGGTGTCCCCCGCGCTCGTGGCCTCCGACTGCTCCGACGGGTCGGCAGCGGCAGCCGCCTCGACGTCGCCGGGCAGCGCCGGCAGGGTGAACCGGATGGCGGTGCCCTCCGGCACGTCGGTGTCCACCCAGACCCGGCCCCCGTGATATTCGACGATCTTCTTGACGATCGCCAACCCGATGCCGGTGCCCGGGTACGCGTCCTTCGAGTGCAGCCGCTGGAAGATCACGAAGATCTTGTCGGCGAACTCCGGCTCGATCCCGATGCCGTTGTCCTGGCAGGTGATCTCCCACTCGGCGCCCACCAGGCGGGCCGAGACATGCACCTTCGCCGGCACGTCCGGGCGACGGAACTTGATCGAGTTGCTGACCAGGTTGGCCAGCAGATTGGTGAGCAGCGGTTCCTCACCCGAGATCACCGGCAGCTCGGTCCAGGTCAACTCGGCGTCCGCGTACTGCCGGGCGGCCTCGGTCTGGCCGGCCACGTCACCCATCACCTTGTTCAGGTCGACCTCGACGAAGCCGGTGGTGAGCCGCCCGATCCGGGAGAACGCGAGCAGGTCGTTGATCAGGCGCTGCATCCGTTGCGCGCCGTCGACCGCGAAGGCGATGTACTGGTCGGCCCGCTCGTCGAGCTGCCCGGCGTACCGGCGCTGGAGCAACTGGCAGAAGCTGGCGACCTTGCGCAGCGGCTCCTGCAGATCGTGCGAGGCCACGTACGCGAACTGCTCCAGGTCACGGTTGGACCGGGTCAGCTCCTCGGCCTGCTTCTGGAGTTGGCTGTTGACCCACTCGATGCGCTCGCGGGCGGCCCGGACCTCGGCCAGGTCGGCGGCGATCTTCTGCCGCATCGCGTCCACGTCCTCACCGAGCCGGAGGAACTCCGGTGGGCCGGTGGTGGCGATGCGGTGCTGGTAGTCACCCTCGGCGACCTCGCGGACCTGGTCGGCGAGCCCGATCAGGGGCCGGACGACCATCCGGTCCAGGGAGAGCAGCAGCAGCGCCCCGGCGACGACCACCACCAGCGCGGCGATGATCAGCAGAACGACCAGCACGTTGCT
Organism: Micromonospora sp. NPDC049645; assembly: GCF_040675155.1. Lineage (NCBI taxonomy): Bacteria > Bacillati > Actinomycetota > Actinomycetes > Micromonosporales > Micromonosporaceae > Micromonospora > Micromonospora sp. NPDC049645. The sequence goes on from NZ_JBFAOI010000003.1 coordinate 231,942, forward strand.
GCTGTTGCGCACGTTGGCGGCGGACTGCTCCCGGGCGGCCAGGATCTCCTGCTGGAGGTCGTTCACCGCCGACCGCACCTGGTCGAACTGCTGCCGGGCCTGTTCGGTGACCAACGCCTGACCGGCGTTGGTGCCGCTCTGCTCGGTGGTGGCGATCACCGGCACCGCCACCGACTGCCGCCACTGCGCCGTGCGCTCCTCGACGAGCTTCAGCTCCTGACCGACCTGCGGATAGTTGTCGAGCAGCGCCCGCATCGCGGTGACGACGCTCTCCTCCTGCTGCAATCCCTCCCGGTAGGGGTTCAGGTCGGCCGGGTCACCGCTTACCGCGTACCCACGGATCGCCGTCTCCTGGTCGAGCAACGCGTTGAGCAGCTCCTGCGACTGCACCCGAAGCGGGCCGGTCTCGTTCAGCACCGCGTCGATCTGGGTGCGGTTGCGGGCGGCCATCGCCGCCTCCGCGGTGGCCAGGCCGATCAGCAACACGCCCACGACGGTGAGCAGGGTGATCACCCGGCGGCGCAGGCTCCAGCCGCCGACGACCGGCCTCACCGGCCACCACCGCGGCTGACCAGCAGCATGGCCACGTCGTCGGCGAGCGCGCCGCCGTTGAGCCGCTCGGCCCGGCCGACCAGCCAGGCCGGCAGCTCGGGCAACGACACCGAACGGTTGTCCGGTTCGTCAAGCAACCCACTGAGGCCCGGCACGTCGAGCCGTTCGTTGCCGACGCCCACCCGCCCCTCGATCAGGCCGTCGGTGTACATCAGCAGGGACCAGTCATCGGTGTCGAACTCCAGGTCGTAGGCGATTGGCCGGCGAGGACGTACGCCCAGCAGCAGGCCGCCGGGCGCGGGCACCGGGGCGACCCGGCCGCCGGAGAGCAGCAGCGGTGGTGGGTGCCCGGCCAGTCGGACGGTGGCCCGGTTGGCGTCCAGGTCCAGTCGGGTGGTGGCGACCGTCGCGAAGATCTCCTGGAGGCGGCGCTCACTCATCAGCACCTGCTCCAGCGCGGGCAGCACCTCGTCGTCCGGCACCTTCGCGAGCACCAGGGCTCGCCAGGCGACCCGGAGCTCCACGCCGAGCGCGGCCTCGTCCACCCCGTGCCCACAGACGTCGCCGACGATCAGGTCCAGGCGGTCCGGGCGGGTCTGCACCACGTCGAAGAAGTCCCCGCCGATCAACGCGGCGTGCCGGCCGGGGCGGTAGAAGGTGTGCACCGCCACCTGGTCGGTCGTCATCAGCGGTTGGGGCAGCAGGCCGCGTTCGAGGCGGGCCGACTCGGCCTGGCGCAGCTCGACCTCGCGCAACCGGCGGGCGTTCTCGTCGGCGCGCTTACGCTCCACGGCGTAGCGCAGCGCCCGGGTCAGCAACACCCCGTCGACCTGGCCCTTGACCAGGTAGTCCTGGGCACCCTCGGCGACCGCCACGACGCCCAGGTGCTCGTCCGTGCGACCGGTGAGCACGCAGACCGCCGCGCCGCTGGACATCTCCAGCACCTGGCGCAGCCCGTCCAGCCCCTGCGCGTCCGGCAGGCCCAGGTCGAGCAGGACGCAGTCGACGTCAGCGATCCGCTGCCGCGCGTCCCGCAGGCTGGTGGCCACCAGCAGGTCGATCATCGAGTTCGTCTCGGCGAGCAGCTCACCGACCAGGAAGGCGTCGCCCTCGTCGTCCTCCACCAGCAGCACCCGCAACCGCTCACCCGGCGGCAGGTTGGCATGCCGCGCCAGCCCGCCGTGCGGGTACGGCACAACTGGGGAACCGGCCGAGCCGGCCCCCCGGTGCGGCCGGGTCACCGCCGCGAGACGCGGGAGTTCGCTGGTGATGTCGGGCTCCTTCCGAGTGCCCTGCTGATCCTGTATTAGACAACGGTCGCACACAACACGATGCGTGCGGCGCGGGCGGGGATGGGCAGCGTCACTGCCCACGGACGGACATCCTTGCCGATCGGTGACCGACCGGCCGTGCCGCCCGGCGCCGCAGGGCGGCAGGATGATCCCACCCCAGGCCCCACCATCCCCGAGGAGTTCCCGTGGGCGCACCCACCACCCCGGCCACGACGGGCACGCCGCCACGTCCGATTCCGGGCGTACCCCCGGCCGACCGCGCGCTGACCCGGCCGCGTCGGCGGCTGGTTGCCGCCGCGGCGGCGCTGGTCGCGCTGGCCGCGGTCGGCGCCGGCAGCCTGCTCGACCTGCGCACCCCGGCGCCGAGGCCGGCGGACGCGCCGGCGGGGGCGTTCAGCGCCGGTCGGGCGTACGCGGACGTCCAGGTGATCGCTGCCCGCCCGCACGTCGCCGGCAGCCCGGCCAACGAGCAGGTCCGCGCGCACGTCGAGCAGCGGTTACGGGGGCTGGGCCTGGAGACCGAGGTGCAGGACACCGTGGCGCCGGAGGCCGGGCAGCTCAGCGGGGCGGCGGGCGGGGCGACAGTGGCCCGGGTCCGCAACGTGGTGGCCCGGCTCCCCGGCACCGACTCGACGGGCCGGATCTTCCTGGTCGCCCACTACGACTCGGTGCAGACCGGGCCGGGCGGCAACGACGACGCGGCCGGCACGTCGACCATCCTGGAGGTGGCCCGTGCGCTGACCACCGGCCCCCGCCCCCGCAACGACATCGTCTTCGTGCTGACCGACGCCGAGGAGGCGTGCCTCTGCGGCGCGTCCGCGTTCGCCGCCAGCCACCCGCTCGCCGTCGACGGCGGCGTGGTGCTCAACCTGGAGGCGCGGGGCTCCACCGGGCCGGTGATCATGTTCGAGACGTCCCGGAACAACGCGAAGCTGGTGGACATCTTCGGCCGGGCCGCCCCGCACCCGGTGGGCACCTCGTTCGCGGTGGAGATCTACCGCGCGCTGCCCAACGACACCGACTTCACCGCCTTCCTCGATCGGAAGTTCGTCGGGCTGAACTCGGCGTACATCGACGGCGGCGCCATCTACCACACGCCGTTGGACACTCCCGCCGCGATGGACCGGGGCAGCCTCCAGCAGCACGGGGACAACGCGCTGGGCCTGGCCCGCGAGTTCGGTGGCACCGACCTGACCGATCTGCGCTCCGGGCACGACGCCACCTACTTCCCCGTCCCCGGCGGACTGGTCCGCTACCCGGGCTGGCTTACCCTGCCGCTGGCCCTGCTCGCCGCGGTGGCGGTGGCAGCCCTGGGGTGGCTGACCCGTCGCAGCGGCCGGGCCAGCACCGGCCGGCTGGTCGCCGGCTTCGCGCTGACCCTGGTGCCGATCGTCGCCGCGCCGGTCGCCGCGCAACTGCTCTGGCTGGCGATCACCACGATCCGACCGGGGTACGCGGAACTGCTCGACCCGTACCGGCCGATCTGGTACCGGCTGGCCGTCCTGGCGCTCGCCACCGCCATCCTGTTCACCTGGTACGCGCTGACCCGCCGCCGGATCGGCCCGGCCGCGCTCGCCGTCGGCGGGCTGACCTGGCTGGCCCTGTTCGGGGTGCTGCTCGCCGTGGCGGTGCCCGGCGGGGCGTACCTCACCACCCTGCCGGCGCTGGCCGGTGCCCTCGGCGGGCTGGTGGCGCTGCGTACCCGGCAGACCGGGCCGTGGCCGGTGGTGGCGGTGACGGCCGCCGCGGCCGTCGGTGTGGTCATCCTGCTGCCCACCGTGGTGCTGCTCTTCCCCGCGCTGGGAATGGCCATGGGCGGGGTGGCCGCGCTGGTCGCGGTGCTGCTCGGCCTGGTCGCCCTGCCGGTGGTCGACCTGCTGCACCCGCAGGCCGGCGGTCAGCGCGGCCTGCGGGCGTTGCGGGCCCGACGACTCGCGGTGCTGCCGGCCGGCGCCGCCGCCGTGGCGGCGGTGGTGCTCGCCGGGGTCGGGCTGGGCGTCGACCGGTTCGACGCCGCCCATCCCGCGCCCACCCACCTGATGTACGCCATGGACGCCGGCACCGGCCAGGCCCGTTGGCTCAGCCACGAGACCGATCCGCAGCCGTGGACGGACGGCTACGTGGACGGGGTGACCGACGTCGGCGACGACTTCCCCGGGCTGGGCGACGGTGAGCTGCGGGCCGGCCCGGCGGCGGCGGCGAACCTGCCGGCGCCGAAGCTGGAGGTGGTGGCCGACGCCACCGCGGCCGGCGAGCGCACGCTGCGGCTGCGACTCATCCCGCAGCGGGCGGCTCGACTCGCCACCCTGCACGTGGACACGTCGACCGCCACCGTGCTGCGCGCCGAGGTGGCGGGGCGGTCGGTGCCGGTGGAACCCCGAGCGGGGAGGTGGGGCTTCGGGCTGGTGTTCCACGCCCCGCCGACGGAGGGCGTCGAGGTCACGTTGACTCTGCGGCCGATCGCCGGGCAGGTGGCGCTACGGGCGATGGACGCCAGCGACGGGTTGGACGCGCTACCCGGCTTCCGTCCCCGGCCGCCGGCCGTCGGCGTCGTCGGGTCGCACAGTTCGGAGATGCTTGCGGTCGCCCGTACCTATCCCATCTGACGTCACGTTGGTCCGGCGGGATGTTGCGGCCCCGCCGGACCACCGGTTCGCCTCTTCCGGTCAGCCCGCCGGTTCGGGTTGGCCGGCACCGATTCGGTGCCAGCGATTACCGTCGTGATCGGTGAAGGTGAGGTCCACCAGGACGGTGTCGGCCGCACGCAACCGGTGCTCCGCCGCCACGGTGACGAAGAGGTCGTGCACCTCGTGGCCCGGTATCCGACGGACCTGTTTCGCCGCGGCCAGCGCGACCGGCGGGCCGTCCGGGTCGTCGGCGGGGACGAGCCGAGCCAGCGCCGAAACGTCAAGAACCGGGGCGTCACTCTCGTTGGCCACGGTGACCCGCAGCACCGAGGTGCCGCGGATCTCGGCCACCGCCGAGACCAACCGGGCCTGGGTGGCCCGAATCCGCAGGTCGTCGTTGCGGCGGGCGCGAATTTCCCGCCGTAGTCCGAGGTAGACGAAAAGCACACTGGCGATGGAGCCGACCGCGCCGAACCAGTCCGGTACGGAACCCCAGTCGACCACGTCCTGGATCGGTGACCAGTTCATGTGTCCATCGTGGATGCGCCTGTCGAGTGCCGCGCCCGGCCGGTCGGCTCGATTCAACGGCGAATTGGGAATTGCGGCACCGATTCCGGCCATCCGGGTGGCCTAAACAGAGAGTGTGCAACCCAGTACGGTGGTGGATACCCTTGCGTTCTACATGGTGCGGGTGGCAATCCCTCCGACTGTCCACCAGATGGACAGGATCTTTCGCCGCCGGCCCATTGCGGAATTCGCCACCGAAGGGGGACCGCATTGACTGCGGACGCTCCACCCGAGGATGCCGGCGTGCCTCGGCCTGCCTACGACCGGCCGAGTCGCGTCTCCGTCGATCCACCACTCGGGCGACTCGACAGCCCACTGCACGGGCGCGACGACCTGATCAACGAGATCGTGCAGCCGGGGGAAGATGCCGCGGGACGTCCCCCGGTGCACATCCTGTGTGGCATGGGCGGCTCCGGCAAGAGCCACGTCGCGCTGGAGATCGCCCGCCGGGCCCGGGCCGACGGCCGGACGGTCTGGTGGGTGCAGGCGGGGCGGCTCAACTCCGGCATGCGGGAGGTGGTCAGCCAACTCGGCGCCTCGGAGACCCAGGTCGACCAGGCCTGGGCCGGGATGATCAGCGCGACCGACCTGGTGTGGCGCTACCTCAACCAGGCCGCGCAGCCCTGGCTGCTGATCTTCGACAGTGCCGACGAGCCCGCCACGTTGGGCCCCACCGACGGGGTGCTCGCCGACGGCACCGGTTGGCTGCGCCGCCCCGAGGCCGACGACGGCATGGTCATCGTGACCAGCCGGGACGGCAACCGGGCCACCTGGGGCACCTGGTCGACGCTGCACCAGGTGCGCCCCCTCGGCGCCGACGCCGGCGCCCAGGTGCTGATCGACCGGGCCGGCGCGCAGGCCGGCGACCTGGCCGACGCCCGGGAGCTGGCCCGGGAGCTGGGCGGGCTGCCCCTCGCCCTGCGCGCCGCTGGCAACTACCTGCGGTCGGTCAACGCCAGCCCGGTCTGGCGCGGCTCCTCGACCATCACCACCTTCGCCGACTACCGATCCGCCGTGCAGCGCCGATTCCGCTCGCCGCTGGACAGCCCCGACGTCGACCTCGACGAGTCCCTCGGCCTGGAGATCGTCCGCGAGGTCGACGACATCTCGCTCGACCTGCTGGCCCGCCGCCAGCTCCAACAGAGCCGGCCGCTGCTCAACGTGTTGGCGTGCCTGAGCATCTCCCCGGTGCCCTACGAGGTGGTGCTCAAGCCGGCCATCCTGGCCGAGTCGCCACTGTTCAAGGGGCTCACCGGCCGGCAACGGGTCAAGGTGCTGGAAGGCATCGGCGATCTCGCCCTGGTCGACTTCGACGTCCAGGAGGAGGTCACCGACCCGGCGTTCGCGCACGTGCTGTCGCTGCACCCGCTGGTGCACGCGATGTTCCGCGACCGCGACGAGGTCCGTGAGCAGATCGCCGAATACCACGGGCTGGTGATGAAGTTGCTGCTCGCCGCCACCGAGGGGCAGAACCCGGACGACTCGGCGGCCTGGCCCAACTGGGACGTGCTGGTGCCGCACCTGGTCGAGGCCGTGCGGGAATATCTGGTGCCGCAGAAACACAAGCACGACCCCGAGACGGTACGCCGGGCGCTGGAGCTGACCCGGCTCACCGCCCGCTACCTCATCGCGGCCGGCCTGCCCGGCTCGGCGTTCGACATCCTTGACCCGATCGTGCGGGGCTGCGCCGCGTACGACCACGACCTGGACCGGCCGCAGGTGTTGGCGCTGCGCCACGAGTTGGGCCGCACCTGGTTGGAGCGCAACCAGCCGGAGATGGCCGACCGGGTGCTCCGCGAGGTGATCGCCGACCGCACCAGGGTGCTGGGCAGCGACGACGCCGACACCCTCGCCAGCCGGCACAAGCTCACCAAGGCGATCATGGCGCAGCGCCAGTGGCCGGAGGCCGAGCTGGAGCTGCGGCAGATCGTCGCCGCCGAGGACCAGGTCCGCGGCCCCGAACACTGGGACACCATGATCGTGCGGCACAGCCTGGCGCTGGCGGTGCTCGCCCAGCAGCGGGCGCCCGAGGCCGAGGAGATGCTGCACGCCATCCTGGAGGTCCGCTACCGGCTGTGGCCGCTCAACCAGCCGGAGACCTGGCAGGCCCGGCACACGCTGGCCCGTTGCATGCAGGCGCAGGGCCGGTACGCCGAGGCGGAGGCCGAACTGCGGGCCACCCTGGCCACCGTGGAACCCCGGCACGCCGACCGCAGCGAGGTGCTCGCCATCCGGTTCACCCTCGGCCTGGTGCTGCTGCTCGAGGAGCAGGTCGACGCGGCGATCGAGGTGTACGAGCAGTTGCTGGCCGACCGCCGTCGACTACTCGGGGACACCCACCTGGACACCCTCCAGGTGGAGCACGCGCTGCGCCGGCTGCGCAACGGCGGCGACTGACCGGTCAGTGCGGCGCGACCGGGCCCAGGTCACTCGGGTCGGTGTTGCCACCGCAGATGATCACGGCCACCCGCTCGCCCGGCTGCGGCACGTACGCGCCGCCGACCAGCGCGGCCAGCGCGGCGGCGCCACCCAACTCGGCGGCGACCCGCAGCTCCGACCAGAGCAGCCGGCGCGCCCGCACCAGGTCCTCGTCGCGGACCAGCACGGACATCACCTCCGTCCGCCGGGCGGTCTCGAAGGCGATCTCGCCGATCCGCCGGGCACCCAGCGAATCGGTGGCGATGCCGCCCACCTCGATGTCGACCGGACGGCCGGCCTTAAGCGCCGAGTGCAGGGTGGGGATCTGCTCGGGCTCGACCGCGACGACGCGTACCGACCCACCGAACCAACTGGCGATACCCGACACCAACCCGCCGCCACCGACCGCCACCAGCACGGTGTCGAGCCCGTCCACCTGCCGCTCCAACTCCCGACCGACGGTGCCCTGACCGGCCACCACCTCCGGTTGGTCGTACGCGTGCACGACCAACGCGCCGGTCTCCCCGGCCCGCTGGGTGCTCGCCGCCAACGCCTCGGCGTAGTGCTGACCGACCTGGCGCACCTGGGCGCCCAGCCCGGCCAGCCGCTGCACCTTGACCGGCGAGGCGGTCACCGGCACGAACACCTCCGCCGGCACACCCAGCGACCGCGCCGCGTACGCCACCGCGAGGCCGTGGTTGCCACCCGACGCGGCGATCACCCCGGCCGAGGGCAACGACCCCTGAAGCATCCGGTTGAACGCGCCGCGCGGCTTGAACGAGCCGGTGTGCTGATGCAGCTCCAGTTTGAGGCTGAGCTGCCCGGGCACCCCCAGATCGGCGCCGTCGACGGCGATGACCGGGGTTTCCCGGACCCGCCCCTCGACAAGAGCCGCAGCCGCTTCGACGTCGCTTCTGTCCACCATGGGGAAACGCCCTTCACTACGACCAGAGGGCCAGTCGACCATCGTCGGTGAGCCCGACAAAACATCCTATGGAGATCCGTCGGCCATCCGTCGCGGGACGCACCGTGTGGTAATGCCGCGGATCAAACAGAAAACCCTCCCCGAGCGTGGGGCGTAGCGTCAACGACTGCGCGTCGGCGACCAGCGACTCCTGGAAGCCGTACCCGCCGGGAATCCGCAGAGCCTCGTCGTTCGGCTGCCAGCGCCGCCGCCACAGCACGGTCTCGCCACCGGACGGCGGCACCCGGATGTAGATGTTGAACGCCAACTGCGCCACCGCCTCGCCGTCGAGCAGCCTGCCCGCGTACTCCCGGACCGCGTCGTCGAAGTGCACCTGGAGCCCCGCGTTGATCTCGCGGACGATGCCGACGTGCATCTCCCGGCCCTGCCGCCGCCCCGGCGCGACGTCCGGCCAGGCGCTGCGGAACGCGGCCAGACACAGCTCCCGGGGCGATTCCGCCAGGCCCAGCGTGGACCAGCTCTTCTCGGCCGCGCGGGCGGCGTCCCAGTAGTCCTCGCGGAGTTCACCGCCGGCCCGGTGGTCGTTGATCGCCGGGCCGAACTTGGCGACGACGGGAAAGACCCGGCTCTCGTCATAGCGATCCATCGGCGCGTTCGCCAGGGCGGCGGTGATCGCCTGGCAGCGGGCCGCGGACAACAATCCCGGCACCCGGACGGCGGCCAGCCGACCCGCGATGAGCCCGGCGACATCCGCACGGGTGATCGACTCTGCTTCGACGGCGACGAACAGGGGGTCGGTCCTACTCGAATTCTGCACGGCGGTCCTCCCGTAACGAAGATCCCTCACCGGACATGTCGCGCCCCCCGATCCGCGCACCGTGAAATGTACAAACCTCCGGCAAGGCGGGGTTCCGTCAGTTCCGGGCGGCGTGGCGCGGACGCCGCTACCATCGGCACAACCGGGATAGGCGACACCGAGCCGTACGGCGGAACCTTTCCACCGATCGGGGAATGGTGACGATTCTCGGCGTGACGCATGATGCGACTAGTTCGAACGCTGACAAGGAGTTCGAGATGGCAGGCGCCGGCCCGACGGATCTTGATATGCACCTCGACCGCCTGGAAACGGCGCGTCGAATAGCCCGGGAAATGATCGAGTCCGACCACCAGGCCCTGGAGCTCGCTGTTCGGCAGCGCCCACAGTGCTGGTCCCGACGCCCGGTCGGCCACGGCGCCCGCGCCGACGCCCTCGCGGGCTGACGCTCCCCCGCACAACGGCGGATACTCCGGCGATGACTCTGTCACCGCCGCGCACCGACAAAATCGACGCGCGCTCCTCGTTCCTGGTGCTTGCCGGCTGGTACGTGGCCGTCGTCGTGGCGTTCGGCCTGTTCCTCGGCACGCTCCCCGGGTCGGTTCCGGCGGACTGCGGCGAGGTGTGCGACTCCGAACGATCGGACATGCTGATGTTCGGTTTCTATGTGGCCCTGCCGGCGGTGTTCCTCGCGCTGCTGATCAGTCTGGCGACGCTGGCGGTGCTCATCTCCCGCAGCCGGATTCGCTCGTCGGCCCTGGTGGGCTCTCTCGCCGCGGTACTTCCGCTGCTCGCCTGTGGCCTCCTCGCCACCAGCCTCTGACCGCGCTCCGTTGCTCAGTTGATGGTGAGTAGTTCAAAACGCGGTTCAGAGGTGCGCCGTTGCTACTTCCAGCGGAAGTGGACGAAGAGGCGACCGAAGTTCTTCGAGTCCTTCTCGACGCGGTGGTAGAGCTGCTTGACGTCCTTCTGGTCGAGGAACCGCAGCACCCGCTTCTTGAGCTGGCCGGACCCCTTGCCAGGGATGATCTCGACGAGGGTGGCCTTCTTCGCCACCGCCTCGTCCATGATCCCGCGTAACGCGCGGTCGATGTCCTGGCCCTTGTTGAAGATCTCGTGCAGGTCCAGCTTGAGCTTCATGCCGCAGCCCCCGGCCGGTCAGGTCCCATGTCCGCCATCCTAGGCACGTCCGTCAGATCGACCGGCGACGACGAAGGGGCGGCCCCGGAGGACCGCCCCTGCCACGTCACGTCGAGCGCTCAGCGCCGGCCGCCCACGCGGGTCTCCACCCGCTCCAGCGCGGTCCGGTAGTCGTCGTTGGCCGCGTACATCGCGGCGGCGATCCGCAGGTGCCGCAGCGCGTCGGTGGGTCGGTTGAGCCGCTCCAGCGTTCGACCGAGCACGTGGTGCGCGTAGTGGTCGCTCGGGTCCCGCTCGATCAGCTCCCGCAGGTGCTCCTCGGCCCGGTTGAGCTGGGCCGACTGGAAGTACGCCCGAGCCAGCAACTGCCGGACCGCAGCGTTGCCCGGTTCGGCGTCGATGATCGGCTCCAGCAGTCGGGCCGCCCCGCTGGGGTCACCGGTTTCGAAGAACATGGTCGCCCGCCGGTAGTCCGCCAGAAGATCCATCTGCCACCTCCTCGGGTCGCACCGTCACCTGTTCCGACGCTGGCACAACACCCGGCGTTTGGCGACTGTTCCCGGAGTCGAGATCGAGTCACTTCCGGCCGCCGACGGGCCGCTGACGGCCGCCGAAGGGTCAGGTCCGGGCGTCCCGGCGCCCGGCGGACAGCTCCCAGGCTCGGACACCGCCGACAATTCCGGCGGTGTTCGGCACCACCACCACATCGTCGCCCATCCGGGCCAGTTGCTCGGGCCGGATCAGTCGGGAGTTACCCCCGCCCAGGTAGAGCCGGTCCCAGCGGAACACCGGGCGGAGCCCGTCCACCACCTGCCGGATCCGGCGGGACCAGAAGGCGTCACCGAGCCGCCGCCGTTCCGGCTCACCGACGTACGTGTCGTAGGTGGTGCCCCAGCGCACCGGCGCGTGTGACAACTCCAGGTGCGGGGCGAGCACCCCGCCGTCGAAGAGCGCGCTGCCCAGCCCGGTCCCCAGGGTCAGCACCAGCTCGCAGCCGGTGCCGGCGACCACGCCCGCGCCGTGTACCTCGGCGTCGTTGAGCACCAGCGCCGGCACCCCGAACGCGTCGGCCAGCGCGCCGCGCGCGTCCCAGCCGGACCACTCGGCGAGCAGGTCCGGGTCGATCCGGGTGCGGGGGCCGTTGCGGGTCACGTAGTGCGGCGTGGTCACCACCACTCCGTGCCGGATCATCCCGGGTACGCCGACCGTGAGCCGGTCCGCCGCCGGCAGTCGCCCGCCCAGATCCAGCAGGGTCCGGACAAACAACGCAGGCGGCAACGGGTACGGGGTGGGCACCCGCAACGGCCGGGCCCGCATCGTCCCCGCCTCGTCGAGCACGGACGCCTTGATGCCTCCGCCGCCACAGTCGATCGCCAGTGTGGTCACCACGTCGTTGAGTCTGCCCGCTGGTGGCCGGTCGTATGCGGGCGGCCGGATAGGCTGCCGTCCTGATGAGCGCCACGATGATCGTCAAGGACCTGGCCGCCGGGCACGGCGACCGCTCGCTCTTCGCCGGATTGGACCTGGTGGTCGCCCCCGGCGACGTGGTCGGGTTGGTCGGGCCGAACGGCGCCGGCAAGTCGACGTTGCTGCGTACCCTCGCCGGGTTGTTGCCGGTCGAGGCCGGCAGCGTGCGACTCAGCCCGCCCACCGCGAGCGTCGGACACCTGCCGCAGGAGCCGGAGCGGCGACCGGGCGAGACGGTACGCGACTTTCTGGCCCGCCGGACCGGGGTGGCCGCCGCGCAGGCGGCGTTGGACGCGGCGACCGAGGCGCTCACCGCCGGGGCGGCGGGCGCCGACGACGCGTACGGCGACGCGCTGGAGCGCTGGCTCGCCCTCGGCGGCGCGGACCTGGACGAACGCGCCGAGCAGGTGAGCGCCGACCTGGGTCTCGCGGTAGACCTGGACCACCCGACGACCGGGCTCTCCGGCGGCCAGGCGGCGCGGGCCGGGCTGGCGTCGCTGCTGCTCAGCCGGTACGACGTGTTCCTGCTCGACGAGCCGACCAACGACCTGGACCTGGCCGGGTTGGAGCGGCTGGAGGAGTTCGTCACCGGGCTGCGGGCCGGCACGGTGCTGGTCAGCCACGACCGGGAGTTCCTCACCCGGACGGTGACCCGGGTGCTGGAGCTGGACCTGCCGCAGCAGCAGGTCAATCACTACGGCGGTGGTTACGCGGCCTACCTGGAGGAGCGCGAGGTGGCCCGCCGGCACGCCCGCGCGGACTTCGAGGAGTACGCCGACACCAAGGCCGGGCTGGAGGCTCGGGCCCGCACCCAGCGCGGCTGGATGGAGAAGGGCGTGAAGAACGCCCGCCGTAAGGCCACCGACAACGACAAGATCGGCCGCAAGTTCCGCAGCGAGTCGAGCGAGAAGCAGGCCGCCAAGGCCAAGCAGACCGAACGGCTGATCGAACGGCTCGACGTGGTCGAGGAGCCCCGCAAGGAGTGGGAGCTACGGATGGAGATCGCCGCCGCGCCCCGCGCCGGCGCCGTCGTGGCCACGCTGCGCCATGCCGTCGTACGCCGGGGCGGCTTCACCCTCGGCCCGGTCGACCTCCAGATCGACTGGGCCGACCGGGTCGCGGTGACCGGGGCGAACGGTTCGGGCAAGTCCACCCTGCTGGCCGCGCTGCTGGGGCGGCTGCCGCTGGACGAGGGCACCGCCTCGCTCGGGCCGGGCGTGGTGGTCGGCGAGGTGGACCAGGCCCGCGGTCTGTTCCTCGGCGACGCGCCGCTGATCGACGCGTTCCAGGCGGCCGTACCGCATCTGTCGCCGGCGGACGCGCGGACCCTGCTGGCCAAGTTCGGGCTGCGTGCGGCGCACGTGCCCCGGCCGGCGGCCACCCTCTCGCCCGGCGAGCGGACCCGGGCGGCGCTGGCCCTGCTCCAGGGCCGTGGGGTCAATCTGCTCGTGCTGGACGAACCCACCAACCACCTGGACCTACCCGCCATCGAGCAGCTCGAATCGGCGCTGGCCAGCTACCCCGGAACGCTGCTGCTGGTCACCCACGACCGGCGGATGCTGGCCGCCATCGAGACGAACCGGCGACTGCGGGTCGACGCCGGGCGGATCGCCGAGGATTGATCCGTGCCCGCGGGCCGGCGCGGGGTGAGAATGACGCCATGCTCAAGTGGGAGTACGCCCTGCTGGTCCGCCGCCGCCAGGCCGCGACCAACGACCTCGGCTGGGAGGTCGTCTTCGTCTGGTACGGCCCGGACGGCTCGATGGTCGACGTGACGCCGTACGGCGACACCTCGCTGGCCCACCTCAACCGCGCCGGCGACCAGGGCTGGGAGTTGGTCGCGATGAGCGAGGACCCGTCCCTACCCGGCAACCACGAACTGCACCGTTACCACCTCAAGCGGCCGAAGCCCGCCGACCCGCCACCCCGCCAGCGAATGCGCGGTGGCCGCCGCACCCTCTCCGGCTGACGCAGCCCTCTACGGCCAGGCCCGGACGGGCAGCGACCGATCGGACAGCGACCGGACGAGCAGCAACCGGCAGCCCAGCGCTCAGTGAGGCACGCCCACCGGGCACCGCTCGAACGGGAGCGCTCGAACGGCAAGGCTCGGACGGGGCCGCTCGGACGGCAACGCTCGGAAGCGGCCGCTCGGAGGACAACGCTCGGACGGGGCAGGGCTTGGCAGCCCGGCGCTCGGCCGCGTGGGCCTTCGGTGGGCAACAACGCGAGCCCTGAGCCTGGTCCGGTGTCCCCGTTAAGCGATATACCTGTGTGTCATATTTATGCCTCACAGGCATAACGGCCATCGCGGTCCCGTCCGCAGCCGCGACACGCCCGCTGGCGGTCGAGCCGGCCGCACGACCAGACGGTCAAGCCTGCCGCACGAACAGACGGTCAAGCCTGCCGCACCACCAAGCGGTCACGCCAGCCGCACGACCAGACGGTAATGCCGACCGCACGCCCCAGACGGTCAAGCCGTCCGACGACCCAGACGGTCGAGCCGCCCCCACGAGCAGTCAGTCGAGCCAGCCGCACGAGCAGGTCGCGACGCCGGGCCGCACGAGCAGGTGGACGAGAGGGGCATACCGGGCGTGATTGCGGGTATCGCGCGGCGGGAGGTGGCCCGAATGGTCGCTTTGGCACAAACTCCGCCCTCGGCCGACCGGCTGCGGGCGATCGACGACTTTCTCGCGCAGGCGTGGGCGGACCAGGTCCGGCACGATGATCGGCTGCGGGACCTGGCGATCGAGGTGCGGTTCGACCGTGGGGTTGCCCACCTCACCGGCGACGTGGCCGAACCTGCCCAGCTACGGCTGGTACGGGACCTGGTGGGACAACTGGCCGGTGTCTACGGCGTCTGGTGCCGGGTGGGCATCGGCGGACGAGCGCCGGTGGTGGTGGACCTCGGCTGCGGGCCGACCAAACAGTGGTCGAGCAACCTCGGGTTGGACATCTACCCGGCACCCGGCGTCAATGCCGTCGCGGACCTGTCCGGTTCGCTGCCACTCGCCGACAACTCGGTGGACGTCCTCTTCGCGGTGCACATCCTGGAACACCTGATCGATTTCCTGCCCCTCGTCGACGAGTGCCACCGGGTGCTCCGCCCCGGCGGCGTCCTGCACGTGATGAGCCCGTGGTGGGGGCACGTGAACGCGGTGGCCGACCCGACCCACGTCCGGCTGATGGACGTGCAGACGTTCAAGGGGATCTGTCAGCTCCGGCCACCGGGCACCCCACGGTGGTACCCACTGCACGCCGGCTGCGACGGCGCCTCGATCTTCGCCGATCTCACCCCGCTCCCCCCGGACGCCGACCCGGCAACCCAGTCCCACCTGGCCCGCTTCTTCGACTGACCACCACTCACCCACCCCACCTGCATTGACCATCAAGTTGTTGCGGCGACACGCGTCATCCGTGGCAACAACTTCATGATCAACGGGAGGGGTCGGTGGACTCGCGGAGTTCCAGGCGGTACGGGGCCGTGAGTTGCTGGGCGGGGACGGTGCGGTCGTCGTTCAGGCGGTTGGCCAGGAGTCGCACGGCGAGGCGGGCGATCTGCTCCTTGTCCGGGGCGACCGTGCTCAGGGTCGGAACGGAGAACCGGCCGTCCTCGATGTCGTCGAAGCCGACCACTGCCACGTCTTCGGGAACGCGCAGGCCGGCCTCGTGCAGGGCGCGCAGGGCACCCAGGGCGAGCGTGTCGTTGAAGCAGAAGACGGCGTCGGGGCGTACACCGGCGGTGAGGAGGCCGCGCATCGCGGCCGCGCCGTCCGTGCGGTGCCAGGCCGGCGCGGACGCCACCAGGGCCTGGTCGTGGTCGAGCCCGGCGGCGCTCAGCGCGTCGCGGTAACCGGCCAGGCGCAGCCGGGAGCTGGCAGCCTCGTCGGTGCGCTGCGCGCCGATCGCCGCGATCCGGCGGCGACCGAGCTGGATCAGATGGTTGGTGATCTCCCGGGCCGCTGCCACGTTGTCGATCACCACGCGATCCGCCGGGTCGTGCTCGACCCGCTCGCCCAGCAGCACCATCGGGGTGCCGTCCAGGCCGGCCAGGTCCTTCGCGGTGAGCGCCAACGGACTGAGGATCAGCCCGTCGATCAGGTGGTCGGTGATGCCGGGGGCGAGCACCCGCTGCTGCCCACGTCGACCGCCGGTCTGGTCGATCAGCACCGTCCAGCCGTGCTCGGCGGCGGCGGCGATCACGTGGCGGGCCAGCTCGGCGAAGTACGGGATGTCCAGCTCCGGAACGGCCAACGCGATCACGCCGGTCCGGCCCGTGCGGAGGTGACGGGCGGAGAGGTTGGGCCGGTAGTTGAGTTCGGCGATCGCCTCCTCGACGCGGGCCCGGGTGTCCGGTCGCACATGCCCGCAGTCGTTCACGACATTGGAGACGGTCTTGACGGACACACCCGCCCGCTCGGCCACGTCCTTGAGCCTGTGTCGCACGCCGCAGCCTCCCGGGGTGAGGAGCGCACCATACCGTCGGCATGGGGCGCTCCCGCACCGCCGGATCAGCTGTCGGCGGTGGGCTCCCGGGTGGCCGGGGCCACGGCGGGCTCGTGTCGGGCCAGCCGGTTACGGCGGTAGCCGTAGCCGAAGTAGATCAACGCCCCGAGCAGCATCCAGGCCAGGAACCGCAGCCAGGTCTCCACCGACAGGTTGAGCATCAGGTAGAAGCAGGCCAGCGCCGAGACGATCGGCAGCACCGGCGAGAAGGGCACCCGGAACGGCCGCTCCAGGTCCGGCCGCTTGCGGCGCAGGATCGGCACCGCCACCGACACCAGCACGAACGCGCAGAGCGCGCCGATGCTGACCAGGTCGGCCAGAGCGGACAGCGGCAGGAAGCCGGCCAGCAGCGCGACCGCCACCGTCATGATCGCCGAGATCCGGTACGGGGTGCCCCAGCGCGGGTGCACCTTCGCGATCGAGGGCGGGATCAACCCGTCCCGGGCGATGGCGAAGCCGATCCGGCCCATCGCCACCAGGTCGACCAGGATGACGCTGGTCAGACCCGCGACCGCGGCGATGGAGACCAGCACGGCGGCCCAGCCCGCGCCGACCGACTCGAAGGCGGACGCGATCGGGGCACCCCGGTCGATCTCGGTGTACGGCACCATCCCGACCACCACCAGCGAGACGCCGATGTAGAGCACGGTGGAGATCAGCAACGTGCCGAGCAGACCCAGGGTGAGGTCCCGCTTGGGCTTCTTCGTCTCCTCGCCCAGGTTGGCCACGGCCTCGAAGCCGGTGTACGCGAAGAAGACCACGGCGGCGGCGCTGAGCACGCCGACGAAGCCGAAGACCGACGGCTCCAGCCCGAACAGCGCCTGCGTGACCGGTTGCTTGATGCCGTCGTCGCCGCTGCCGGCGGGCTCGGCCGGCGGGATGAACGGGGTGAGGTTGGCGGCCTTGACGAAGAACAGCCCGGCGACCACCACGAAGACGCAGATGGCCACCTTGACCAGTACCAGCAGGTTGGTGATCCGGGCGGATTCCCGGATGCCGACGATCGCGATGATGCCGAGGATCAGGACGATGGCGATGGCGCCCACGTTGACCGTGCTGCCCTCCTCGCCGAACCATCTTGTCGGCAGGTCGAGTAGTTCGGCGAGGTAGCCGGACCAGCCTCGGGCCACCACGGCGGCGCCGAGCGCGAACTCCAGCAGCAGGTCCCAGCCGATGATCCAGGCGACGATCTCGCCCATCGTGGCGTACGCGTAGGTGTAGGCGCTGCCGGCGGTCGGCACGCTGGAGGCCAGCTCGGCGTAGCAGAGGGCGGCGAGCAGGGCCACCACGCCGGCGATGGCGAAGGAGATCACGACGCCCGGCCCGGCGCTGTCCCGCGCCTCGATCCCGGTGAGCGTGAAGATGCCGGTGCCGATCACGATGCCGATACCGAAGCCGGTGAGGTCGATCGCGCCGAGCCGTCTCTTCAACCCCAGTTGGCCGTCGGTGCCGTCCGCCTCACCTTGAGCTATCACGTCTTTGATCGGTTTTGTGCGCAGTACGGACACCGGTCACCCCTCCCGCCGTACGACCACCTCCGTGGCGGCCGGTGACCGGCGTTGCTACCCAGCGGCGCGATTGGTCAACCACGAACCCTTGCGGCAACGGCCAGACTGTGAAAATTTCCTACCAGCAACGCGGACATCGACGGCGAATGTTGCCGTGGGTCGCGCGGACATCCGGGAGCCCCAACGAAGGGACACACCGCATGAAAGCCATACGAATCGGAGCAGCTGGGCTCGTCGCGGCCGTGATCGGCACGCTCGTCACCATCACCCCCGCGAACGCCGCACCCAGCGCGGCCGGCACCACCACCGCCACCACCGCCACCTGCGCCACCGACCCGGCCACGCCGAAGCGGCAGTTCCGGGCCATGTGGATCTCGTCGGTGGTCAACATCGACTGGCCCAGCAAGGCGTCCCAGACCAGCCCGGACCGGATCGCCGCCCAGCAGGCCGAGTACCGCGCACTGCTGGACCTCGCCGAGCGGTTGCACCACAACGCCGTCGTGGTGCAGGTCCGACCGACCGCCGACGCGCTCTGGCCCTCGCCGTACGAGCCCTGGTCGGAATACCTGACCGGCGTACGCGGCCAGGACCCCGGCTGGGACCCGCTGGCCTTCCTGGTCGACGAGTCGCACCGGCGCAACCTGGAGTTCCACGCCTGGTTCAACCCGTACCGGGTCTCCATGCCGGCCCCCGGCGGCGCCGGCGCCGATCTCGCCCAACTCGCCCCCGGCCACCCCGCCCAGCAGCATCCCGACTGGACCTTCGCCTACCCGCCGGCGGGCGTGGCCGGCAGCCGGCTCTACTACAACCCCGGCGTTCCCGAGGTCCGCGAGTTCGTCCAGACCGCGATGATGGACGCGGTGAAGCGGTACGACATCGACGGCGTCCACTTCGACGACTACTTCTACCCCTACCCCAGCGGCACCTACCAGGTGCCGGACGACGCGACCTTCGCGGCGCACAACCGGGGCTTCACCGACCGGGCCGACTGGCGGCGGGACAACATCAACCTGCTGATCCAGGAGATGAACGGGAAGATCAAGGCGGCGAAGCCGTGGGTGAAGTTCGGGGTCAGCCCGTTCGGCATCTGGCGCAACAAGACCGCCGACCCGCTGGGCTCGGACACCACCGGCAGCCAGTCGTACGACATCATCTCCGCCGACACCCGCAAGTGGATCAAGCAGGAGTGGATCGACTACGTGGTGCCGCAGCTCTACTGGTACATCGGCCAGTACCCGGCCGCCGACTACGCGCGCCTGGTGCCGTGGTGGGCCGAGACGGTGCGCGGCACCCGCGTGCAGCTCTACATCGGCCAGGCCGACTACAAGAGCGGCGACCCGGCGTACGGGCCGTACTGGCAGAACCCGCGTGAGCTGTCCGACCACCTGACGCTCAACCGGTCCTACCCGGAGGTGCAGGGCAACGTGCACTTCTCCGCGGTGCAGGTACGCGCCAACCGGCTCGGCGCCACCGACATCTACGCCGGGGAGCACTACTCGCGCCCGGCGTTGGTGCCGGCCATGCCGCACCTCCCGGCCCGGCCGCTGCTCTTCCCGGTGGCCACCAGGGCGACCCGGCAGGCCGACGGGGTCCGGCTCACCTGGCGGCAACCCGCCGACGGCGTCGGCCCGCTGGGCACGGCCACCTCGTACGCGATCTACCGCTTCGACGGCACCACGCTGCCCGGCCGGTGCGCCACGGCCGATGCCGCGCACCTCGTCGACACCGTCCGGGCCACGCCCGGCGGCGGCGCCCAGTCCTGGGTGGACAGCTCGGCCCAGCCCGGTCGGCGCTACACGTACCAGCTGACCGCGCTGGACCGGTCGGCCAACGAGAGCCCCGCGAGCCCGCCGGTGTTCGTGCTGCGCTGACCCGCTCCCCTGGATGCCCCGGACGCCTCGCGCGTCCGGGGCATTCGTCTGTTTCAACGTATGTCACCAATAGTTGGCGACGCGCATACCGCCTAGTTGATCAGCTGATCGACACTCATCGACATCCGGTAACCCGCCGGTAACTTGCTGCACCCGCTCACCCCCGCGGAGGTAAACCGTGCCCCGACGTCTCGCCACCCTGCTCGCCTCGGGCGCGTCAGCGCTGCTCGCCACCCTCGTCATCGCCTCCCCCGCCGCCGCCGTCACCCCCGCCCAACGACTGTCCGTGCTGTCCAGCTGGACCCAGACCAGCGCGTCCAGCTACAACTCCTGGAACAGCGCCCGGGTCAACCAGGGCGCCTGGGCCGAGTACACCTTCAACTGGTCCACCGACTACTGCTCGTCCAGCCCGGACAACCCGCTCGGCTTCACCTTCAACCTGGGCTGCTACCGGCACGACTTCGGCTACCGCAACTACAAGGCGGTCGGCCAGTTCCCGGCCAACAAGTCCCGCCTGGACAGCGCCTTCTACGAGGACCTGAAGCGCGTCTGCACCACGTACAACTCGGTCGTCCGGCCGGCCTGCTACAGCCTGGCCTGGACCTACTACCAGGCGGTCAGCATCTTCGGTTCGGTAGCGGCCGTGCAGCAGGCCGACATCGACCGCGCCGCCCGAATGAAGGCCCAAGCCGAAGCCAAGGCCGCAACCCGCTAACCCCACCCCCCAACCCCGCGCCCCACCCTCTACTCGCGCGATCTTGCACTTTCTGTTGCCGTTTTGCCGCTTTGGCACCGTTATCTCACAACAGAAAGTGCAAGATCGCCGGGGCGGGACGGGGCGGGGGGGTGGGGGTGGGGTTAGGCGCGTTCGGTTCGGGTTGCGGGGTGGCGGTCGGGGTCGGCCGGGCGGCGCGGGGTTGGTTGGGACAAGCCGGTGCTGAAGCGGGTCGAATCGGCCGCCAGGTCCGGGTGTTCCACGTCGAGCGCCAGCGCCGCGGCCTCGTCCAGGCCCAACTCGGCACCCTCGCCGTACGCGTCGTCGAAGGTCGCGTCGCCCAGCACCGCCCGCAACTCCGCCTGCTGTTCCGCCCAGTAACCGCCGTAGATGCCCGGCGTGGCGCGCATGCTCGCCCGGGTGGCCTGCGCGGCCCCGAACAGCCGGGCCGCGGTCAACCGCTCCCCCCCGATCGCGCAGCGCACCGCGATCGCGTTCAACGTGTCGCAGGCCCGGCCGTGGTAGCCGTGACCCATCCGGGAACGCAGCGCCACCAGCAGATGCTCGTGCGCGGCGATCACGTCGCCCCGGGCCAACGCGACCATCCCGAGCAGCATGTCCACCGACCGGCGACCCCGCTCCACGGGCCGGGCCGCCTCCACCGGGCGCACCGCCCCCAGCAGCTCCGCCGCCTCCTCCAGGGCGCCCCGCCGCCAGAGCAGCTCGGCCAGGCTGAACACCGCGAACAGCGCCTCGCCGACCACGTCCTGCCCGTGCGCCCAGTCGATGACCTCCCGGCACACCCGCTCGGCCTCGACGAACTGCCCCATGTCGACAAGGGGCGCGGCCCGGCCGGCGAGCACCCGGGCCAGCAGGCCGGCGTCGCCGGCCTGCCGGGCCGCCGCCTCCGCCCGCTGGGAGTAGCGCAGCTCCTCGGCGAACTCACCGTCCGCGCTGGCATGCAGCGAATGCATGTGGTACGCCGCCGCCAGCTCCGCCTCCGGGATCCGCTCGCCCGTCTCGGCGATCCGCCCGTACAGCCGGAACAGCCACAGCCGCCCCTCCCGGGCCAGGCCCCGCTCCAGCCACCACTGGTCCAGCCCGCCAGCCAAACCGAGACCGGCCCGTGCGCTGCCACCGGTGGCGCACCAGCGCAGCGCGGCGCGCAGCTCCCCGGCCAGCGGATCGAGGGAGTACAACGACAGCGTCACCGGCCGGCCGTCCTGCCCCAGGTGCGCCTTGTCCAACGCGTGCGCCGACCAGGCCACGTGCCGGTCCCGGGCGGCCTGCTCCTCACCCGCCTCGGCCAATCGTCGCGCCGCGTACGCCCGGATCGGGTCGAGCATCCGGTAGGTGCTGCCGGAGGCACGCGGCTCGGCCAACACCATCGACTTGTCCACCAGGACCGAGAGCGGGTCCAGTGGATCGTCACCCAGCAACCACTCCACCGTCGCCAGATCCACCGGGCCGGCGAAGACCGCCAGCCACCGCAGCAGACGGGCGGCCCGGGGCCCCAGCGTCCGGTACGACCAGGTCACGGTGGCCTGCATGGTCAGATGCCGCTCGGTGGCGGAGCGCTGCACCGCCCGGCTCGCCGCGCTGGGCGGCGACGCCCCGGCCGCCGCCGCGACCAGGTCAACGGTGTCCTGCTGGTTGCCGGACCAACCCCGCTCCACCGGTGGCGGATCCGGGTCCTCCCGGCCGGCGTCCAGGGTGCCGAGGACATCGTCCAGCCGCTCGGCGAGTTGGCCGACGGAGAGCACCCGCAGCCGGGCGGCGGCCAACTCGATGGCGAGCGGCAGGCCATCCAACCGCTGCACGACCCGGCGCAGGTCGGCGGACTCGGCCGGGTCCGGCTGCCGACCACCGCGCGCCGCCGCCGTACGGTCCAGCAGCAACGCCACCGCGTCGCTCTCCGCGCCGTCCGCGCGCGGGTCCACCGAGAGCGGCGGAATCCGCCACACCACCTCGCCGGGCAGGCTGAACGACTCACGACTGGTCGCCAGCACCCGTACGCCACTCCCACCGGACAGCAACCGGGCGATCACCGCCGCGCAGGCGGCCGGCTGGGTGTCACAGGTGTCCATAACGACCAGCATCCGGCGGCCCGCCGCGTACTCGACGAGGGTGTCCAGCATCGGCCGGCCCGGCTCGGGTCGCAGGCCGAGCACGGCGGCGACCGCGAACGCCACCAGCCCCGGGTCGGTCACCGAGGCGATGTCGACGAACCACACCCCGTCCGGGTACGCCTCGACCACCCCACTGGCCAACTCCACCGCCAGCCGGGTCTTGCCCGCTCCACCCGCGCCCAGCACGGTGACCAGGCGGTGCTGCCGCACCAGCAGGCCCAGCTCGATGCGCTCGGCCTGCCGACCGACGAACGAGGTCACCTGGGTGGGCAGGTTGTGCGCCACCGCGTCGGCGGTGCGGGGCCGGGGGAACTGCCGCTCCAGGCCCGGCGCGACCAGTTGGAAGAGTCGTTCCCGGTCGTCGAAGCCGCGCAGCCGGTGCAGGCCCAGGTCGAGCAGGGTGGCACCCGGCGGCAACGGCTCGGCCCGACGTGCGGTGGACGCCGTGCAGAGCACCTGCCCACCGTGCGCGGCGGCGGCCACCCGGGCGGCCCGGTGCACCTCGGGGCTGGCGTACTCGCCGTCGCGCGGCTCGGCATAACCGGTGTGCAGGCCCATCCGCACTCGGGGCGCGGCTTCCGAGGTGGGCCAGTCGTGGCTGGACAATGCCCGCTGGGCGGTCAGACACGCGGTCAGCGCCGCGGTCGCGTCCTCGAAGGCCAGGAAGAACGAGTCGCCCTCGGTCAGTAGCTCCGCGCCGCCCGTGCTGGCCAGCGTCCGGCGTAGCAGCCGTCGATGCTCGGCGAGCACCGGGCGGTAGTCCGGGCCGAGCAGCTGGGCCAGCCGGGTCGAGCCCTCGATATCGGTGAACACGAAGGTCACCCAACCGCTCGGGAGCTGGATCCGTGGCGACATGCGAGGAACCTCCGCCCGTGACGTCGGGTTCATGCTGCCCGAGTCCGAACGATCACACATCGTGAGAACGGCCGGGCAAGTGCCGCCTCAAGGTGCCACTCGGACCCGCTCCCGGCAAGGCTGGCCCACCGGGCGGCGGGGATCGGCCCGGTCAGCAGCCGCAGGCACCACCGCAGCAGCCACCACCGGTGGGCGCCGGGGCACCACCGGCGGCGCCGCCCCGGCCGGTGACGGCGACCGCGGAGAGCAGCTTGACCGTGTCGGCGTGTCCCTGTGGACAGCTGGCCGGCTCACCGGCCGCCGCCATCGAACGGTTGACCTCGAAAGTGTCGCCGCAGGCGCGGCAACGGAACTCGTACCGGGGCATGCCCCCAGGGTACGTGGATCTGACGGTTGGCGGAGCATGGGTGATACTCGACGGGTGGTGGACGGCGAGGATGACACGCGTGTGCAACCGTTACGACCGGCCGCGCCGCTGGACGGGCCACTCGAAGGCTCGGGGGCCGCGCCCGATCCGGTGCGCAAGGTGCCCCGTCCGCGCCGCCCCTGGCTGAGCGGGCGTCCCACGGGCACCCCGAGCCCAGCACCGGAAACGCCACCGGCAACGGCCCCGGAAGCGACACCGGCAACGGCACCGGCTACACCGCCGGAAGCGGCAGCGGCAGCGGTCACAGCGCCGGAAGCGGTGGTGACAGCGGAGGGGTCGAGCGACGGCCCGCCGGCCGACGACGCGAAGACCGTCGCCGTGGCCACCTCCACTGATCCGGCCAAGACCACTGTGGACGTGGTGCCGGTCGTGCCGGCGTCCGACCCGGCCCGTCGGCGGCGGGTGCCGTTCGCCCACGCGGTACGTCTGCCGCCGAGCCAGGCGGCAGCCTCCGCCGCCCGTGCCACCCGTGCCTGGGCGGGCCGGCCGAGTGGTCGGCTGACCCTGCCCGGCGTCTTCCTGCTGGCGCTGGTGGCCGCGACCGCCGCGGCGGGAGCGCTGCTCGTGCCGGCCGCGATCCGCGCACCGCGCCCGGTCGCGGTCGACGCCTCCGCCGCGCCGAGCGGAGTCGTGCCGCCGTCGGCGCCGTCCGGCCTACCCACCGGCCCGCTGCCGACCGGGCCGCTGCCCACCGTCCCCCTGCCCGGCAGCGGGCTGCCCGGCAACGGGCTGCCGACCGGACCGGCCGGTGGGCCGGCGATCGGTGGCCGCCCGTCGGACGCGCTGGCCGGCTGGGCGCAGCAGGTCGGCGCCAAGGTCGGGGTCCCCGCGGTCGCCATGCAGGCGTACGGCTACGCCGAGCTGGTGCTCGCCCAGACCAACCGCAGCTGTGCGCTGAGTTGGACCACGCTGGCCGCGATCGGTCAGGTCGAATCGGGGCACGGCTCCGCCAACGGCGCCCGGCTGGGGCAGGACGGCAAGGCGCAGCCCAACATCATCGGGCTGCCGCTGGACGGGAAGGACGGTCGGATGCGGATCATCGACACCGACCGGGGGGCGCTCGACGGGGATTCGACCCTCGACCGTGCGATCGGGCCGATGCAGTTCATCCCGACCACCTGGCAGGAGATCGGCGCGGACGCGGACAACGATGGCCGCAAGGACCCGCACGACCTGGACGACGCCGCGCTGGCAGCCGGAAACTACCTCTGCAAGGGCGGGCGCAACCTGAGCATCGCGGGCGACTGGTGGAACGCGATCCTGTCCTACAACGATGTACGGCGGTACGCCCAGGACGTCTATGACACCGCGAACCGGTACGGACGGGCCAGTCGGCCGTGAAGTGATCGTCTCGATACGTTGGAGAACTGGACACTTCCCCCGGGCCTCTGTTAGCGGCAAGCTAGACGGGTGATGGTGCGCGAGTGGGACCCCAGGACCGCGTCGTCCGCCGAGATCGCGTCGCTGTTGGCCACGCTGAACGCGGTCCTGGCGGCCGATCTGCCGCAGGACCCGCCCTGGCGGGAGACTTCGCTGCGGGAATACCTCGCCGAGGTGATGCCCGGCGAGCGGCGGATCTCCTGGATCGCCCAGGCCGAGCCGACCGACCCGGGCGACCCGGGCGCGGTGCTCGGCCAGGTGCACGTACTCCTTCTGGGTGACATCGGCGTGCTCGAGGTGCTGGTGCACCCTTCCGCGCGGCGCACCGGCCTCGGTCGTGACCTGGTGTTGCGCGCCGCGCGCCGGGTCTACCAGGAGGGTTTCCGGTCGATCGGGGTCGAGGTCGTCGGCGACACGCCCGCGGTCGGGTTCTACGAGTCGCTCGGCTTCACCCGGGAGTACGTGGAGACGCGCAGCGTGCTCGACCTGACCGTCGTCGACTGGGCCGAGTTGACCGAGATGGCCACCGGCATCAGCGCGGGCTACCAGGTGGAGTTCTTCCCGGGCGGGCCGCCGGACGACCTGCTCGAGGCGTACGCGCGGGCCAAGGCCGAGGTGCGTGACGTCGACGACGGCGAGTTGCGCCCCAGCTCCTACGACCCGGAGCGGCTGCGCGACAGTCTCGACACCCTGCACCGGCGGGGCATGAAGCCGTACATCGTGCTCGCCCGGCACGAGCAGAGCGGTGAGGTGGCCGGCCTGACCGAGGTGGTGGTGCCGGCGCAGCACCCGACCCGCGCGGACCAGTACGACACGATCGTCGCGCAGGATCACCGGGGCTACGGCATCGATCGGGCGATCAAGGCCCGGATGCTGCTGGAGCTGCGCTCCGCCGAGCCGGAGCTGATCGAGGTGCAGACCTGGAACGCGCAGGCCAACGAGGCGATGCTCAAGGTCAACGCGGAGCTGGGCTACCGGCCCGACCGGGACTGGTGCGAATACAGCGTCGATGTCGCCGAGCTGGTGCACCGCCTCGATCCGCCACGCTGAGGAATTCACGAAACTGTCCACTTGGGGATGGACGGTGGACAGCCGCGCACCTTAACGTGCGTTGACTCCCATCCGCCCATCGTGGAGGCCCTATGCGCCCGCGCCGCTCAATTGCCGCGCTCGCGACCGCCACCGCCGCCGTGACCCTCACGGCGCTCGGCGTCGCACCCACCGCGGCCAGCGCCGCGCCCACCGACCTGTTCATCTCGGAGTACGTCGAGGGGTCGTCGAACAACAAGGCGATCGAGCTGTTCAACGGCACCGGTGCCGCCGTCGACCTGACGGCCGGCGGCTACCAGTTGCAGCTCTACTTCAACGGCTCCACCACGGCCACCACGATCGCCCTGACCGGCAGCGTGGCGGCCGGCGACGCGTTCGTGTTCGCCAGCGCCTCGGCCGGGGCCGCCATCCTCGCCCAGGCCGACCAGACCACCGGCGCCAGCCTCTTCAACGGTGACGACGCCATCGTGCTGCGTCGGGGGACCACGGTGCTGGACTCGATCGGCCAACTGGGCGTCGACCCGGGCACCGAGTGGGGTTCCGGCGTCACCAGCACGGCGGACAACACCCTGCGTCGGCTGCCGAACGTCGCCGCTGGCGACACCGACCCGTCGGACGCGTTCGACCCCGCCACGCAGTGGGCCGGCTTCCCCGTCGACACGTTCGACGGGCTGGGCGCGCACACCGTGGACGGCGGTGGCCCGGTCGACGTACCGGCCACGCTGACCTGTGGTGGGCCGCTGGTCACCGCCGCCGGCACGGCCGCGAGCCGCGAGGTGACCGCCGCCGACCCCGACGACACGATCGTCGACCTGGCCGTGACGGCGATCAGCCCGAGCCCGGCCTCCGGTGCGATCACCCGCACCGCGTTCACCCCGGCCGACGCGGTGGGCGGCACCGCCCGCGCCACGGTCGGCGCGAGCGCCGACCTCGCCGCCGGGGCGTACACCGTGACCCTCACCGCGACCGACGCGGGCGGTGGCACCGCCAGCTGCGCGCTTGTCGTGCAGGTGACCAGGGAGCTGACCGTCGGCGAGGTGCAGGGTCCGACCACCGACGCCGAGGCCGGTCAGGCCGACCGGTCGCCGCTCGCACCGGCGAGCGGCAACGGCACGAGCAGCACGATGTACGACGTCCGCGGCGTGATCACCCAGCTGACCCTGGCCCGTACCGCGGCCGGGGCGGAGCAGCACGGGTTCTTCCTGCAGAGCCGGGTCGGTGACACCGACGGCGACCCGACCAGCTCGGACGGCATCTTCGTGTTCATGGGCACGTTCAGCACGCTGGTCGGCGGTTACCTGCCGACGGTCGGCGACGAGGTCGTGCTGCGGGCCCGGGTGTCGGAGTACTACAACTTCACCCAGCTCTCCGGCGCGTCGCTGGTCCGCCGGATCGGGGGCGGCCTGGCCGTGGACACCGCGGTCGCGGTGACCGACGCGGTGCCGCCGGCCGTGCTGACCGACGCGCAGCGCTTCTGGGAGCGGCACGAGGGTTCCCGGATGCGGGTACGGGCGGGCAGCGGCGCGGTGAGCGGCCGGGACGTCTTCGCCTCCACCGCCGACGCGGAGCTGTGGGTGGTGGACCGCGACGACCCGCTGCTGGACCGCGCCGACGCGTACTCCCGGCGGGTCTTCCGGGACTCGCACCCGCTGGACAACGACCCGACCCGCCGCTTCGACGACGGCAACGGCCAGCGGACGCTGCTCGGCAGCATGGGTGTGAAGGCCACCGCCGGGGACAGCGCCGCGCTGCTCCCGCCGGCGCACACCTTCGACACGCTGCGGGCCGACGCGGTGGGCGGGGTCTACTACTCGTTCGAGAAGTACGGCGTCCAGGTGGAGCAGGCGCAGTTCGACGCCGGGGCCGACCCGTCGAAGAACAACCCGCCCAAGCCGGCCGACCGGTCGCAGGAGGTGGCCGTGGCCACCTACAACGTGGAGAACCTGTACGACTACCGCGACGACCCGTTCGACGGCTGCGACTTCGCCGGTAACGCCGGTTGCGTGGGCGTGGCCCCGCCGTTCGACTACGTGCCGAACAGCGAGACGGAATACCGCGAGCAGCTGGCCGCGCTCGCCGACCAGATCGTCAAGGACCTGCACGCACCCGACCTGATCCTGGTGCAGGAGGCCGAGGACCAGGACATCTGCACGGTCTCCGGTGCTGCGTTGAGCTGCGGCGACACCAACAACGCCGACGGCGCGCCGGACAGCATCCAGGAGTTGGCGCTCACCGTGGCGGCGGCCGGCGGGCCCGCGTACGCCGCAGCCTATGACCGGACCGGCGCGGACGCCCGCGGTATCACCGCCGCCTTCCTGTACCGCACGGACCGGTTGTCGCTGGCGGCGGCGACGGCGAACGACCCGCTGCTGGGGTCGGCTCCGACCGTCCAGTACCGGGCGGCGGGGCTGCCGGCCAACGCCGACGTGCAGAACCCGAAGGCCCTCAACGCGGTGCTGCCGTCGGACGTGGACACCTCGACCGGCAAGGACGGGAACAACGTCTTCACCCGGGCGCCTCAGCTGGGCAAGTTCAGTGTGGCCGCGGCACCCGGCTCGACCGAGCGGTTCACCCTGTACGCGCTGAGCAACCACTACTCCTCCGGCCCGGACAGCCGGGTCGGGCAGCGGCGGGAGCAGGCACGCTACGGCGCGGCGATCGTCACCGCGATCGAGGCCGCCGACCAGACCGCCCGGGTGGTCTACGGCGGGGACCTGAACGTCTTCCCGCGTCCGGACGACCCGATCGCCACCGGCGACCAGCCGACGCCGTCGGACCAGCTCGCCCCGCTGTACGAGGCGGGCCTGCACAACCTGTGGGACAACCTCGTCGCGGACGTGCCGGCCTCCGCCTACTCGTACAGCTTCGAGGGGCAGGCGCAGACACTCGACCACCTGTTCGTCAACGACGCGTTCTACGGCGACCTGGTGCAGGTGCGGGCGGCGCACATCAACGCCGACTGGCCGGCGGAGTTCGCCGGTGACGGGTCACGGGGTTCCAGCGACCACGACCCGCAGGTGGCCCGGTTCCGGTCCCGGGCGTCGTTGACCGTCGCCGACACGGCGGTGGTCGAGGGCAACCAGGGCACCCGGCAGCTGACCTTCACCGCCACGGTGTCCCGGCCGCTGTCCCAGTCGGTGCTGCTCTGCGCCGCCACCGTCGGCCTCACCGCGCAGGCGGGTTCGGACTTCGACCCGTACGCCGGCTGCAAGGTGTTGGCCGCCGGGCAGACGTCGGTGGCCTTCCCGGTGTCGGTGCGCGGTGACCGCAAGCGGGAGGCGGACGAGAGGTTGACAGTGCTGGTGGCCGGCGTGCCCGGTCTGCGGCTGGCCGACCCGCTGGCAACCGGAACGATCACCAACGACGACTGACGGTTCCGTTCATCCGCAGGTGATCGCGTTCGATCCAGGATGTAGTGGCCTCCGCACTCCGGGAGGCCACTACATCCGTCTTTGGGCATGATCTTGCGCGGGATGT
The DNA here is from genome assembly GCF_040675155.1 of Micromonospora sp. NPDC049645. NCBI lineage: Bacteria > Bacillati > Actinomycetota > Actinomycetes > Micromonosporales > Micromonosporaceae > Micromonospora > Micromonospora sp. NPDC049645. The sequence continues at coordinate 261,659 of NZ_JBFAOI010000003.1, forward strand.
AACACCGTGCCGCCGCCGAGCCAATGGAGGGGTGTAAGGACGGCCAACGAGAGGACGGCCTGTGACTATCCCGAGCCCGGACGGGGATGACCTGGCGACCATCGGCGCGGACCCCGAGGCGTTCGAGCGGTTCTATCGACGGCACGTCGAGACGATCGGCCGGTTCGTCGCTCGTCGCGTCGACGACCCCCACACCGCAGCCGACCTCACCGCAGAGGTGTTCCTCGCGGTGATCGACTCCGCGGCCGGGTACCGACCGGAGCGGGGCAACGAGTTGGGCTGGCTCTTCGGCGTGGCCCGCAACGTCATCGCCGCCGAACACCGGCGGGCGACCCGGCTCCTGCGGGTCAGCGGTCGCATAGCCGGACGACGGCTGCTCGATGCCGACGACATCGCCCGGATCGAGGAGCGCATCGACGCCGAGGCGCTGGCCCGGCGCACCTACCAGGCGCTGCACGGCCTACCCGAGCGCACCCGCGCCCTGTTGGAACTCGTCGCCGTCGACGGCCTGTCCGTGGCGGACGCGGCCGACGCGCTCGGCATCTCGCCGGTCGCCGCCCGGGTCCGTGTGCACCGGGCCCGCCGGGCGGTACGCCTCGCACTCGCGCAGTCCGAATCCGCGCTCGTCCGATCGGAGGGATGACCATCATGACCCACACCCCACTGGGCAACTTCGAGGAACGCCTCCTCGGCGAACTGCGGGACCAGATCACCAACCGGACCGCCGAGCCGGCGCCGACCACGCCACCCGTCCCCGCACCCCGCCTGCGCTCACGTCGGCACGCGCCGGGCTGGCGCCTGGCCGGGGCAGTAGGGCTGGTCGGCGTGCTGACCGTCGGCGGGTTGGTGGTGCAGACGGTGGACGACGCGCCACCGACGGCGAGCGCGGCCGAGGTCCTGACCGAGGCCGCGGAGACGGCTCGTCAGCAGCCCAACCTGGTGGCGCGCCCCGGCCAGTTCCTCTTCGTCGAACTACGGATCACCTGGCGGGACCGGCCGGTCGCCGGCCCGTACACCGAGGAGCGGCTCCAGCGCTGGGTGCCGGTCGGCGACGACCCGACCTGGCAGCAGCGGCGACGGCTGGAGAGCCGCCCGAACGAGTGGCGGACCGACGACGTCTCGGACCTGTCTCCGCCGCCCGGCTACTTCCAGGGCCTACCCACCGAACCGGACCAGATGGTCAAGTACCTGCGGGACCACCCCGTACCCCTGGACCTGCCCGCCGGCGCGGACCTGGAGGCGATCCGGAACGACCCTACGACGATCTTCGGCGACGGGATGTGGATGCTCGAGGGTTATGTACCGCCGCAGTCCCTCGGCGCGCTGTTCCAGGCGATGGCCCAGGTGCCCGGGGCCACCGTGCTGCCCTCCGAGATTCGGGACGCGGCCGGCCGACGGGGGGTGGCGCTGCGGACGCCGGGCGTGATCGGCGCTCACCTTGATCTGATCTTCGACCGGGAGACCCACGCCTACCTCGGCAGCCGACGACTCGCCGTGCGGGACGGCAAGGAGTCGCTCTACACGAGCACCGCCGTCACTCAGCTGGCGATCGTCGACCAGCTGGGGCAGCTGCCTTGATCGCGGGGCGCGGAGAACGGCCGACGGATCGCGGACCGGGCGCGGTCAGAGGTCGCAGAGGCGGCGGCCGGAGCCGATGTCGTCCAGTGCCGCATGCAGGTCGCGGATGCGCCGCTCGGCCTCGGCGGTCAGCCGGTCGTGCAGGCCCTGCCAGTCGGCCGGCTGGGGACCGGATGGCAGGGCCGCGAGCAGGTCGCGGATCTCGTTCACGGTCAGGCCGACGCGCTGGGCCACGCGCGCCACCCTGATCCGGCAGGCCGCGTCGGCGTCGAAGCGCCGCTGGTTGCCGCCGGTGCGGGCAGCTGTTATCAGGCCCTGCCGCTCGTAGAACCGCACGGCGGAGCCGCTGACGCCGCTCCCCCGGGCCACCTCGCCGACCGTCAACGTGCCCATCGCCCCTCCCCCGCCACCATTGACTTCACCATTAGTTCAAGTCCTAGCGTCGAAGGCATGACTACGCATGAGGACGCCGCACCGCCAACCGTCGCCGTGCTCGTCGGGAGCGTCCGGCAGCCTCGGGTGGGCCGCTCGATCGCCGACTGGTTCGTCGCTCACGGGAGCCGCCGCACGGACCTCGATTTGGACCTCGTCGACCTCGCCGAGGTGGCGCTGCCATTCGCGGACACCCCTCCCGGGGGTAACTCGGCCAGCCCGATCAGTGCGCGGCTGGCCGCCGACGCCACGTTGAGCGAGCTGGCCTGGTGGGCCGAGGCGCTGCGTACCGCCCGCCGGGTCCGGCCCTGAGCCGGCGACATGGACGCCTCCGCGCGACGGCTCGGCTGGTACCTGACCCTGGGTGGTCTGCTCGCGGTGATCGACACCACGGTCACCGTGGTGGCCCTGCCGAAGCTGGTCGACGACCTCGACACCAACCTCACCACGATCGGCTGGGTCACCAGCGGCTACGCGCTCGCCCTGGTCGCGGTGATGCCCACCGCCGCCTGGGCGATCGGTCGCTTCGGTGCCCGCCGCACCTACCTCACCGCGCTGCTGCTGTTCACAGCCGGCTCCGTGTTGGCCGGTGCCGCCTGGAGCGTGGGGTCGCTGATCGCGTTCCGGGTGCTCCAGGGGCTCGGTGGTGGACTGCTCAATCCGGTCGGGATGGCCGTCGCTCTCGCCGCGGTGCCGCCAGCGCGGCGAGGACGGATGATGAGCCTGCTCGGCCTTCCGGTGCTGGTCGGGCCCCTGATCGGGCCGGTGCTTGGTGGGCTGCTGCTCGATCACGCGTCCTGGCGGTGGATTTTCTGGATCAACCTGCCGGTGGGGCTGTTGGCGATGGCGCTCGGCCGGTCGGTGCTGCCGGTCGCCGACCCGCGACGACCACCGGTCCGGCTGGACGTCGTCGGGCTGCTGCTGCTCTGCCCCGGTCTGGCGCTGGCGGTGTACGGGCTCAGCGTCACCGGCGAGCGGGGCGGTGTCGTCACCGCGTCCGTGCTGCTGCCGCTCGTGCTCGGCGCCATGTTGGTGGTCACCTTCGCCTGGCGGGCCGGCCGGGTACGGCAGCCGCTGCTTCGCCTGGCCGTGCTGCGCGCGCCCGGGATGACGCCCGGCGCCGCGACGGTGGCGTTCTTCGCCGCCGGATACTTCGGCTCGTTCCTGATCATCCCGGCCTACGTGCAGGTGGTACGCGGTGACTCGGCCACCCTGGCCGGGGTGGTCGGCATCCCGCAGGCGCTGACCACCGGGCTGATGCTCCAGGTCGCGACCCGGCTCGTCGATCGCGTCTCGGCGCGGCGGGTGGTCGGGCTCGGCATCGCCACCGCGGTGGCCGGCACGGTGGCCCGGGTGCTGGTGCTCGACGCCGACACGTCGTACCCACTGCTGGCCACGCTGGGTGCGGTCATCGGCCTCGGCATGGGTGCGACGCTGATGCCGACGATGACCGCGGCCAGCCGGTCGCTTCCGCCCGACGACCTGCCGTCCGGCTCCACGCTGCTCACCACCGTGTCGCACACCTCGGTCGCGGCCGGCACGGCGCTGATCGCCGCCGCCCTGTCCTGGCTGGCGGACCGGCTCGCCCCGAGCCTCGGCGGCGGGGGCATCACGGCCGCCCACCGGCTCGACCCGGCCAGCCGGCTCGGCCTCGCGCCGGAACTGGCGCAGGCCACCCGGCTCGCGCTGGCGGTGTCGGCCGTGCTGTTGGCGCTCGCCTGGCTGACCAGCCGGCGACTCCCGGCCGCCGCGGGTGCCGACGAGACGGCCACCCCGACGGGACGCGCGGACCCGGTCAGTAGCGCTGGCGGAGCAGGCCGGCGGCCTCCACAGCCCAGTAGGTGAGGATGACCTGGGCGCCGGCCCGCTTGATCGAGGTGAGCGTCTCCAGCATCACCCGCTCCCGGTCGATCCAACCGTTCGCGGCGGCCGCCTCGACCATCGCGTACTCCCCGGAGACCTGGTAGGCGGCGACCGGAACGTCCACCGCGGCGCGCACCGCCGACACCACGTCGAGGTAGGGCAGCGCCGGCTTGACCATCACCAGGTCGGCGCCCTCGGCCACGTCGAGTGCCACCTCGCGCAGTGACTCGCGCAGGTTGGCCGGATCCTGCTGGTAGGTGCGCCGGTCGCCCTCCAGCGCCGACTCCACCGCCTCGCGGAACGGCCCGTAGAACGCGGAGGCGTACTTCACGGCGTACGCCAGCACGGAGACGTCCTGGTAGCCGGCGGCGTCGAGGGCCCGGCGGACCACGCCGACCTGGCCGTCCATCATCCCGGACGGCCCGACCATGTCGACCCCGGCGGCGGCCTGGGCCACCGCCATCTCGGCGTACGCGGCCAGGGTGGAGTCGTTGTCGACCTCGCCGTCGGAGGTGAGCAGCCCGCAGTGCCCGTGCGAGGTGAACTCGTCCAGGCACAGGTCGCTCATCACCACCGTGGCGTCGCCGACCTCGGCCACCACGTCGCGGATGGCGACGTTGAGGATGCCGTCCGGGTCGATGCCGCCGGAGCCGGTCGGGTCCCGCTGCTCCGGTACGCCGAAGAGCATGATCCCGCCGACACCGGCCTGGACCGCCTCGACGGCTGCCTTGCGCAGCGAGTCCCGGGAGTGCTGGAGCACTCCCGGGAGCGACCCGATGGCGCGGGGCTCGGTCAGCCCCTCCTTGACGAACATCGGCACGACCAGCTCGGCCGGGTCGACCCGGGTCTCGGACACCAGCCGGCGGACCGCCGGGGTGCGGCGCAGCCGGCGGGGCCGGATCTCGGGGTACGACATGGCGGGTCCTCCTCGGACGACTACCGGAAGCGGAGGGCGGTCGGCCCCTGCACCTTCGAGCCGCGGCGCTGCTTGGCCGGCATGGCGGCCAGCTTCTCGCGCAGCTCGACGGCGTAGGCGGCGAGCGCCTCCACCAGGTCGGGCACCGAGGCGTGCGGTGGCTGGACGTCGACCCGAAGGCCGAACTCCGTCGCGGTCTCCGCCGTCTTGGGCCCAATCACGGCAACAACGGTCCGCGCGTGCGGCTTCCCGGCGATGCCGACCAGGTTCCGCACGGTGGAGGACGACGTGAAGAGGACCGCGTCGAACCCGCCCGACTTGATCGCGTCCCGGATTTCGGCGGGCGGCGGAGCAGCCCGCACCGTCCGGTACGCGGTCACGTCGTCGACCTCCCAGCCGCGCTCGGTGAGCCCGGCGGCGAGCGTCTCGGTGGCGATGTCGGCGCGCGGCAGCAGCACCCGGCCCACCGGGTCGAGGATCTCGTCGTGCGGCGAGAACTCGGCCAGCAGACCCTCCGAGGACTGCTCCCCGGCGGGGATCAGCTCCGGCTGGATGCCGAACGCGCGGACCGCGTCCGCCGTGGCCTCACCGATGCAGGCGATCTTGACGCCGCCGAAGTGCCGGGCGTCGAGGCCGTGCTCGGCGAACTTCTCCCAGACCGCGCGGACCGCGTTCACCGACGTGAAGATCACCCAGGCGTACCGGCCGTCGACCAGGCCCTTGACGGCCCGCTCCATCTGCGCCGGGGTGCGCGGCGGCTCGACCGCGATGGTCGGCACCTCGCACGGAATCGCCCCGTACGCGCGCAGCCGCGCGCTCATCGCGCCGGCCTGCTCCTTGGTCCGGGGTACGAGCACCTTCCAGCCGTACAGCGGGCGGTTCTCCCACCAGCTCAGCTTGTCGCGCTGCCCCACCCCGACGCCGACGGTGAGCACCACGCGGCCGGTGAAGCCGAGCGCGGCGGCCACGAAGCTGTCCACGGTCGACGTGGTCGTGTACTGGGTCTCGCCGGTGCCGTCGCCGGTCACCCCGACGCCGGTGGTGCCGTCGACTCCGGCGGCGAGCAGCCCGTCCCGGACGGCGGCGAGGTCACCGGCGTCCACGGCGAGCGCGAGCGAACCCCGGCCGACGGCCGTGGCCAGCGCCTCGAAGTCCAGTGCGCTGACGTCCTCGACGTCGGCGGCCGTCCGCACCCCCGGCAGCGGAACTCCCGCGTAGGTGGCCACACCCTCGGCCTGACCGACACCGGGGACCACCTCGAAGTGGGCGGCGGTACGGGCCACCGCCTGCACCTCCTTGACCACCGAGTCGTGCCCGAACGGGTCGCCGGCGACCAGGTGCACCGCGTTCAACCCGGAGCGGGCCGCGGAGATCAGCACCTTCGCCACGTCCCCCGGCGCGCCCTCGGCCGGAGTGAACTCGGCATCGTCCCTGGCCTCGGCGCGGACGACGGCGAGCAACGACTCCGGGACTCCCCGGTCGTAGATCACCTGGTCGGCGTCGACCAGGGCGTCGTGGGCCCGGCGGGTCAGCAGGCCCGGGTCACCGGGGCCAGCCCCGACGAACGCGATACGGCCGACGGGCTTACGGGTGCGGGTCATCCTGTGCTCCCAAATTGCTGGGTCCCCGGGCCGGTGTGTCCTTCGTGGCCGAGGATCGAGTCGGCGCCGAGGTCGAGGAGTTCGGCGGCGAGTGCCTTACCGATCTCCGCCGCGTCGGCGGGCGTTCCGGTGCGGGACAGCCGGAGGTCACGAGTGCCATCCGGGCTGATCACCGCCCCGCGCAGGTAGATCTCATGGACAACATCGCCTTCGGCGGCAGAGCCGACTGGCTCGCCTTCGGCGAGGATGGCATAGGCGGCGACGGGTGCGCTGCACCCGGCCTCCAGGGTTGCCAGCAACGCGCGTTCCGCGGTGACCGCGGCGCGCGACGGTGCGTGGTCGAGCACTGCGAGCAGCTCGACCAGGTCCTGATCGTCGATCCGGCACTCCACGGCCAGCGCGCCCTGGGCGGGTGCGGGCAGCATGAGCATCGGGTCGAGCGTCTCGGTGATCACGTCGGTCCGGCCGATCCGGGCCAGTCCGGCCCGGGCCAGCACGACCGCGTCGAGGTCGGCCTCGGGGCCGAGCACCCGCATCAGGCGGGTGTCGATGTTGCCGCGGATCGGGGTGACCTCCAGTTGCAGCCCGAGGGCGTGCAGTTGGGCGACGCGGCGCAGCGCGCCGGTGCCCACGGTGGCCCCGGGCGGCAGCTCGGCGAGGGTCCGGCCGGCGCGGGCCACCAGGGCGTCGCGCGGGTCCTGCCGGGGCGGCACCGCCGCGATGTGCAGCCCGGCGGCGGTGGCCGTGGGCAGATCCTTGTACGAGTGCACGGCGAAGTCGATGGTCCGGGCGGTCAGCGCGTCGCGCAGCGCGGAGACGAACACCCCGACGCCGAGCCGGTGCACCGGCGCGTTGGAACGGTCGCCGGCGGTGACCACCTCGACCAACTCGACCGGGCGACCGGTGGCGGCGGTCACCGCCTCGGCGACCTGGCTGGACTGGGCCAGAGCCAGGGTGCTGCCCCGGGTGCCGAGGCGCAGGGGGGCGGTCATCGCGCACCTCCGGTGGGTGGGGTCGGCTGGGCGGCGTCGGCCGCCGCCGGGTCGGCGCCGGGCAGCGCCGGGCCGAGGTCGGGGGTCAGCACGTCGGGAACGGTGTCCACCGGGGAGGTCTGCGGCACCTCGAGGTCGAACAGCTCGCGCAGCAGTGCCGCGTACTGGTCGCCGCCGGGCTCCGCCGCCAACTGGCGGACCTTCACGGTGGGTTGGTGCAGCAGCCGCTGCACCACCCGGTGCACCGTGCGGGCCACCTCGGCCCGCAGGTCGTCGGCGAGGTCGGGGCGACGCTGGGCCAGCCGGCGCAGCTCGGCGGTGACCACGTCGTCGGCCCGGCCGCGCAGCGCGGCCACGGTGGGTGCCACGTCGGCGCCGCGCAGCCAGGTGAGGAAGCTCTCCACCTCGCCGAGCACGATGCGTTCGACGGCGGCGGCGTCGGCGGCCGCCGGACCGTCGGCGAGCAGCGCCGCCATCCGGTCGATGTCGATCACTTCGACGCCGGCGAGCTCGGCGACTCCCTCCTCGACGTCGCGGGGCACGGCCAGGTCGAGCAGGACCAACGGGCCCCGGCCCGGGTCGCGCTCGGCCAGCGCGGCGGTGACCACCGCCCGGGTGAGGACCGGTTCGGTGGAGGCGGTGGCGGCCACTACGATGTCCACTGTGGAGAGGGTGTCGGCCAGCTCGGTCATCGGCGCGGCGCTCGCCCCGTACGACTCGGCCAGCCGGACGGCCCGGTCGGCGCCCCGGTTGCTGACGGTGAGCGGCCCGGCGCCCAGCCGGGACAGCGTGGCCACCCCGAGCGAACCCATCGCGCCGGCGCCGACCACCAGGGCCGGGCGGCCGACGAGGTCGCCGTCGAGGTGCCCGGCGGCCAACTCCAGCGCGGCGGTGACGACACTCTGGCCGGCCCGGTCGATGCCGGTCTCGGCGTGGGCGCGCTTGCCGACCCGCAGCGCCTGCTGCATCAGCTCGTGCAACAGCCGGCCGGCCGAGTCGGCGCCGGTGGCCCAGTGGTACGCGTCACGCAACTGACCGAGGATCTGCGCCTCGCCCACCACCATCGAGTCCAGACCGGTGGCGACCCGGAAGACGTGGTCCACCGCGGCGGTGTCGTAGTGCACGTACAGGTGGCTGGCGAGCGCCGCCGGCGAGCTGCCGGCCTGCTCGGCCAGGACGGCGCAGACGTCACCGAGCCCGCCGTGGAAACCGGACACGGCGGCGTAGACCTCCACCCGGTTGCAGGTGGAGACGATCACCGCCTCGGCGACGTACGGCTGGGCGACCAGGCGGTCCAGTGTGCGGGTCAGGTCGGCGGGGGGTACGGCCAGCTGCTCCAGCGTGGCAACCGGGGCGGTCCGGTAGGACGCGCCGACGACGAGCAGTTTCACGTGCCGATCGCCTCCTGGGTGTCGGTGGCCGCGAACCCGCCCGGCAGGGCGGTGAGAGCGGACCCGCCGGTGGCGGGCAACGCGGTCAGCGATGCCTTGCGGTGCTCGTGGAAGGACAGAATCTGCAGCTCGATGGCGAGGTCGACCTTGCGCACGTCGACCCCCTCCGGAACCGAGAGTACGCAGGGCGCGAAGTTGAGGATGCTCGTCACGCCGACGGCGACCAGTTGGTCGGCGACCTGCTGGGCGGCGGCGGCCGGGGTGGCGATCACGCCGATCGCGAGGGATTCCTCGGCGGCGACCGTCGGCAGGTCGTCGACATGCCGGACCACCAGGCCGTTGATCTCCTCGCCGACCCGGGAGGGATCGGCGTCGAGCAGTGCGGCGATCCGGAAGCCGCGGCTGGCGAAGCCGTCGTAGCCGGCCAGGGCGTGACCGAGATTACCCACGCCGACCAGGGCGACCGCCCGGCGTTGGGTGAGCCCGAGCACATACTCGATCTGCTCGATCAGCAGCGCGACGTCGTAGCCGACGCCCCGGGTGCCGTACGAGCCGAGGTGGGAGAGGTCCTTGCGGAGCTTGGCGGAGTTGACTCCGGCGGCGGCGGAGAGGCCCTCGCTGGAGACCGTCTCGTGCCCGCTGTCGGCGAGGTTGTGCAGCGCGCGCAGGTACTCCGGGAGCCGAGCGACGGTCGCCTCGGGCAGATCCGGGAGCGCCGGTACGGCACCGGCGCGGCCGGGCGCGCCTGGGTGACGGTGCTGACTCATGAGACTCCGTGCGGTGCGATCCTCGGCCAACTCCGCTGGTCGACCGTTTATGGACTCCCGCTGGCGACCGAGGTTGCCGGCTGTGCTAGCAGGGCGCGTCGGAGTCACAGCGTAGGCGCTTGTGAAGACGTGCACAAATCGCGATCTTGCCGCTGCGCGACGCGACCTCACCAGCACCTCCATTCCACAAGATCGATTAAACGGCCTGGTCCGCTCGCCGCCCGGGCGATTATTGCTCAATCCCGACTTCTCTGACCAATCCCGCGCCGGGCCTGGCCGGGGCCGTCCCGACGGTGGTAGGGACAGCACTACGGGGGATGGGCGGGGCTTCGGGATGGGGGCGCCGAGCCCAGCTGCCTAGCCTTTGAGGCATGACCGCCGTTGCCGCCACCAGCGACCGCCCGACGCTGGCACCGAGCATCCCCCGCCAGCTCTTCGTCGACTCCGGGTACGTGCTGCTCGGTCTGCCCCTGGCGGTGGCCAGCTTCGTCGTCCTCATCGTCGGCCTCGCGGTCGGCATCGGCCTCGTGGTCACGGTGATCGGCCTGCCGATCCTCAGCGGCACCCTGTACGCCGCCCGTGGGCTGGCCGACATCGAGCGGCTGCGGCTGCCCGCGGTGCTGCACCAGCCCCGGATCCGGCCGCACTACCGGCTGCCCGAGGCGGGCGCGAACGTCTGGCGGCGGATCTTCGTGCCGATGCGGGACGCCCAGTCCTGGCTCGACCTGGCGCACGGCATCCTGCGGTTGGTCGCGGCGGTGGGCACCTTCGTGGTGTCCCTGGCGTGGTGGCTCGCCGCGATCACCGGCTCGCTCTACTGGGCCTACGACTGGGCCCTGCCCCGAGGCGACGGCGAAGGCGACTATGACCTTGCGCAGCTGCTCGGCCTGGGCGACTCGACCACCGCCCGGATCGGCCTGTACACGGCGCTCGGGGTGTTCTTTCTGATCACCCTGCCGATCGTGGTACGGGGTTGCGCACTGCTCCAGGCCAGCTTCGCCAAGGCCATGCTGACCGGGGTGGCCGAGATGCGCGACCGGATCACGGTGCTGGAGGAGCAGAAGAGGGCAGCCGTGTCCGCCGAGGCCTCCGCGCTGCGCCGGTTGGAACGCGACATCCACGACGGCCCCCAGCAGCGCCTGGTCCGGCTGGCGATGGACCTCAGCCGGGCCCGGATGCAGCTCGCCTCGGACCCGGAGGCGGCCGGCCGCACCATCGACGAGGCAGTCACCCAGACCCGGGACACGCTTGCCGAACTGCGGGCGCTGTCCCGGGGCATCGCGCCGCCGATCCTGGTCGACCGGGGCCTGCCCAGCGCCCTGGCCGCGATCGCCGGCCGCGGGCTGATCCCGATCGAACTCCAGGTGGACCCGCAGCTCGGCACCCCGGCCGGGCGGCTCGACCCGGCGGTGGAGAACACCGCGTACTTCGTGGTGTCCGAGGCGCTCACCAACGTCGCCAAGCACAGCCGGGCCACCGAGGCCACGGTGGCCGTGGCCCGGCAGGGCACCCACCTACAGGTTCGGGTGGGCGACGACGGGCAGGGTGGGGCGCACCTGGCCAAGGGGCACGGGCTGGCCGGCATCGCCGACCGGGTCCGGGCCGCCGGCGGTGAACTGGTGGTGGTCAGCCCGACCGGCGGCCCCACCGAGATCCGCGCGGAGCTGCCGCTATGAGCGCGAGGAGTGAGCCGGGTTTGCGAGCCCCGCAGTCGCGAACGAAGGGAATGCTGTGAGCGGTCCGGCACCGCGCCGGGGCCGGACGACGGGCCGGACGTGGTAGACAACACAGCCATGCGCATCGTGATCGCCGACGACGCCGTCCTGCTCCGGGAGGGGCTGGTCCGGCTGCTGACCGAGAGCGGGCACCAGGTGGTGGCCGCCGTCGGGGACGGTGACGCCCTGGTCGAGGCGGTGGTGGAGCACCGGCCCGACGTCTCGATCGTCGACGTCCGGATGCCGCCGTCACACACCGACGAGGGGCTGCGGGCCGCCGTGGAGGCGCGTCGGCTGGTGCCGCGTACCCCGATCCTGGTGCTCTCCCAGTACGTCGAGGTCTCGTACGCCGATGATCTTCTCGCCACCACCGGCGGTGCCGGCGGCGGGATCGGCTACCTGCTCAAGGACCGGGTGGCCGCGATCGACGAGTTCCTGGACGCGTTGCGCAGGGTGGCGGGCGGCGGCACGGTGCTCGACCCGGAGGTGGTTGGTCAGCTCTTCGCCCGGCGTCGCCGCGACGACCCGCTGCGCGAGCTGACCCCCCGTGAGCGCGAGGTGCTCGCCCTGATGGCCGAGGGGCGCTCGAACACCGCCATCGCCCGCGCCCTGGTGGTCAGCGACGGCGCGGTGGAGAAGCACGTGCGCAACATCTTCACCAAGCTCACCCTGCCGCCGGACACCGAGCAGCACCGGCGGGTGCTGGCCGTCCTCACCTACCTGCGGAACTGACCTCCCGGGCCAGGGTCACCGCCTCGGTGAGGGTGTCGGCGACCGGGTGCCCGGAGGCGCGCAGCCGGGCCGGGTCGGTGAACCCGCCGGTGTAGAGCACGGCCCGGCCGCCCACCGCGAGCGCCGCGTCCGCGTCGTCGATCGAGTCGCCGATCAGCACCACCGAGGCGCCGTCCACGCCCAACTCGACCAGGTGCTGCCGCAGCGATTCGGCCTTGCGATCGCCACCGACCGTGGCCCGCAGCCCGTCGACCCGGGTGAAGTGGTCGGTCAGCCCGAAGGTGTGCACGGTGGGCACCAACTCCTCATGGAACCACATGGACAGCAGGCTCTGGCTGCCCGGCCAGGCGGCCATCGCGGCGCGGGCGTCGGCGGCCAGCTCACAGGTGGTCAACCCGGTGCGGTACGCGTCGTGGAAGATCCGGTCCAGTCGGCCGAACTCGTCGTCGTCCACGGCCTGCCCGAGCACCTCGGCGTAGTACTCGGCGATCGGCCGGCGAAACCGCACCCGGTGCTCGTCGGGGGTGACGGTCGGCCCGCCCAGGCTCGCGAACACCACGTTGGTGGCGGACACCACCAGACTGAGATCGTTGAGCAGGGTGCCGTTCCAGTCCCAGACCAGGTGTGGGTGCGCAGGGGTCATCAGAGCACCATAGGCACCGCTCAGAGCTGGGGAGTTGTCAGGTCCCGCAGCAGCCGGTCCTCCTCGACCCGCCAGTAGCCGTGTTCCTTGCCGTCGAGCATCACCACCGGCAGCCGGTCCCCGTACTCCCGCTCCAGCCCCTCGTCGCCGGTGACGTCCCACTCGACCCACTTGTCGCCGGTGACCGCCACCACCCGGTCGAGCGCCGCCTTGGCGTCGTCGCAGAGGTGACAGCCGGGTCGGGTGATCAGGGCGAGTCGGGCGTCAGTGGCCATCGGTTACCTCCGTGCGGTCGGTCGGCGTCGCCGACCGGAGCTGGGTCTTGCGTACCTTGCCGATCGCCGAGTGCGGCAGGGCGTCGACGAACTCGACGGCGGTCGGGCACTTGAACCGGGCCAGGTTCCGCGCGCAGTGGGCGAGCAGCTCCTCGCTGGTCACCGGTCGGCCCTGCGCCGGCACCACGTACGCCCGCACAGTCTCGCCGGTCCGTGGGTGCGGCACACCCAGTACCGCCGACTCGACCACCCCGGGGTGCGCCGTGAGCACCAGCTCGACCTCGTGCGGGTAGACGTTGAACCCGTTGACCAGGATCAGCTCGCCGAGCCGGTCGACCAGGAAGAGGTCGCCGTCCTCGTCGGCGTACGCGATGTCGCCGGTGCCCCACCAGCCGTCGGCGTCCGGGCCGCCCCGACCGTCCGGCCAGTAGCCGGCGAAGAGGTTGGGGCCGCGCACGACGATCTGGCCCGGGTCGGTGCCCGGCGTCACGTCGGAGATGTCCAGCTCATCCGGGTCGTCGTCGGGCACGGCGAGCCCGTCGCGCCACAGGTCCACCCCGTCGGCGGCGACCAGGCGCAGCTGCACACCGGGCAGTGGCCGGCCGATCGAGCCCGGCTTCGCCACGCCGCCGACCAGGGTGGAGGTGAGCACCGGCGCGGTCTCGGTGAGGCCGTACCCGATGTGCACCTGATGCCCGGTGACCTCGGTGAAGCGCGCCGCGACCGTGGGTTCCAGCGGCGCCGCGCCGCAGACCGCCACCCGCACCGACGCGGTCGCCGCGCGGGCGGTGGCGGCACCGGCCCAGGTCAGGAACATCGACGGTACGCCGACCAGCACGCTGACCCGGTGCCGCGCGACCTGGTCCAGCCCCGCCGTCGGGCCCGGCTCGTCGAGCAGCACGCCGGTCGCGCCGTGGTGCACGACCGCGCCCAGCCCCGAGTTGAGCCCGTACGCGTGGAACAGCGGCAGCGCGAGCAGAACGGTGTCCTCCGGCCCGACCACCGGCGGCTCGATCGCGTCCAGCTGTTCGTGGTTGGCGAGCAGCGCCTGGTGCGAGAGCATCGCTCCCTTGGGTCGCCCCTCGGTGCCGGAGGTGTAGAGCAGTACTGCCAGGTCGGCGCCGCCCCGTCGCGGGCGGGGTGGCGGTCCGGGTGCCTCGGCGGTCGGTGGCGTGCCGTGCACGGAGGCCAGCGCGGGCAGCTCGGCGGCCACCTCGGCGACCAGGCCCCGGACCTGTTCGGTGGCGATGAGCACCGACGCGCCGCAGTCGCTCAGCACGTGCCGTAACTCGGGGGCGGTGAAGCCGGGGTTGACCGGCACGGCGACCAGCCCGGCGCGGAGGGCGCCGAGCCAGGCGATCACGAAGTCCGGCGTGTTGGGCAGTGCGATGGCCACGCGTGGTGGCGTACCGGCAGGGTCGGTGTTCGGCGCGGCGGCGGACAGACCGCGGGCGGCGGCGTCCACCGCGGCGTCCAGTTCGGACCAGGTGAGGGTGTGCTCGCGCCAGTGCAGCGCGGGCCGGTCGGCGCGGTCGAGAGCCACCCGGCGGACCCGGTCGGCGAGGTTCGGTGCGGGGCTTTCCGAGTGGTCCGGCACGGTGATCGAGTCTGGCACAGCGGGCGGCGACGGGCCATGCCCGACGGTCGGGGCCACGTTCGACGGACGGTGCCGCGACAGTCCCATGTACGGGACTGTCCCGTGTGCCACCGGCGATCCGATCAGGTCCTGCCGGTGGGACGGGAGACGCCGTTCGGGGGCGGTTCGGACGCGCCGGCCCGACGAGCCGGCGGCGTCGGCGGACCGAACGGGCGACACGCGTCCGACCTGGGCATCCATCCTGGAACACCACGCCGACGGAAAGTCAATCGCACACGACGGACAACCGGTCCGCCGCCGGTGCGACGGAGCGGGAAATACTTCCGCCTTGTGTAACGGACTTGCCACGCGCGGGTGACGTTGGCCCTATCATCACTCGGGTCGGGTCACCCCATTTGCCGTGAGTCGACACCCCTCAGCCCGAGGAGGCCCCCGTGCCTGTGAGCGCATTGGACCAGCACCTCCAGGGGAATTGCCGCCCGTCGGCAAGCCCCGCGACCGTCCTGCCCGACCGGTTGCCCGGTCGGTCCGCCCCGACGAGACCCAGACCGGCCCGACCGGCGACCGATGGGACGGGGGCAACTCGGTGACCACCTTTGGTTACGCGGAACGCCCGGCCGGCCTGACCGGTCAGCCGGCCCGCTCCCACGTCAACGAGCGACCGGCCGCCCGTGCGCCACTCGACGAACAACACGGCGCGGCGCAGCGGACCCGCAGCCGCCCACACCACAACGAGCCGCCGCCGCGACCCGCGGTGCCCGGTGGCAACGCGATGCCGGCCGGCGGCCGGGTCGCCGTGCCGCCCCGACCCACCATGCCCGTGCAGGGTCGTCGGATAAGCGACACGCCGGCCGTGACCACCGACCCGGCGGCGGGTGAGACAGCGGTGATCCCGGCGGTGCCGGCCAGCACCGCCACCACCCCGACCGGCTTCCCGAGCCGCCCGGACCCGTCCGACCCGGCAACCGAGGTCTGGACGCTGATCGAGCGGGCCCAGGCCGGCGAGTCCGAGGCGTTCGGTCTGATCTACGACCGGTACGTGGACACCGTCTTCCGGTTCGTCTACTTCCGGGTCGGCAACCGGCAACTCGCCGAGGACCTCACCTCGGACACCTTCCTGCGCGCGCTCAAGCGGATCGGCAGCTTCACCTGGCAGGGCCGCGACCTCGGCGCCTGGTTGGTGACGATCGCCCGCAACCTCGTCGCGGACCACTTCAAGTCGGGCCGGTACCGGCTGGAGGTCACCACCGGCGACGTGCTCGACGCCGACCGGGAGGACCGGGGCCCGGAGGGCAGCCCGGAGGCGGCGGTGGTGGAGCACATCACCAACGTCGCGCTGCTCACCGCGGTGAAGCAGCTCAACCCGGAGCAGCAGGAGTGCATCGTGCTCCGCTTCCTCCAGGGCTTCTCGGTCGCCGAGACGGCTCGCGCGATGGGCAAGAACGAGGGTGCCATCAAGGCCCTCCAGTACCGGGCCGTTCGCGCCCTGGCCCGACTCCTGCCCGACGGCTTCCAGCCGTAGTTGTTACGGCGGGGCCGATGGGCGTGATCAACGTCCGTGCAGCTCAGGGTCGGTCCCGCCCGGTGATGACGATCACTTTCTGTAATTTCCGCCCCGCCCGGCCCGTAACCCGTGCCCGGCCCGCCGCGTTTCTCCGGGTGCGACCGGTGGATGTCCCGGCAGGCCCGGGTCACCGAGGTCCGACCGGGCATACCGGCGGCACCTCACCTCCGTGGTGTCACACTGCCGCCCGGTCGCTGGCAACGACGGCGGCCGACCGGCCGTGACCAGCGAGAGGAGGTGCCTGCGGTGGACAACACCCTCTTCTCCCGCCGGCGCGCGGAGCGCTTCGCGCAGCTTCTCGACGAGGCCAACGGCGCTCGGCGACACCACGTGCGATCCCGGGTGGACGGTCAACTCGCGCCACTCGTCGCCGTGGGTCAGCGGCTCAGCGTCGACCCCCCGGCTGTCGAGGTGGACCAGGAATTCCGCACCGGCCTGCGGGCGATGCTGCTCGCCACCGCGGAGCGGGAAGGGCTGGGCAGCACGCCGGCGGCAGCGGTCGGCGAACCGGCCACCACGACCACCCGCGCGCGGCTGCTGCCGGCGGTCACGGCCCGCCGGGCCCGAGCCCGGGGCGCGATCCTGGTCGGCATCGCCGCCGGGGCCATCGCCGTCTCCGGGATCTCCGCAGCCAGCGAGAACGCGGTGCCCGGTGACGCGCTGTACGGCATGAAGCGCTCCACCGAACGGGCACAACTCGCCCTGGCCAGCTCGGACATCAGCCGCGGCCAACTCTTCCTGGACTTCGCCCGGACCAGAGTTGGCGAGGCCGCCAAGCTGCGCGGCGACCGGATCGGCTACAGCGCGGTCCTCGACGACATGGACGCCGACAGCCGGCAGGGAGTTCGCCTGCTGACCTCGGCCGCCGTGCAGCGCGCCGAGCCGGCCAGCCTGGACACGCTCAACACCTTCGTGTCGAGCCAGCGCCGGGCCGTACGCGGCCTGCTCGACGGGGGCACCCGCGTCGACCGGGATCGGACCCACCGGTCGCTGCTACTACTGGACAGCATCCGCGAACGCTCGGACGACCTGCGCGCGGCGATCGCCTGCGGCCTGCCGGCACCGACCGCGAGCGACGCCCTCGGCCCCGCCCCGAGAGCCTGCCCGGGCGCCCGCTGACCGAGCCCCCTATACCGCACGTCCGACCGGCCGCGCCGCAGTTCGCTGTGTGCCCGGCCGGTCAACCGTCTGCGGCGGCTACCCTCGCCAGGGGGCAGTCGTCGTACCGGTGAGGAAGGGAATCGCGTGGCGCGCAGCCGTAAGGTGACGGTCAGCACCGACGCCGAGGGGCACACCGCAGGCTGGGCCGACACCGACCTGGCCCCGGTCAGCGCACCCGACCCGACCGCCGCGGCGTTCTTCGACGTGGACAACACGATGATGCAGGGCGCGTCGATCTACTGGTTCGCCCGTGGGCTCGCCTCCCGAAACTACGTGACCACCACCGACCTGGCCCGCTTCGCCTGGCAACAGCTCCGCTTCCGGCTGCTGGCCCGCGAGCACGCCGGTGACATGTCCCTGGCCAAGGAGACCGCGCTGGCCTTCGTCCAGGGCTGGCGGGTCGACGAGGTCGCGCGCCTCGCCGAGGAGATCTTCGACGAGCTGATGGCCCCCCGGATCTGGGCCGGCACCCACCAGCTCGCGCAGCGCCACCTGGACGCCGGCCAACGGGTGTGGCTGGTCAGCGCCGCCCCCGTCGAAATCGGCCGGGTGATCGCCGCCCGGCTCGGCCTGACCGGTGCCATCGGCACGGTGGCGGAGGTGGTGGACGGGGCGTACACCGGGCGGTTGGTGGGTGACCTGATGCACGGGCCGGCCAAGGCCGAGGCGGTCGGCCAGCTCGCCGTGGTGGAAGGGCTCGACCTGACCCGCTGCACGGCCTACAGCGACTCGGCGAACGACCTGCCGCTGCTCTCCGCGGTGGGCAGGGCGGTGGCCGTCAACCCGGACGGCGCCCTGCTGCGACAGGCCCGCCAGCACGGCTGGGAGGTGCGGGACTTCCGGACCGGCCGACGGGCCGTCAAGATCGCCGTACCGTCGACGGCGGCGGCCGGGCTGGTCGCCGGAGCGGTCACCGCCGGCCTGGCCCTCCAGCGCCGCCGCCGCGCCGGCTGACCGCCGCGCCTACGGACCGAACGGGTCGGGTCGTCGCTCCAGCAGCGTGTGCAGGGTCTGCTGGATGGTCTCCCGCACCTGGTCGGCGAGGTTGAAGACCACCAGCGGATCGTCCGCCGAGTCGGTCAGGTGAGCGGTCGGGATCGGCGGACAGAACTCGATCAGCCACTTGCTGGGCAGCGGCACCATGCCCAGCGGGCCGAGCAGCGGGAACGTCGGCGTCACCGGGAAATAGGGCAGCTTGAGCAGCCGCGCCAGGGGCTTGATGTCGGCGAGCATCGGGTAGATCTCCTCGCCGCCGACGATGGCGACGGGCACGATCGGAGTGCCGGTGCGCAGCGCGGCCGAGACGAACCCGCCCCGCCCGAACCGTTGCAGCTTGTACCGGTCGGCGTAGAGCTTGCCGACCCCCTTGAAGCCCTCGGGGAACACACCGACCAGGTCGCCGCCGCCGAGCAGCCGCTCGGCGTCCGGGTTGCAGGCCACCGTGCCGCCGGTCTTGCGGGCCAACTCGGAGACGACCGGCATCCGGAAGACCAGGTCGGCGCCGAGCAGCCGCAGGTAGCGGTGGGCCGGGTGCTTGTCGTGCAGCGCCGCCGAGAGGATCAACGCGTCCAGGGCGACCGTCCCGGAGTGGTTGCCGACCACCAGGGCGGGCCCGTCCACGGGCACGTGCTCGACCCCACTGACCTCGGTGCGGAACCAGTCCCGGTAGAGCAACCGCAACAGCGGATGGAAGACCGCGTCGGTCAACTCCGAGTCGAACCCGAACTCGTCGACCTCGTAGTCGCCGGAGAGCCGTCGGCGCAGGAACGCCAGCCCGTTCGCGACCTTGCGGTCCCAGTGGTCCCCCGGTCGATCCGACACCGCCGGCTCGGTGCCACCGGCCGGTCCGGCGTCGACCTCGCCGGCGAACCTCGACGTCGGGGTCGGCGCGGCCTGCGGCGCCGGGCGATGGCCGTTGCGCCGCGCCGGCTCCGCGTCCGGCGCGGGCACCTGCTGCGGTACGTCGAAACGCCCGACCGACTGCGGGTCGCGCCCCTCCTCCGGCCCACTCATGACATCCGCTCCCGCACTGCGGCGCGGACCTGTCGGATGCCGTCCAGGACGAGTTGCTCGGCGGCGGCCAACTGATCCCGGGTGACCACCACCCCACCGTGATGGGCGCGGATGAAGTCGTCGAAGGCCGCGGCGGTCGAGCGGGGCGTGAAGCCGTACTCCTGCTCCAGCCGGCTGGTGTCGACCACCCGGCCGTGCACGAAGAGGTCGACCTGGTCCAGGCCGTAGCGGCCGAAACCCATGGTCCGGGCCAGCGCGGCGGCCCCGGACAGACCCGGCTCCAACACCGGCACGGCGACCCGACCGGCGCGCCGGATCGCCTGCGAGAGCGACAACACCCCGGGGCCGGCGACGTTGTACGTGCCGGGATGCTCCTCCACGATCGACCGGTGCAGCACCTCCAACGCGTCGTCGAAGTGCAGGAACTGCAGGCGGGGGTCACGGCCGAAGACGGTCGGCACGAAGGGCTGCGAGAAGTAGCGGGTCAACGTGGTGTCGGCGGTCGAACCGATGAACGGGGCGAAGCGCAGCACGGTGGCGGTGACGTCGGGCCGGCGGCGACGGAAACCCCGGACGTACCCCTCAAGGTCGAGGATGTCGCGGCCGAAACCGCCGCGCGGCACCTCACGGGGCTCGGTCTCCTCGGTGAACACCGCCGGGTCCCGGAACGACACCCCGTACGCGGCGGTCGACGACCGGACCACGAGCTTGCGCAGCCGGGGCGCCCGCTGGCAGGCGGCGAGCATCTGCATGCTGCCGATGACGTTCTGGTCCTTCATCGCGGACCGGCCGCCATGCTGCGGGTCGGCTGAGGTGACCAACGCGAGGTGCACCACCGCGTCGACGTCCAGGTCGGCGAGGAGGCCACCGAGCGAACCGCTGTCGACGCGGATCCGTTCGACCCGGTCCAGCAGGTCCGTGAACTCGGTGCCGGAGTCAGGTGCGTCCACCCCGATGACCCGTTCGATGCGCGGGTCGGCGGCCAGTCGGGCCGCGACGTGGGCACCCAGGTAACGACCGACCCCGGTGACGACGACGACCCCCGGAGCACCTGAGGTGCCACCGGGGGTCATCTGACGCACCTACCCCGGCAGGAAGGACCGAGCCGGGACGACCACGGCCTGATCACCTGAGCCTCCGGAGGTCGACAGTTTGGCAAGTGACGCCGAACGCCGGGCCGTCGGATGAGCCGCTGCGGCGCAGCATGCGCCGCCGGCCTGTCCGCTGAGCCCGGCGGCGATCACTTGCCGAGACGGCGACGCTGGACGCGGGTCTTGCGCAGCAGCTTGCGGTGCTTCTTCTTAGCCATGCGCTTACGGCGCTTCTTGACCACCGAGCCCATACGACAGCCTTTCGATACAACGTGCGGGGCGGACCGGATGACACCACGCTGGTGGCGACGGCGACCGCTTGCGGACAACGGACCGGACCAGTCTGGGCGGCAGGGCGCACCGGTGGGGTCTCGGTCGGGCTCCAGGGTAGCCGGAGGGCGTCAGGCGGACCAACGCGCCCCCGTCGATGGCGCCTTTCGTCCCCGGTCGCGGGGCTCGCCAGCTCACTCCGCGCGCTCACCGGTGCCGGTGGGACGGCGACCGGAGGGCGGTGCGATGGCTCAGGCGGTTTCCTGAAAAGCACCACGGAGATATTCGTGCACCGCGTGCTCGGGCACCCGGAATGACCGGCCGACCCGGACGGCGGTGAGTTCACCGCTGTGCACCAGGCGATAGACCGTCATCTTCGACACCCGCATGACCGTCGCCACCTCCGCGACGGTCAGGAACTTGACCTCCGACAGCCGTCCGTCGGACTGTGACCCGGCCATGGCTCACCGACCCATCCCATGCCCGGCGCGTGCCAACCCGACGGATGCTCCGGGCCGGGCCAGCGACGCGCGTGTTATCAGTACGGTAGCGGGGCGGTTGTGACCGGCGCGATCCCTTCCTGCAACTGATCATGTTTCGGTGGTCGGTTCACCCGATCCGTGCTCCCGGTATCCGCCCGCCCGCGCCCGCCGTCCGGATGTTCCGGGGCGGCTCATTCGGTGCGCAGCGCGACCACCGGGTCGAGCCGGCCGGCGCGCTGCGCGGGAACCACCCCGAAGACGATGCCCACCACCGCCGACACACCGAAGGCGAGCGCCAACGACCACCAGGTGATCGCGGCCGGAATGGGCGACAGCGCGTCGACCAGCAGGGCGGTCCCCACGCCCAGCGCCATCCCGGTGAGCCCACCGATCGTGGTGAGCAGCACCGCCTCCAGCAGGAACTGCACGCCGATGTCGCGGGGACGCGCGCCGACCGCCTTGCGCAGCCCGATCTCCCGGGTCCGCTCCCGGACGCTGACAAGCATGATGTTGGAGACGCCGACGCCGCCGACGAGCAACGAGATGCCGGCGATGGCGGCCAGCACACCGGTGAGGACCCCGAGGATGTCGCCGAGCACCCCGAGGATCTGCTGCTGGGTGACCGCGCTGAACTCGGTGTCCGGGTGCCGGCGGTTCAGCTCGGCGACGATCCGTTCGCCCAGCTCGTCGATCCGCTCGCGGTCCGGTGCCTTCACCGCGATGCCGTCGACCCGCTGGGTGCCCCAGAGTCGCTGCGCGGCGGTCACCGGCACGTGCACCTCGTCGTCCCGGTCGACGCCGAGGCTCTGCCCGAGCGGCGCGAAGACACCGATCACCCGGAACCGGACCCCGGCCAGCGCCACCTGCTGACCGAGCGGGTCCCGGTCGGGGAAGAGCGCGCGGGCCACCGAGTCGCCGAGCACCGCCACCCGCCGGCTGGTGTCCACGTCGGTGCCGGACAGGTAGCGGCCCCGCGCCAGCGACCGGGTGAACACCGTCGGCGTCGTCTCCAGTACGCCCTGCACGGTGGTGAAGTCGGAGCGGGCCCCGGCCCGCGCGGTCGCCCCGGACGCGACGGTGACCGCCACCCGGTCGGGATCGCCGACCACCCGGGTGACGGCGTCCACGTCCTTGAGGGTCAGCGGGGAGACCACCGGCGCGTTGCCCACCTCGATCCGGCCGGGGACGACAAGCAGCAGGTTGGAGCCGAGGCCCTCGACCTGCTGTTCGACCTTCTGTTTGGTGCCGGTGCCGATGGCCACCAGCAGGACCACCGAGGCCACCCCGATGATCACCCCGAGCATGGTCAGCGCGCTGCGTAACCGGTTGGCCCGCAGGGCGTCCATCGCCACCCGCCACGCCTCGGCGACCCTCACGCCGCGCCTCCCGGCCGCCCGGCGTCGGGCCGACCCGGCTCGACCTCGCGCGGAAGGCGCCCGGTGGCTCCGGCGGCGCCACCGGAGCCACCGGACGGGTGCCCCGGGCCGCTTCCGGACGCGGACCGGGGCTCCGCGCTGGGAGCGGGGACCAGTGTCGCAGGTCGACCGTGATCAACGGACGGCGGTCGATCATGAGGCGAGGAGGGCTCGTCGGTGTCCGTGGTCGGAGACGCGCTCGCGGCGCTGTCCGCCACGACCACGCCGTCGCGCATGGTGATCCGGCGCTGGGCGCGGGCCGCCACCTCCTGGTCGTGGGTGACCATCACCAACGCCACCCCGGACTCGGCGTTCAACTGCTCCAACAGCTCCAGCACGGCCGCGCCGGTGACGCTGTCCAGGTTGCCGGTGGGTTCGTCGGCCAGCAGCACCGTCGGCTCGGTGACCAGCGCGCGGGCGATCGCCACCCGCTGCTGCTCGCCGCCGGACATCTGGTTGGGCCGGTGGTCCAGCCGGTGACCGAGGCCCACCCGGCCGAGCATCGCCGCCGCCCGCGCCCGCCGCTGCCGGGCCGACATACCCCGATAGACCAACGGCAGGGCCACGTTCTCCACCGCCGAGGTACGCGGCAGCAGGTGGAACGCCTGGAAGACGAAGCCGATCGTCTCGTTGCGCAGGGTCGCCATCTCCGGCGGCGCGAGGGCGTTGACGTCCCGCCCGCCGATCACCAGCCGGCCACCCGTGGGCCGATCCAGCCCACCGAGCAGGTGCATGAGAGTGGACTTGCCCGAGCCGGACGGACCGACCAGGGCCACATAGTCCCCCGGTCGCACGACCAGCGACACCCCACGCAGCGCCTCGACGGACACCCCGTCCAGCTGGTACGTCCGGGACACGTCCACCGCCTCGATGGCCGGGACCCGCTCCCCTGCCGGCCGGTCGCCGTGCGCATCCGCGAGGGCCGGTTCGGTCACCGGACTTCCTGGCCGTCGCGCACCTGGTCGGTGCCGCGCACCACGATCCGGTCACCGGGTTGGACGCCGTTGAGGATCTGCACCAGATCCGACCCCTGCACGCCCACCGTCACCGCCGCCCGGCCGGCCTTGCCGTCGCGGACCACCCAGACCGCGTCCCGCCCGTCGGCGGAGAACACCGCCGAGGCGGGGACGGTCACGGCGTCGGCGGCCTCGCGGACCCGCAGCCGGACGATCGCGTTCATGCCGGGTCGGGGTGCCGGGGCCGGCTCGTTCTCGGCCAGCTTCCCGGCGCCCAGTGCGAGGCGGACCCGGTAGGTGACACCGCCCTGGGCGGAGCTGGTGGGCAGCACGTCCACCGACCGGACCGTTGCGTCGTAGCTGGCGCCGGTCACCGCGTCCAACTCGACGGTGGCCGGCACGCCGGCCCTGACCAGCAGCACGTCGGTCTCGTCCACCTCGGCGAGCAGACCCAACTGCCCGGTGTCCACCACTGTCAACACCGGCGTCCCGGCGGTGACCCGGCCGCCGACCGCGACCGCGTCGTCCACCCCGGCGGGCGGCCCACCCTGGCTGGGGGCCAGTGCGGACGGGTCGAGGCCCGCGCCACCCGCCTGCTCCAGCAACCCGGCCAGACCACCGGTCGCGCCACCGCCGGCCCGGGTGCCGCCCGGCTGCACCACCCCGGCGACCGGGGCCCGCAGGGTCAACGCGTCGACGGTCGCCTTCGCCAGGTCGTACGCCTGCTGGGCCTGGAGCCGTTGCGCCGCGGAGAGCGCGCCGACGGCGGAGTTCAACCCGCCGATCCCCCGTTGCACCGCCCGGACGGCCTGGTCGGCGCTGCGCGCGGCGGCGGCGTACTGCCGCTGCGCCGACGTCACCTGGGTCAGCAGCGCGTCGCGCAGTTGCCGGTCGGCGATCTTCTCGGCGGCCTTCCGCGCGGCGTCGAACGCCTCGTCGGCGGCCTTGTCGGTGCCGCGTCGGCTGCTGGTCAGGCTGCCCGTTCCGACGCCCCGGCCGGCCCGCCTGGCGGCCTCCAACGCCTGCTTCGCCTGACGCAACCGCTGCTGGGCGGAGGGCGAGTCGACCACGGCGAGAACCTGGCCGCGCCTGACCGACTGTCCCGGTTGGACGCGCAGGCTCGCCAGGGTGCCGTCGGCGGGTGCGGTCAGGGTGGCGGCGGCGCGGGCGGTCACCGTGGCCGGCGCGTCGATCACCTCGCTGACCGGGTTGCGGGTGGCCGAGGCGAGGGCGAGGTCGGGGCCTTCGTCGCCGCAGGACGCGGCGGTGGTGGCGGTGAGGACGGCGACGGCGGTCAGAGCGATGAGCAGGCGAGGCCGGCTTGCGCTGCTCGGCCGCGGTGACTGAGGGCGGTGCACCCATCGATGGTACGGCGCACCGTCGCCTGCACCCCTGAGCCGCGTCAGTTGGCCGTGGCGCGGATGTACGCGACACACTCGTCGTGCAGCGTCGACCACTGCTCGCCGAACGCCTGCTCGGCGGCCTCGTCGAGGGTCCTGCGGTCGTGCACGACAGTCTTGAAGAAGGTGAGCAGCCGCTGTGACCCGTACCGGTCGACGAGGTGCCGGACGGCGAGGTAGCCGACACCGTAGCTGCCGGCGACCCGCTCGGCGGAAGCGTCGTCGGCCGGGTTGACGCCCTCCAACCTGCCGTCCCAGCCGCCCCGGACCAGTTTGCGCACCTCCGGGATCCCCTCGTACCGGTCGACGGCCTGGCCGCCGGAGCCGGCGAACTCGGCCAGGCCCTCGACCAGCCACCAGGTGGCCTTGCCCGGGTAGCCGCGCTCCGGCAACGAGGCGGCGTGGGTCAACTCGTGCCGGAGCAGGTCGTCGGTGCCGCTCTTGGACAGCCCTTCGGCGTTGAGCACCACCTCGTGATGACCGCCGCCCACGGTCACCGCGTAACCGCCGGTCCATTCCGGGCGCTCGCCGCCGTACCAGCGCTGCCACTCGGTGCGCCCGGCGTAGAAGATCCGGTAGCGGTCCGGCGGTGGCGACCCGGCGACCGCGTACCCGTCGGCGACCTTGGCCGCCGCCTCCGCCTGCGCGAGCAGGCCGGTCAGTTTGCCGCGCAGCGCGGGGGTGGTGGCGACGATGGTCCGCGCGCCGACGGCCACCGCCAGCTCGCTGATCTCCCAGGGCCGGGTGCCGGTCTCCGCCGACTTGGATTCCTCCATGGCGAGCAACCGGGGTTGGTCGCCGTTCTCCCGCCAACGGGTGCCGATCAACACCGGGCTGGGCCGGCAGTTCGGGGTGACGAAGCAGTACTGGAAGCGGACCAGCAGCCGCCACTCGCCGGGCTTGCCGATGATCGGCACGGGTAGGCCGCTCGGCTCGGCCCGCCAACCGGTCACCCTGAGTTCGCGAAGCGCGGCGAAGCGTCGGCGCAGGTCGTTCTGGGCGGCGGGGTCGGCGACGGCGAGGAAACCGGCGCGGTCACCGCCGAGGAGTGCCGCGGACTGCCGGTGCAGCTGGGCGGTGATCCGGTCGGACAACCCACGGGCCACCGCGGTGGCGGGGTCGTCGGCCGCCGAGGCGCCGACCCGGCTGACCGTGGGGCGGGTGCCGGTCTCCCGGATCACTCCGACGACGAGCAGCGCCGGCAGGCCGCAGCCCAGCAGCAGGACGACCACCACGAGCACCGTCCACAACGGCCACAGCCGTCGTGGTGCCGGCTGCTGCACCCCGTCAGTCACCCGCCGAAGGGTACGACCAATCCCTGGGCGCGGCGAGGCCGCCCCGGGCGCTCCTCACCCCCCGGTCCCCGGCCAGGAGCGGAACGAGATGTCCATGCTGGCGACCAACTGGTGGTACGAGCGGTCCACATCGCGGGGCAGGCCGAAGCCGCCGGCGGCCTCCAGGGTCACGAAACCGTGCAGGGCGCTGCGCAGCGCCCGGGTCGCGTCCACCGCGTCGTCACCGGTGAGCCCGTAGCCGCGCAGCACGGCGAAGATGGCGCCGACGGCGCGTTCGCCCGCCTCGACGTGTTCCGGGTCGGCGGGGTCGGGCACCCGCTGGGTCGCCGGGTAGCGGCCGGGGTGCCGCAGGGCGTAGTCGCGGTAGGCGTCCGCCATCGCCCGGAGCGCGTCGGTACCGGAGCGGCCGACGGCGGCGCTGGTCAGCTCGGTGGCCAACTCGGCGGTGGCCAGGGCGGCGAGCTTCTGGGCCAGCGCGTCGGCCCCCCGCACGTGCTTGTAGAGGCTGGGCAGCGCGACGCCGAGCCGGCTGGCGAGCGCGGCGAGGGTGAGCTGCGGGAGGCCGACCTCGTCGGCCAGTCGGGCCGCCTCGCGGACGACGGTCTGCTGGTTGAGGCCGACCCTAGGCACCGGCGCACACCGCCAGGAAACCGAGCAGCTCCTCGGCGGTGCGCTGTGGCTGGTCGGCGTGCGGGTAGTGGCCGGACTCCCCGATCATCCGGGCCTCGGCGGTGCCGAAGAGCCGCCGGGCGGCCCGCGCCTCGGCCCCCGGGTCGGGGAAGTCCGGGTCCTTGGACCCCATCAGCACCAACACCGGTTGCCGCACCTGCCGGGCGCGGGCGGTCCAGTGTGGCTCGGCCGGTGCGATCACGCCACGCGTCGCGGCCATCCGGCCGGGCTCGCGCAGGTTGGCCACCATCGCGCGACGGTAGGCCGCGTCGTCGGCGGGCCGGTGCACCGGGAACAGCGTGTGGTGGAACATCCCGAAGAGTCGGGGGCTGTGCAGCACGGACCACATCGCCATCCGCAGCAGCGGGTTGAGCTTCGGCTGACCGACGAACGCGCCGATCTGCACGAGGCCGGTGACCAGCTCGGGTGCGTCGGTGGCGGCGAAGACCACCGCCGCCGCGGCGGACGAGCTGCCGACCAGGACGGCCGGACCGGCGTCGAGGTCGCGGACCACGGCCAGCAGGTCCGCGCCGACCTCCGCCGGGGCGTACGTGGGCCAGCCGGCGCTGGACTGCCCGTGCCCCCGGACGTCGACCGAGGCGACCCGGTGACCGGCGGCCACCAGCAGGGGCACGAGGTGCCGGAAGCTCGCCCTGTTCTCGCCCATGCCGTGCGCGAGGACGACCAGCGGCCCCGCACCCTGCACGTCGTACGCGATGTGTCCGCCGTCCCGCCGCACCTGGCTAGTTGTCATAGCCTTAAAGCTAAGGCACTTAGCTATCGTTGGCAACCGGAAACGTGAAACGGGCCGGCGGTGCCCCGGGGGCCGCCGCCGGCCCGTCGACCGAAACCGGAGAGGTTACTTCTTGGAGATCAGGGCGCGGCCGAAGAAGACCAGGTTGGCGGGGCGCTCGGCGAGCCGGCGCATCAGGTAGCCGTACCACTCGTCGCCGTACGGGACGTAGGTGCGCACGGTGTAGCCCTCGCCGGCGAGTCGGGCCTGCTCCTCGGGGCGGATGCCGTAGAGCATCTGGAACTCGAAGCGCTCCGGCCCCCGGTCGAACCACCGGGCCCGGTCCTCACCGATGGCGATCATCCGGGGGTCGTGGGTGGCCAGCATCGGATAGCCGTCGCCGGACATCAGGATGTTCATGCACCGCACGTACGACTTGTCCACCTCACGGGCCGACTGGTACGCCACCGACTCCGGCTCCTTGTAGGCGCCCTTGCACAGCCGCACCCGCGACCCGGCCGAGGACAGCTCCCGGCAGTCCGACTCGGTCCGGCGCAGGTACGCCTGGAGCACCGCGCCGGTGGACGGGAAGTCCTTGCGCAACCGGCTGAGCACCTCGAGCGTCGAGTCGGTGGTGGTGTGGTCCTCCATGTCCAGGGTGACCGTGGTGCCCGCCGCGTCGGCCGCCGCGCAGATCGCCCGCGCGTTGTCGTACGCCAACTGCTCGTCGAACATCTGGCCGAGGGCGGAGAGCTTCACGCTCACCTCGGCGGCCGGGGTGAGCCCCGCGGCGGCGAGCATCTTCAGCAACTTCAGGTACTCGTCACGGGTGGCGGTGGCCTGCTCGGGGGTGACGGTGTCCTCACCGAGGTGGTCGAGGGTGACGGCGAGACCGTCGTCGACGAGCCCGCGGGTCGCGCGCAACGCGTCGTCGGTGGCGGCGCCGGCGACGAACCGGCGTACGACGTCCCGGGTGTACGGGGCGGTCGCGACGAGCCGCTCGACCTGGGATGACCGGGAGGCGGCGAGGATGACGGAACGGAGCATGAGCCGAGCGTAACGCCCCTGCCAGGGCCCCCGCCGAGGGGCGGCCGGGCCACCTCGACAAGGGGCGGGGCGGCGGCGGTGGCGTCGATCGGCTACAACGATGCCGTGGACCAACGCCCCCGCCGCCGGCTCCGGTCGGCCTCCGTGCAGCTCGGCGCGCTCACCGCTCTCGCGCTCGCCCTTTCCGGCTGCAACATGACCTCGGACGACGACGATGACGACGACTGCGCCCTCGGGCCGGTCGGCGGCGGCGGGACCGTCGCGCTGGCGATGCGGGTCACCGAACCGGCCGCCGGTCGCACCGCCCCGGAGCCGACCACCGCGGCCCTGCCCGAACGCGGCGGATTCGGCACCCACCTCGCCGCCTGCGGCGGCTGAGGTGCGCCGCGAGACGGTCACGCCACGCCCCGACTGGGACGCCACCATCCGGTCGCAGGGCCTGGTCTACGTCGACACCGAGCTGCCCGACGGCGGAATCATGTCGTACTGGGACGAGACCGCCGCGTACGCCTTCGACCTGGACGAGGTGCTGCGACTGGAGGAGGCCACCGAAGAGCTGCACCGGATGTCGGTGGCCGCCGCCGAGCACGTGGTGGCGCAGCGCCGGTACGCCGAGTTCGGCATCCCGGAGTGGGCGACCGAGGCGGTGGCCCGGTCGCTGCGCGAGGCGCCACCGACCCTCTACGGGCGCTTCGACCTCGCGTACGACGGCACCTGGCCGCCGAAGATGTTGGAGTACAACGCGGACACCCCCACCGCGCTGGTCGAGGCGAGCATCGTCCAGTGGTACTGGCTGGAGCAGACCCGGCCGGAGCTGGACCAGTGGAACAGCCTGCACGAGCGGCTGGTCGGTGCATGGGCCAAGATCGGGGCTGGGCTGCACGACCCGCGGGTGCACGTGCTCTGGTCGAACGAGGAGGAGTCCGGCGAGGACCACATGACCGCCGGCTACCTCGCCGAGACCGCGCGGCAGGCCGGCCTGACGGTCGAGCTGCAACCCATCCAGGAGATCGGCTGGGACGGCCGGCGCTTCGTCGACGCCGACGACCGACCGGTGACCACCTGCTTCAAGCTCTACCCGTGGGAGTGGATGCTGGCCGAGCCGTACGGGCCGCCGGCCCTGGCCCCGGGCACCCCGACCACCTGGATCGAGCCGGCCTGGAAGCTGCTGCTGTCCAACAAGGCGCTGCTCGCCGTCCTCTGGGAGCTGTACCCCGACCACGAGTACCTGCTGCCGGCGTACCTCGACTCGCCGCGCGGCATGCCGGAGTACGTCGCGAAGCCGCTGCTCGGCCGCGAGGGCGGCTCGGTACGCATCGTCACGGCGGACGAGGAGATCACCAATCCGGGGATCTACGGCGACGAGGGCTGGTGTTACCAGGAGTTCCGGGCGCTGCCGCAGTTCGACGGCAACCGGATGGTGCTGGGCAGCTGGGTCGTCGACGGCGAGTCGGCCGGCGTGGGTGTCCGGGAGAGCGCGAGTCTGATCACCGATGGCTACGCGCGGTTCCTGCCGCACTACATCGACGCGCCGCGCACCCGCTGAGTCGTCTACCGTTGGGGCGTGAACTTCGACGCGTACGCCCGGACCGGCGTTGACCTGGTCAACGCCCGCCTGGACGACCTCGACGACCTGCGGGCCCTCTTCCCGGACGACAACGCCTGGATGCGCGACGAGGTCGCGGACCGGGACGTCGCGATCTTCCGCCGGGCCCAGAAGCGGTTGCGCGACGTCTTCGAGTACGGCACCTCGGGGCGGGACGCCCAGGCGGTCACCGAGCTGAACGCGCTGCTGGAGGCGTTCCCGGTGCAGCCGCGCATCTCCGGGCACGACTCCAGCGACTGGCACATGCACGTCACCAGTCGCGGTGCCTCGGTCAGCGCCGAGTACCTGGCCGGCGCGGTCTGGGGGCTGTCGGTCTGGCTCTGCGAGTACGGCAGTGCCCGGTTCGGGGTCTGCGCCGACGAGCGCTGCGGCAACGTCTACCTGGACACGTCGTCCAACTGCTGCCGGCGGTTCTGCTCGGAGCGCTGCGCCACCCGCTCGCACGTGGCGGCGCACCGGGCCCGCAAGCGGGCGGCGATCGGCGAACAGGTGACGGTCGCCGCGCAGCCGACCGCCGTCGACTCGCTCTCGCCGGTCAGCTGACCCCGCCACCGCCCGTCGCGGGCGGCCGGGTCAGGCGTCGACCGGGGACGACGCGGTCAGGTGCTGGCGCGCGAACTCCAGCGCGGCGCGCAGGTCCGCTTCGCGCACCGCGCGGCTCTTCGCGCCCCGGGTGGCGACCTCCACCGCCACCGCCCCGGTGAAACCCCGCCCGGCCAGCGAGGTGAGCAACTCCGCGCAGGGCTGGGTGCCGCGCCCCGGCACCAGGTGCTCGTCGCGGCCCTCGCCGGTGCCGTCGCCGAGGTGCACGTGCGCCAACCCTGCGCCCATCCGGTCGGCCATCTCCAGAGGGTCGCTGTGCGAGGCCGCGCAGTGCGACAGATCCAGGGTGTACGACGGGTAGCCGGCGTCGGTGGGGTCCCAACCCGGCACGTACGGGACGAACTGCCGGCCCGCCATCCGCACCGGGTACATGTTCTCCACCGCGAAGCGCAGCCCGGTGAACCGGTCCGCGACCGTGGCCAGACCCTCGGCGAAGTTCCGCGCGTAGTCGCGCTGCCAGGAGAACGGTGGGTGCACCACGACGGTCGGCGCACCCAGCGTCTCGGCCAACTCGGCGGCCTTGCGCAGGCGCTCCCACGGGTCCGGGCTCCACACCCGCTGGGTGACCAGCAGGCAGGGCGCGTGCACCGACAGCACCGGCACGCCGTAGTGCGTGGAGAGGCCGCGCAGCGCGCCCGCGTCCTGGCTGACCACGTCGGTCCAGACCATCACCTCGACACCGTCGTAGCCGAGGGCCGCGGCCAGTTGGAACGCCGCCGCGGTCGGCTCGGGAAAGACCGACGAGCTGGACAGGAGCACGGGAACGCGGGAAGTCACACCAGTCAGCGTAGCCCGGCAACGCCGGGGCCATCGTGACGAGCGCCGGCAAACCGACCGATAACGGCCGCCGGTCAGAGCGGTTCGAGCTGGTCGAGTCGACGGAGGATGACGCCCTCCCGCAGCGCCCACGGGCAGATGTCCAGCGAGTCCAGATCCAGGCGGCGCATCACCGCCTCGGCGACCACGGCGCCGGCCAGCAACTGGTGGGCCCGGCCCGTGCTGACCCCCTCCAGCTCCATCAACTGGGCCGGGGGGATGTGCCGGATGAAACCGATGACCTGCCGCAGGCCGGCCCGGGTCAGGCTGCGTCGCACCCACAGCCCGGCACCGGACGGCGCCGCCCCGGCCAGTCGGGCCAGGGTGCGGAACGTCTTCGAGGTGGCCACCGCGCGGCCCCAGCCCACCTCGGTCATCTGGTCGACGACCTTGTCCAGCCGGCCGTCCACGTACTCCCGGAGCTTGTCGACGGCCTCCGCCGACGGCGGAGCCGCACTGGCCGGATCGACCCGCAGCCGCTCACGGGTCAGCCGGCCGGCCCCGAGCGGCAGCGAGACCGCGACGTCCGGGTCCTCGTCGATGCCGGCCGCGATCTCCAGCGAGCCGCCGCCGATGTCCAGCACCAACAGCCGACCCGCCGACCAGCCGAACCACCGCCGCACGGCCAGGAACGTCATCCGGGCCTCGTCCGCACCGGAGAGCACCGCCAGACGTACGCCGGTCTCGTCCCGGACCCGGGCCAACACCTCGGCGGCGTTGGTGGCGTCGCGCACCGCGGACGTGGCGAACGCGATCAGGTCGTCGGCGTCCAGCCCGGCAGCCGCCGCCTTGGCCATGCCCACGGCCTTGACCAGGCCGTCCGCGCCCGCCTCGGTCAGCGCGCCGTCGGGGCCGATCTGCTCGGCCAGCCGGAGCACCACCTTCTCCGAGTGCGCCGGCCACGGGTGCGCGCCGTGGTGCGCGTCCACCACCAGGAGGTGCACCGTGTTGGATCCGACGTCGAGGACACCCAGTCGCATGGTGAAGACCATAGGTGCAACACGTTTGCGCGGCTCACCGACCTGCGGACGGCACCGCGCGTACGCTGGGCCGGGTGACGATGGAGCTCCGTGTGCTGGTGGACGACCCGGGCGACCCGCGCAGCCGCGAGGTGCCCCTGGACTTCCCTCGCGAGTGGATCGAGTTCGCCGACCCGGCCGACGAGACGCACCTGATCCGGGCCGACCTGACCTGGCTGCTGTCCCGCTGGACCTGCATCTTCGGCAAGGGCTGCCACGGCATCATCGCCGGCCGGGCCGCCGACGGTTGCTGCTCGCACGGGGCGTTCTTCACCGACTCCGACGACGAGAAGCGGGTCCGCAACGCCGTCAAGCGGCTCACCCCGTCGACCTGGCAGCACTTCCGGCGCGGGTTCAAGAACTGGACCGACGAGGACACCATCGACGGCAAGAACCCGGCCCGGCGCACCGCCACCCAGGGCGCCGACGGTCCGTGCGTGTTCCTCAACGACGCCGACTTCGCCGGTGGGGGTGGTTGCGCCCTGCACGCCCAGGCGCTGCGCGACGGGGTGCACCCGTTGGAATACAAGCCGGACGTCTGCTGGCAGTTGCCGATCCGCCGAGATCAGGACTGGGTGAAGCGGCCGGACAACAGCAAGGTGCTGGTGTCCACCCTGTCCGAGTTCGACCGGCGGGGTTGGGGGGCCGGCGGGCACGACCTGGACTGGTGGTGCACCTCCTCCACGGACGCACACGTCGGCACCGAGCCGATGTACCTGTCGTACGGGCCGGAGCTGACCGCCCTGATCGGCGCCGCCGCGTACGAGCGGCTGGCCGAGTTGTGCGCCGCCCGCGTCCGGCAGGGGATGGTCGCCCCGCACCCCGCCGACGAGATCTAGCGGGACGCCGGCCTGGTGGAGTCGGCCGTGGCCCGGCCGCAGACAAGCGTGTTCGGGGAGGACGCCTACCCTGACCTGTGGACCACGGCTGCGGCACTGCTGCATTCGCTGGTCAACAACCGTCCATTCGTGGACGGCAACAAGCGGATCGGCTGGATCGGGGCGATCACCTTCCTGCTCCAGAATCACGCAGTCACCATCGCTCAACTCGACGAGGTCGACCAGGACATCGCGTACGACCTGGTGATCAGCGTGACGGAGAGCCGGCTGACCGAGGTGGCCGAGATCGCCGCGGCGTTACGCAAGCTGTTCTGACCTCGGGTGCCGCTCAGCTCAGGGCGTCGTCGACGAGGGTGCGGGCGCTGCGCCGGGCCGCCTCGGCGATCGCCGGGTCGCCGTCCAGCACCCCGCCGGCAAGCCCGCCGTCCAGCAGCAGGGTGAGCTGCCGGGCCTGCTGCCGCTGTGGTTGCGACTCTACGGTCGGTTCGACACCGCCATCTTCAACATCAAAGTCGTCCGCTGACCATACGGAAAGCCCGAAGGGGGCCTACGCCGAGCGCAGACCCCCTTCGGGTACGCCGATCACGGCTCGAACTTGTAGCCCAGACCCCGCACGGTCACGATGAAGCGTGGCGCGGACGGCTCCGGCTCGATCTTGGAGCGCAGCCGCTTGACGTGCACGTCGAGCGTCTTGGTGTCACCGACGTAGTCGGCACCCCAGACCCGGTCGATGAGCTGCCCCCGGGTGAGCACCCGCCCCGCGTTGCGCAGCAGCAGCTCCAGCAGCTCGAACTCCTTCAGCGGCAGCTGCACGGCCCCGCCGTCGACGGTCACCACGTGCCGCTCGATGTCCATCCGCACGGGCCCCGCGGCCAGCGTCGGGGCACCCGCCTCAGCCACCTCCGGGCTCTGCCGGCGCAGCACCGCGCGGATCCGGGCCACCAGTTCCCGTGGCGAGTACGGCTTGGTGACGTAGTCGTCGGCGCCGATCTCCAGCCCGACGACCTTGTCGATCTCGCTGTCCCGAGCGGTGACCATGATGATCGGTACGGCGGATCGCTGCCGCAACTGCCGGCAGACCTCGGTCCCCGACATCTCGGGCAACATCAGGTCGAGCAGCACGATGTCGGCGCCGGTCCGGTCGAACTCGGTGAGGGCGTCGGTGCCGGTCGCGGCGACCGAGACCTCAAAGCCCTCCTTACGGAGCATGTACGACAAGGCGTCGGAGAACGACTCCTCGTCCTCGACCACGAGAACGCGGCTCAACGGGGATTTCCTTTCCATTTGCTGTCAGACCTGCCGTAGCCCAGTCGGACCGGACTCGATCCCAACCGGCGGCAGTGTCGCCAGAAGGTCGTCCGGTGGACTGGCGGGCAGCCGGAGGGTGAACGTCGATCCACCACCAAGAGTGCTCGACACCTCGACCCGTCCGCCATGGTTGCTCGCAATGTGTTTCACGATCGCCAGGCCGAGCCCGGTGCCGCCGGTGGCACGCGAGCGGGCCTGGTCGGCCCGGTAGAACCGTTCGAAGATCCGGTCCACGTCGGTGGGGGCGATACCGATGCCCTGGTCGGCGACGGCGACCTCGACGTGCTCGTCGTCGCCGCGGAGGGTCACCCGCACCGTGGTGTCCTCGCCCGAGTAGTTGATGGCGTTCTCCACCAGGTTCGCCACCGCCGTGGCGAGTTGCGAGTCGCTGCCGTACGCGGTGAGACCACGCTCTCCCTCCACGGTCACCTCGACACCCCGGGCGGAGGCCGTGGTGCGGGTCCGGTCGACCACCTCGGCGATCACCCAGTCCAGCGCGACCGGCTCCGGTGGCGGCTGCGGTTCGGCCCCCTGCAACCGGGTCAGCTCCAGCAACTCCTGCACCAGCCGGCCCAGCCGGGTCGACTCGTGCTGGATCCGTTCGGCGAACCGACGGGCGGCCACCAGGTCCTCGGAGAGATCCGGCGCCGCGGCGTCGGCCGGCTCGGTCGCGTCCAGCAACGCCTCGGCGAGCAGTTGCAGAGCCCCGATCGGGGTCTTGAGCTCGTGGCTCACGTTGGCCACGAAGTCGCGTCGTACCCGGGTCAGTCGGTGTGACTCGGTCACGTCGACCGCCTCGACCGCGATGAACCCGCTGCCGAGGCCCATCGCCCGCAGGTGCACACCGAGGGGGTTCTCCCCCGCGCTGTCGCGACCTCGGGGCAGGTCCAGCTCGATCTCGCGTCGCACGCCGGTGCGTCGCACCTGACCGGCGAGGGTACGGATCAACGGGTGCGCGGCGATCGAGCCGGGGGTGCTGCCGGTGCGCAGGAGCCCCATCGCGCGGGCGGCCGGGTTGATCAGCACGGGGACGTCGTCGTTGTCCAGTACCACGACACCGGCCCGGAGTGAGTCGATCGTCCGGCGGCCGAGCCCGGCCTGCTGCTCGTCGGCTATCGCGGGCCTCCCCCTGCTCCAGCGGGAGCTGTCGCTCCCCATCGACGTGGAGCGTGCATCCCGCCTCGGCAGGAACCGGGGCAGCAACAAACTGGCGGCCGTCCCGGCCACCAACGCCACGGCCACCACGACCGCCACCGCCCACTCCACCCGGCGATCGTAGGGTCATTGTTAACCTGGCTACCACACAGACCGGGACGAACTACCCTCACTTCCGGAAGTGTTCACCCCCACGTCTGGCGTCGTTCACCGTGGTTCATCCGAGGTCCGTCATCGCGCCCTACCGTTGGCGTCGCACCTGCTCAACCCCCTGCGCCGGCACCCGTCGGCGGCGACCGACCACAGGACGTGATGATGCGCGACGAGTTCCGGGCCGACCTCCAGATCGTCAGCCAACTGCTGGTGGACATGGCGGAGGGCGTCCGCGCCGCCATGCGCCAGGCCACCCGGGCCCTGCTCACCGCCGACCGGCTGGCGGCCGAGACGGTCATCGAGCGGGACGCCGAGATCGACGACCTCTACCGGCACGTCGAGGAGCGGGTTTGTGACCTGCTCGCCCGACAGGCGCCGGTCGCCTCCGACCTCCGGGCGATGATCACCGCGCTGCACGTGGCCGCCGATCTGGAACGGATGGGCGACCTCGCCGAGCACGTGGCGAAGACCGCGTTGCGCCGGCACCCCTCCCCCGCCGTCCCGGCCGAGCTGCGGACGGTCTTCACCGAGATGTCCGAGATCGCCGACCGGATGGCCGCGAAGATCGGTTCGGTGCTGGCGAAGCCCGACGCCGACCTCGCCGGTGAGCTGGACCGCGACGACGACGCCATGGACGAGCTGCACAAGAGCCTGTTCGCGGTGCTGCTCGGCGACGACTGGCCGTACGGGGTGGAGACGGCGATCGACGCCACCCTGCTGGGCCGCTTCTACGAGCGCTTCGCCGACCACGCGGTCAACGCCGGCGAGCACGTGATCTACCTGATCACCGGGCAGAGCACGCCCAACAACTGACTCCCAGGCAAGGGGCCCCTCGGCATCGTTTCGCACGATGCCGAGGGGCCCCTTTGCCGGTGGCCGGCTTTCCGGTCAGCGCCCCTGGTTGGCCACGGCCGCGGCGGCGGCCTTGGCAGCGGTCGGGTCGAGATAGGTGCCGCCCAGCGTGAGCGGGCGCAGGTGCGGGTCGAGGTCGTAACGCAGCGGGATGCCGGTCGGGATGTTCAGCTTGGCGATCGCCTCGTCGGAGATCTGGTCGAGGTGCTTGACGAGGGCGCGCAGCGAGTTGCCGTGCGCGGCGACCAGCACCGTCCGGCCGGCCAGGATGTCCGGCACGATGGAGTCGTACCAGTACGGCAGCATCCGCTCGACGACGTCCTTGAGGCACTCGGTGCGCGGCATCAGCTCGGTCGGCAGCAGCGCGTAGCGCGGGTCGCCCACCTGCGACCACTCGTCGTTGTCGTCGATCGGTGGCGGCGGCGTGTCGTACGACCGGCGCCAGAGCATGAACTGTTCCTCGCCGTACTCGTCGAGGGTCTGCTTCTTGTTCTTGCCCTGCAGGGCGCCGTAGTGCCGCTCGTTGAGCCGCCACGACCGACGCACGGCGATCCAGTGCCGATCGGCGGCGTTGAGCGCCAGCTCGGCGGTGCGGATCGCGCGGCGCATCACGCTGGTGTGCACGACGTCCGGCAGCAGGCTGTGCTCGCGCAGCAGCTCGCCGCCGCGCCGCGCCTCGCCCTCGCCCTTCTCGGTCAGGTCGACGTCCACCCAGCCGGTGAAGAGGTTCTTGGCATTCCAGTCGCTCTCACCGTGTCGCAGCAGGACCAGCGTCCCGATGGTGGGCCCTTCGCTCGCAGTCATGCGGATCATCCTGCCTCAACCGGCCGGGGGACACGCGGGCAGCCGTCGTGACGACCACCACGTGAAAAAGCGGATGACCAGCGGATCGACCCACCACTAGGGTTGTAAGGCACGCCAGTCACATCGGTCATTACTTGCAAGCGGGGCGCCATATGCGGACGATGCGGAGTTGGTTCCGGGACACCACCGGCGGCCTGCCGACCACCTTCTGGTACCTGTGGTCCGGCACTCTGATCAACCGGCTCGGCTCCTTCGTCCTCGTCTTCCTCGCCATCTACCTCACCCAGGAACGCGGCTTCTCGGCCTCACAGGCCGGCCTCGTGATCGGCCTCTGGGGCGTCGGCGGGGCGTTCGGCACGACCGTCGGCGGCAC
The DNA here is from genome assembly GCF_040675155.1 of Micromonospora sp. NPDC049645. Classification (NCBI taxonomy): domain Bacteria; kingdom Bacillati; phylum Actinomycetota; class Actinomycetes; order Micromonosporales; family Micromonosporaceae; genus Micromonospora; species Micromonospora sp. NPDC049645. The sequence continues at coordinate 299,785 of NZ_JBFAOI010000003.1, forward strand.
CCTCGCGGACCGGTGGGGCCGTCGACCGACGTTGCTCACCGCCCACGTGGGCGCGGCGGCCATGATGCTCGCGCTCGGGCTGGCCCGGGACCTCTGGGCGGTGGCACTGGGGGCCCTGCTGCTCGGCGCGTTCGCCGAGGCGGCCCGGCCGGCGTTCGGGGCCATGATGATCGACGTGGTGCCGGCGAAGGACCGGCTGCGCGCCTTCTCGCTGAACTACTGGGCGATCAACCTGGGCTTCGCCTGCGCCGCCGTGCTCGCCGGCCTCGCCGCCCAGGCCGACTACCTGCTGCTGTTCGTGGTCGACGCCGCCACCATGCTGATCACCGCTCTGATCATCTTCACCAGGGTGCCGGAGACCCGGCAGGCCGGCCCGACCATCGACGCCTCGGTGCACGCCGCCCCGCGCGGCGCCCTGCGCACCATCCTCACCGACCGGGTCTACCTCGGGTTCGTGGCACTCAACCTGTTCGCCGCGCTGGTGTTCCTCCAGCACATCTCGATGCTGCCGATCGCGATGGGCGACGACGGGCTGAGCCCGGCGACCTACGGTTCCGTGATCGCGCTCAACGGCGTCCTCATCGTGGTCGGCCAACTCTTCGTCCCGCGACTGATCCGGGGGCGGAGCCGCTCGCACGTGCTCGCGCTGGCCTCCGTGGTGATGGGCGTGGGGTTCGGCCTGACCGCGTTCGCCGGGACCGCCTGGTTCTACGGGCTGACCGTGCTGATCTGGACGCTCGGCGAGATGCTCAACTCGCCCTCCAACTCCACCCTGATCGCCGAGCTGTCCCCGGCCGAGCTGCGCGGTCGGTACCAGGGCGTGTTCTCCCTGTCCTGGCAGGTCGCCGGGGCCGCCGCGCCCATCCTCGGCGGCCTGGTGCGGGAGCATGCCGGCAACGACACCCTCTGGTACGGCTGCGCCGCGCTCGGCCTCCTGACCGCGGTGGCTCACCTGGTGTCCGGGCCGGCCCGGGAGCGGCGGGCCGCCGCGCTGCGCCGCTCCGGCGAGGCGCTGGCCCCGACCACCGCCCCCCGGGCGTCGCGCCCGGCCGAGGCGTCCGCCTGACGAGTGGCGCGGCGCTGCCGAAGTTCCTAGGGTGCAGTCGAAACAGTTAACAATCCGAACTGTCGGGAGGTCGGGTGCACGCCCTGCGGCGCTGGTGGAACGACACCGCAGGCGGGCTCCCCGCCACCTTCTGGTATCTCTGGGCCGGTCTGCTGATCAACCGAGCCGGCGCGTTCGCCATGCTGTTCCTCTCGCTCTACCTCACCGACGTACGCGGCGCTAGCGAGGCGCTGGCCGGCACGGTGGTCGGCGCGTACGGGGCCGGCGGGGCGGCCGGCGTCCTGCTCGGTGGAGTGCTCGCCGACCGGTGGGGCCGCCGGGCAACCCTGCTCGCCGCGCACCTGGCCACCGTCGTACTGATGGTGGCGCTCGCCTTCACCCAATCCCTGCTCCTGATCGCGGCGCTCTCCGCGCTGATCGGCGTGGTCCACTCGATGCCCAGCCCGGCGTTCGTGGCGGCCATCGTCGACGTGGTACCCGCCGAGCGCCGCTCTCGCGCGTTCAACCTCCAGTTCTGGGCGTTCAACCTGGGCATGGCGGTCGCCTCGCTGCTCGCCGGCGTGCTGGCCGAGGCGAGCTTCACGGCGCTGTTCCTGGTCGACGCGGGGGCCACACTGACCGCCGCCGCCGTGATCGGCTGGAAGGTGCCGGAGACCCTGCGGCTGGCCCGGCCGACGGCGGATTTTCCACCCGCCACCCCGGCGACGCCCAAGCCCGTCCGGGCCCGTCGGCCGGGGCTGCACACCGCGCTCACCGACCGCACCTTCCTGGTCTTCGTCGGGCTCACCTTCGTGCTGGCCGTGCTCACCATGCAGACGTCGACCATCATGCCGTTGGCCATGCGCGCGGACGGCCTGGGCCCGTCGGCGTACGGGCTGGTGGTGGCGCTCGGCGGCGCGCTGATCGTGGTCGGGCAACTGTTCGTGCCCCGGCTGATCGACCGGCACCGCAAGGACGTCGTGCTGGCCGCGTCCACCGCGCTGCTCGCACTCGGCTTCGGGGTCCTCGCGGTCGCCGACGGGCTTGCCATCTACCTGGGCGCCGCCGTGATCTGGACGGTCGGCTCGATGCTCGCCGCCCCGCCCAACGCGCAGATCAACGCGGACCTGGCACCACCGCAGCTACGCGCGCGCTACCAGTCGGTCTTCTACCTGACCTTCCCGGCGGCGGCGTTCGTCGCGCCCACCCTCGGCGGGGTGAGCCTGCAACACCTCGGCGACCGGCACTGGCTGATCGTGGCCGGGCTGGGCCTGCTGGCGGCGCTCGGGCACCTGCTCGCCGGGCCACCCCGGGAGCGGCACGTCGCCGCACTGCGCCGGACCACCGAACTGGAGCGGACATCCCGCGCGGACCGCGTACCCACCGGATGAACAACGCAAAGCGCCCACCACGTCCCTGAGGTCGTAGTGGGCGCCCGCCGTGGGGCCGGCGGCGGCGGGCAACACTCACCCCCGTAAGCATCGCCCGCTCACGCCGCCGGTCCAAACAGGTGGGCACCGTCCCCCAACGGTTAATCCACCCGTCCCCTCGCGCCTCGTCTGGTGCGCGGATCTGATCGATCCGCCGCTCCCCCGAACGTTTCCAAACGTGGCGCGGTGCAATAAAGCTAGTTCGCCCGGATTCTGGATTCAACCCAGAACGGCTGTCTCGCCCGTCACAACTGGCGAGTATCCGCTGCTCCGGCCTCGTCCGTTGGCAACAGCCGCGTACCCGTCAGCCATTCCCGCAAACACCTCAACCGTCCTCCCGATCGGGTGACTCGGTCCGAAAGAAGCTGCTCTGCCGGCCGTTGCGCAACTGTTCCTGATAAATCAGGTTCAGCCGCCGCAGGTCAAAGGTGTAGAACCACTCATCCCAGGTGATCTCGCGAATCCGGCTGCTTTCCCGATATCCGGGAATGTTGAAGGTCAACACACCCGCCCGGCCATCCCGTTCGGTGCCGGCGATGGTCGCTGGCTTCGCGCCGCGTTCCCGGGCCCAGCGTTGGATCACCTCGTGATTAGCCGTGATCAGGCTCCGCCCCGGCCGCTCCGGCCGATCCGAGGTCGACGAGATCACCTGCGAGCTGCGGACCGACCGACCCGTGCCCCGACCGGTCCGGATCCCACCGGTCGTCGTCCCGCCACCGGTCGACGGAGTCAACGTCCGCTTGGCCGCCGTGCTCTTGGCCGGCGCCGTGCGCTTGGCCGCCGTACTCTTGGCCGGCGCCGCACGCTTCGCCGCCGTACTCTTGGCCGCTGCCGTCCGCTTGGCCGCCGTACTCTTGGCCGGCGCCGCACGCTTCGCCGCCGGCCGCGCCGGCGCCTTCTTCGCCGGCGCCTTCCGCGCGGGAGCGGTGCGCGCCGTCGCTGTCTTACGGGCCGCCGTGGTCTTCCGCGCTGCCGCGGTCTTACGGGCGGCGGTCGTCCTGCTCGCGGTCGCGGTCTTACGCGCGGCCGTCGACGTCGCCGCCGTCGTCGTCTTCCTCGCGGTCGCCTTCTTCGCCGGTGCCCTCTTCGCGGCCGCCGTCGACTTCCGCGCGGCGGTCGCCTTCGTTGCGGCGGCCCGCTTCGCAGGCGCGCTCTTGTTCGCCGGCGCGGCCTTCGCCCGGCTCGATGCCGGCCTGGCCGCCGCCTTCTTGGTGGTGGCGGCGCGACCCGCCGACGCCCGGGTGCCGGTGGCCCGGCCCGAGGGACCGGTGCTGCTCCGACCCGCGCCGGCCCGCATCGAGCGCACCAACTGTTTCACCAGGTCAGGCTTGCGCAGCGCGGAAATCCCGGAGACCCCGCGTCTGCGTAGCTGCCCGCGGATGTCCTCCACCCGCATCCGGGAGATCTCCGACTCGGAGACTCCGGGAGTACCCGGCGTCTGGTTGCCGGCCTGTCGCTTCGTTCTGGTCGCAGTCGCGCCGCGACCTGAGCTGTTCCGCTGAGCCATGGGACGCTCCGCTCCTTGACACTCCGTCATCGGCGCGCGGGGGTCCCTCGCCGCACCGCGCGGTGCGGCATACCCGTCAGGAGCACTCCGAACCACGTCGGTTCGCCATGAACGTGCTCGATCCAGGATCGAGTGGCATCGCCACGTCGACGACACCACTACTTCCTGGTTTCAGCACGATCTTGCAGGGGTGCCCGGCGCAGGGCGCGGCCCGGCACGGGCGCAGGGCGCGAAGCGCGGTGCCGCCGGTGGGTCAGGTCGGGTCGGGGCCGGCGGCATTGGACGGCTCGAAGAGATGGGCGAAGGCGGCCAGGTTGGCGGTCGACTCGCCCCGCTTGACCCGCCACTCGTACTCGCGCCGGATCGAACTGCCGAAGCCGATCTCCAGCATCGTGTCGAACGACTCGTCGGCGTACGTGAGCACCGCGCCGAGCAGCCGGTCCAACTCGTCGGCGTCCACGCCGGCCGGGTTGACCCGCCCGGTCAGGTAGACGTCGCCGACCGCGTCCGTGGAGAAGGAGACGCCGTACATCCGGGCGTTGCGCTGCAACAGCCAGGCCCACAACTCCTCGCGGCGCTCGTCGGGCTGGCGCATCACGAACGCCTCGATCCGCAGCGCGTGCTCCCCGACGATCAGGTTGCAGACCGTCTTGAGCTTGTGGGTGCCCGGCAGCGTCACCGCGTACGAGCCGGGGCCGGTCGACTCCCAGGCCAGGTCCCGCTCGGCGCAGACCGACTCGATCAGGGTCGCAAGATCGCTCTTCGGGCTCACCGGACCCACTCTACGACCGACCCGGCCCGCGCACCCGGTGGCGATCGACGCGCCCGGTCACCAGGAGCAGGAGAGCGCCGGGTCGCACGCCAGATCGGCCGCGAGCCGGGTGCGGTGCGCGGCGATCGCCTCGCCGTAGACGCCGAGCAGCCCAGCCACCGTACGGTCCCAGGAGAAGCGCAGCGCGTGCTGCTCGGCACCGCGGGCCAGCACCGACCGGAGGGCCCGGTTCGGCAGCAGGCGACCCAGCGCGCGGGCCCAGTCGACCGGGTCGTGCCCGTCGATGAGTACGCCGCTGACCTGATCCCGTACCGCGGTCACCAGCCCACCGACGGCGGCGGCCAGCACCGGCGTACCGCAGGCCTGCGCCTCCAGGGCGACCAACCCGAACGACTCGTTGTGCGACGGCACCGCGACCAGGTCCGCCGCCCGGTAGAGGGCCGGAAGGTCGTCACCGGTGAGCGGTGGCAGGAACCGCACCCCGTCGGCGACTCCGAGCTTGGCGGCCAGCTCGATCAGGGCCGTCGGCCGGTCCAACCCGCTGCCGCTGGGCCCACCGCAGATCACCACGGTCACCTGGTCGGCCAACGCCGGGTCGCGGTCCCGCAGGGCGGCGATCGCGCGGATCAGCACGTCGGGGGCCTTGAGCGGCTGGATCCGACCGACGAAGGCAACCACGTACCCGTCGACGGGAAGCCCCAGCCGGCGACGGGCCTGGCGGGCCGCCGCGGCCCGGTCGCCCGGCGCGGGTCGGAAGCGGGCCAGGTCCACGCCCGGCTGCACGACGGACACCCGGGCCGGATCGGCGTCGTACCGGTCGAGCAGGTCGCTGGCCTCGACCCGGGTGTTGGCGACCAGCCGGTCCGCCTCGGCGACGACCTGCTCCTCGCCGATCACCCGGGCCTTGGGCTCCGGCCGGTCGCCGGCCGCGAGCTGGGCGTTCTTGACCTTGGCCAGGGTGTGTGCGGTGTGCACCAGCGGCACGCCCCACCGTTCCTTGGCCAGCCAGCCGACCTGGCCGGAGAGCCAGTAGTGGGAGTGGATCAGGTCGTAGTGCCCGGGTGGGCGGGACGCCTCGGCGCGCAGCACCCCCGCCGTGAAGGCGCAGAGCTGGCCGGGCAACTCCTCCTTGGTGAGACCCTCCAGGGGGCCGGAGGTGATGTGTCGAACCTGCACGCCGGGCGCCATCTCGACCACCGGGGGGAGGTCGCCGGAGGTGGCCCGGGTGAAGATCTCCACCTCCACGTTGGCCTCGGCGAGGCGTCGGGCGACCTCAAGGATGTAGACGTTCATGCCGCCGGCATCGCCTGTGCCGGGCTGGTGCAGTGGGGAGGTGTGTACCGACAGGGTGGCGATGCGGCGAGGGCGGGGCCACGGCTGGGCACCTCGCTGACGTCCGACACCGGTGTGCATTTCCGCCACATCCGCTCCTTTGCCACGGTTGATGCCGTCCCGCACGACCGGCGCTTCTCGGTCAACCTGTACGCCGGGACTCATCTTCCCCATCGGGCTTCGGAAATTCCCCGGCGCGGCCCCCCGGGGTGACGGACCTCATCACCAAACGCCCATCAACGGCAGCCCTACGCCCGCCCGGGGCGGGTCAGGCGCCCGGGGAGAGAATGTCGGGATGACCCCAGTCGCCATCGTCACCGGAGCGTCCAGCGGAATCGGCGCGGCCACTGCCCGCCGGCTCGCCGCCGACGGCTTCCACGTGCTCGCCGCCGCCCGCCGCGCCGAACGGCTCACCGACCTGGTCGCCGAGATCAGCGCCGCCGGCGGGCAGGCCACCGCCGTGACCTGCGACATCACGTCGGACGAGTCGGTGGCCGGGCTGGCCGAGGCTGCCGCTCGGGCACCCGGGCCGGTCACCCTGCTGGTCAACAACGCCGGCGGAGCGCGCGGGCTGGACCCGGTGGAGTCCGGCTCGGTCGCCGACTGGCAGTGGATGTACGACGTGAACGTGCTCGGCACCCTGCGGGTCACGCAGGCGCTGCTGCCGGCGCTGGAGGCATCTGGTTCCGGCACCATCGTGGTGGTCTCCTCCACCGCCGGCCTGACGGTGTACGAGGGCGGGGGCGGCTACACCGCCGCGAAGCACGCGCAGACCGCGATCGCCGGCACGCTCCGGCTGGAACTGTGTGGCCGCCCGCTGCGGGTGATCGAGATCGACCCGGGCATGGTGAAGACCGACGAGTTCGGGCTGGTGCGCTTCGAGGGCGACGCGGAGCGGGCGGCCGCCGTCTACGCCGGGGTGCCGGGGCCGCTGGTCGCCGAGGACGTCGCCGACTGCATCGCCTGGTGCGCCACCCGCCCCGAGCACGTCAACATCGACCGGTTGGTGGTCCGGCCACGGGCTCAGGCCGCCCAGCACAAGGTGCACCGGGTCTAGGGTCTGTCTCGAAGCCCTCGGTCGAGCTGACACAGAACCTTGGTGGTGCTGCGCGAGGAGTGAGCCGGGTTTGCGAACCCCGCGGGGTGAGCCGGGTTTGCGAACCCCGCGGGGTGAGCCGGGTTTGTAGACCCTCGGTCACGAACGGAGATCGGCCCTGAGGTCGCCGGGAGGTCGACGTGAATCCTGCGGCACGGCGTCGGCCGCTCGGTGTGGTCACCCGCGGCACCACGAACCCGAACCGACTCCGTCGGGTGGACAACTGGATCGTCGCCACCTGCGCCGACCTGCTGTCGACGGCGGACGATCCGCTGGTGGTCGACCTCGGCTACGGCGCAAACCCGGTGACCGCGGTGGAACTGCGCGCCCGGCTGGCGGCCAAGGTCCGCCCGGACGTACGGCTGGTCGGATTGGAGATCGACCCCGCCCGGGTGGCCGCCGCGGCTTCGGCCGCCGACCCACCCGGCCTGACGTTCGCCCGGGGTGGTTTCGAGTTGGCCGGGCTCCGGCCGGTCCTGGTCCGCGCGTTCAACGTGCTGCGGCAGTACGACGAGAGCGAGGTGCCCGACGCCTGGCGGACGATGACGGCCGCGCTCGCCCCCGGTGGGGTGCTCGTCGAGGGCACCTGTGACGAGTTGGGTCGGCTGGCCAGTTGGCTGCTGATCGACGCCGACGGTCCACGGACGCTCACCCTGGCCGCGAAGCTCACCACGCTGGGCAGCCCCGCCGAGTTGGCCGAGCGCCTGCCCAAGGCGCTGATCCATCACAACGTCCCCGGTGAGCCGGTACACGCTCTGATCCGCGCCCTGGACGACGCCTGGCAGGCCGCCGCCCCCTACGCCACGTTCGGCCCCCGCCAACGCTGGCTGCGAGCGGTGACGCACCTCCGCGAAACCGGCTGGCCCATCCTCAACAACCCCACCCGCTGGCGCCAAGGCGAGTTAACCCTCCCCTGGCCCCACCCCCACCCCTAGCCCACCCCGCACCCCACCCCACCCCACCCCACCGCCTCGCCGATCTTGCACTTTCTGTTGACGTTTCGCGGCTTTTGGACCGTTTCATCACCGCAGAAACTGCAAGATCGCGGGAGTGGAGGGGTGGGGGGTGGTGCGGGGTGGGTTAGAGGGTGCAGTTGATGAGGACTGGTTCGGGGTGCAGGGGTACGCCGAAGCGGGCGTGGACCTGGTCACGGATGTCGCGGGCCAGGGCCAGCAGGTCGCTGGTGTGGGCGGTGCCGCTGCGGTTCGTCAGGGCCAGCGTGTGCTTGCTGGAGATGGCCACGCCGCCCTGGCCGGGGTGGCCCTTGCCGAACCCGGCCTTGTCGATCAGCCAGGCGGCGCTGACCTTGACCAAACCGTCGGCGCCGGGCCAGGCGGGCGGGTCGTCCAGTTCGGCGGAGCGTTCCAGGAGCAGCTCGTAGGTCTCGCGGTCGAGGACCGGGTTGGTGAAGAAGGAGCCGACCGAGCGAGTGTCCGGGTCGGTGGCGTCGAGAACCATGCCCTTGCCCGCGCGCAGCCGCAGCACCACCGCTCGGGCGTCCGCCAGCGGCACCTGGTCGCCCACCTCGACACCGAGGGCCCTGGCCAGCTCCGCGTAACGCACCGGCCCGGAGAGCGGGGACCGGGTGAGCCGGAAGTCGACGGAGAGCACCACCCAGCGGTCCACGTACTTGAAGATGCTGCCCCGGTAGGCGAACCCACAGTCAGCGGCGGGGATGACCTGACGGGTGCCGTCGAGCCGGTCGTACACCTCGACTGCGGTGATCGTCTCGGCGACCTCCTGGCCGTACGCGCCGACGTTCTGGATCGGGGTGGCACCGGTCGAGCCGGGGATGCCGGACAGGCACTCCAGTCCGGCCCAGCCGTTGGCGACGGTGGCGGCGACCAGGTCGTCCCACGGTTCGCCGGCTTCGACCCGTACGGTGACCGACCCGGCGTCCTCGGCGACGACCCGTAGGCCACGGGAGCGCACCAGGACGGCGGTGCCGGGGAAGCCGGGGTCGCCGATCACGACGTTGCTGCCCCCGGCCAGGATCAGGACCGGCTCGGTCGCGGCCCGGACCGCCCGGACGATCTCGTCGGCGCTGCCGGCGGCCACGATCCGCTCGGCCGGCCCACCCATGCGCAGGGTGGTGTAGCCGGCGAGTGGATTGGGGATGGCACGATCCGCGTCGGTTGTCGGCTGGGCGGAGGCGTCTGGCACGCCCTTCACCTTAGGCTGAGTAATAGCCGTGGCACCCACTGGTCGCCCGGCACCCCCGGGAGGATGGCGATGAGCAGACTGCAGGGCAGCAAGGATTTTTGGATCGGGGCGCTCCGGACGGAGGGTCCGGCTTTCGCGGCGGCGGTGGCCGAGGCGCCGCCGGAGACACCGGTGCTGTCCTGTCCGGGCTGGACGGTCAACGACCTGACCCTGCACATGGCCGGCATCTACCACTGGGTTTCGTCGGTCGCCGGTTCCGGCGAGACCACGCAGCCGCCTCGTCGGGAGCAGATCGAGGCGGGCTCGGGGGCGAACGCGTTCCAGCTGTGGCAGCAGGGGTACGACCGGCTGATGACGCTCTTCGACGGGCTGGACCCGGAGGCGCCGGCGTGGAACTGGGCTCCCCAGCCGAAGAAGGCCGGTTTCTGGCCGCGTCGGATGGCGCACGAGACGGCGGTGCACCGCTGGGACGCTCAGCTCGCCATCGGTGCCGGTGACCCGGTGGAGGCGAAGCTCGCGGCCGACGGGGTGAGCGAGGTGCTGGACACCTGGTTGCCCGCGGGCCGACGGACGGTGCCTGGTGACTGGCACGGGGTGGTGCAGCTCTCCGCGACCGATGCGGCCCACGAGTGGTATCTGCGGCTCCGTGGCGAGGGGGTGGCGTTGCTCGACACCGCGACCATCTTCGACCACGACGACCATCATGCCCGCGCCCAGGTCAGCGGCACCGCGAGCGACCTGCTGCTGGCCCTTTGGGGTCGGGTGAGCTTCGAGACGCTGGACATCGCCGGCGACCGTACGCTGCTGGACGGTCTGCGTACCGGCTGACGGAGCGCCATGACGAGGGCGTCACCCCGGACGGGGTGACGCCCTCGTTGGTGTTGAGGCTTGGCGGCGACACCGAGAGAGCGCTCTCTTGACAGCGGGTGGACGACCCACCACCCTGTCGTGAGAGCGCTCTCTTAGCCATCTGCCACCACCCCCCCGCCTTGAGAGAGGTCGATAACCATGGCTGTCTTCCCGCGCCGCCGCCTCGCCGCGGTGGCCCTCGCCGCCACCACCGCCCTGCTCGTCACCGCCGGCTGCGGCGGCGGCGACGAGCCGGGCGACGGAAAGATCACCCTGACCGTCGACGTCTTCGGCCAGTTCGGCTACGAGCAGCTCTACCAGGAGTACATGACCGCGCACCCCGACGTGAAGATCGTCGAGCGCGGCACCGGCACCAACCTCGACGAGTACTCGCCGAAGCTGACCCAGTGGCTCGCCGCCGGCCGCGGCGCCGGCGACGTGGTGGCCATCGAGGAGGGCCTGCTGGTCGAGTACAAGGCCAATCCGGCGAACTTCGTCAACCTGCTGGACCACGGTGCCGCCGACCTCAAGGGCAACTTCCTCGAATGGAAGTGGAACGCCGGCCTGACCGCCGACGGCAAGCAACTCATCGGCCTCGGCACCGACGTCGGCGGGATCGCCATCTGCTACCGCAAGGACCTCTTCGAGAAGGCCGGCCTGCCCACCGAGCGGGACGCGGTCTCCAAGCTCTGGCCGACCTGGCCGGACTACATCGCCACCGGAGAGCGGTTCGTCGCGGCGAAGACCGGCGCGTCGTTCCTCGACGCGGCGACGAACACCTTCAACACCATCCTGTTGCAGACCGCCGGGAACACGACCGGCTACAGCTACTACGACACCAGCGACAACCTGGTCGTCGACAGCAACCCATCGGTACGACAGGCGTGGGACACCACCATGGACATCATCGACTCGGGCCTGTCCGGAAAGTACGGCTCCTGGTCGGAGGAGTGGGTCTCCGCCTTCAAGCAGTCGAAGTTCGCCACCATCGCCTGCCCCGCCTGGATGACGGGTGTCATCGAGGCCAACGCCGGCACGGGCGCCCAGGGCAAGTGGGACATCGCCCGGGTCCCCGGCAACGGGGGCAACTGGGGTGGGTCGCACCTCGCCGTGCCCAAGCAGAGCAAGCACCAGGCCGAGGCGATCGAGCTGGTCAAGTTCCTGACCAGCGCCAAGGGCCAGATCGGGGCGTTCAAGGCCAAGGGCCCGCTGCCCTCCTCGCCGCAGGCGCTCGACGACCCGGCGATCACCGGCGCGACCAACGCGTACTTCTCCGGGGCACCGGTCGGCGCCATCTTCGGCACCGGCGCGAAGAGCCTGAAGCCGGTCTACATGGGCCCGAAGAACCAGGCCGTCCGAACCGAGGTGGAGAACGCCGTACGGACCGTGGAGCTGGGCCAGCGCAACCCCGCGCAGGGCTGGGCCGACGCGGTGGCCAACGCGAAGAAGGCCGCCGCCAAGTAGCCCAACCAGCGTGCGGGCGGGCTCCGAGGACCGGAGTCCGCCCGCACCGCGGAAAGGAGTCCCCGGGCATGACCGTCCAGCTCGACGCCCGCCCGCCGGTCGTACCGGCACCCCAGCGCACACCGGGTCGGTTCAGCCGGCTCGACACCCGCCTCTCGCCGTACCTCTACATCGCCCCGTTCTTCCTGCTCTTCGCGGTCTTCGGGGTCTACCCGCTGGCGTACACCTTCTGGGTCTCGCTGCACGACTGGGACCTGCTCGGGGTCGACCATCCCTTCGTCGGGGCGGACAACTACACCCGGCTGCTGGCCGACGCCGACTTCTGGCACGCGCTGGTCAACACCCTGGGGATCTTCGTCATCTCGACCGTGCCGCAGTTGCTGGCCGCGCTGTGGCTGGCCAATCTGCTCAACCGGGGCCTGCGGGCCCGCACCGGCTGGCGGATGGCGGTGCTCGTCCCCAACGTCACGTCCACCGCCGCGGTGGCGATCGTGTTCGGGGTGATCTTCGGCCGCGAGTTCGGCATGATCAACTGGTTACTGGACCTGGTCGGGGTGGACGCGATCGGCTGGAAGTCCAACCGGTTCGCCTCCTGGGTGGCGATCTCCGCGATGGTCGACTGGCGGTGGACCGGCTACAACGCGCTGATCCTCCTGGCCGCGATGCAGGCCATCCCCCGCGACCTCTACGAGTCGGCGTCCATCGACGGCGCCAACCGGGCCCGGCAGTTCTGGTCGATCACCGTGCCACTTCTCAAACCGACGATCATCTTCTGCGCCATCATCGCCACCATCGGTGGCCTCCAGCTCTTCACCGAGCCTCGACTGTTCCACTCCGGCACCAACCCGATCCGGGGCGGACCGATGCGCGAGTCGCAGACGCTGACCATGTACATGTTCGAGAACGCCTTCGCGCCGCACTACAACTTCGGGTACGGCTCGGCCGTGGCCTGGCTGCTCTTCGCGCTCATCGCGATCGTGGCGGCCGTCAACGTGCTGCTCCTGCGCCGTCTCGGCGGCTCAGAGCGCCCGACGAAGGGAACGAGCGGCGCGGAGCGCCCGCGGAAGGGAACGAGCGGCGCGGAGCGCCCGCAGAAGGGAACGGCGCGATGAGCCGACTCTGGCGGGCCAGCCCGCTCACCTACCTCGCCCTGGTCGTCGCCGCCGGCCTGTCGGTCTTTCCGATCTGGTGGATGTTCGTGGTGGCCAGCCGATCCAGCGACGCGATGGGGCAACTGCCACCACCGATGACGCCCGGCGGCAACCTGGGCGCCAACATCGCCCGGCTGTTCGACAACACCGACGCGTACTTCCTGACCGGTCTGATCAATTCGACTATCGTCGCCGGCACGGTCACCGTGTCCGTGGTGTTCTTCTCCAGCCTGGCCGGCTTCGCCTTCGCCAAGCTGCGGTTCCGGGGCCGCAACGCCCTGCTGCTCGTCATCATCGCGACCATGATGGTGCCGACCCAGCTCGGCGTGATCCCGCTCTACCTGCTGATGACCCGGTTGCAGTGGAACGACCGGCTGCCCGCGGTCATCGTGCCGGCCCTGGTCACCGGGTTCGGGGTGTTCATGATGCGGCAGTACGCCGGCCAGGCGGTCAGCGACGAGCTGATCGAGGCCGCCCGGATGGACGGCTGTGGCACCGCCCGGATCTGGTGGCACGTGGTGCTGCCCGCGCTGCGTCCCGCCGCCGCCGTCCTCGGCCTACTCACGTTCATGACCACCTGGAACGACTTCCTCTGGCCGTACGCTGTGCTGAACGACCCGGCGAATCCAACCGTGCAGCTGTCCCTACGAGCACTGTCGGACGGGTATTACCAGGACATGTCGCAGGTGTTTACCGGCACCGCCATCGCGACGCTGCCCCTGCTACTGGTCTTCGTGCTGTTCGGCCGGCAGATCATCGGCGGAATCATGGAAGGTGCGGTCAAGGCGTGAACGAGATCCGTTTTCCCGAGAACTTCCTCTGGGGGGCGGCCACCGCCGCCTACCAGATCGAGGGCGCCGCCCGCGACGACGGTCGCGGTCCGTCCATCTGGGACACCTTCAGCCGTACGCCGGGCAAGGTGTACCAGGGTCACACCGGCGACGTCGCCTGCGACCACTACCACCGGTACGCCGACGACGTGGCGCTGATGGCCGAGCTGGGGCTGCGGACGTACCGCTTCTCGGTCGCCTGGCCCCGGATCCAACCCGACGGCACCGGCCCCGCCAACCCGCGTGGGCTGGACTTCTACGACCGGCTCACCGACACGCTGCTCGACCGGGGCATCGACCCGATCGTCACCCTCTACCACTGGGACCTGCCGCAGGCACTGGGTGACCGGGGCGGCTGGACCAACCGGGACACCGCCGAACACTTCGCCACCTACGCCACGGCGGTGTACGCCCGTCTCGGCGACCGGATCGACGTGTGGACCACGCTCAACGAGCCGTGGTGCTCGGCGTACCTCGGTTACGGAAACGGCGTGCACGCGCCGGGCGAGCAGGATCCGGCGGCGGCCTTCACCGCCGTACACCATCTGCTGTTGGGGCACGGCCTGGCGGCACGGGCGTTGCGGGCGGCCGGCGCGCGCAGCGTGGGCATCACCGTCAACCCGGCCGACGTGCGCCCGGCCGACCCGCAGAGCGCGGCGGACGCCGCCGCGGTCCGCCTGGTCGACGGCCTGCACAACCGGATCTTCCTCGACCCGCTGCTTGCCGGCGGTTACCCGGACGACGTCCGCGAGCACGTGGCCCGGATCGTCGAGCCGACCTTCATCCGGGACGGCGACGAGAAGCTGATCGCCGCCCCGATCGACCTGCTCGGCATCAACTACTACGCCCCGAGTTACGTGGCCGGTCGGCCCGACGGCGCGGGCAACGGCGCGTATCCGGGCACCGAGGGCGCGGTGCACTTCCTGCCGCCGGCCGGGCCGCTCACCGACATGGGTTGGATGATCGAGCCGGCCGGGCTGACCCGGCTGCTGGAGCGGATCGCCACCGACTATCCCGGAGTACCGCTGCTGATCACCGAGAACGGGGCGGCGTTTCCCGACAAGCCGGGCGCCGACGCGCCCGACGGGCCGGCGCAGGTGATCGACGCGGATCGCATCGCCTACCTCGACGGGCACCTCCGCGCGGCGCACGAGGCGATCTCCCGGGGCGTGGACCTGCGCGGTTATCTCGTATGGTCATTCCTGGACAACTTCGAGTGGGCGGAGGGTTACCGCAAGCGGTTCGGGATCGTGCACGTCGACTACCTGACCCAGCGGCGCACACCGAAGGCCAGTGCCCGGTGGTACCAGGAGGTGATCTCCCGGAACGGGCTGTGACGAGCGGGGGGAAGGCGCGATGACGACGGCGCAGCGGCCGACGCTCGAAGCGGTGGCGGCGCGGGCCGGGGTGTCCCGCGCCACCGTGTCCCGCGTGGTCAACGGCTCCACCACCGTCGCCGAGCCGATCCGCGAGGCGGTCACCCGGGCGGTCGCCGAGCTGGGGTACGTCCCCAACCTCGCCGCCCGCAGCCTGGTCACCCAGCGCACCGACTCGATCGCCCTGGTCATGCCGGAGGCGGCCACCCGGGTCTTCTCCGACGACCAGGTCTTCCCCGGCATCATCCGCGGCGTCAGCCAGGAGTTGGAGGCGGCCGACAAGCAACTGGTGCTGATGCTCGCCGGCTCGCCGGCCGGGCACCACCGGGTCGAGCGGTACACCACCGGTCGGCACGTCGACGGCGTGCTCTTCGCGTCGCTGCACGGCGCCGACCCGCTGCCCGGCACGCTGGCCCGACTCGGCATCCCGGTGGTGGTCAGCGGCCGGCCGCTCGGTGACGTGCCCGTCCCGTACGTCGATGTGGACCACGTGGCCGGGGTGACCGCCGCCGTCCGACACATGATCGACAGCGGTCGTCGGCGGATCGCCACCATCGCCGGGCCACAGGACATGGTCGCCGGCATCGAACGACTCAGTGGCTACCGCAGCACGGTCGCCGACGCGGGCCTGCCCGAGCTGATCGCCATCGGCGACTTCACCCGGGAGTCCGGGTCCGCCGCGATGCGTCGCCTGCTCACCGAGCATCCCGACCTCGACGGCGTCTTCGCCGCCTCCGACCTGATGGCACACGCCGCTTTACGTACGCTGCGCGAGGCCGGTCGGCGGGTGCCGGAGGACGTGGCGGTGGTCGGCTTCGACGACATCGAGACCGCCGCCTACACCGAGCCGCCACTGACCACCGTCCGGCAGCCGATCGTGGAACTCGGCCGTCAGATGACCCGGCAGCTCCTCCGGCTGGCCGCCGGGGAGACGATCGAACCGGTCGTCATGCTCCCCACCGAGCTGATTCGGCGCGACTCCGCCTGACCCACGGCCCACGCCCACCCCGCCGCGCCCCAAGATCCGCGCAACTTCAAGGAAATAGTGGCCTCCGAGCGGTGGGAAGCCACTATTTCCTTGAAGTTGCTGCCTGGGGCCCGTCGAGCGGGATGTTAATGCGTCGCTCCGGCGGGCGATCATCGTTAGCCTCGCCGGCATGCCCGAACCCGTCGCGTTGCTGCACGTCCCCGCCCTCTCCGACGTCGCCGAGTACGCCTACGCGGCCACCGTCGACGCACCCGCCCGATTGGTGTTCACCGCCGGGGCGTGCCCGCTGGACGCCGAGGGGCGCACCGTCGCGCCCGGTGACCATGCGGCGCAGGCCCGGCAGGTGATGACGAACCTGACGACCGCGCTCGACGCGGCCGGCGCGCGGCTGACCGACGTCGTCAAGACCACCGTCTACGTGGCGTCGTCGCAGCAGAAGGACCTGGTGACGACCTGGGAGGTGGTGCGGGACTTCTTCGGCGACCACGATCCGCCCAGCACCCTGCTCGGGGTGGCCGTGCTCGGCTACACCGACCAGCTCGTCGAGGTCGAGGCGGTCGCCGCCGTACGGATGGGGGCCTGACATGCGGATCCGGGAGGCGCAGCCGGACGACGCCCCGGGCCTGGTGGCCCTACGGGCGATTGTCTACCCGTACCTGGTACGCGGGATCGAGTCGACCCGGAAGATGATCGCCGAACCCCCGCCCGGGGAGGGCTGGACCGCGTTCGTGGCCGAGGTCGACGACCGGGTGGTCGGCTGGGTGTCCGCCGAGCGCATCGGCGCGACGTCGACGGCGAACTTCGGTGGCGTCAACCTGCTGCACGTGCACCCGGAGCACCGGCGGCGCGGAATCGGTAGCGAGCTGCTGACGGCCGCTACCGACCACCTCCGCACGTTGGGAACCCGCCGGTTGCGTGCCGTGGCCCAGGAGGACTCGCTGCCGTTCGCCCGCCGACATGGCTACGAGCCCAGCCGCGAGCTGCGCTACTCGGCGCTCGATCTGAACCCGGCACCCGCGCTGCCGGAACCGCCTCCGGGCGTACGGCTGCGCCCGATCGCCGACCTGGACCCGCAGCTGCTGTTCGCGGCGGACCTGGCTTCGGTCGTTGACGAACCGAGCGACGTGCCGCTCGACACGAAAAGCTACGAGAGCTGGCAGTACGACGTGTGGGACAACCTCGGCCTGGACAAGACGGCCAGCACCGCCGCCGAGATCGATGGCGAGGTGGCCGCGTTCAGCCTGGTCAAGCGGGACGGGGACCGGATGTGGTCGGACTACACCGGCACCATCCCGGCCTACCGTGGGCAGGGACTGGCCCGGCTGGCCAAGACGGCGGCGCTGCACCGGGCCGCCGCGAACGGCGTACGCGTCGCGTACACCTCGAACGACGAGGCGAACGCCCCGATGCTCGCGATCAACACCCGGCTGGGCTACCGCCCGGTGGCGGCCGAATGGTCCTGCCTGGCCGACCTGACCTGACCTGCCCGGCGTCGTGCTGGTGCGCGGATGACGCCCGTCGGCACGGTGCCACTCCGGTAAGCGATGCCGCAACCGCCATCACACCGTCAAGCGCTGGACCCGGCGGGCGGTGGCGTGGGTGTCGGCGCCGAAGAGGACCAGGCGCGCCTCGGTGACGGTTGACGGGGTGGCCGCGCGCAGCACCGCCAGCGCCTGGCGGACCGCGTCGTCGAGCGGCCAGCCGTAGATGCCGGCGGAGATCAGTGGAAACGCCACGGTGGTCGCGCCCAGCTCGTCGGCGACGGCGAGACTGTTGGTGTAGCAGTCGCGCAGCAGCGCCGACCGGTCCGCGCTGTCCGACCAGACCGGGCCGACGGTATGGATCACCCAGCGGGCCGGTAGCTCCCCGGCCGTGGTCGCCACCGCCTGGCCGGTGGGCAGCCCGTCCGGATAGCGGGACGCCCGCAGCGCCCGACACTCCTCCAGGATGGCTGGCCCGCCACGCCGGTGGATGGCGCCGTCGACTCCGCCGCCGCCGAGCAGGGACGAGTTCGCGGCGTTCACGATGGCGTCCACTTGCTGGGCGGTGATGTCCCCCTCGACCAGGGCGATGTCCATGTCAGCTCCCCTCGATCGACTGGCCCAACGAGCGACGGGCCAGCAGGGTCGCCCCGGCGACCGCGGCCGGCATGATCAGCACGGCGCCGAGCGGGATCAGGAAGCAGAGGAACACGGCCACGCCGAAGCCGAGCGCGGTGGGGCGGTCGGCCTTGAGGATCGTCCGGCGCTGCGGCAGCCGCATCCCACGTCGGTAGAACGGCGCGCCGACCAGCTCCACGGCCAGGAACCAGCCGCCGACCGCCGCCCCGATCACCGGGACGACCGTCTGGCCGACCACCGGGATGAAGCCGGCGAGGAAGAGCGGAATCCCGACCAGCGCGGTCAGCGCCACCAGCCGTACCGAGTCGGCGAGGCTGCGCCGCAGCGACGACCAGAACGGCACGTCCACCGCGCCCGGCGTGCCGCCGTACCGCTGCTCCACCTGCTCGGAAATCTTCTCGTAGAACGGGTCGCCGATCACCAGGGTGACCGCGGTGAAGGTGAGCACGCCGAGCAGGCCGCCGAGCCCCAGGAAGGCCAACCCTGCGATCACCCGGACCAGGCTGCGGCCGGTGCTCGACCAGTCGTCGGCGAACGGGGTGACCAGCGCGGCGAGATCGTCCACGAAGTACACGAGCGCGGCGAGCGCGGCCAGGAAGAGCACGCCGGAGATCAGCGCCGGCACGATGCCGAGCAGCATCAACCCCGGGCTGCGGACGTAGAGGCCCAGCCCGCGCAGGAGCAGCCCGGCTCCGGCGAGGAAGCGTCCGACGACCCCGGTCACCGGGCTGGCGATTCTGCTGGCATCCACGATCGAGCAGCCTAACCAGCCGTGATCGAATCCGCCGGACGGCGGGCGGCACCGGGCAGGATGGGCGGGTGCGCGCGTCCCGACTGATCTCGTTGTTGTTGCTGTTGCAGGCGCGCGGGTCGATGACCGCGAGCGAGCTGGCCCGGGAGCTGGAGGTTTCCGAGCGGACCGTCTACCGGGACGTGCTGGCGCTCTCCGCCGCCGGTGTGCCGGTCTACGCCGACCGGGGCCGGGCCGGCGGTTACCGCCTGCTCGGCGGCTACCGCACCCGGCTGACCGGGCTGACCCGGGACGAGGCGGAGGCGCTGTTCCTCGCCGGGCTACCCGGCCCGGCCGGTGACATGGGGCTCGCCGACGCGGTCGCGTCCGCCGAGCTGAAGGTGCTCGCCGCGCTGCCACCCGCCCTGCGCGACGCGCCGGCCCGTACCGGGCAGCGGTTCCATTTGGACGTGCCAGGCTGGTTCCGGGAGACCGCGGCACCGCTCTGGCTGCCCGAGCTGGCCCGCGCGGTGTGGGGAGACCGGGTGGTGGAGCTGCGCTACCGACGCGGCGACCGGGAGGTGACCCGCCGGGTCCAGCCGTACGGCCTGGTGCTCAAGAGCGGGGTCTGGTATCTGGTCGGTCGGGTCGGCGAGGATGTGCGCACCTACCGGGTGGACCGGGTCACCGGGGTCGAGCTGGGCGACGAGCACTTCGACCGCGACGAGGGCTTCGACCTGGCCGGGCACTGGCGCGAGCAGGCCGGGTCGTTCCTTCGGACCATGCTGCGGGCCGAGGTCACCGTCCGGCTGAGCCCCGCCGGCCTGCGCCAGCTCCGGCACCTGGTCGATGCCCCCTTCGTGTACGACGAACTGCTCGCCGCCGCCGGAGAACCCGACCGACAGGGTTGGGTGGTGACCCGGCTGCCCGTCGAGTCGGTCCAGGTGGCGTACCACCAACTGCTGGGGCTCGGCCCCGAGGTGGAGGTCCTCGACCCACCCGAGCTGCGGCAGTTGTTCGCGGCGAGCGCCGACCGGCTCTCCGCGCTCTACCGGTAGCCGGTCACGTCCGCCGGCTTGCCCGCGTCCACCACCTCGGTGATGTAGCGGAAGCCCTCGGGCTGGCTGCCGTCCAGGTCGGTGAACCCGTACACCTTGGACAGCGTGCCGGCATCGACGGACCTGCCGCTCCAGCGGACCTTGTCCTCGTCGGCGGCCAGCGCGGCCACCGCGCGACCGACGAAGGCCGGGGTCTCCGAGATGAGGAAGTTCGGGTCGGTGGCAGCGCCGTCGCGCCAGTTCTCCTCGGTCACGCCGAAGTGTTCAAGCATCGCCTCGGAACGGATCCAGCCGGGGGTGAGCGCCACCGCCGTGCAACCGTGCGGCTTCAGCTCGTGCGCCTGGCTGAAGGCGAGCCGGTTGACCGAGACCTTGGCCAGGTCGTAGAAGACCGACAGCCGGTAGTTCTCGTCGTTGTACGCCTTGGTGCCGTCGCCCCAGATGTCGTTGATTAGCACGTCGAGTTGGCCCTGCTCGGCGTCGATCCGGGCGACCAGGTCGCGGACCTGCTCGGGCACCAGGTGATCGACCTGGACGGCGATGCCGGTGCCGCCGGCGGCGCTGAACAGCGATCTGCCGGCCGGCACCACGGGTGGCACCGGCGACGAGCGCGATCTTCCCTGCGAGCGGTTGTGTCATGCCTGCGACGTTGTCAGGAATACCTGACAACCGACGTCCGAATTCGTCAGCCGGCCTAATCCACCAGTCGGACCCGGACCCGGCGGTTGGCCCGGCCCTTGCTCTCCACCTTGACCACCTGCACCTTGCCGATCTGGGCGGTGGAGGCGACGTGGGTGCCACCGTCGGCCTGCACGTCCAGCCCGACGATGTCGACGATCCGGACCTCCTGCTCGTCCGGCGGGATGAGGTTGGACTGGGTACGGATGATGTCCGGCAGGGCCAGCGCCTCGGTGCGCGGCAGCACCCGGGTGGCGACCGAACGGTCGGCGGCCACCTCGGCGTTGACCAGCTCCTCGATGCGGGCCTTGAAGTCCGGGGGCACCTCGGGGAGGTTGAAGTCCATCCGGGCCTCGCCCGGCTCCATCGAGTTTCCCGTGACCAGCGCGCCGAAGTCGCGGAACACCACGCCGCAGAGCACGTGCAGGCCGGAGTGGGTGCGCATCAACCGGGTGCGGCGCTCGTCCTCGACCGCGCCGACGACCTCGGTGCCGACCGGCGGCAGCGGGTCACCCTCGGCGGGGATCAGGTACGGGTCGTCGCCCTTGCGGGTGCCCACGATCCGGGTCTGCACGCCCTGCCAGAGCAGCACGCCGTGGTCGGGTGGCTGACCCCCACCGCCCGGGTAGAACGCGGAACGATCGAGCACGATGCCCTGCTCCGGGTCGGCGTGCAGGACCGTGCACGTCCATTCGCGCAGGGTCGGGTCGGCAAGGTCGAGCCGGTGCGTCCGGCCATGCTGTGTGACGCCCATGACAGGGCAGGCTACTCGTTCAGGAAGCCGGAGATACGGTCCCGCAGGTCGGCGCGTTCCGACCAGAGCACTCCGGGCCGGTCGTACAGGTGCAGGGTGGCCTGGGGCAGCGCGACGGCGAGCCGTTCGGCGACCTCGACCGGATGCAGGTCGTCGCCCGCGCAGCCGATCACCAGCGCTGGCGCGGTGACCGCCGACAGATCACTGAGCTGGCGCAGCGGGGTCTGGTCCGCGAGCGCGGCCAGGCCGTCGGCCAGACCGTCGCGGAGCAGTTGGTCGAGCCGTTGCCGCAGGTACGCCCAGCCAGCCGGGGTGTTGCGCACCGCCGGGGGCAGCTCCAGGGTGACCACGTCGGCGACCGCCGAGGCGTCCCCGCTCTCCACCGCCTCCAGCAGGTCGGTGATGCGTTCCGAGGCCACCGGGCCGCGTGGCTCGTCGAGGACCGCCGGTAGGAAGAAGACCAGCCTGTCGAAACGCTCCGGGCTCTCGGCGAGGAGCCGGCAGAGGGCACCGGCGCCGAGACTCGCGCCGAACGCCCGGCTGGCACCCCCGAGATCGGCGATGGCCCGCAGATCCCGGGCCAGGTCCAGGTAGTCCCACGGACCGTCCGGAGCCTCGGAACGGCCGTGCCCGCGGAACTGGAAGAACACCTTGCGGCCGTTCACCCCACTGCCGAACGGGCGGGTGGTGGCGATGCCGTTGCCCAGCCCGTGCGCGAAGACGGTGACCGGATCACCGGTGCCGGTGACCAGCCGCTCCAGCCGTACGCCGTGCGGGGTGGTGACCAGCTCGGTCTCCGGCTCCGGCAGCGCCGGGCGGCCGGTACGCGGCCCACCCGGACCGGGCCCCCAGCTGCGGGGCCCGCTGTCGGGTGGGGGCGGCCAGCGAAAACCTCTCACCAGAACCCTTTGCCGTCGCTCAGGTCGCGCAGACCGACCCGGACGTCGAGCAGGTAGATGAGCGCGGCGGCGATGCCGATCAGTCCGAAGAGGCTGATCGGACCGAAACCGAGCAGGGTGAGCACCAGGCAGACCGCCAGGATGGCGATCCAGCCGCCCTTGGGCAGCGTCCCGATGGCGGGAAAGGCGTCGGAGCGCTGCGTGACAGCGTGCACCAGCGCGACACCCTGGATGATCAGCGCGAAGACGAGCAGGATCAGCTCGATCACGTAGCGGACTTCGAACGCGAAGATCGGCGCGGCGTTGGCCATGTCGGCAAGTTTATGTCCACGACCCCGGCTACGTCCGACAAGGACGCCGCCGGGGTCGTCGATGCGACGAGCTACTCGCCGGCCGGGCTGGTCCGCTTGGTGGCCCGGGGAAGCTTCGCCGACGGGGTCTCGGCCGGCTTGGCGGCCTTCGGCGCGCGGGCGACCTTCTTGACGGCGGTCGGCTTGGTCTCGGCGATCTCGGCCACGTCGGCCGGGGTCGGCACGTCGGCGGAAGCCGGGGCGGTGGCGGTGGTGGCCGCCGCGGTGGTGGCCGGCGCACCGCCCTGAGTGGCCTCGATGTCGGCGTTGACCGTGTCGGCGGCCTCCAGGACACCGGCGCCGACGACCCGCTCACCGCGGGCCACCAGCGCACCGTAGGCGGCGAACGCGCGCTCCTGGGCGGCCTGGGCGCCCGCCACCACCAGGGCGGCGTTGCGGGTCGCGGCGGCGCGCAGCTTGTCGATGTCGGCCACCTCGCGCAGCTTCGCCAGGTCGGCGGTCTCGTTGGCGGTACGCAGCGTCTCGGTGGCCTTCTGCTTCAACTCGAAGCCGGTCAGCACGGCCCGGCCACCCAGGTCGGCGACGACCCGGGTGCTGAGCACGCCGACCACGGCCGGGAGCTTGCGCAGCTGCTCGATGGCCAGCTCACCGGCGCCGGCGGCGGCGTAGATCGGGGCGGGGATGCGGTTGGTCTTCGGCTCGCTCATGACGTCTCCTCTTCGGCCGCCTCGGCGGCCTTCTTCTTCTGGGGAATGTTGCTGCTGCTGCCCGGGGCGGGGGCGGTGCCCGCCTCGGTGACGGCGACCGACTCGAGCACGGCTTCGGTCGGGGTGCCGCCCACGGTGGTGGGGCCGGTGGCGGCCACATTGGCCAGGTCGGCGGCCTGGCTGGCGGGCTCTTCGGCGGGCTGGGCGGGCTGGGCGGGCTGGGCCGCCTCGGCCTGGGCCTCGGCCAGCCGGGTGTTCTCCCGGCGGAACGTCTCGTAGATCTGACTCAGCGACTGCTTCTGCGCCATCGTCAGGTCTGCGTCCACGGCGATGGCGGCGAGCACCCCGTGGCCTTCCTTGTCGTCGAGCAGACCGGCGCGCAGGTACATCGCCGGGGTGGAGACCCGCAGCGCGCTCGCCAGTTGCTGGAGCACCTCGGCGCTGGGCTTGCGCAGGCCGCGTTCGATCTGGCTGAGGTACGGGTTGCTGACCCCCGCCTGCTCGGCGAGCTGCCTCAGCGAAATCTTGGCGTTGCGCCGCAGATCGCGGATGAACCCGCCGACGTCGGGAAGGTCCTTGGGTGTGGCCATGCCAGCGACGTTAACCGGCCGCGCTAGCTCCTGCAAGCAAAACGCTAACCATAGTTAGCAAGGTCTCGACATCCCGTTTGCGCGCCGCTCGCCCGATCCGTACGGTCCGTTCGTGCACAAGATCACAGTCAATGGAGCAAGCATCGCGTACGACGAGGCCGGCACCGGTGCGCCCGTCGTTCTGTTGCACGCCGGCATCGCCGATCGGCGGATGTGGCGGGGACAGGTGCCCGCGCTCGCCGCCCGGCACCGGGTGATCGTTCCGGACCTGCGCGGCTACGGAGACTCGGAGCTGCCCCCGGCGCCGTTCACGCACCACGACGACGTGGTCGGGCTCCTGGACGCGCTGGGCCTGCCCCGGGCCGCCCTGGTCGGCTGCTCCTTCGGTGGGGCGGTCGCCATCGACACCGCGCTGGCCCACCCCGACCGGGTGAGCGCGCTCGCGCTGTTCGACACGGCGGTCTCCGGCAACGAGTGGTCCGACGAGGCCAACGACCTCTGGGACGACCTGGTCGGCGAGGTCGACCCCGACGACTTCGTCGCCGGCGCGGCCGGCGAGGTGCGGTTCTGGGTGGTCGGCCCGCAACGGCAGCCGGCGGACGTCGACCCCGAGCTGGTCGCGTTCGCGCAGGAGATGGATCAGCGGGCCCTCGCCGCCGAGCTGGCGCTCGGCGCGGTCGAGGTGGGAGAGCTGACGCCACCGGCGATCGGACGGCTCGGCGAACTGACGATCCCCGTCCTGGTCACCGCCGGTGCCGCGGACGTACCGGACATCAGTCGGCTCGCCGACCGGATCGCCGCCGAGGTCCCCGGCGCGATCCGACTGCCCGACGTGCCGGACGCCGCGCACCTGCTGCCGCTGGAGCGCCCGGAGCCGGTCAACACCGCGCTGCTCGACTTCCTGGGCTAGCAGGCGCGCCGCGACGGGCCTGACCCCGCGACCGCCTCACCAGAGCGGGCGGACCGCCCCGACCGGGACGCCACCGCCGAAGAGCGGCAGCTCTTCGTACTCGGTCAGCACCGGGGCGTCCACGCCGAGCCGGCGCAGTGCGGAGACCAGCACCGGCATCCGGGCCCGGTCGGCACCGTCGTCGATCTTCAGCGCGACGGCGCCGACCCCCGGGAGCGCCACCGCGATCACGCCCTCGGCGCCGACCTTGGCCAGCAGCCCCGGCACCCCGCGCATCAACCGGGAGTCGTCGGCCCGGGTGCCGCCCACGATCTCCGGGTACGCCCGCATCGCGTCGGCCACCGTGCGCGGCACCGAGCCGGGCTCGGCGTCGACCAACCGGAGGTACGCCCCGGCCAGGCCGGTCAGCGACACCGCGAGCACCGGTGCGCCGCAGCCGTCGACGCCCACCGCCGCCGCCTGCTCGCCGGTGAACTCCTCGATGGTGGCCCGCAACCGCTGCTGCAGCGGGTGCTCCGGCCGCCAGTAGCCGTCCAGCGGCCACCCGGCGGCCTGGCAGGTGAGCAGCATCCCGGTGTGCTTGCCGGAGCAGTTCATCTGCACCCGGCTCGGACCACCACCGGCGCGCAGCACCGCCTCCCGGGCCGCCGCGCCCACCGGCAGGTCGGGCGGGCAGTGCAGCGCCGACGCGTCCAGACCGGCACGTTCCAGCAGCGCACCGACCCGGTCCAGGTGGAATTCCTCGCCCGCGTGACTCGCCGCAACCAGCGCCACGTCGGCCGGGTCGGTCAACGCCAGGCCGGCCCGGAGCATCCCGATCGCCTGCATCGGCTTGCTGGCCGAGCGGGGGAAGACCGGTGAGGTCACGTCCCCGGCGGACGCCACCGCCACACCGGCGGCGTCCAGCACCACCACCGAGCCGCGGTGCGCACCCTCCACGAACCCGGACCGGACCACCTCGGCGAGCGGCGCGCCGCCCTCGTACGTCTTCGTCACGCGCTGGACGGTACCGACGCTGCGGGGGTGCCCGTCGGCGGGGTGACCAGGTGGTCCAGCGCCCGGGTGACAGGAGCGCGGGACGGACCCGGCCTTACAGGCCGAGCAGCTCGCGGGCCTCGGTGGTGGTCAGCGGCGGGCGCTGGGCGAGCTGGGCGAAACCCACCGCGCGGGCGACCAGTTGCATGTTGGACTCCACCGGGCGGCCCTTCGCGTACGTCACGGTGTCTTCCATGCCGACCCGCAGGTGCCCGCCGGTCGACAGCGCGGCCAGCAGCACCGGGAGAGTGCTCCGCCCGACGCCGGTGGCCGAGAAGGTGGTGCCCTCCGGCAGGTCCCGCAGCATCCGGTGGGCCGCGACCAACGTCTCGGTGGTGCCCGGCATACCGCCCGGCACGCCCATCACGAAGTCGACGTGCACGTGCCCGCCTGCCGGCAGCCCGTACCTGCCGAGCAACCGCTGCAACGCGGACAGGTGGCCCAGGTCGAAGATCTCGTACTCCGGCACGATCCCGCGTTCCTGCATCCGGGTGTGCACGTCGACGATGAACTCCCAGCGGTTGAGGAAGACGTCGTCGCCGAAGTTGACAGTGCCCATGGTGCAGGAGGCCATGTCCGGACGAGCGTCGAGCACGGCGAGCCGGGCGGCCTCCGGGTCGGTCACCGCGCCGCCGGAGGAGAGCTGCACGATCAGGTCGGTGCCCTCGCGCAGCGCCGCCACCGTGTCGGCCAGGCGCACCGGGTCGAGCGTCGGCCGGGCCTCGTCGTCGCGGATGTGGACGTGGATCACGGCGGCGCCGAGCGCCTCGCACTCCTTGGCGGTGAGCAGCAACTCGTCGAGGGTCACCGGCAGCGCCGGCACCTCCGCCTTGGCCGACTCAGCGCCGGTCGGGGCCACCGTGATCAACGTCCCTGTCGTCATGCCGGCGATCCTAGACGGCCCGCTCAGGACGGGTCGATCGCCGCCGCGGTCTCGCCGATCAGCAACGCGGCGTCGTCCGGGACGTTCCGCTTGAGCACCGCGAGGGCGACCTGACCCAGCTCGTGGTGCAGCACCGCGGTGCCGACGAAGCCGACCGCCCGGCCGTCCAGGGTCACCGGGGTACCGGCCACCGGCGGCTGGTCGGTGGTCACCCCGTCCAGATGCAGCAGGACGAGGCGACGCGGCGGGCGGCCCATGTTGTGCACCCGGGCCACCGTCTCCTGCCCCCGGTAGCAACCCTTGTCCAGGTGCACCGCCGGGGCGATCAGGTCGACCTCGGCCGGGATGGTCCGGTGGTCGGTGTCCACCCCGACCCGGGGCTGCCGGGCGGCCACCCGGATCGCCTCGTACGCCCACAGCCCCGCGACCGGCACGCCGGCGCCGCGCAGCTCGGCCACCACCTGGTCCATCGCCGACCGGGGGACCAGCAGGTCCACCCCGAGCGGACCACGTCGGGCCCAGCCGCCGACCGGCAGCGGCCGTACGTCGTACCGAACACTCGCCCGAGGTGGCACGGCACCGTGCGCGAACTTCGGACCCGGCACCGCGACCAGGTCCGGTGCCGCCAGCCCGGTCACGCCGAGCGTGCCCAGCGCCTCCGTGGCCGCCGGCCCGACCAGCGACAACAGCGCGCGCTCGGCAGTCGCGTCGCGGGGTTCGACCTTGCTGAAGAAGCGCATCTTCTCCAGGTAGGTCAGCAGGCCCTCGGTCGCCCCCGGCTCGGTGTCCAGCCAGGCGGTCTCGCCGTCCTCCGCGACCATGGCGTGCTGCTCGACGTGACCGTGCGGCGACAGCACCAGCAGCTCGGTGCCCTCGCCGGCCGCGAGCGCGTTCAGGTGCTGCGAGGTGATCGTGTGCAGCCAACCGGCCCGATCCTCCCCGGGCACCGCGATGACCCCTCGATGCGACCGGTCGACGAGGCCGACCTCGGTGTCGAGGGTGCGCTGCTCACGCAGCGGGTCGCCGTAGTGCGCGGCGACCCCCCGCACCCCGGCCGCGACGTGCGCCGGATCCGGCTGGTCACGGCTGGCCTCGTCGATGCTCTCGACGGCCACCGCGCCCGCGATGTCGATCATTTGTCGTCCCCGTTCTCGCAGCGTGCGCAGACGCCGAAGAGTGACACGTGCCCGATGTCCACCCGGAAACCCCGCTGCGCGGCCAACTGGTCGGCGAGCGGGCGGAACAGCTCCGGTTCGATCTCGTCGATCGCGCCGCACTCCCGGCAGACCAGGTGGACGTGTTGGTGCTCACCGGCCGCGTGGTACGTCGGCGAGCCGTGTGAGAGGTGCGTGTGGGTCACCAGGCCGAGCCGTTCCAGCAGCTCCAGCGTGCGATAGATGGTGGTGATGTTGACGCCGGCGGCGACCTCCCGAACCGCGGTGTGCACCTGCTCCGGTGTGGCGTGGCCCAGATCGAGCACCGCCTGGAGGACGAGCTGCCGTTGGGCCGTCAGTCGCAGCCCACGGGCCCGCAGCATTTCCGCGAGGGAGGATTCGGACACCGTCCGATCATAGTTCGGTCACCAGGCTGTTCCCCCCCATCGCGATCGACCCACCGCTACGCTCGACGGTCATGGTGGGGTCGTCGGTCGGGAAGGTCGCGGCCGAGCCGACCGCGCGGATCGCCGTTCTGGGGCGCGGCACGGTGCCACCCGGCGACCCGGTGCTGCGCGGCGACGATCTCGGGGTGCTGCACGGCGACGGCCTCTTCGAGAGCATGCACCTGCGGCGCGGCCGGCCGTGGCTGCGCGACGAACACCTGGCCCGCCTGGCCGCGGCGGCGACCGCCGTCGAGCTGGACCTGCCGCCCACCAGCGCACTGATCGACCTGCTGGACGAGGTGCGGGCTGGCTGGCCGGAGCAGGTGGAGGGGGCACTTCGACTGGTCTGCACGCGAGGGCCGGAGGGCGGCGGCCCGCCGACGG
Organism: Micromonospora sp. NPDC049645; assembly: GCF_040675155.1. Taxonomy (NCBI): domain Bacteria; kingdom Bacillati; phylum Actinomycetota; class Actinomycetes; order Micromonosporales; family Micromonosporaceae; genus Micromonospora; species Micromonospora sp. NPDC049645. The sequence continues at coordinate 328,447 of NZ_JBFAOI010000003.1, forward strand.
TCTACGCCACGCTGGCCGAGGTGCCGCCGGCCTCCCGGGCGGCCCGACGGGACGGCATCACGGTGGCCACCCTGCCGCTGGGGCTGCCCGCCACCGCCCGCAACGATCTGACCTGGCTGCCGGCCGGCATCAAATCCACGTCGTACGCGGTCAACACCGCCGCCCGTCGCTGGGCCCGTCGCGCCGGCGTGGACGACGTGCTCTGGATCTCCTCAGACGGGTACGCGCTGGAAAGCCCCATCGCCAATGTGGTGTGGCTCACCGGCGACACGCTCTGCACGGTGCCGGCCGCCACCACCGGCATCCTTCCCGGCACGACCGTCGCCTGGCTGCGAGCCCACGCCGCCGAGCTGGGCCTGAGCGCCGCCGAGCGAATGGTCACCCCGGCCGAGCTGCACGCCGCCGACGGCGTCTGGTTCAGCTCGTCGGTGCGCGGGCTCGCCGAGGTCCGGATGCTGGACGGGGTGCGCCGGGACGACTGCCCGCGCACCCCCGCCCTACACGCCCTGCTGGGTTTCCCCGTCTGATCAGCCGCCGACCCGCACGAGCCGGGCCGAGAGGTGCGGGCTGAGCCCGTGCCCCATGGCGGCCATCTCCTGCGCGTAGAGCAGCGCGCCCTCGACGATGCCGAACAGCCGGTGCCCGCCGGTGACCTCCTTGGCGGTCGGCGTCCGGATCACCGCGTCGGTGGCGAACTCGACCTGCGTGCCGGTGCGCTTGCCCAGGTGCAGCTCCATCACCCCGGTCGGGGTGGTGATCAGCGCCTCCAGGTCGTCGGTCGCCCGCCCGTCCACCTGCACCGGCCGCCACCAACCGACCTCGCGACCGGCCGGACGGACCGGCTTGCTCTGCTCGTCGAGGATCCAGGCCCGCGACTCGTAGTGCAGGAACGGTCGGCCGTCGTGGCTGATCCGGATCTCCTGCGCGTAGTCGAAGTCCTCGATGGTGGGGAAGCCACCCTTGCCCCGACCGCGCCACAGGCCGATGTACGGCAGCAGGCCATCCAGCGCGGGGTGCAGCTTCGGCCCGACCCGCAGGTCGTGGCTCTCCTCGAACGGGTACTCCTCGACCGGCGGCGCGTTCAGCCACGGCGGCTGCAGCGGGTTCTCGCTCACTGGGCCACTCACCAGCGTCCTCTCGAAATGCGTACGGCAAGGTAGACCAGGCCACCGGCGAGCCCGCCCAGGCCAGCGACCAGCAGGCTGACAAACCCGATCTCGGTAACCATCCCGACCATCCTATGCTGGGCCACATGGCCCGCAATCTCGTCGTCAAGGCCACCGCGGGGGCGGACGCCCCGGAGCGGTGCGCACAGGCATTCACGGTCGCCGCGACGGCGGTCGCGGCCGGAGTGGACGTCTCGCTCTGGTTGACCGGTGAGTCGACCTGGTTCGCGCTGCCCGGCCGCGCCCAGCAGTTCGACCTGCCGCACTCCGCGCCCCTGGCCGAGTTGCTGCACGTCATCCTGACCAGCGGTCGGGTGACCGCCTGCACCCAGTGCGCGGCCCGACGGGATATCGGCCCGGACGACGTACTCCCCGGGGTCCGGATCGCGGGCGCCGCGGTGTTCGTCGAGGAGGCGTTGGCCGAGGGCGCGCAGGCGCTCGTCTACTGACCGTCCGGCGGCTGCGGGTCGATCCGGGCGGAGTGCCGATACCGACCCGACACCTCGGACAACTGCCTACGATTCGGATGTGACCGAGGCGGCGGAGAGGTTCTTCGAAGCACTGCCGTCGCGTGCCTCCGAGGTCCTGGGCGGCCTGGCCGACGGCACCCTCCAGATCGACCTCGGCGACGACCACCGGACCGAACACTGGCTGGTGCGGATGCGGCCCGGGTCGGTGCAGGTCAGCCGTGAGCGTGGCCCGGCCGACGCCATCTGGTACAGCAGCGCCGCCCTCTTCGACCGACTGATCACCGGCGAGGCTCAGGGGGTCGCGGCGGTGCTGCGCAACGAGAGCACGTTCAGCGGGAACGTGGTGCTCTTCCTGGCCTTCCGCCGGTTCTTTCCGAACCCGCCCGGCACCCGCGACCCTCGCGAAACGGCCCGTCGAGCAGCCGGACGACTGAGGTGAGGGACCTCGTCAGCATTCTGGACGGCAACACCTTCCTGGTCAGTGACCGGCGTGGGGACATCGAACCGTCCTACGACTTCCCCACCGGGCTGTTCTCCTTCGACACCCGCTTCCTGTCCACCTGGGTGCTCACTCTGGACGGCGAACGCCTGCACGCCCTCTCCGTCGACGACGCCGAGTCGTACCGCACCAAGTTCTTCCTCGCCCCCGGGGAACCCACGCACTACCTGGACGCGAAGGCGTCGGTGATCCGCAGCCGGGCGATCGTGGGCAGCTTCGAGGAGGAGCTGACCGTGCTGAACCACCTCGGCGCGGAGGTCGAGTGCACCGTCCGGATCGAGATCGGGGCCGACTTCGCCGACGTGTTCGAGATCAAGAATTCTCGGCAGAAGCGGGGCCGGACCACCGTCACGGTCGCCGAGAACGAGCTGCGGGTGACCTACCGGCGGGAGGCGTTCCACCGGGAGATGGTGGTCCGTAGCACCGCGCCGGCGCAGGTCGACGCCAACGGGATGAGCTTCCGGATCCGGGTGGCCCGCAACGGGTGGTGGACCACCCGACTGCACGTGTCCAGCGTCGTCTACGGGGCCCGCAGCGAGGACATCCGGGCCACCCTCCCGTACGGCGGCAGCCGCAGCGCGGACGCCATCCGAGCCGAACAGCAGGAGCTGATCGACCGGGCGCCGAAGCTCGGCTGCGACTGTGAACCGTTGGCCGGGGCGTACCGGCGCAGCCTCAACGACCTGGCCGCCCTGCGCTACGAGTCGATCGCCCTGGGCGTCCGGCTGATCGCCGCGGGGCTGCCCTGGTTCATGACCCTGTTCGGTCGGGACAGCATCATCACCTCGTTGCAGGTGCTGCCGTTCCTGCCGGAGCTGGTCCCGCCGACCATCCTGATGCTGGCCGGCCTTCAGGGACAGCGGGTGGACGACTTCCGGGACGAGGAACCCGGCAAGATCCTGCACGAGCTGCGGTACGGGGAGACCGCCGGCTTCGAGGAGCAGCCACACTCGCCCTACTACGGGTCGGCCGACTCGACGCCGCTGTTCGTCATCCTGATCGACGAGTACGAACGCTGGACCGGCGACGCCGCCCTGGTGCGTCGGCTGGAGCCGCAGGTCCGCGCGGCGTTGGAGTGGATCGACACCTACGGTGACCTGCTCGGCACCGGCTACCTCTGGTACCAGACCCGGAACCCGGAGAGCGGTCTGCAGAACCAGTGCTGGAAGGACTCCTGGGACGCCATCTCGTACGCCGACGGCCAGCTGCCCGGCTTTCCCCGGGCCACCTGCGAGTTGCAGGGCTACGCGTACGACGCGAAGATCCGGGCCGCCCGGCTGGCCCGGAAGTTCTGGAACGACCCGGAGTACGCCGACCAGCTGGAGCGGGAGGCCGCCGATCTGAAGCGACGGTTCGACCGCGACTTCTGGATCGCCGACCGCGAGCACTACGCGCTCGCGCTGGACGCCGACGGCCGGCAGGTGGACGCGCTGACCTCGAACATCGGCCACCTGCTGTGGAGCGGCATCGTGGACGAGTCCCGCGCCGGCAAGGTCGTCGAGCACCTGCTCGGGCCCCGACTCTTCTCCGGCTGGGGGGTGCGGACGCTCGCCGCGGACGAGGGACGGTACAACCCGATCGGCTACCACGTGGGCACGGTCTGGCCGTTCGACAACTCGATCATCGCCTGGGGGTTGTGGCGGTACGGCTTCCGCAACGAGGCCGGGGTGCTCTGCGACCGGATGCTGGCGGCGTCCCGGTACTTCCAGGGGCGGCTCCCGGAGGCGTTCGCCGGTTACGCCCGGGATCTCACCGACTACCCGGTGGAGTACCCGACCGCGTGCAGCCCACAGGCCTGGTCAACCGGCACGCCGCTGTTGCTGCTGCGGGTGATGCTGGGGTTGGAGCCGCAGGGCGAACACCTGATCATCGACCCGGCCGTGCCGCCGGGGATGGGCCGGGTCGAGCTGCTGGACATCCCCGGCCGGTGGGGCATGGTCGACGCGTTGGGGCGCAGCCGTGGCCCGGACGATCAGCCGGGCGCCGGCTGACCCGAGCGGCCGGCCCGGCTCATTCCGGGCAGCCGACGGTGGCGGCCAGGCGGGTGGCGTCCGGGCCGAGCTCGGCCAGCACCGTGACGCCGCCGGCGCGGTACGCGTACACCGGGGGTTGTTCCAGCAGTGGGGCGTTGCCGGCCAGCGGGGCGAGGGCGGCCGTCGAGGCCGCCGGGCCGGCATCGTTCGCGGACCGCGCGGTACGGGCGAGCCCTCCGCCCGGACAGGGCGCGGTGACCAGCTCCGGCGCGGCGTCACCCGGCCGGCCGAGCGCCCGCAGCGCGGCGGTCAGCGCGGCGGCCTCCGGGCCGGCAGCCGCGGGCGGGGCCGGCGGGTAACCGGCGCCGACCGGCCGGCAACCGGTGTCCACGACCAGTCGCACCCGGCCGTCGACGGTTGGCCGCCCCTCGACGGCCACGAATTCGCCCGCGTCGGCGCGCAGCTCGGGGCCGTCCACCCCGGGCCCGACCCCGGCGCGCCAGCTCGCCGGCAGCCGCTCGGCGATGCCGGCCAGCACGGCCTGCTCGTCACCGGTGGGCGCGAGCACGCCGACCTCGCGCCGCAGCCTCGCGCCGTCTTCGAGCGGGGTGACCCGACAGCCGGTCGCGATCCGCGCCGGGCCCAACTCCAGCAGACCGGCTGCGCCGACGGCGCGGGCCAGCTCTCCGACTGCCCGGTCGACCACCGGGGCGGCCTGGTCGAGGGAGCGCTGTTCGCGGACGGTCGGCGGGTCGTCGCGGACCGATGTCCAGGTGAGCACGGCCAGCAACACCGCCCAGGCCACGGTCGCGACCAGCAGCCAACGCCGCCGCGACCGGGCCGGCGCCGGCGCGCCGGGGCCGGCCGAGGAGGCCCGACCCGTCTGCACAGCACCGCTCACCCGGTCATGGTGTCACGCGTCCGCCGCCGGTCCGGCGGCGGAGGCGCTCAGGTCGACCGGGGCGGTGGATCGAGCCGGTAGCCGACCCCCTGGACGGTGTGCACCTGCGGCCCGCCCGGGAGATCGCGGAGCTTGCGCCGGAGTTGCTTGATGGCGGAGTGCACGATCGCGCTGCCCCGGTACGGGCCGCTCCACACTGCGGCGAAAAGCTGTTCGTAGCTCCACACCACCGGCGGCGGGCCGATGAGCAGGGCGAGCAGTTCCCGTTCGGTGGGGGTGAGCGGGATCGGGTCGCCGCGCCAGGTGACCTGGTGTCCGGCCCGGTCGACGACCAGCTCACCCCACCTGGCCGGCCCCTGCGGCACTGCGAGCGGGGGGACCGCGGTGACGGCCGGCGCCGGGCCCGCCGACGATGACAGCAGCTCGCGCAGCTCGGTCAGGTCGGCGCAGCTGAGCACCGGGGCGAGCCCGTCGAGTTGGCGCAGCACCCGCTCCCGCATCGACAGGTCCGTGCTCACGCAGACGACGATGGGGACCTCTTCGTCGGACACGCCACTTTCATCCCTCAATTCCACCCGTAGATAGTGACGTATGCCGATGGATTTCGGGGGCCCGACGGCGGTGCGCCGACGACCGGGCCGGTCACCCCGCGAGGGTGACCGGCCCGGTCGATCAGAGCAGTGGGTCAGGCGACGGTGACGGCAACCTCGTTGACGCCTCGGCCGGCAGTGACGGCGGTGTCGCCGTTGCCGTGCCGGGACAACGCCCGCAGCGTCCAGGAGCCCGGCGCGGCGAAGAACCGGAACTGACCGGCGGCCGAGGTCACCACCTCGGCGGTGAACTCACCGGTCGAGTCGAGCAGTCGGACGTACGCGCCCGGGACCGGCTCGGCCTCGGCGGAGCGGACGATGCCGGTGATGACGGTTTCCTTCTCCAGATCCAGGCTGGCCGGCAGCGGCGCGGCCTGGTCGGGTGCGGCGCAACCCGCGGCGATGGGCAGAGTCATGATCAGGCCTCCCCGGGTTCGTCGCCGAGCGCGACCGGCACACCGACCAGCGAGCCGTACTCGGTCCAGGAGCCGTCGTAGTTCTTGACGTTGCGGTGCCCCAGCAGCTCCTGCAGGACGAACCAGGTGTGCGACGAGCGCTCACCGATCCGGCAGTACGCGATGGTCTCCTTGCCGTCGTCGAGCCCCGCGTCGCCGTAGATCTTGCGCAGCTCGTCGTCGGACCGGAAGGTGCCGTCCTCGTTGGCCGCCTTGGACCACGGCACGCTGATCGCGGTGGGGATGTGGCCGGCCCGCTGCGCCTGCTCCTGCGGCAGGTGGGCGGGGGCGAGCAGGCGACCGGCGAACTCGTCGGGGCTGCGCACGTCGACCAGGTTCTTGGTGCCGATCGCGGCGACGACCTCGTCGCGGAACGCCCGGATGGACGTGTCCGGCTCCTGCGCCACGTACTTCGTCGCCGGGCGGGACACCTGGTCGGTGACGAGCGGGCGGGCGTCCAGCTCCCACTTCTTACGGCCGCCGTCGAGCAGCTTCACGTCGCGGTGGCCGTAGAGCTTGAAGTACCAGTAGGCGTACGCGGCGAACCAGTTGTTGTTGCCGCCGTACAGGATGACGGTGTCGTCGTTGCTGATGCCGCGCTCGGAGAGCAGCGCCTCGAACTGGGACTTGTTGACGAAGTCCCGGCGGACCTGGTCCTGCAGGTCGGTCTTCCAGTCAATCTTGATGGCGCCGGCGATGTGGCCGGTGTCGTAGGCCGAGGTGTCCTCGTCGACCTCGACGAAGACGACGCCCGGGACGTCGAGGTTCTTCTCGGCCCACTCGGCCGAAACGAGTGCGGTGTCGCGACTCATCGAATCACTCCCTGGTGAGGATGGATGGTGAGCCAACGCGCGCGAATCGATGGGTGTATCTGTCGCACCACGCGCGGGACCCAGCGGAAGGACGGGATCACGGGTTCGTGCGACGGCGCCGCTGCCGGGCGTTCGGTGGGATAACCGGAGGGTGCGAGAACCCTGTGCCGGTGGCCGCCGTCAGGCGGCCGGAGACAGCCCCGCCGTCAGATGACGGGGCGACACAGGCAGGTGGCCACGCGGCACAGGTCGACCGCGCGCCGTTTGGTGAGGTGGGTCCCCATGGACAGGGAGCCTACCAGCCAGTGACCGTGCTGACACTGGGCCGACCACCATCCGGGAAGCGCGGGGGCCGCCGAGGTTTTCGGCGTCCCACCGCGCCTCCGGCGTCAGCCGGCGGAGTTGATCGGCACGTTCTTCGCGTCGGCGGTGACCGCCAGCCCCTCCGGCAGTGGGCGGACCTCCCGGACCGCGAGCTGGAACGGCAGGTCGGGCAGGGGCACGTCGATGGAGATGCTCTTGGCGTAGTTGCTCAGGAAGGCGCGGGCCAGCGGCAGGTTCGGCAGACCCGCGGCGTCCAGGTCGTTGAAGCGCAGGGCGACCGCGCCGTTGTCGGCGACGGTGACGTCGGCGGTGCCACTGATGGTGAGCTTCTGACCGAGGATGTCGGCCGGGGCCGTGACGGTCAGCTTGCCGTTCTGCTCGCCGAGTGTGAGCCCTGGGCGGTTCAGCAACGCGGCCAGACTGTCGTAACTGATCGTGCCGGTGCCGTTGACCGTGTCCGCCACGACGTCACCCTGGCCGGTACGCAGGGTGTCCAGCGAGGCCCGCACGTTACGGGCGTCCACATCGAGCACCGGGAGGCGGACGGCGTCACCCTCGACCGATGCCTGCACGTCCCGCAGTTTGATCGAGATGCGCTGGTAGCGGCCGTCGAGCACCTGGGTGAGGAACGGGACGCCGGCAACCTCCACGTCCGGCTCGGCGGACTGCGCGCCCTGCTTGGCGATCTCCTGACGGACCCGGTCGGCGATGGTCCGCTCGGCCACCCCGACCGCGACCCGGTCGGCGACCACCAGCAGCCCGGCCAGGAGCAGGAGCAACACGAACAGCCCGATCAGCAGCTTGCGGCCGCGCCGTCGGGGTCGCACCTCGTCTGCCGGATAGTCCTGCGCCACGCCGCCTCCTGTCTCCGCCCGCCGCGCCGCGACGGGTCGTCCGTGCCGGTGCCGCCGGGCGGCGCACCCGTAGGTACCCGACCGGCCGCGCGCTCAACCGTGACTCAGAGGAAGAGCATGCACATCGCGTACGCGGCGGGCGCCGCCAGGGCGAAGCCCCCGAGCGGACCCTGCATGTGCCGGGCCACCCACATCGTGGGCGGTTCACCGGCCATCAGTCGGCCCGCCTCCGCGTACCCCACGGCGAGGTCGGAGAGGACGGCGGTGACCGCCGCGACCAGCCCGATCACGGCGGCCCGGGTCGGCGTGAAGGGCGCCACCAGGTAACTGCCGAGCAGCGCGCTGGTCAGCGTGCCGACCATCGCGCCGGCCACCACGCCGGCAGCGCCCCGGGGCACCTGCGGGGCCAGCCGGGGCCAGGGCAGCACGGCGTCGGTGAGCCGGGCGATGGTCAACGCGACGCCGCTCGCGGTCAGGCAGACGGTGATCGCCTGGGTGCCGGCCGGGATCCGGCTGAGCACGATCAGGGTGCCGAAGGCCACCACCCCGACCACGATGAGCAGCGTGGCGCCGAGTGAGTCGGTGACCCGGACCCGGTCGACCCGGCGGACCAGCTGGCCGAGCACCGCGGCGAGGAACCCGCCAGCGGCCAGGTAGCCCAGCGGCGCCAGACCGGCGACGTCGGTCTGCACCGCGGCGATGTCGGCCAGCGCCGCGACCGCCGCGCTGATCCCGGCGACCACCAGCAACGCGGGCGGGCGCATGGCCATCGTCCAGGCGAGCACGAACAGCAGCTGGACACCGAAGATGATGAAGGCGAACGGCAGCCGGTGGCCGGGGCCCGACGTCTGCGCGCCGAGCACCAGGCCGACGCCGAGCAGCGCGGCGAAGCCGGCGATGGTCAGGGCCAGCTGGCGGCGCACCTCGACCGGGGGTACGACCTCCTCTTCCGGCTCGTCGATCTCGTCTTCGGATCGGCGGGCCGGTTCGCCGGCACGACGGGCACGGCGTGGCCCACCCCGTTCGCGGCGATCGCCATCGGTGGTGGCCGGACCGGTACGCGGCGCGGGCGGGTTGCCGCGGGTCGGTGTGGCGGCCGGGCCCGGGTGGGGCCCGGCGGGCCACGATTCGCGGCCGGCCTCGGGCGAGGTGGAGGGAAACACGACCCGATCGTGCCAGACCGACCGGCCGACGCGGTGGTCACGGGTTTCGGCGACGTTAAAATCTGCGCCACGATCAGGGGCAAGGTAGACAAACGGGAAATGGCCTGACGGCGCGGCCGAGGCGATCGGTTACGCTCAACCCGTTACCCGCCCGTCAGCGACGCCGGGACCACGCAATTTCTCAGCGCACTCCTGGTGAGTGCGACTGGTCGCGTGCGGCCGAGCGCCGCCGGGACGGAGGTGATCGTGGAGATCCTGCTGCTGGTGACCGCGCGCGCAGGGGAACCGTCGGCTGTGCTGCCGGCACTCGACCTGCTGCCGCACTCGGTCCGCACCGCGCCGCGCGACGTTCGCACCCTGGTCGCGGGCCCCAGTCCGGACGCGGTGATGGTGGATGCCCGATCGGAGTTGAGCGAGGCCCGGGCGACCTGCCGGATGTTGCACGCCACCGGGCTCGGTGTGCCGCTGGTCGCGGTGGTGACCGAGGCCGGTCTGATCGCGTTGAACGCCGACTGGGGCGTCGACGACGTCATCCTCGCCTCGGCCGGCCCCGCCGAGGTCGAGGCGCGACTGCGGTTGGCGGTGGGCCGGCTCAGCAACGCGACCGCTGGTGCGGGTGGCTCGATCCGGGCCGGCGAGCTGACCATCGACCCCGACACGTACGCGGCCAAGCTCAAGGGCCGCCCGCTCGATCTCACCTACAAGGAGTTCGAGCTGCTGAAGTTCCTGGCCCAGCACCCGGGCCGGGTGTTCACCCGGGATCAGCTCCTGCGTGAGGTCTGGGGCTACGACTACTTCGGCGGCACCCGCACGGTGGACGTGCACGTCCGGCGACTGCGCGCCAAGCTCGGCTCGGAGTACGAGTCGATGATCGGCACCGTTCGCCAGGTCGGCTACAAGTTCGTCGTTCCGCCGTCGCGGTCGCTTCCCGAGCCGGAGCACGCGCCCCTGCCGGTCTGATCCGCGGGTCACCCGGACGATTTCCCATATGCCCTTTTTGCGCAGCTTGGCAGCTCTATTCTGACTGCCGGGTTTGTCGGAGAAAGGGGCGACGGTGCGCGCACTGAACACGGGGGCGACGGGCCGGCCTGACCGGCGAGCCGGGTGGAAGCCGTGACGCGGGGAAGCTCGACCGCGCGGACCGCAGGGATCGTGACGCTGGTCGTGGTGGGGCTGCTCGGCTCCGCGTACGTGCTGGGCCGCAGCCTCGTCCCCGACCAGACCCCACGGCACTCCACCGGCGTGACCACGAGCGCCGACGGGCCGCACTACGCCGACCAACCCAGCGTCGGCGAGCCGAGGGTCGTCCCGAGCGCCAGCCCCAGCGCCAGCACCGGCCCCGCCGAGACCGGTCAGGACGGGTCCGGACCCGACGCCGGCGACGACAAGCTGTTCGGCGCGCACGCCACCACCGGCACCCCGCGGCTCGCGCTGACCTTCGACGACGGGCCGGACCCGCGCTACACCCCGCAGGTCCTCGCCATCCTGCGCGAATACGACGTGCACGCCACGTTCTGCGTGGTCGGCGAAAACGCGCAGGACCACCCCGACCTGATCCAGGCGATCGTGAGCGCCGGGCACACCCTGTGCAACCACTCCTGGCACCACGACGTCGGTCTGGGCGCCCGGTCGGCCGACGCGATCCGCGCCGACCTCGTACGCACCAACGCGGCGATCCGGGCGGCGGTGCCGGACGCGCCGATCGTCTGGTACCGCCAGCCGGGTGGGGCCTGGACGTACCCGGTGGTGTCGGTGGCGCGGCAGCTCGGCATGACCCCGCTGCACTGGTCGGTGGATCCGTCGGACTGGGATCTGCCCGGCGCCAGCAAAATCACCGCGACGGTGTTGACCCAGGCCGAACCCGGCTCGGTGGTGCTGCTGCACGACGCCGGTGGCGACCGCCAGGGCACGCTGGACGCGCTGCGCCGGATCCTGCCCGACCTGACCGCCCGGTTCGAGCTGGAGGCACTCCCCACCGACCCGACGTGAGCCGCCGCGGCTTTGCGACGACGGTTCGGGCGGCACGACAGGCAGCGGATACGGTGGCGAAATGAGCAGCGCGGAGCCGACCAGCGACCAGGTGACCCGGACCGACCGACTGGCACCGGCGGAGATCGCCGACGTACTGGCCCTGGCCGGCGTCGCGGGTGACACGGACGGCGCGAACCCACTCGACGAACACGTCCTGCTCCGGCTGCGTGAGCCCGACGCCCCCGCCGTGCACCTGATCGCCCGAGCCGACGACGGGACGCTCACCGGCTACGCGCACCTGGACACCACCGACCCGGTCAGCGGGATCGGCGTCGAGCTGGTGGTGCACCCCGCGTACCGCCGGCGGGGCACCGGGCGGGCGCTCGCCCGGGGCGTACTCGCCTCGGCCACCGGGCCGCTGCGGGCGTGGGCACACGGCGACCACCCCTCGGCCGCCGCACTCGCCGTCGACCTCGGTTTCACCCGCGCCCGGGTGCTCTGGCAGTTGCGCCGACCGTTGGCCGCCCCGCTGGGCGAGCCGCGCCTGCCCGACGGGGTGGCGCTGCGCGCGTTCCGACCCGGGGTGGACGACGCCCCGTGGTTGGCGCTCAACGCGCGGGCCTTCTCCGAGCACCCCGAGCAGGGCCGCTGGACCTCGGAGGACCTGCGGGTCCGCCTCGCCGAGCCGTGGTTCGACCCGGCGGGTTTCCTGCTCGCCGAGGAGACCGCGACCGGCCGGCTGCTCGGTTTCCACTGGACCAAGGTGCACGAGCGGCCCGGGTCGGCCCGGATCGGCGAGGTGTACGTCCTGGGCGTGGAGCCGACCGCGCACGGCGGCGGGCTCGGCCGGGCGCTGACCACCGCCGGGTTGGCGTACCTGCGGGACCGGCGCGGCCTGGACCGGGTGATGCTCTACGTGGACGAGTCGAACACCGGGGCGGTAGCGCTCTACGAACGGCTGGGCTTCGCACGCTGGTCCGCGCACATCAACTACCACCTGGGCTGACCGGCGGCGCTCGCGCCGACCGGGTCACCGGTGGGTAACGGCCAAGCATCGGCGAGATAACACTGAACCGGATATATACCCATACTTCCGACAGGTGTACCCCGGTTCACTTAACGGACAACTCGCCCTCAGCAAGCGGTCACCTTGACGGCCGTACGTGTTCACCTCGCGTTCATTTGCGACCGGCGAACCGGCTACCTGGCACTCCTAACTTTCGTGTCAGCCGGTCAGCGCCGGTCCTCGGGCCCCGGGAACGGGGTGCCAAGTCAGACGCGAAGGGAAACCCCTCAGGTGAAGCTCCAGCGGTACGGCACTATTGCCTGCCTCGCTCTTACTGCGACGCTCGGTCTCAGTGCATGCGGCTCGGACAACAACGAGCCCAGCACCAGCGCTTCGGGCTCGGCCGCCGCGGTCGACTGCGCCACCGGCACGGTGAACGCCCAGGGCTCGTCGGCCCAGAAGAACGCCATGGACGAGTGGATCAAGGCGTACCAGCAGAAGTGCCAGGGCACCACGATCAACTACGAGCCGTCCGGCTCCGGCGCCGGCATCACGGCGTTCATCAACGGCACCGCCGACTTCGCCGGCTCCGACTCCGCGCTCAAGCCGGAGGAGCAGCCGAAGGCCGACGCCAAGTGCGCCGGTGGCGCCGCCATCAACCTGCCGATGGTCATCGGCCCGGTGGCGATCGCCTACAACCTCAACGGCGTGGACAACCTCCAGGTCAAGCCGGCCACCCTGGCGAAGATCTTCGCCGGCAAGGTGACCAAGTGGGACGACGCGGCGATCAAGGCCGACAACCCCGGCGTCACGCTGCCGTCGACCGCCATCCAGGCCGTGCACCGCTCGGACGAGTCGGGCACCACCGACAACTTCACCAAGTTCCTCTCCAAGACCGCCGAGGCGGACTGGACCCTGGGCAACGCGAAGGCCTGGAAGGCCCCGGGTGGCGTGGGCGCCGCCAAGTCGGACGGCGTTGCCAGCAAGATCAAGAGCACCGACGGCACCATCGGCTACGTCGAGTGGTCCTACGCCGAGAACGCCAGCCTGAAGATGGCCAAGGTCGGCAACGGCGCGGGCGAGTTCGCCGCGCTGACCGCCGAGTCGGCCGGTAAGACCATCGCCGGCGCCAAGATCGAGGGCCAGGGCGACGACCTCAAGATGTCGATCGACTACAACACCAAGGAGGCCGGGGCCTACCCGATCGTCCTGGCGACGTACGAGATCGTCTGCAGCAAGGGCCTCGCGGCCGACAAGCTGAAGCTGGTCAAGGGCCTGCTCGGCCACGCCGCCAGCGCCGAGGGCCAGGCGTCTCTCACCGAGCTGGGCTACGCCCCGCTGCCGGAGACGGTCCGCACCAAGGTCGAGACCGCGGTCAAGAACCTCTCCTGACCCGACCCCACACCTCCGCAACCGAATCGAGCGAGCAGATGGGTGAAACCCCTCACCGCTCGGCCGACGCCGGCACCGGCGGGACGCGCGTGACCGAAAGTCACGAGCGGCCCGCCGGTGCCTCGGCGCGTGTGGCCGAGGCACCAGTCAGCACCCGTTCCCCTGACGGTTCCGGGCTGGGCGGCGGTGGCGCGCTGCCCCGGGCCCGCGCTTTCGGCGCCGAGCGGGCCTTCCACGGCCTCACCCTGGCCGCCGGCACGACGGTCCTGGTCATCATCGTCGCCATCGCGGTCTTCCTGATCGCCAAGGCGATCCCGGCCCTGCGCGACAACACCGCCAACTTCTGGACCTTCGAGGGTTGGTTCCCGAACGACAACCCGCCCACGTTCGGCATCGGCGCGCTCGCCTTCGGTACGGTGCTCACGGCCGCGCTGGCACTGCTCATGGCAGTGCCGGTGGCGATGGGCATCGCGCTCTACCTGTCCCACTACGCGCCCCGGCGGCTCGGCAACGCGCTCGGCTTCCTGATCGACCTGCTGGCCGCCGTACCCAGTGTGGTGTTCGGCCTCTGGGGGCGCGACTACCTCATCGGCCCGGTCACCGATCTCTCCGGCTGGCTGAACAAGTACTTCGGCTGGATCCCGATCTTCGGCGGCGACGGCCCGTACGGTAACTCGATCCTGCTCGGTTCCCTCGTGCTGGCGATCATGGTGCTGCCGATCATCACCTCGCTCACCCGCGAGGTGTTCCTCCAGACGCCCACCGCGAACGAGGAGGCCGCTCTCGCGCTGGGCGCGACCCGATGGGAGATGCTGCGCACCGCGGTCCTGCCGTACGGGCGGCCGGGCATCATCGCCGCGGTGATGCTCGGACTCGGTCGGGCGCTCGGCGAGACCATCGCGCTGGCGCTCACCCTCGGCGCCACCTACAGCATCTCGTTCAACGTGCTGGAGTCCGGCGGCAACACCATCGCCGCCAACATCGCCAACCGGTTCGCCGAGGCGAACGACACCGGTCGCGGTGCCCTGATCGCGTCCGGTCTGGTGCTCTTCGCGATCACGCTGGTCGTCAACATCATCGCGCGGGCGATCATCTACCGCCGCCGGGAGTTCACGGAGTCCGCCGCATGAGCACCACGGTCACCTCACACCGCACCCGGCCGCCGGCCCAACCGGAAACGCTGCGGACCCGGCGGCTGCCCGGGTACGCCGCACCCGCCATCGCGGTGGCCGCGTTGGCGCTCGCCGCCGCCATCGTCTACGGCGCGGGCATCGGCGGACCCGTCCTCGTCATCGTGCTGGGCGCGCTGCTATACCTGGCCGGCCTCTTCGCGGCGGCCAACGCCGTCGAGGGGCGACGAGCGGCCCGCAACCGCACCTGGAGCGCGCTGATCCACTCCGCGTTCGTACTTGCCGTGGTGCCCCTCGTCTCGGTGGTCTGGACGCTGCTCAGCAAGGGTGTCCAGCGGCTGGACGCCGACTTCTTCCTCACCTCGATGAACAACATCGGCGCCCGGGACCCGAACGGTGGCGCGTACCACGCCATCATCGGCACCCTGGAGCAGGTCGGCATCGCCGTCCTGATCACCGTGCCGCTCGGCCTGCTCTGCGCGATCTACATCGTCGAGTACGGCCGGGGCAAGTTCGCCTTCGCGATCCGGTTCTTCGTCGACGTGATGACCGGCATCCCGTCGATCGTCAGCGGCCTGTTCGTGCTGGCGTTCTGGGTGCTGATCGTGTCGCCGTGGTTCAACGACGGCCGGCCGAGCTTCTCCGGCTTCGCCGCCGCGCTGGCCCTGGCGGTGCTGATGCTGCCGACCATCGTCCGCTCCACCGAGGAGATGTTGCGCCTCGTCCCGGCACCGCTGCGGGAGGGCGCGTACGCCCTCGGCGTGCCCAAGTGGAAGACCATCCTGCGGGTGGTGCTCCCCACCGCACTCCCGGGCATCGTCACCGGCGTCATGCTCTCCATCGCTCGCGCGGCCGGCGAGACCGCCCCGGTGTTGCTGATCGCCGGCGGTGGCGCCGCGATCAACTTCAACCCGTTCGAGAACAACCAGTCGTCCCTCTCGCTCTACGTCTACCAGCAGGCCGGAAACGCGTCGAAGTACGCGCCGGAGCGGGCGTGGACCGCGGCACTCACCCTGGTCGCCCTCGTGCTGATCCTGACGATCGCGGCAAAGCTGCTGGCCCGTCGCAACAGGCTCAGCCGATGAACCCCGGAGGTACCACCATGGCCAAGCGCGTCTCCGCCTCGAACGTCACCGCGTACTACGGCGGCTTCAAGGCGATCGAGAACATCAACCTGACGGTCGAGCCGAAGACGGTCACGGCTCTGATCGGACCGTCCGGTTGCGGCAAGTCGACGTTCCTGCGGTCGATCAACCGGATGCACGAGGTGCTGCCGGGTGCCCGGGTCGAGGGCAGCCTGACCATCGACGACCAGGACATCTACCACCGGGACGTGGATGTCACCGCGGTCCGGCGCACGATCGGGATGGTCTTCCAGCGGCCGAACCCGTTCCCCACCATGAGCATCTTCGAGAACGTGGTGGCTGGGCTGAAGCTCAACGGGGTCCGCAAGAAGTCGATCCTGGAGGACGCGGCCGAGAAGGCCCTGCGCGCGGCGAACCTGTGGGGCGAGGTCAAGGACCGGCTGGGCAAGCCCGGCGCGGGCCTCTCCGGCGGTCAGCAGCAGCGGCTCTGCATTGCCCGGACCATCGCGGTCGAGCCGCAGGTCGTGCTGATGGACGAGCCGTGCTCGGCCCTGGACCCGATCTCCACGCTGGCGATCGAGGACCTGATGTTCCAGCTCAAGGACAAGTTCACGATCATCATCGTGACGCACAACATGCAGCAGGCCGCGCGGGTGTCGGACCGGACCGCCTTCTTCTCGATCGAGAAGACCGGCGACCCGGGCCGGCTGATCGAGTACGACAACACCCAGAAGATCTTCAGCAACCCGAGCGTGAAGAAGACCGAGGACTACATCACCGGCCGCTTCGGCTGAGCCGACCGCGTCCGGTCACCGGCGCCCCGCCCTCCCGGCGTGGGCGCCGGTGCCATGTCCGGCCCACCCCGCCGCCAACACCCGTCACACCTCCAAGATCGCGCTCGAACATGAAAGTAGGGGCCTCCTTCCGCAACGACACCACTACTTCCTGGGATCTTGCGGTGGCGGTGGCGGTGGCAGGCGCGGGCGGGGGGTCAGGCCAGGAGGAACCGGGGTTCGCCGTTCGGGGGCAGATCCAGGCGCGGGGTGACCGGGCTGGCGGCGTCCCGATCGGCCGCCGTCCGCGCCACGCCGGCCAGGTCGCCGGCCGCCGCCACCTGGGCCAGCGTGACCAGGGTCGGTGGCAGCATGGTCAGCTCGCCGGCCTGCGCGCGGGCCAGCGCGTCCGCCGGCCGGATCCACAGGGTGTGGTCGGCCTCGCCGGAGACGTCGCGGGTCCGTTGCCCCGCCGGCAACAGGGCGACGAAGAAGTACGTGTCGAAGCGGCGCGGCTCGAACTCGGGTGTGATCCACCGGCTCCACGGCAGCAGCAGATCCGATCGGAGGGTGAGCTGCCGGGCGGCGAGCAGTGCCGCGAAGCCCAGCCGACGCCCCTCCAGGTCCTGCCGGGCCGCCTCCCAGTCGTCACCGCTGACGTCGCCCACCACGGTCTCCCGGTTCGGGCCGGCGAGCAGCACACCCGCCTCCTCGAAGACCTCCCGGGCGGCGGCGCAGACCACCGCCTGCGCGGCCTGCGGGGCCACACCGAGCCGGTCCGCCCACTCGCCCGGTGTCGGGCCGGCCCAGTCCAGGTGCGCCTCGGAGTCGGAGCGGTCCACCCCGCCTCCGGGGAAGGCGTACATCCCGCCGAAGGTCATCGCGGCGACCCGGCGGATGACGTACACCTCGAAGTCGACGTCGGTCGGACGCAGCAGCAACACGGTGGCCGCGATCCGCGGTGTGGCCGGGGTGCCACCCTCGGCCTGGAACCGGCGGGCGTGCTCGACCAGGGCGGCCGGCGCGGCGAAGCCGTCACTGTCGATCGTCATGCCCGCGAGCCTAGTTCCCGACAGCGCGATCGCCGGCCGCACGCCGAGCCGGCGAACGTCGGCTCGGTCGGGTCCGGTTGGCGGCGTGCGCGTTATGACTCAGAGGCATGAATATGCCCCAGAGGCATAGCGCTCATCGGGGCACGAGGCCGAGGCGCACGCCGGGCAGCGAGAGCACGCCGGACAGCGGGAGCACGCCGGACAGCGGGAGCACGCCGGACAGCGGGAGCAGGCCGGGCAGCGGACGGTTCACCTGGCTCGGCTAGCGTTCCGGCATGACTCGTTGGGGCATCCTGGCCACCGGCCACATCGCCAGCCGTTTCGCCGAAGACCTCCGGCTGGTGCCGGACGCCGAGTTGGTCGCGGTCGGCTCCCGCGCCGCGGACAGCGCGCAGCGCTTCGCCGACACGTACGGCGCGAAGCGCGCCTACGGTTCCTGGGTGGAGTTGGCGGCCGACCCGGAGCTGGACGCGATCTACGTGGCGACCCCGCACTCCGCGCACTACGAGGCGGCGATGACCTGCCTCACCGCCGGCCGGGCGGTGCTGCTGGAGAAGCCGTTCACCCTCGATCTGGCTACCAGCACCGAGTTGGTGGAGACCGCCCGCGCCGCCGGGGTCTTCCTGATGGAGGCCATGTGGATGCGGACCAACCCGCTGATCCTGCGCGCGGTCGAGCTGATCGAGGACGGGACGATCGGCACGGTGACCGGCGTCCGGGCCGACTTCGGGGTGGCCGGGCCGTTCCCGCCGGAGCACCGGATGCGCAACGCGGCCCTGGGCGGAGGGGCCCTGCTCGACCTGGGGATCTACCCAATCAGCCTGGCCCACCTGCTGCTCGGGGTGCCGCAGCACATCCGGTCCTGGGCCCAGCTCGGCCCGGAGGGTACGGACGAGAACACCGGCATCCTGTTCGGTTACGACAGCGGCGCGCTGGCGACCCTGAGCTGCGGCATGGTCGGGGCGAGTGAGCTGTCCGCCTCGATCACCGGCAGCACCGGTCGGATCGACCTGCCCGAGCCGTTCTTCCGGCCGGGTTCGCTGACCCTGCACCGGGCCGGCGCGGAACCGGAGACGATCATCGCGGACGAGGCCGGCAACGGCTACCAGTACGAGGCGATCGAGGTGCAGCGTTGCCTGGCCGCCGGGCTGACCGAGAGCCCGGTGGTGCCGCACGCGACGACCCTTGAGGTGATGGCCCTGCTGGACACGATCCGCGAGCAGATCGGCGTGCGTTACGAGTGAGACGAACGGCCCCGGTCGCGGTGACCGGGGCCGTCGAGGTGCCGGGTCCGGTCAGCCGAAGAGCGGCCGGACCAGCAGGTAGGTGATGCACGCGATCAACGCGGCGGCCGGGAACGTGATGATCCAGGCGAGCACGATGTTGCCGGCGACGTTCCACCGAACCGCGGAGAGTCGTTTGGTCGCGCCCACACCCATGATCGCCGAGGTGATGGTGTGGGTGGTGGAGATCGGCGCCTTCAGCACCAGGGCGTTGAAGTAGAGCACCGCGCTGGCGACCGTCTCGGCGGCGAAGCCCTCCGGCGGCCCCAGGTCGATGATCTTGCGACCGAGGGTACGGATGATCCGCCAACCACCGGCGTACGTGCCGAGGGCCAGCATCGTCGCCGAGGTCCAGAACACCCAGCCGGGGATGTGCGTCTTGCTCTCCTGAAAACCGCCGGTGTAGAGGGCCAGCACCACGATGCCCATGGTCTTGGCGGCGTCCTGCATACCGTGACCGACCGACATGGCGGCCGCCGAGGCGGTCTGCGCCCAGCGGAAACCCCGGTTGAGCTTGCCCGGCTGGCCCTTCCGGAACAGCCAGAGGATGGCCAGCATCAGCAGGTAACCGAGGGTGAGACCGACGATCGGCGACAGCACCATCGGCAGCAGCACCTTCTCGCCGATGTTGCCCCACTGCACGATGCCACCGGTGGACAGCAGGGTCGCGCCGACCAGGCCGCCGAACAGCGCGTGCGAGGACGACGAGGGCAGACCGAAGTACCAGGTGATCAGGTTCCAGGCGATCGCCCCGAGCACCCCGGCGAAGACCACGCCGAGGCTGTTCACCCCGGTCGGGAGGGTGACCAGACCGTCCCCGACGGTCTTGGCGACGCCGGCGCCGAAGTGCGCGCCGACGAAGTTGCCGACCGCGGCGAGCCCGAGGGCGATCCGGGGTGTCAGCGCCCGGGTGGAGACGCTTGTCGCGATCGCGTTGGCGGCGTCGTGGAAGCCGTTGGTGTAGTCGAACGCCAGGGCTACCCCGATCACCGCCAGCACGGCGATGAGTTCGGGTGTCACAGTCACAGGATCAGGACTCCTTGACCGCGATGGTCTCGACGGTGTTGGCCACGTGCTCGAAGGCGTCGCAGGCGGCCTCCAGCTCGTCGGCGACCTCCTTCATCTTCAGCACCGTCAGCGCGTCGTACTCACCGGAGAAGAGGCGGACGAGCAGCTGCCGGTTGATCCGGTCGCCCTCGTTCTCCAGCCGGTTGCACTCGATCCAGTAGTCCTCGAGATCCTTCATCGACTTCAGCCGGGGCATCGCGTCGGCGGTCAGCTTGGCCTGCTGGTCGAGCACGTTGACCATCTCGTGCAGCTCGCGGGGCAGCGCCGGCAGCTCGGTCAGCCCGTACAGGTAGAGCAGGTCGCCGACCGCTTCCAGGTGGTCCATGACGTCGTCGAGCAGCGAGCCGAGCCGGTAGATGTCCTCCCGGTCGAACGGGGTGATGAAGGTTGAGTTGATCTTCTTGTACAGGTCGTGGGTGATCTGGTCGCTGTCGTGCTCGACCTCGGTCAGCCGTTCGCTGACGGACTGCACGTCCACGCCGGGCAGGGCCAGCTCGTTCAGCAGCTCGGTGCCCCGGACCAGGTTCTGCGCGGCCCTGGTGAAGAGCTCGTAGAAGGCGCCCTCGGTGGGGCGGAAGGAAAACTTCACAGCACAGACCTCGTCGCGTCGGTGGAAGGGTGGCGGCGCCCGATGAGCGTCCGCCCGGTGAATGCTAGGAAACGGCGGATCCGCGAATTCGCCGGCCCACCCCTGGCCAGGCGTCATTCACCGCTCGTTCACCTGCCGTTCATCTCGGCCGCCCCACCCGTACCCGCTCCCCCAGCCAGGAGGCGCTCCCGCTCCCGCGCCACGTCGAAATCGGCAGCCGGATACCCCAGATCGAGCGTGTCGAACGTCTCACGCAGCAGGTGGGCCACCGCCCAGTCCCGATACCACTTGCGGTCCGCGGGCACCACGAACCAGGGCGCGACGTCCGTCCCGCACCGGCTCAGGGCCTCGGCGTACGCGGCCTGGTAGTCGTCCCAGTGCCGCCGCGAGTCGATGTCGGAGGGGTTGTACTTCCAGTGCTTGCGCGGGTCGACGAGCCGATCCAGCAGGCGCTCGCCCTGCTCGGCGTACGAGATGTGCAGCATCACCTTGATCAGGGTCACGCCGCCCTCGGTCAGCTCCCGCTCGAAAGAGTTGATCTCGTCATAGCGGGCACGCCAGGTCTTCTCCGGCACGAGCGAGCCGACCCGGGCGATCAACACGTCCTCGTAGTGCGAACGGTTGAACATCCCCACGTACCCGGGCGGCGGCAGCTCCCGGCGGATCCGCCAGAGGAAGTCGTGCCGCAGCTCCTCGCGGGTCGGCGGCCCGAACGAGCGGATGTGCAGGCCCAGCGGGTTCATCGCGCCGGCCACCCGCTTGATCGTGCCGTCCTTGCCACCGCAGTCCATGGCCTGCAACACCAGCAGCACCCGGTGCGCCGGCCGCTCCGATCCGGTCTTGGCCATCGCGAAGAGCATCTCCTGCTGCCGGCCCAACTCCTCGCCGACCAACTCCACCTGCTCCCGCGCCCAGGTCTTCCGGTGCTCACCGCGATCCGCCGGACCCGGCAGGCCGGGCATGGACCGCGGGTCGATCGCGCCGAGATCCACCGGCGCGCTGACCCGCAGCAGCTCCCGTACGGAGCCGCCGTCCGGCGCCACGATCTGCCCTTGCTGGGGTGCGCTCATGCACGGATCATCGCCCACCCACCGCCGATCCGCCCGTCGAGAGCCAGCTCCGGACCCCCGTGGGCCGCCGCCCGACTGCCGCCCGCGGCGACCCGTCCCGGGCGGGGTCACCGGCGGGCCCGGTCGGCGGGAGGATGTAGGCCAGGACGGGGTGCCGACCGGGGAGGTGGTGGGTCGTGCGGGACCTGGCGACGGAGTTCGAGGCCGAGCGGGGGCGACTGCTCGCGGTGGCCCACCGGATGCTGGGCAGCCGCAGCGACGCCGAGGACGCGGTGCAGGAGACCTGGCTGCGTTACGCCGGGGCGCTGGCCGACCCGGCGGCCCGCGCCGAGATCCGGGAACTGCCCGCCTGGTTGACCACCACCTGCGCCCGGATCTGCCTGGACGTGCTCCGCTCGGCCCGGGTCCGCCGGGAGGCGTACCCCGGGCAGTGGCTGCCGGAGCCGGTGGTGACCCCGGTGGGCGGCGGCCCGCCGGCCGACGGGTACGCGCCCGACCCGGCGGAGCGGGCGATCCGCACCGACCAGGTCGGCACGGCGCTGCTGGTGGTGCTGGAGCGGCTCGCGCCGGAGCAGCGGGTCGCTCTCGTGCTGCACGACGTGTTCGCGCTGCCCTTCGCCCGGGTCGCCGAGGTGCTCGGCACCACCGAGGTGGCCGCCCGGCAGCTCGCCTCCCGGGCGCGTCGCGCGATCACCGCGCCGGACGTGCCCCGGCACACCGCCGACCCGGCCGAGCAGCGCCGGGTGCTCAGGGCGTTCGTCGCGGCCACCGAGTCCGGCGAGCTGGAGCAACTGGTTCAGGTGCTCGCGCCGGACGTGGTCTTCGTCGGCGACTCCGGCGGGCACTTCCCGGCGGCCCGTCGACCGGTGCTCGGCGCGGACGCCGTCGGTCGCCTCACGCTGGGCCTGTTCGGCCGGACCGGCCGGTACGTCGACCGGGTGCGGGCTCGGCTCGTGCTCGTCGACGGCCTGCTCGGCCTCCAGATGGAGACGGTGCACAGCGACGGGCGGCCGCTCCGCCTGGTCAGCGCGTTCGCGGTGGACCAGGGCCGGATCACCGCCATCTACAACCAACTCAACCCGGAGAAGCTGACCGATCTGCCGCCGCTCGACGCCGACGACAGCTGGCCGCCACGCTGGTGAGCCGGCCCGACCGGGCGTGCGGCGTTCAGACCACCAGGGCCAACCACTTGCGGTACGCGGTGGCGAACGGCTCGGTGCCGTCGCCCAGGGCCCCGAACAGCCGCTGCGCCGCGGCTTCGGCCTCGGCCACCACGTCGTCCGGATAACCGAATCGGGCCCGGTGCTCGGCGAACTCGTCCTCGTCGAGCAGCTCCACCAGGCCGGTGGCCCGACGCCGGACGACGTCCAGATCCAGGTCGATCAGATGGACGGTGTCGTCGGACTCCCAGCGGGCCGGGGTCGTGATGTCGCAGTAGACCTCGCTGGTGCGCGGCGGCGGGTTGAACATGGTCGTCCACCAGGCGCGATGTGGCACCAGCAACACGAACGGGATCTTCTCCACCGATGGCCGGCCGTGGTAGACCGACTCGGTGCCCTCGGGCACGCCGAGCCAGATGCCGAGATCATCCTCGGTGAGCCGGCGGGCCGGGTAGTCGCGGTGGGCGCTGCCGTCGTACTTGCGGTAGATCACTCGGACCATGTCGCTCGGCATGATTCGCACCCTAACCGATACAGCCCAACGCGTCGTAGCGCGACCGTAACCGGACGGCATCGGTTGCACGGCCCTGCCTGGCCGGCATCGCGCCACGCGGCGGATGGGCGCGGCTGGTGTCGGCACCGCCGGGTACCGTCGCACGGTGACTCCGCCCCGCACCGCCACCGGTTCCGCCACCCCCTCGGCCCGCGCCGGGAGCCGGCGGCGGGGTGCCCGGCCCAGCGGCACCGAGTTGCTCGCAGCGGCGGTCGGCGCGGTGCCCGGCGGCGCCGAACGCCCCGGCCAGCTACAGATGACCACGGCCATCGAGGAGTGCGTGTCCGGCGGCGAGCACCTGCTCGTGCAGGCGGGCACCGGCACCGGCAAGTCGCTTGCCTATCTGGCACCGGCGCTCACTGTGGACGGTCCGGTGGTGGTCTCCACCGCCACCCTGGCTCTGCAGTCCCAGCTGGTCGACCACGACCTGCCGCGGCTCGCCGACGCGGTCGAGCCGGTGCTCGGCCGCCGGCCCACCTTCGCCGTGCTCAAGGGCCGCCACCACTACCTCTGCCTCGCCCGCCTGGACAACTCCACCGAGGAGGAGCCGGAGGACGCCCTCTTCGACGCCCCGGCGGCGCGCCCCGGCGGCGGGACGAAGTGGCTCGGTGAGGCGGGCCGGTTGGGCAAACAGATCGAGCGGCTGCGCGACTGGGCCGAGAAGACCGCCACCGGCGACCGCGACGAGCTGGACCCGGGCGTCGACGACCAGGCGTGGCGGCTGGTGTCGATGCCGGCCCGGGAGTGTGTCGGCGCGACCCGGTGCCCGTTCGGCCAGGAGTGCTTCGCCGAGGCGTCGCGGGCCCGCGCCCGGGAGGCCGACATCGTGGTGACCAACCACAGCCTGCTCGCGGTCGACATGCTCGCCGACCGGCACATCGTGCCGCCGCACAAGCTGCTCATCGTGGACGAGGCGCACGAGCTGGCCGACCGGGTGTCCTCCGCGGCCCAGGCGGAGCTGGTGCCGGAGCTGATCGACCGGACCACCCGACGGGCCCGTACGCTGCTGCGGCCGGAGACCGCCGACGCACTCACCGCCGCCGGTGACGCCCTCGCGGTCGGGTTGGCCGAGGCGCCGGCCGGGCGGATCACCGCCGGGCTGCCGACACCGTTGCGTGAGGCGTGCACGCTGCTCGACGCGGCGACCCGCACCGCCCTGGACGCGATCGGCGACATCAAGGCCGACGACCCCGACCCGGTCCGTAAGCAGCAGGCCAAGGCCGCGCTGGACGAGCTCTCCACCACCGCGCAGCGGCTGCTGGAGGAGGCCGACCACGACGTGGCCTGGGTCGAGAAGAACGACAGCGGCACCCGCCGGGCGCTGGTGGTCGCGCCACTGTCGGTCGCCGGCACCCTCGCCACCCACCTGTACGACGAACGCACCGTCGTCGCCACCTCGGCCACCCTGGCGCTGGGCGGCCGGTTCGACACGGTCGCCCGCGCCCTCGGGCTGGACGCGCCACCGCCCGCCCCGCCGACCCCCGCCGCCACCGCGTTGGCCGCCCGCACCGGCCCAGGTCGTCCGGCCGCCGAGACGCCGGGCCGTCGCCTCGCTGGCGACGTCACCCCGAGCGCCGTCGTACCGGCCACCGAGGGCCCCGGTTGGCGCTCACTCGACGTCGGTTCGCCGTTCGACTACGCCCGGCAGGGCATCCTGTACGTCGCCGCGCACCTGCCCCGGCCCAGCGTCTCCGGGCTGCCCGAGGCCGCCGGTGAGGAGCTGCTCGGGCTGGTCGAGGCGCTCGGTGGTCGTACTCTCGGGCTCTTCTCCTCCCGGCGGGCCGCGCAGCAGGCGGCGGAGCTGGTGCGGGCGCGGACCGACCTGCCGGTGCTGCTCCAGGGCGAGGAGGCGTTGCCGCTGCTGGTGCGTCGCTTCCGCGAGGAGCGCGCCAGCTGCCTGTTCGGGGTGATGTCGCTCTGGCAGGGCGTGGACGTGCCGGGTGACGCCTGCCAACTGGTCGTCATCGACCGGCTGCCCTTCCCCCGCCCGGACGAACCGCTGGCGGCGGCCCGCGCGGCGGCCGTGGACGCGGGCGGCGGCTCCGGCTTCGCCGCGGTCAGCGTGCCGATCGCGGCGGTACGACTGGCTCAGGGCGTGGGCCGGTTGATCCGGGCGACCGGCGACAAGGGCGTGGTCGCGGTGCTCGACTCCCGGCTGGAGACGGCCCGGGGCTACGGGCCGTTCCTGCGCCGCTCACTGCCCCCGTTCTGGTACACGACCCGTCCCGAGGTGGCCCGCGGCGCCCTGGAACGCCTGGCCAAGTCCTGACCCCCGCCGCGCCCGCGCCGCGTGCGCCCGCGCCGTGGGGGCAGTTCAAGATCGGGCTACAACCTGGAAAGAGTGGCCTCCCACTGTCGGGAGGCCACTCTTTCCAGGATCGAGCGTGATCTAGGGGGTGCCGGGCGGGGCGGTTGGTCTAGGGGGCCTGCGAGGCGACGACCACGGCGTCGGGCGGGGTGTCCGGGACCCTGCGGGCGGCGAGCCTGCGGACCGCGGTGTTGAGCACCGCGATCAGCGGCACGGAGACCAGCGCGCCGGTGATGCCGGCGAGGACGACACCGGCGGCGATGCCGATGATCACCGCGAGCGGGTGGAGGGCGACCGCCCGTCCCATGATCAGCGGTTGGAGCACGTGGCCTTCGATCTGCTGCACGCCGATCACCGCACCGAGGATGATCAACGCGGTGACCGGGCCGCTGTCGACGAGGGCGACCAGCACCGCCACGCCGCCGGAGAGCGCCGCACCGACGATCGGGATGAACGCGCCGAGGAAGACCAACGCGGCCAGCGGGAAGGCGAACGGGATGTCGAAGATGACCAGGAAGATGCCGATGCCGACCGCGTCGATGAAGGCGACCAGGACGGTCGCCCGGACGTAGGCGACGAGTGTCTGCCAGGAGGCGCGGCCCGCGTCGTCGACCTTCCACCGGGCGGCCACCGGCAGTAGCCGGACCAGGAATCGCCAGATCCGGCTGCCGTCGCGCAGGAAGAAGAACGTCGCGAAGAGGACCAGCAGCGTGCCGGTCAGCACCTCGGCCAGCGTGGCAGCGGTGCTCAACGCGCCGCTGGTGAACCTCGACGTGTTGTTGTTGATCCAGGCCTGCGCCTCGTCGATGTAACGGTCGAGTTGGGTGTCGGAGAGGTGCAGCGGGCCCGTCTTCAACCAGTTCTGGATCTGCCGGACACCCTCGGACGACTTCTCGCTCAACTCCGGTACGCCACGGATGAACTCGTTGACCACCAGCGTCAGCGTGCCGATCACCGCGGCCAGGCCGCCGACCAGCACCACCGCCGTCGCCAGCGACCGGGGGAACCGGGCCCGCAGCAGCCAGCCCACCGCCGGGGCGAGCAGCGCGGAGAGCAGCAGCGCGATGGCCAACGGAATGATCACGATCTTGACGGTGCTGACGATCCGCAGCAGGGCCCAGGCCACCACGCCGATCACGATCAGTCGCCAGCACCACGCGGCGGCGATCCGCAGCCCGTGCGGAACGTCGGCGTCGTCCCGACTGGAGGTGGAGTTGTGCAGGTCCGCCGCAGGTTCCGCGCCGTACACCGTGGCGCTCGTTGGCGCGGTCGGCCCCGGCGCGGCCGGCGATGCCACCCGTGCCGCCTCCGACGCACCGTCCAGCGCGTCACTCGGAGTGCGCTCGCCGACGCGCGTCGACTCCTGTCGTGACTGGTAGGCGCGGCGAAGCCGCCCGCGTACCCGCTCGAAGCGGCTCAAGCGCACCTCCTGGCAGAAAACCCGGCCCGCCGACGGCGACAGGTCGGACAGCATACGTCCGTTCCCGACACCGTGGGGCGGTTCAGCCACACAATGCCCCGACCACCTCCGGCGTAACCACCGGCCGGCCGCCGTCGGCCACACGGTAGCGTCTGCGGGGTGACCGCCGACAACGATCTCGACGCCGGCCTGCCGATCCGCCTGCTGCACGACCGCGTGCTGGTACGGATGGAGGGCAGCGAGGGCGAACGCCGCTCCACCGCCGGCATCGTCATTCCGGCGACGGCGGCGGTCGGCAAGCGTCTCGCCTGGGCCACCGCGGTCGGGGTGGGGCCCAACGTCCGCGCCATCGTCTCCGGCGACCGGGTGCTCTTCGACCCGGACGACCGCTCCGAGGTCGAGTTGCACGGCCGCGGTTACGTGCTGCTACGCGAACGCGACGTGCACGCCGTGGCCGCCGAACGGATCGAGAACGACTCGACCGGCCTCTACCTCTGACGCACCTCCCCCGGCCACCGGGCCCCGTCCCGCACCGTTTGCCCGGCCCCACGACGGGAAGCCATCCGGCGACCGTGGCCCTGGGGAGGGACGATGCCGGTATTCGTGAAGAAGCTGTTGACCTGGGGCTTTGTCGCGTTCCTGATCTACTTCGTGGCCTTCCGGCCGGACGGCGCGGCGCAGATGTTCCGGACGATCGGGGCCGCCCTGATCGCGATGTTCCAGGGCTTCGGTGACTTCCTCACCTCCCTGATGAGCTGAACGGTCAGCCGGCGACCGCCCGCCTCAGGGGTGCGCCGGCGGCCAGGGCGACGCCGGTCGTGGGCCGGGCCAACCGGGCGGGGCGTACCCGGGCGGGGCCGGGGCGGGCGCCAGCACCACCGGAATCGGCACCACCGGCTCGTCCGGCGCGTCCACCGACCGCTGCGTACCGTCCGGGAAGCGCAGGTGGTAGCGGCTGCCGTCCCAGACGCCCACCGGGGCCTGCGGGTCCCGACCGACGAAGAACGACCGGTACGAGCTGATCGCGTCCAGCAGTTCCCGCTCCTCGCGGGCGGTCCGCTCCTGGTCGGCGGGCTTGCGGTCCAGCCCGCGCAGCGTCCCGTCGCGCAGCAGGGCCAGTCGGGTCGCGGCGGACTGGTAGCCGCGCATCGCCCGCACCCCGGCGTCGCCGGCCACCCGCCGCGCCCAACTGCGGGCAGCGTGCCGTCGGCCGAGGCTGCTCAACGCGGCCACCTCGGGTGGGCTGAGCCAGCCGGCGCGTACGTAGTCGGGTAGCGCACGCTCGGTGAGCCGCCCCTCCCAGGCACGCAGCCACAGCGCCAGCCCCACCGTGCCGAAGAAGACCGGCACCATCAGGCCCAGGAAGCCGTACAGCATGATCACGGCCTCGCCGGTGGCCTGGGTCAGCGTGGGCAGCAGGTTCCAGGTGCCGTGCAGCATCATCGCCAACAGCAGACCGGCGATCGGGGCGAGCACCCGGATGCGCCGGTCGGCCGTGCGGGAGGCGATACCCAGCCCCACACCCGTCATCGAGGTGAAGAGCGGATGGGCGAACCCGAACAGCAGGATCCGCAAAATGAAGATCGCGATGACCTGCTGGATGCCGGTGGCCGGGCCGTACCGGTCGGCGCCGGACGCGTAGCCCAACCCGCCCAGGTAGAGGATGTTCTCCACCATCGCGAAGCCGACCGCGGAGAGCCCGCAGTAGACCAGGCCGTCGGTGATCCCGGACCACTCCCGGCGGCGGAACACCAGCAGCAGGATCGGGCCCAGCGCCTTGGTCAGCTCTTCGATGAACGGCGCCACCAGCACACCGGTGAGCGCGGACGGCAGACCCCAGTCGGCGAAACGGTTGGCGGCGAAGTCGTTCACCGTGAGCGAGGCGGCGGTGGAGACGAACGCACCCCAGGCGAAACAGAAGATCAGATACTTCAGCGGCTCCGGTTCGTACCGGTCCAGCCAGAGGAAGCAGGCGACCAGCACCGGCACCGGCAGGATGGCGGCGACCACGCCGATCAGCAGGGCCTGCGCCCCGAGTGACTGGCCGAGCGTGAAGACCATGAACACCGCGCACGCCGCGATCAACAGCACCACCCCGGCCAGCACCAGGAACCGCCGCCAGCCCAGTCGGCGCAGCGGCATCCGGGGGGCTTCGGCACCGGCCGGGGCGGTGGGCGCGGACGGGGCCGTGGGCGGGGCGGACGCGGGCGACGGCGGCAGCGGTGAACCGGGCGGGGTGTCGGCCATGCGGTCAGCGTAGCCATCCACTGCCGGCTGGTTCGGTCGCATCGGTAGCCGCTATGCTGCCGGCAGGTCACGAGCGCCAGCGTCAAGCCCCGGCTTGCTGGCCGGCAACCCTCGTCGAGTTCGCGGTGGGGTGCCCCGGGTGATGACCGGGCCCAGCCCGATCGGTGTGCTGGGCAAGCGCGGACCCCGTCCCGATGCCGCACCCGGGGTCCCTGACCCCGGAGGTTCCGGCATGTCCGTCACCTGCGTCCCCTCGCTGCCCACCCTTCCCGCCGCGCCGTCCGCGCCGCTCGACGTCCTCGGCGTGCCCGGTGAGATCAACCTGGACTACGCGGCCACCGCGCCGTGCGCGCGGGCCGCCGCCGACGCGGTGGCCGAGCTGCTGCCCTGGTACGCGAGCGTGCATCGCGGCGCGGGAGCGCTGTCGCGGCGCTGCACCCTGGCGTACGAGCAGTCCCGGCAGACGATCGGTGACTTCTTCGGCGCGCGCGCCGACGATCACGTGATCTTCACCCGTAACACCACGGACGCGCTCAACCTGTTGGCCCGGGCCGTGCCGGCCGGCACGACGGTGGTCACGTTCGCCGGGGAGCACCACGCCAACCTGCTGCCCTGGCCGCGCGGCTCGGTACGACTGCCGGTGCCCTCCGAGCCCGACGGGGCGGTACGCGACCTCGCCGCCGCCCTCACCGAGCTGCGCCGGGGCAGCAACCCGGCGCTGCCGGTGCTGGTCGCGGTGACCGGTGCCAGCAACGTGACCGGTGAACGGTGGCCGGTCGCCGAGCTGGCCCGGGTGGCCCACCGGCACGGTGCCCGGATCGTGCTCGACGCCGCGCAACTCGCCCCGCACGCCCCGGTCGACCTGCTCGCGCTCGACGTCGACTACCTGGTCGTGTCCGGTCACAAGCTGTACGCGCCGTTCGGCGCGGGGGTGCTGATCGGCCGGGCGGACTGGCTGGACGCCGCCCCGCCCTACCTGGCCGGCGGTGGGGCCACCAGCCACGTCGGGCCGGCCACCCATGACGTGACCTGGGCGACCGGGCCGGCACGACACGAGGGCGGCACCCCGAACCTGCTCGGCGCGGTCGCGCTGGCGGCGGTGTGTGCGGCGCTCGACGACGCGGACCGGGTCGCGCTTGCCGCCCGCGAGCAGGCCCTGCTGGCCCGGCTGCGGACCGGCATCGCCGCCCTGCCGCACGTGGTGGAGCTGCGCACCTTCGGCCCGGACGCGCCCCGGGTCGGCATCGTCTCGTTCGTGGTCGCCGGCTGGGATTCCGCCGAGGTGGCCGCGCGGCTGGCCAGGGAGCACCGAATCGGCGTACGGGACGGTTTGTTCTGCGCCCATCCGCTGGCCCGGCGGTTGCTTGGCGAGGCGGCGGGGCGTACCGGCCGGCGGGACCTGCCGCCCACCGCGTTGCGTGCCAGCATCGGTCTGGGCAGCACGGCCGCCCAGGTGGACCGGCTGATCGCGGCGCTGGCCGAGCTGGGCTGAGGCCCGGCCGGCGAGGGCCTCGCGCTCAACCGACCCGCGGGGGGCCTCGCGCTCAACCGACCCGCGGGGGCTCGCGCTCAACCGATCGGCGGGGCGGTGGGTGGCTTCGGCCGCTCGGCGGGCTCGGCGGCCTCACCGACCGGTCGTTCCTGCTCCCCGAAGGCGGTGCGGATCCACCGGTTCGCCTCCTCCTGCTCGATCCCGGAGGCGACCAGCAGATCGCTGGCCGTGGTCCGGATCTGGGCGATCACCACACTGCCGGAGAAGCCGACCCCCTCGCCGTACGCCCGGCCGGCCTCGCTGACCGCCCGCAGCGACCGCTCCCGGGCCTTGTCCGGCTGCTCGCCGGCGGCGAACTCGTGTTTGAGCAGCCGGACCGACTCGGCGAGGTGACCGATCGCGTCCGGCATCGGATCGGGCACCGGTTCCTCGTCCTCGATCAGCGTGACGGACCGACGGATCAACGTGCCGCTGTTGCGCATCGCCCGGTCGATCGGGTCGGCAGCCTCCGCGTAGTGGGTCAGCTCGTCGCGCCGGTGCCAGCGCGCCGGGGAGAGGGTGGCGGTCTCCTTCGCGCCCTGGATCGCCTCACCCAACGTGGCGAGTTCCTCCTTGTTGTTGCGCAGCCGATCCAGTGCCCTCTGGATGCTGGCTCGATCTCGGCCGCGCAGCCCGTCGGCGGTGATGTCGAGCTGAGTGGCGAGCAGGTCCAGCGCCGGTCGGGCCGCCCGATTGATCACACGCAGCGGGTTCAGTGGCAGCAACACCGCCGTGACCAGCAACGCGATCCCCCCTCCGAGGAACGCGTCGACGAAGCGTGGGATCTCCAGGTTCTGGGTGGAGGGGCTCAGCGTGACGATCAGCACCGCCGTGGCCGCCGCCTGGATGACGATCGCCACGCTCGCTCCGGCGAAGATCGTGAGCAGGATCGCCACGGTGACCACCAGGCCGAGCTGCCACGCTCCGGTGCCGAGCAGGTAGATCAGGAGGTCGCCGATGGCCACCCCGATGCCCACCCCGGCGATCAACTCGACGGTTCGGCGGAACCGCTGGCCGACCGACGCGGCCAGGGTGCCGACCGCGGAGATCGGCGCGAAGACCGGTTGCGGGTTGCCCAGCACCTTGTGCGAGATCAGGTACGCCAGTCCGGCGGCCAGCCCGGCCTGCACGGCGAGTCCGCCGGCCATGCGTACCCGGTGCAGCCGGTCGTGCAGGGTGGCCCGGCCGCGGTGGCGCAGCTCTTCGGTGGCCTCGGCGATCCGTGCGCCGTCGACGTCCACCAGCCCGTCGCGAAGCCGGGCACGTCGCACCAATGGAGATCGTTTGTCCCGGGCCACGGCCATGGGCGCGACTACCCGTGGTGGACCCGCTGAATCCTCCCTCCCCGCGCGTCACGGGCGGATGGGGCAGACTCGGGCCGTGGTTGATCTGCTGGACCGGTGGCGGGCCGCGGCCCGGGGTGCCGGCGCGGGGCCCGAACCGCACACGACCCGGGCCGGGGAGCAGTTGCTCGCCCGGTGGCGGGAGCCGCACCGGCACTATCACACGGTGGCCCACCTGACGGCGGTGCTCGACGTGGTGGACCAGCACGCCGACCTGGCCGGTCGGGCCGACGTGGTCCGGCTGGCGGCCTGGTTCCACGACGCGGTCTACGACCCTCGGGCCGCCGGCGACGCCAACGAGCGGGACAGCGCCGCGCTGGCCGAGCGTGTGCTCACCGGGCTCGGGGTGCCGGCGCCCACGGTGGCCGAGACGCACCGGCTGGTGCTGCTCACCGCCGGGCACGCCGTGACCCCGGGCGACCGGGACGGCGCCCTGCTCTGTGACGCGGATCTGGCCGTGCTGGCCGCGCCGACCGCCGCCTACCAGCGTTACGCGGCGGCGATCCGCCGGGAGTACGCCCACGTGCCGGAGCCGGCCTTCCGGGCCGGGCGGGCCGCGGTGTTGACCGGCCTGCTGGCGCTGCCGGCGCTGTTCCGGTCACCCCCGCTGGCGAGCCGGTGGGAGGAACCCGCCCGGGACAACGTGCGCCGCGAGCTGGCCACGCTCACCGAGGGGCCGCAGGACGCGGGCTGACCAGGTGCTTCGGGCGTCGCAGGCCGGCGGCGCGGAGCAAGCGGACCAGCTCCCGACTCGGCACCACCTGGGCACCGAGCCACACCGCCGCCGCGAACCGGTCGGCCGGGATGTCGTAGTGGTCCCGGTCGAAGCCGCGCCGGGGCGCGCCGAGTGCCTCGGCGAAGGCGTGCAGCTCGGCGTACGACACGTCGCTGATCAGGTGTGACCAGAGCCGACCACGCCACGGCCAGGCCGGCCGGTCCAGGTAGAGCATGGTGCCCAAGTTATCCCGCGCAGTCGATCATGTTGATGATCGCCGGTCCGCGACCTAGCCTCGGCTGCATGGCCCCCACCGCGCTCCTCGACGACCTGCGCGCCGCGCTCGGTGACGACGCCGTGCTCACCGACCCGGACCTGCTGCGCGTGCACCAGCGGGACGAAGCCGACCTGTGCGCCGCCGGCGTTCCGCTGGTGGTGACCCGCCCGCGCAACACCGAGCAGGTGGTCGCCGTGGTCCAGGCCGCGGCACGGCACGGCGTACCGGTGGTGCCGCAGGGCGCGCGGACCGGGCTGGCCGGCGCGGCCAACGCGGTGGACGGCGCGGTGGTGCTCAGCACCGTCGCGATGAACGAGATCCGGGAGATCGACCCGGTGAGCCGGATCGCGGTGGTCCAACCGGGGGTGGTCAACGCGGCGCTGGCCGCAGCGGTGGCCAAGCAGGGCCTCTGGTACCCGCCGGACCCCGGCTCCTGGGAGTCGTCCACGATCGGCGGCAACGTGGCCACCAACGCCGGCGGCATGTGCTGTGTGAAGTACGGCGTGACCACCGAGTACGTGCTGGGCCTGGAGGTGGTGCTCGCCTCCGGCGAGGTGCTGCGCACCGGGCGGCGTACGGCCAAGGGGGTGGCCGGCTACGACCTGACCCGGTTGTTCGTCGGTTCGGAGGGCACCCTCGGGGTGATCACCGAGGTGACCGTGGCGCTGCGCCCCGCCCCGGCCGACTCACTGACCCTGGTGGCGGTCTTCGGGTCCACCGCCACGGCCGGCGCGGCGGTGGCCGAGATCGCGGCTCGCGGGCTCACCCCCAGCCTGCTGGAGTTGCTGGACCAGACCCACCTGCGGGCGATCGAGGCGTACCAACCGATGGGGTTGCGGACCGACGCGCAGGCCCTGCTGCTGGCCGCCGCCGACACCGGCCCCCGGGCGGCGGACGACCTGGCCGCGCTGGCCGAGGTGTGCACGGCGGTGGGCGCCGACGAGGTCTACGCGGCCACCGACGCGGTGGAGGCGGCGGCGCTTCTCCAGGCCCGCCGGTTGGCCCACCCGGCGATGGAGAGGTTCGCGGCCGACACCTATCCGGGCGGCAACGGCGGTCTGGTGATCGACGACGTCGCGGTACCGCGCGGCGCGCTCGCCGCGCTACTGGACGGGGTCGCCCGGATCGCGGTCGAGTGCGAGGTGCCGATCGGGGTGGTGGGGCACGCCGGGGACGGCAACATGCACCCGAACATCGTGGTCGACCGGGCCGACCCGGCGAGCGTACGGCGGGGCCGGCGCGCGTTCGACGAGATCATGCGGCTCGGCCTGGACCTGGGCGGCACGTGCACCGGCGAACACGGGGTGGGGCTGCTGAAGCGGGACTGGTTGGCCCGGGAGATCGGGCCGGTCGGGGTCCGGGTGCACCAGGCGATCAAGTCCGCGCTCGACCCGGCCGGCCTGCTCAACCCGGGCAAGGTGCTCTGACCGGCTGCGGTCAGCCCTGGACCTCGGCGGGGGTCGCCTGGGTGAGCAGCAACAGGATCTCACCGGCCACCGGCGTGCGCTCCTCGCCGGGGCAGTCCTGCGAGGTGATCAGCCCGGTCGAGGTGATGAGACTGGACGTGAGCGCGTCGATGCAGGTGGTCCGGTACCGCCGGGCCTGATCGGTCTCGTCGGCGAGCGCCGGGTTGGCGAGCAGCACCTGGAGCCGTTCGGTCAGCTCCGGTGCGAGGGTGCCTCGGGAGGTGACCCCGTCGCCGGCGCAGTCGTTGCACTGCCACGCACCGTTGCGCTCGACGCTCAGGGTGCGCAGTGGGCCGTCTTCGCCGAGCCGTTGGATGAGGCTGACCTGGCCGGCGGCGACCGTGGCGGGAATCTCCAGCTGCGGTTGGCCGCCCACCGCGCCGCCGGACGGTTGTGCCTGGGGCGTGCCCGGCTTGTCCCGGTCGAAGAGTGAACACCCGGTCAGAGCACCGACGAGCGCAAGGGCGAGGAGGGGTACGAGTAGACGAGGGTGCGCGCGGGGTAGCACGCGCGGAAACCTACCCCACCGTAGGTAGCGTCCGAAACCACCATCCGGGTCGGTATCGATGGTTACCCATTGGTAACGTCGCAATTCGTCATCGAGCGGACGGGCGCAGCTCCGCCTGATCGTCGTCGCCACCCCGGTCGGCCGCGTAACCCCGGACGTCCGGAGCGCCGAGCCGGGCCGCGTCCGCCGCCGCGTCGTCCGGCATCAACTGGGACTGCCGCTCCGCCTCCACCCGGGCGCGGTAGTGCTCGACCTCGCGTGCCCGGGTGGCCGCGTCCCAACCGAGCACCGCGCCCATCAACTCGGCGGTGTGCTCCGCCGACTCCAGCCCCCGGTGGCTGGTCTCGAACGAGATCCGGGTCCGCCGGGTCAGCACGTCCTCCAGGTGCAACGCACCCTCGGCCCGCGCCGCGTAGGCGACCTCCGCCGCCAGATACTCAGGAGCACCGGCCAGCGGGGACGCCAGCAGCGGATCGGCGTCGACCAGCGCCAGCAGATCCAGGGTGAGGGTGCCGTACCGCTCCAACAGGTGCTCCACCACGCCCACCGGCACGCCGTGCCGGCGCGCCAGGTCGGCCCGGTCCCGCCACATCGCCGGGTACCCGTCCGCGCCGAGCAGCGGCAGGTCGGCGGTACGCGACGAGCGGGCGCCGCCGAGCCGGCGGGCGGCCCGGTCGACCACGTCGGACGCCATCACCCGGTACGTCGTGTACTTGCCACCGGCCACCAGCAGCAGCCCGAGCATCGGCTCGAAGACGGCGTGCTCACGGGAGAGCTTCGAGGTCGAGTCGGCCTCCCCGGCCAGCAGCGGTCGCAGCCCGGCGTACACCCCCTCAATGTCGGCGGTGGTCAGCGGCCGGTCCAGCACGGTGTTGACCTGCTGGAGCAGGTAGTCGATGTCGCGGGCCGAGGCGGCCGGGTGGGACCGGTCCAGTCGCCAGTCGGTGTCCGTCGTGCCGATGATCCAGTGCCCGCCCCACGGAATGACGAAGAGCACCGAACTCGCCGTACGCAGGATGAGCCCGGTCTCGCCGGTGATCGCCGAGCGGGGCACCACCAGGTGCACCCCCTTGGAGGCGCGCACCCGAACACCCGGCCGTAGGCCCACGTCGTTGAGCATTCGGGACATGTCGTCGCTCCACACCCCGGTGGCGGCGATGACGGTACGAGCCTGCACCTCGAACTCCGCGTCCGGCGAGCCCGGCGGCGCCTCCAGATCCCGTACGCGCACCCCGGTCACCTCACGCGCCTGCCGGATCAACCCGACGGCGCGGGCACTGCTCACCACCGTGGCGCCGAGGCTGGCGGCGGTGCGGGCCAGGGTGACCACCAGCCGGGCGTCGTCGACCTGCCCGTCGTAGTAGCGGATCGCCCCGGCGAGCGCGTCGGCCCGCAGACTCGGGAAGATCCGCCGGGCGCCCTCCCGGGTCAGGTGCCGGTGCAGGGGCATGCCCCGGCCACCGCCGAAGACCCCGGCGAAGGCGTCGTACGCGGCCACCCCGGCGCCGTAGTAGGAGCGGCGGAAGACCCGGGCGGGCAGGTCCCGCAGGCCCCGCCCGGCCGGCAGCGGCACCATGATCGGCACCGGACGGACCAGGTGCGGCGCGAGCCGGGTGGCCAGCAGGCCGCGCTCGGTGAGCGCCTCGTGCACCAGGTGGAACTCCAACTGCTCCAGGTAGCGCAGGCCACCGTGGATCAGCTTGCTGGACCGGCTGGAGGTGCCCGCGGCGAGGTCACGCGCCTCGACCAGCGCCACCTTCAGGCCCCGGGACGCCGCGTCCAGGGCCGCGCCGGCACCGGTCACCCCGCCACCGATGACCAGCACGTCGAAGCGCTCGGCGCGCAGTCGACGCAGGTCGGACGCACGGCGGACCGGTGAGAGCTGACCGGCGACGGATCGGGAAACGTTGGGGTCGCGCACCCATCCACGGTAGCCGCCCTGCCCCGGTGCCGACATTCGCCGCCCGCCCGGGGACCTGCACGCCTCGTCGACGATGACGCCTCGCTGCCGCCGACCCGAGCCGCTCGATCTGGTCGACGGCCGGCAGACGTACGTTTCGAGTTCCGCCCGTCGATGAGGCAGTCGATCCGAAACCGTTCACCGTGGTCGTAAGGTTCTCGGAATGCAAGGTCAGCCTGGGTACCCCGGAGTCAGCGCCCGCAATTCCCCGTGGCCAGTCGTCGCGGCCGTGCTGGTCGGCTGCTGGACGGTCGCGGTCACCGTGGGCACCCAGACCGGTGGCTGGCTCACCGATCAGGTGCTGCTGGGCTTCGGACGGGACCGACTCGGGTGGCTCTGGCCGCTGCTCGGCCTGGCCACCGTCGTGCTGGTGGGCACACCCGCCCTGCTGTTGGCCGTGCTACCCAGGTCGGCCGCGGTCCGGGCCACCGGCCGGGCCTGGCTGGTCGCGGCACTGGCCCTCGGGTTGCTCACCCTGCTCCGGGTCGTGCCGCCGGTGCACCACGAGGCGTATCTCGCCGCGCTTGCCGGCGCGGCGCTGCTCAGCGCGATCGCCGCCCGCTGGTCGATGCGACGGTCGACTCGTTCGCGTGTCGGCACCGCGCCCGACACCACCGCGCCCGACGCCACCGCGCCGACGTCCGTCGACGGCACCGGTGGCGCGGCCCTGGACGCCGACGCCACCCGAGCCGAGGCCACCGCCATCCCGGGGCCGAACGCCGACGCCACCCGAGCCGAGGCCGCCGGTGGCGCGGCCCTGGACGCTGACACCGCTGCGACGGCCGGCGAGGGGTCGGAGCCGGTCGGCCGGCGGGGGTCGCGGCAACCCGGCGCGGTGCCGCTGCTCGCGGTCGCCGCCGGGTTGGCGCTGCTGCTGCCGTGGGCCTGGCTGGGCGCGCTCGGCGGCCTGCTGGAGACCGTGCTCGCGCTGCTGGCGGCGACCGCGCTCGGGGCGCTGGCCAGCACCCTGCTGGACGCGACCTTCTGGTCCCGGTTCGCGGTGGGACGGCCGCCTCGGCCGACGCGACTGGTACTGGTGGGCGGCCTGGTCGCCGGGGTCGGGCTGCTGCTGCTCGCGGCCGGGACCGGCCAGTCCGGCGCACAGTTGCCCGCGCTGTTGACCCTGCCGCCGGTCGGCTTCGCCCTGGCCGCGCTCTGGGCCGCGGCCTGGCGGTCCACCGCCGACCCCGCCGAGGCCACCCGGGCCGGCCGCACGGCAACCGGCTGGCTCGTGGGCCTGGCCGCACTCGGCCCGCTGGCCTTCACCGACCCGGAAGAGATCACCCTGCTGCTGGTCGGCACCCGGGACGTCCCGTTCTGGGTGGCGGCCGCCGCCGGCGCCGGGCTCGCCGTCGCGGTCCTGGTCGCCGTCGGGTACGCGGTGCTGCTGGCCCGGCCGACGGCGGGCGCCCCGAACCGGCGGGCCGCCGCGGTGGCGGCCGTGCTGCTGGTGGTGGCGTTCGGCGTGGTCGACCTCGGCCCCGGCCAGCCGGGCCTCTACGGCGAGCGGCTCTTCGTGGTGCTGCGCGCGCAGGCCGACCTGAGCGGTCTGCCGGTCGGCACGGGGCGAGTCGGGCGGGACGCCCGCGCGGCGGAGGTCTACCGGCGGCTCGTGACGACCGCCGAGCAGAGCCAGGGCGACCTGCTCCGAGGGCTGCACCGACTTCGCCTCGACCCGGTGTCGTACTACCTGGTCAACGCCGTCGAGGTGGACGGCGGCCCGGCGGTGCGGGTCTGGCTCGCCCGCCGACCGGAGGTGGCCCGGGTGCTGGTCAGCCAGCGTTTGCGCCCCCTGCCGGCTCCGGCCGGGCAGAGTCGGGGCAGCGCGCCCAAACCCACCGGGCCGGAGTGGAACATCCGGCAGATCGGCGCCGACCGGGTGTGGTCCCAACTGCGGGTCACCGGCACGGGCGTCGTGGTCGGCAGCTCCGATTCGGGGGTGGACGGCACCCATCCGGCGCTGCGAGCCGGGTTCCGTGGTGGGAACGACTCCTGGTACGACCCGTGGGACGGCACCCGGAGCCCCACCGACCAGGGCGGGCACGGCACTCACACGGTGGGCAGCGCGGTCGGGCGGGACGGCATCGGGGTGGCGCCGGACGCGCAGTGGGTGGGCTGCGTCAACCTGGACCGCAACCTCGGCAGCCCCGGGCACTACCTGGACTGTCTCCAGTTCATGCTGGCGCCCTTTCCGGCCGGTGGCGACCCGTTCGCCGACGGCCGGCCGGAGCGCGCCCCGCAGGTGCTGACCAACTCGTGGGGCTGCCCGCCCATCGAGGGCTGCGACCGTCGGGTCCTGCTGCCGGCCACCGCCGCACTGGACGCCGCCGGAATCTTCGTGGTCGCCGCGGCCGGCAACACCGGCCCGTGGTGCGGGTCGATCGACGACCCGCCGGCCCCGTACGCGGACGTGCTGACCGTGGGCGCGGTGGACGCCCAGCGGCGGGTCGCGGAGTTCTCCTCGCGGGGGCCGGTGCCGGGCGGCAGCGGCAAGCCGGACGTGCTGGCACCGGGGGTGGGCGTGGTGTCGGCCATGCCGGGCGGCACGTACGCCGCGCTGGACGGCACGTCGATGGCGACCCCGCAGGTGGCCGGGGTGGTCGCGCTGATGTGGTCGGCGAACCCAGCGCTGGTCGGCGACGTGGCCCGGACCCGGCAGATCCTGCGGGACACCGCCACGGCGGCGACGCCCACCTATCGCTCCGACAGCCCCTCCGACGCCTGCGGTGATCCGTCGAACGTCACCGGCGCCGGCCAGGTCGACGCCTACGCCGCCGTGCGCGCCGCCCAGCAATAGGAAGCTTTCCTTCCTGAGGCGTCGGGTGGGGGTGCGGCCCCCGCACCTGGTGATCTAGGGTCGGCGACCATGGACGCCGAGATCACCGTCACCGAGCTGACCGCCGACCTGGCCCCCACCGTGGTACGGCTCTGCGAGCAGGCTCTCGACCTGCCCGAGGACGCCGCCGAGGCGGCCGCCATCGTGGACGTGCTCTGGCCCCGGGCCGCCGCCGACCGGCCGGTGGTCGGGCTGGGCGCGTACCGGGGCGGGGACTTGGTCGGGGTGCTGATCTGCTCGGTGTCGTCGACCGAGCCGGGGATCGGGCATGTGGACCTGGTCGTGGTCCGTGCGGATCAGCGCCGTCGGGGCGTCGGCCGGGCGCTGCTCCGGCGGGCCGAACGGGTGCTCGCCGAGCGCGGGGCGACCGAGGTGCTGCTGGCCGGCAATCCGCCGTACTACGCGTGGCCGGGCATCGACGTCCGCTACACGCCGGCGGTCTGCGCCGCCCTCGCGCTGGGTTACCAGCAGGACCGGACCGCCTGGAACATGACCGCCGACCTGTCGTACGACGGGTCGCCGGCACTGCGGTCCACCGAGGCGACCGAGCGGCGGTTGGCCGATCAGGGCGTCACCGTACGCCGGGCGGAGCCGGCGGACCTGCCGGCGCTGACGGCGTTCGCCCGGTCCACCTTCGGGGGCACCTGGGACGGCGAGCTGGCCGGGTCGGTGGGTCGCCCCGACGCCGGTTGCCACCTGGCGGAGCGCGACGGCGAGGTGCTCGGCTTCGCCGCGTACGGGTCGTCGCGGCCGAGTTGGTTCGGGCCGATGGGCACCGCACCGGCCGCCGAGGGGTCCGGCATCGGTGGTGTGCTGTTGCGGCGCTGCCTACGTGACCAGCGGGCGGCAGGGCTGGACCGGGCGCAGATCGGCTGGGTGGGGCCGGTGCCGTTCTATTCGGGCAGCGCGGGCGCACGGGTCGAACGGGTCTTCTTCCTGTACCGACGGACCCTGGCCGGATAACCGGGGCAAACGGGACATAGATCCATTCGCCCGCATCGGCCATCGACGCCCCCTACCGTTTCGGTAGAGGAGGCAGCCATGACCACGGATGACAACCAGACCGAGGACGGCCCGCCGATCACCTGGAAACCGGTAGGTGAACTCCCCGGCCAACTGCCGTTCGACCGGCTCGACTACGGCGATGCCGAGCAACTGGCCGAGATGACCACCGACGGTGAGCCGCCGCTGGTCGAGGAGCCGCAGGAGATGGTGGACGCGCCGATCCAGTTGCCTCCGCCGTACAACCGGGCACAGAAGCGGCGCAACCAGCGCCCACTGCCCACCTGACGACGAACGGGGCGGACCGCGTCAGCGGCCCGCCCCGTCCGGTGTCGGAACTGGACTCAGAAGTCCATGTCCCCGCCACCCGGGCCAGCCGGGGCAGCCGGGGTCTTCTCCGGCTTGTCCGCGACAACGGCCTCGGTGGTGAGGAAGAGCGCCGCGATGGAAGCGGCGTTCTGCAGCGCCGAGCGCGTCACCTTGGCCGGGTCGATGATGCCCGCGGCCAGCAGGTCGACGTACTCGCCGTTGGCGGCGTTGAGACCGTGACCCGCTTCGAGGTTACGGACCTTCTCCACCACGACGCCGCCCTCGAGGCCGGCGTTGACGGCGATCTGCCGCAGCGGGGCGTCCAGCGCGACCTTGACGATGTTCGCACCGGTCGCCTCGTCGCCGACCAGGTCGAGCTTGTCGAAGGCGGTCTTGCCGGCCTGCACCAGCGCGACGCCACCACCCGGGACGATGCCCTCCTCGACGGCGGCCTTCGCGTTGCGAACGGCGTCCTCGATGCGGTGCTTGCGCTCCTTGAGCTCGACCTCGGTGGCCGCGCCGACCTTGATCACCGCAACGCCGCCGGCCAGCTTGGCCAGCCGCTCCTGCAGCTTCTCCCGGTCGTAGTCGGAGTCGCTCTTGTCGATCTCGGCCCGGATCTGGTTGACCCGACCCTGGATCTGCTCGGCGTCACCGGCACCGTCGACGATGGTGGTCTCGTCCTTGGTCACCACGACCTTGCGGGCGCGGCCCAGCATGTCGAGGCTGGCGGCGTCGAGCTTGAGGCCGACCTCCTCGCTGATGACCTGGCCACCGGCGAGGATGGCGATGTCGGTCAGCATGGCCTTGCGGCGGTCACCGAAGCCCGGCGCCTTGACGGCGACCGACTTGAAGGTGCCACGGACCTTGTTGACCACCAGGGTGGCGAGGGCCTCGCCCTCCAGGTCCTCGGCGATGATCAGCAGCGGCTTGCCCGACTGCATGACCTTCTCCAGGATCGGGAGCAGGTCCTTCACCGACGAGATCTTGCTGTTGGCGATCAGGATGTACGGGTCGTCGAAGACGGCCTCCATACGCTCCGGGTCGGTCATGAAGTAGGCCGAGATGTAGCCCTTGTCGAAGCGCATACCCTCGGTGAGCTCCAGCTCCAGCCCGAAGGTGTTGCTCTCCTCGACGGTGATGACGCCTTCCTTGCCGA
Source organism: Micromonospora sp. NPDC049645 (assembly GCF_040675155.1). Lineage (NCBI taxonomy): Bacteria > Bacillati > Actinomycetota > Actinomycetes > Micromonosporales > Micromonosporaceae > Micromonospora > Micromonospora sp. NPDC049645. The sequence continues at coordinate 370,867 of NZ_JBFAOI010000003.1, forward strand.
CCTTGTCCATCGCCTCGGCGATGATCTCGCCGACGGTGCTGTCGCCAGCGGAGATGGAGGCGGTGGAGGCGATCTGCTCCTTGGTCTCGACGTCCTTGGCGAGCTTGGACAGCTCCTCCGAGACGCTCGCGACCGCAGCCTCGATGCCCCGCTTCAGGGCCATCGGGTTGGCGCCAGCGGCCACGTTGCGCAGGCCCTCGCGAACCAGGGCCTGGGCCAGGACGGTCGCCGTCGTCGTGCCGTCACCGGCGACGTCGTCGGTCTTCTTGGCGACCTCCTTGACCAGCTCAGCGCCGATCTTCTCGTACGGGTCCTCGAGCTCGATCTCCTTGGCGATGCTCACACCATCGTTGGTGATGGTGGGGGCACCCCACTTCTTCTCGAGCACGACGTTGCGGCCCTTCGGGCCGAGGGTCACCTTTACGGCGTCGGCGAGCTGGTTCATGCCCCGCTCGAGGCCGCGGCGCGCCTCTTCGTCGAAAGCGATCATCTTGGCCATACGGCGTTGTCCTCCTGGACACTCACGGGCCACCCGAGATGTGTGCCCCGGATGGGCCGCCTGGTGTACGCACCTTGGGACGTCGCCACCTGGCGACGACGACGTCCTTCGGCCGGGCCGGATAGCCCGCGACGACCGGCCATGTGCCGCCCCGACGTCTCCACGCCGGTGCAACCTGGCCCCACCGTCCCGACCATTGGCACTCACGGTATGCGAGTGCCAATGACTTGTTTAGCACTCTCCCCTGCCGAGTGCAAGCACGATGGGGGCGCTCAGCCGAGTTCCGCAGCCAGTCCGGGGCTGTTCACCGGCGCCTCATGGGCGCGCTGCTCGGCGTACGTCACCAGCAGACCGACCATCTGGGCGAGATGGGCGGGCAGGGCCAGCACGGCGGTGATCCCGATCACCACCACCGCCCCGACCGCCGTACCCGGCGACGCCAGCGGATCGGTACCGAGCGCGGAGGTGCCCACCCCCTCCAGACCACCGGGGATCAACGTGCCGACGATCACCGCGAGGACCACCAGGGCCACCCGGCCGAGCAACAGACCGAGCCGGTCGTGGAACATCCGGAACGATCGACCCATCGGGTTGTGGCGTTCGAAGAGGTAGACCGGACCGGCCATGCTCAGCGCGAAGGCCAGGTAGATGCCGGGCAGCACGCAGAAGCAGAAACCGACGCCGATGAGCACGCTGATCAGCAGGGTCCAACCCCACAGCCCGAGCGCCCGACGCAGGCCGTAGCGCAGCGCCGACTCCAGGCTGGCGGGCTGACCGGCCGCCTGCCGGGTGATCACCCAGGTGCCGGCGGCCCACCCGACGGCCTGCACCAACCCGACCAGCAGGCTGCCGCCGACCAGCACCACCACGAGGCTCAACAGCTCGACGGCGAAGTTGTCCGGCAGCGCGGCGGTCGGGCTCGACTCGGCCTGAGCAGCCCAGTTGGCCGACGGGTCCACGCCAAGGGAGATCACCGAGAGCACCGCCGCGGGCAGCACCTGGGTGAGCAGCATGATGGGCACCAACTGCCGCCACCCCCGGCGCAGCGCTCCCCCACACCGGTTGAACCAGCCACCGATGCCGGCGCCGGGCGGGGTGACCAGGGCGTCGTTCGGGTCGTACCCGTAACCCGGCGGGTACCAGCCGGCCGACGGCCCCGGATACCACGGCTGCCCGCCATACGGCCCCGCGCCCGGTGGGTAGCCCCCGGTGGGCGGGAACGCCCATCCCTGCGGCGGCGGGGTCGCACCCCAGGCACCCTGGGCGGGATCCCAGCCCGGTGGTGGGCCGGCCGGAGGCACGGCGGGCTGCCAGCCGGGTGGCGGGCCGGCGGGGCCGGATCCGCCGGCGGGCGAGGAAGGGTCGGACGGGCCCGGTTCACCCGGCCCGGAGGACGGCGTGGGCGGGGGTGGCTGGTCAGTCATGAACGCTCCTCGGCATCGGCTGGAACGGTTCACGATCTTCCCGGCTGCACCGCTTCGCCGCAGCCCCGACTCGCGGGGGCCGATCGGCCAGGAATGTCAGCCGACGACGCGTACGTGCTCCGCCTGTGGGCCCTTCTGGCCCTGGGCGATCTCGAACTCGACCCGCTGACCGTCGTCCAGCGCCTTGTAACCGTCCATCTCGATCGCGGAGAAGTGGACGAACACGTCCTGACCGCCGTCGACGGCGATGAAGCCGTAGCCCTTTTCGGCGTTGAACCACTTCACGGTGCCCTGTGCCACGGTGCACTTCCCTCACTCTGCGCGGTGTTGCCTGACCCGGCGCACGGCGCGGCCGGGCGCCCCGGACCACCGACTCAGCGATCGATGACCGCCATTGAAAAAGGTGACCGAAATCGCACGCTACACGAGCAGTGACAGCCGCGCACGGCCACAAATCGGACACACTCCGGGGCTGCCCCACCGCACCGATCGACCGGATTCTCGACCCCGCCCCACTCACCAGTACGAGTGCGAGTCGAGGGGCCGCCGCACCCTCGCCGCCGAGGCGTCCGCGATCGGACACAGCTCTCGAATTGGTGTCCACCCCCTGTGGTAGGCATGCGGGCATGACCACCGACACCGGCTCGACCGCCCTGCGGCACGCGGAGATCCGCCGGGTCCGGCCAGAGGACGCCGCCCGGATGCGGGCGCTGCGCCTGGAGATGCTCGCCGACGCGCCGTTGGCCTTCCTGGAAACCCTGGCGGACGCGGCAGCCCGACCGCACAACGAGTACGCCGCCCGGGTCGCGTACACGTCCGCCGGTTCCAGCAACGCGCAGTTCGTCGCCGACCCGGGCGGCCGGCTGGTCGGGCACGCCGGTGGCACCGCCGCCCCGGACGAACCCGGGCTGACCGTGATCTACGCCGTGTACGTCACCCCGACGTGGCGGGGCAGCGGGCTGCTCGGCCAGCTGATCGACGGGGTGGCCGCCTGGTCGCGGTCCTGCGGCCGCCCGGATCTGCTGCTGGAGGTGGTGGTCGGCAACGACCGCGCCTACCGCGCCTACCAGCGTCTGGGCTTCGAGGACACCGGGGTACGGGTCCCGCACCCCACCATCCCCGCCCTGACCGAACTACAGATGCGCCGCCCGGCCTGACCCGGGCCGGTCCCGTCCACGAGCCGCCGCGCCGCGCCGGTGGCCATGATCGTGCTGCAACCAGGATCCAGTGGTAACCCACCAGCGGGAGGCCCCTACATCCTGGATCGAGCACGATCATGGGTGGTGAGGCAAGGCTCCTGACCGGTCCCGTCGGCGACCACCGTGCCCACGGCGGGGTTTCCGGGGCAGCCCGCCCCGCTCCGGGCGGTCAGGCTTGATCCCTGCGCGGGTCGGGCTGCCCCGGAAACCCCCGACCGCAACCAACGAGGCCACCTCGGAACTCTCAAGCCGCAACCAACGAGGCTGCCCCGAAACCCCAACCGCAACCAACGAGGCCACCCCGAAAACCCCGACCGCAACCAGGATCAGACGTGCCGCCGAGACTGCACGATCCGGAACCGGTTGGCCACGTACGCCCCGTCCGTCAACGCCGAGTTGGCCGCCGCGTTCGCCCCACTGCCGTGGAAGTCGGAGAACGCCGCCGACTGGTTGACGAAGACCCCGCCGGTGAGGTTGCAGGACAGGTGCACCCCGACCTCGACCGCCACCGCCTCGGCGGCGTCCAGCACCGCCTCGTCCGTCGAGTAGACCCCGGCGGTGAGTGCGCCCTTCTCACCGACCGTCCGGCGCAGCAGCTCCAGGCTGTGCGCGGTGGAGTCGGTGGCGATCGCGAACGAGATCGGCCCGAACCACTCCCGGCCGTACGTGTCCGCGTCGTCCGCGGTCAGCTTCACGATCGTCGGGGTACGCACCACCGCGTCGGCGTACGACGGGTGGGTCACCGTCCGCGACTCCAGCACCGGCTCGCCGACCTTGGTGACCTCGGCCAGCCGCTCCAGCACCCCGTCGTTGACGATGGCGCCGGTCAGCTCCACGCCCCGGCCCGGGTCGGCGGTGAGCTTGCCGACCGCGGCGGCGATCCCGCCGGCCACCTCGTCGAAGCTCTTGTGCCCCTGGTCGGTCTCGATGCCCCCGCCGGGGATGAGGATGTTCTGCGAGGTGGTGCACATCTGCCCGCTGTAGAGGGTCAGCGTGAAACCGAGGTTGCGGCACATGCCGGCGAAGTCGTCGGTGGAGTCGATGACGACGGTGTTGAGGCCGGCCTTCTCGGTGTAGACCGACGCCTGCCGGGCGTGCGTCTCCAGCCAGTCGCCGTACTCGGTGGAGCCGGTGAAGTCGACGATCCGGACGGCGCGGTGCAGGGCCAGGTCACTGGCGAGCTTCTCACCGGGCGCCTCGGCCGCCAGCATGATCAGGTTCGGGTCGAAGCCGGCCTCGGCGAGCACCTCCCGGGCGTACTTCACGGTGATGGCCAGCGGCAGCACCGCGCGCGGGTGCGGCTTGACGATCACCGGGTTGCCGGTGACCAGCGAGGCGAACAGCCCGGGGTACGAGTTCCAGGTCGGGAAGGTGTTGCAGCCGATCACCAGCGCCACCCCACGCGGCACCACGTGGAACGTCTTGGTCATCCGCAGCGGGTCACCCTTGCCGGCGGCCTTCTCCCAGCCCGCCGTGCCCGGGTGCCGGGTCATCTCGGCGTACGCGTACGCCAGCGCTTCCAGCGCCCGGTCCAGCGCGTGCGCGCCACCGGCCTGGAAGGCCATCACGAACGCCTGCCCGCTGGTGAACTGCACCGCGTTCGCCAGCTCGAAGATGTGCTTGTGCAGCCGGTCGAGGATCTCCAGGCAGACGCCCACCCGGGCCTGCGGGCCGGCGTCGCGCCACGCCGGCAGCGCGGCGGAGGCGGCGCTGACCAGCTCGCCGGGGCCGGCGTGCGGGTAACGCACCGCCAACTCCACCCCGAACGGGCTCGTCTCGGTGGCGACCCGTGCGCCGCTGCCGGGCTGGTCGAGCGGAAAGTCACCACCGAGGTACGCCTCGAAGGCGGCCTTACCGTCGGCGGCGGCGGTCTCGCCGTACACCCGGGGGCTGGGGGATTCGGGGTAGGCGGACCAGTAGCCCCGCTCCGTGATCGCGGTCAGCGCACGGTTGAGGGTGTCGGCGTGCCTGTCGTACAGGGGCTGCGGGGTCTCCGTCATGCCCGCCATCATGCCTGAGTCAGGTCCGCGAACAGTAGCGCGAATGCCCGGCAGCGACGCATGCCTGAGTCAGGTCCGCGAACAGTAGCGCGAATGCCCGGCAGCGACGCATGCCTGAGTCAGGCCCGCGAACAGTAGCGCCGATACCCGTCAGAGGGTGAGCTGCCAATCGGTCCAGGAGTCCACCGGGCGGAAGCCGAGCTGCTCGTTGATCGCCACCATGTAGCTGTTGCTTGTCGCGTTCCAGGTGTCGATCACCCGTACGGCCGGCTCGTGGGTGAGTAGGTGGTGCAGGTTCTCCGCCTTGGCGATGAGGCCGAGCCGGTGCCCACGATGAGCCGGGTCGACGATGGTGATCTGCTGGAAGGCGTGCCAGTCGGTGCTGGCGCCCACGTCCAGCAGCGTCCAGGCGACCAGCCGGCCGGACGCCTCGTGCCGCATTCCGAGGTGGTAGCGCCGCCGGCCCCGGGCGTCCAGCGCCCGTTCGTTGCCGCGGATGCGCTCGGCGTCCACCTGCTCCGGCTCCCACTGCACGTCACCCATGGGCGCGTCCACCATCAGCCGGCCGTCGAGGTAGGCGATGTCGGCGACGTACTCCTGCGGGGTCGCCCCCTGCCAGCAGACCGACTGGTAGCCCTCGGCTCGCGGACGGGCCTCGGCGAGCGCCGCCCGCAGCGCGATCCGGTCGATCTCACCGACGTGCAGGCGGCGACGCACCTCGGCGAGGGCGGGGTGGGCTCCGGTCGCGGCGGCGAACGCGTCGCCGGCCACGTTGCGGGCGGGTCCGCCGGGCAGCGCGGAGACGGCCATCGCCACGACCCGCTTGCGGCCGTGCTCGCGCAGCAGGCGCACCCCGTACTCGTGCAGGGCCCGGCCGACGCCGCGACGCCGCAGCTCGGGATGCACCAGCAGGTCCGCGGTGGCGTTCTCGGTGTTGTCGAGCTGCGGCAGGTCCAGTTGGAGGTAGCCGGCCGGTACGCCGTCGAGTCGGGCGAGTGCCCAGAGCGACCGGGTGCCGGGCATCGGCGTGTGGAACAGCGCGTCGAAGCGACGCCGACAGGAGGGCGGGAAGTCGGGCAGATCGGCGTCGTTGGCCGCCGACCCGATCCGGTACGCCTCGTCGACCGACGTCCGGTCGGCGCCGTCGAACGACGCGATCGTGATGCTCATGCCGCTGAGGGTGCACCCCGGAAAAGCGATCGGGCCAGCGAATTAACCGCTGGCCCGATCGAACGTGGTCGGGAGGGACACTCGCACAACGCCTCCGGCGTTGGGTCGCAAGAACTTCAAAAGTCTTCGGCGAAATGCCCTCCCGCACGGAGCATCTTGCGCCGTCCGGTTCCTGCCGTCAAGTCCGTAGGGGCGGGTTTTCCACACTCACTGCGAAAAGCCAGTTACCCGGCGGATCCGCCTGGTCCTCCGACCGGGTGGCCGCCCATCCCCCACTCGGAGAGCGGCCGGCGCGCGCCGGGGCGCCTCAGCCGAGCAGGCCGGCGTCGCGGGCGGCGCGCAGCGAGGGCTTGATGTGGTGGGTCGGCCCGACCTGGCCGGCCACCGCGTCGATGGTCTTGAGACCCTCACCGGTGTTGAACACGACGGTCTCGGCCGCCGGGTCGAGCCGACCGGACTCGACCAGCTTGCGCAGCACGGCCACGGTCACCCCACCGGCGGTCTCGGCGAAGACCCCGGTGGTACGGGCCAGATCACGGATGCCCGCCCGGATCTCGTCGTCGTCGACGTACTCCATCCAACCGCCGGTGCGGCGAACCGCCTCCAGGGCGTAGAGGCCGGCGGCCGGGTCGCCGATGTTGAGCGACTTGGCGATGCCGGTGGGCTTGACCGGGATGATCGTGTCGGTCTCGGCGTGCAGGGCGGTAGCGATCGGGTTGCAGCCGGCGGACTGCGCGCCGAAGACCTTCCAGCCACCGGCCGGCGCCTCGACCAGGCCGATCTCCACCAGCTCGGAGAACGCCTTGTCGATCTTGGTGAGCAGCTCGCCGCTGGCCATCGGGATGACCACCTGAGCCGGGATCCGCCAGCCGAGCTGCTCGGCCACCTCGTAGCCGAGGGTCTTGGAACCCTCCGCGTAGTACGGCCGGACGTTCACGTTGACGAACGCGGTGTCCTCGAACTCGTCGGTCTCCACCAACTCGCCGCAGAGCCGGTTGACATCGTCGTACGAGCCGTCGATGGCGACCAGGTCGCCGCCGTAGACGGCAGTGGTGATGACCTTGCCCTGCTCCAGGTCGCTGGGGATGAAGACCACCGACGGTACGCCGGCGCGGGCGGCGTGGGCGGCCACCGAGTTGGCCAGGTTGCCGGTCGACGCGCAGGCGAAGCGGCTGAAGCCGAGCGCCTTGGCGGCGGTGAGCGCCACCGAGACGACCCGGTCCTTGAACGAGTGGGTGGGGTTTGCGCTGTCGTCCTTGACCCACAGCGGCGCGGTGATGCCCAACTCGGCGGCGAGGTGCGGGGCCGCCACCAGCGGGGTCAGCCCCGGGTCGAGGGTCACCCGGCTGGCCGGATCCTGACCGGCGGGCAGCAGGGCGGCGTACCGCCAGATGTTCTGCGGGCCGGCCTCGATCTGCTCCCGGGTGACGGTGGCCAGTGCGGCGAGGTCATAGTCGACTTCCAGCGGACCGAAACACTCGTAACAGGCGTGCTGGGCGGCGAGTGGGTAGCGGGCCGAACAGGCACGGCAGACCAGGGCGCGGGCGGGGCTGGCGGAGGTGTCGATGCCGGATGCGGCGAGCGTCGACGTCATGTCGAGAGTCCTCTCATCTTTCCCCGCATCGCACGGTGCGGCGGGGACGGAATTGGCACCTGCCCCGCGGGTCGCTCAGCGGTGAGCGCGCGGGGTGGTTGCCGGGGCGTCGTCGGGCCGTATCCCTCAGCCCCTCTGGATGAGGTATTCAGTTGTGCCGTCGAGTCTACGCAATACCACGCGGGACGCCCACGGGTGTCCCGCGTGGTGAGCAGTCCCACCAGCCCCGCCACGAACGGACCCACGGGATCCCTGCCGCACGGGCGGCGGTGGCCGGGGCGAGTCGCCTCACCCCGGCCACCAGGTCGTGCGTCAGTTCCCCGGGTAGGGATCTCCGCAGTCGCGGCCGTTGGCGTAACCGGGAACGTTGACGAAGGCGATCGCGTCGTACGCCACGTCAACGGTGCCCTCCGCCTGGGCGACGATGTTGTCGAGCTGGACCTTGGCGCCCGGGTAGAGCCACGTCCACCCCAGCGACACCCACTTGTCCTCCCAGTTCGCGGAGTTCTGGTCGATCGAGCAGACGATCTGGTTGTCGGAGCCACCGGGACCGCCGTCGCCCTGCGAGATGATGTAGTCCACCTGTTCGTTGGCGCCGTGCGAGGGCAGGTGTACGACGATCTCGTAGTCGTCCGACGGCAGGTCGGTCGTCCAGGTGCCCAGCACCCGGTGACGCTTGTACTCCTCGCTGCCCCCGGAGTCACCGTCGTACGAGTGGGTGAACCAGGTGTGCCCCAGATAGCCGGCACCGACCTGGTGCAGGTCCACCTGGCCGTACAGGGCGGCGTTCGAGCCGAAGGGGCTGCCGGTGCGCAGCGTGAACTTGCCACCCCGGGGCTGTGGCGCACACCCCAACCGGTTGAAGCTGGAGTCCCCGTTGCTGTCGTCGATGACTGCGGCGACCGTGCCGATGTCGGCCTTGAACGGTGTGCAGGCGGTCGGATAGACCCGCAACAGCGGTGGCTCGGACGAGAACAGCGGGAACGCCAGTCGCTCCTTGGCGCACTTGGCGGCACACCCGTCGCTCCAACTCGTCGTGCCGTGCCACCAGCAGTTCGAGTTGTCGGACGGGCAGGCGTTGAGGACGTTGGGAGTGCAGTAGTTGACAGTGCCGCAGAACTGGTAGCGACCGGGCAGCTGGAGCTGGTTGTTGGAGTTGGTCCCGAAGGCCGGCGGCAGGTACTTGTCGAACGGTTCGATCCACTGCCACTGCGGCACCTCGGCCCAGCCCATGATCTTCTCCGGGTACGACCAGTCGGCCGGGTGGCTCGCGTCGTCCTTGTCGACCCGGAGGAACGGGTCGCGGGTCGCCTTGTACTGCGGGTTGGCCGGGTTGTTGAACCAGCCGACGCCGTATGGACCGCCGGTGTTCTGGTAGACGCCCGAGTTGTAGCCCCACACGGCCAGGTACCAGTTCTCGATGAAGGCCGGGTTGCCGTTGTTGACCATGGATCCGGTCCGCGCCACCTCCAGCCACTTCGCCTGGAGGATCGCCATGCCGGCGGCGATGTTGGCCTGGTAGTCCATCGCGATGGCCTGTTGCTGGTAATAGTTGTAGGTGGTCTGGCCCCGGGCCATGCCGTCGGTCACCTGGGAGATGCCGTAACCGCAGTCCGCCGACGAGTAGTCGATGATGCGGATGTCCTCCTCGTGTGCCCGGTGACCGTAGTAGTCCGAGATCAGCGGGTTACCCGCGTCGCCGGGCACGGCGTGCCACGACGCCTGGGCCAGGTTGGTCTCCTGCGCGAGGATCGCCAGCATCAGCTGCGCCGGCACGTTCGGGGCGTTCGTCGGCTTCTTGAACATCACCTGCGGCTTGTAGGGCTCGCCGGCGCCCGGAGTGCTCCGATCGTTCAACAGCACACCGTTGGCCGCCTGGTCGACTGCCCACTCGACCTGGTTGGCGCTGGGCTGGAGAACCTGGGTGGACAGCTCGTTACGACCGATCACGCACTTCGGCTGGCCCGGGTCGGTGATCGGCGGCAGGTCGTCCAGTGCGGCGGCCATCGGGCCGGTGAAGGTCGGCCGGGCCACGTCGGCGGGGGCCCGGCGCTCTGATCGCACCGTGCCGGACTGGGTCTTGCCGCTGACGGGCGACTCGACCGAGACCCGCAGAACACCGGCCGCCGCCTTCCGGCCCGCCATCCGCTCCCGCGTCTGCTCGACCGACAACCCCTGCACGACGAGGTGCCCCTGCTGTGAAACGGCACGGGCCGGCCGACTGCTGCGCAGCAGACGCAGGTCGCGGGCGGCACCGGTGGCGATCCCGGTCACGTCCCCGACCAGCGCGTTGCGCCCCTCGGACAGGCCGAAGAGTTCGAGCCGCTTCCCGGGCGAGGTCCCGAGGTGCGTCGTTCGGCCGGCCCGATGCCGGTAGGCGGCCGATCGCTCGACACCGCCCTCCGACTTGAGCGTCACCACGTCGAGGGCGGCGTCGGCCGTGGCCCGCAGGCCGTAGGGCTGGCCGCCCGGCCGCGCGACGACAGTCGGCCGGCCGTTCTGGGCGACGCGGACGACCTCGCCACGGATCACGCCGTAGTCGCCGTCCGGCCCGGGGGCCGGATTGGTGAGCTGCGCCTTGACCCGCCGGGTGCTCACGACCTTGCTGGCGGCTGCGTCGACCGTCAACAGGTCGGTCTGCTGCTGGTCCAAGCCGATGGCTCGGGTCAGCAGGATCCGGTCGTCCGGTCCGCAGCCCGGGTTGAAGTAGGCGAGTTGGACGTCGTCGGCAATCTTTCGAGCGGCACCGGTGCGGACGTCGACGACGGCCGCGAGCGCACCGGCGCTCACCAGAGCCGGCTTGTTGGTGGCCATGACCGGCGCGTAGACCACGGCGGCGTACCGGCCGGAGCCGGTCAGGCAGACGTAGCCGGTCCAGGCGCCGGCCTCGGTCCGCCCGCCGGTCAGGGTGGCCAGCCGCGACCAGGCGAAGGCGTCCTTCTCCCGGGCGATGTAGAGGTGGAAACCGTCGGTGTCGCCCGATCCGGTGACCAGGACGTCGGAGGACGACTTCCAGTCGTCGCCGAGAACGCGGGCGGGGTCGGTGACGGCGGCCTGCCGGCCGGTGTCGGTCGACGGGGTGGGGACGGCGGACGCGGCCTGGGGCGCAATGGTCACAGTCGAGGTGAGCACCACGGTTGCCAGGACGGCCCGCAGGCGGGCGGCGTGCATGGGGTTCCCCTCCGGACGGCGGCGAGATCGCAGGATCGACATGTTCACTGCCATGTGGAACACGCTCCCGACGGCCCGTTACCGGTCGAGTCCGGGTCCGGGTCGTACTCCTGGCCGGGAATCTGGTAGCCGTCGCCGAAACACAGCTTCACCGAGTTGTCCCAGCTGACCAGGACCGTTCGGTACGTCTTGGTGGTGCCGGAGACGAGTGTGGAGTGCTGACCGGAGCCGTTACGGATGATCCTGCCCTTTCCTCCGTAGGCGGGCTGCGCCCAGAGGTACAGGAAGAGCCAGGAATAGTTCGGCGCCGTGGTGAAGTCGAAGTCGGCCCAGGCGGCCCCACAGGCCCGGGACCGGTAGATGGTCGCCCGGCCACCGCCGAGTCGGTCCATCCCGATCTGCTTGACCGCGACCTGATCGGCTCGGCAACCCTCCTCGCCGGGCCAACGGCCGTCGCACTTCCAACCGTTGCAGTTGACCGCCGCTTGGGCCGGACTGGCCTGGACCACAGCGCCCGCGCTCGCCATCAGGACGAGCGCGGCAAAAACCGCATGCAGACGTAGTCGCACCTGTTAACACCCCCGTGTAGGTAAGGACGAGACCTTGGGTCACGCTAGCCTTACCGGAGGTAGCCGCGACAGACTTGAGTGTGTCGATGTCGCGTGGTAGACATCGAGCACTCCCCGACGGCTCGGCGGGGCGGATGAAACGGGGATCGAGCATGGTGGCAACCGCATGACCATCGACCAGGCCACCGGCCAGCCTTCGACCGACTCTCCCGAGCAGCAGCGACATCGGCGATCACTGTGGTGGCTGGCCCTCCTGCTCGCCGTCGCGGCCCTGGTCGTCATCGTGGTGGTCGCCGTCACTCGGCAGGCCGACGATTCGCAGGTGGAGCGGGACGCGGCCCGGAGCACACCGAGCGCCGCGACCGCCCCCGGCACCCCGGGCGCGGTCGGGCCGGAGACGGGCGTTCCGGCAGGGGCTTCCGCGGTGCCCGGCGCTTCCCTCGACGGCGCCAACCCCGCGCCCGCTCGCTCGCCCTTCGACAACGGCGACACCGCGATGCCCGGAGTCGACCCACAGGTGTTGCTGCAACGGTTGGCAGCGCGGTGGAAGCTGCGGCTCTACAGCAATCCGTACTTCGGCTCCGCCACCCAGCACAGTGGGGTGGCCGGCGACCCGGCCAGCGGCACCCGGCAGGTGACGCTGTTCATCGACAAGGAGAAGCGGCTGCGCGGGGTGTACTGCGGGGCCAGCGGTCCGGGCGATCGACCGCTCACCGGCGAGGGGCGGCAGTTCATCGACGACTGCGCTCTCGGGGCTCTCCCCGCCGGCAGGGACCGCGACGGCTTGGACGCTTGGCTGGACCGCCGGGTCACCGCCGGCAAGGCTGCGCAGCCCGAGCGGGAGGAGGGCCAGCTCGGCGCCTACCGGGTCGTGCTCAACCACCCCGCCAATCTGGTCGCCGTCGAACTGACCCGGCCGGCCTAGCTAACGGCCCACCACGGCGACCGGGTCGACTACCGCCACCGGGTCGGCGACGGCTGTCGCCTGGTAGCCGGGGGCGGTGCGGGCGCGGGTCGCCAGGTTGGCGGCGATCAGGGCGGCGATGGTGAGTGCCGCCCCGGCGAGCTCGACCCCGACCGGCCGGTAACCGCGGGCGATCTGCACGGCGAAGGTGGTCACCGGGACCAGGTTCATGAACAGCGCGGCGTTGGCGGCGCCGAGTCGCTGCACGCCGGTGTTCCAGGCCAGGACCGCGACGACCGCACCCACCAGCACGGCGTACGCCAACTGCGGGGTGACCGCCACGAGGTCGTCGGCGCCTGGCGCGTGCTGCCAGCCGACGGCGTCGGCGCCGATGCTCAGGGCGAGCATGGCGGCCGTGCCGGAGAGCGCGGTCAGCGTGGTGAAGCGCAGTGGCGACCACTCGCCGAACCGGCTGGCGCCGTGGGTGTAGATGCCCCAGCCCAGCACCGCGCCGATCATCATCAGCCCGCCGAGGCCGAACTGGCCGAGCCCGGCCAGGCTCCCACGCGTGATCACCAGGCCGACCCCGATGAGCGCCACCAGGGAGAGGGCAAGCAGGAGCGGCTTCGGGCGTACGCCGTCCCGCGCCCAGCGGACGAGTTGGGTGATCACCGGCGTGGTGGCCACGAAGAGGGAGATCTGCTGCGGGGCGGCGTGTTCGAGCGCCAGGTTGGTGAGCAGGTTGAAGCCCGCGAAGCCGACCACGCCGAGCACCACCACCTCGACCGCCCGGCTCCCGTGCCGCAGTGCCGCAGTGCCCTCGCGCAGCAGCAGGATGGCGACCAGGACGACGGCGGCCAGCAGGTAGCGCGCGGTGGTCAGGTTGAGCGGATCGACCCGGTTCAGCGCGCTGGCCAGCACCGGGAACATCACGCCCCAGCCGAGCACGGCGAGCAGTGGGTAAGCGGCGGCGCGGGATCGCATCGGCAACTCCAATGTTCGAGTATCGTCGAACCAACGACACCGACCATAGGGTGTTGTTCGATTATTGTCGAACAAGGGTTACACTGGTCACATGGAGCTGCACGAACCCGACCTGACCGCCGTACCGGTCACCAGCGTGCTGGCCGCGCTCGCCGACGACGTGCGGCTACAGATCGTCCGGACGCTCGCCGAGGGCGGCGAGTCCGCCTGCGGCAGCTTCGACTTCGGCGTCTCCAAGGCGACCCGCAGCCACCATCTCAGGGTGCTGCGCGAGGCGGGCCTGACCCGGACCCGCGCCGCCGGCACGAGCCGACTGGTTCGACTCCGCCGCGACGAGCTGGACCGCCTCTACCCCGGCCTCCTGGACGCGGTGCTCGGTACGCGCACCTCGGCCTGACCTTCCCGCTTGGTCGTCCCGGCTCTCGCGCGGGGCGGGGGAACCTGCCACCCGCCCCGCTACGGAGCTGAATCGTTTACGACATCAGCACGGTGCCGGGTGGGGTCAGACGACCATCGAGCTGGACTCGGCCACCGGCGCCGCTGGCGCGGGTCGAACGTCGCGGCGACGGGCGAGCAGCGTGTCGAGCGCCCAGGAACCCGGGCCGAGGGTCGCGACCAGCAGGAACGACCAGCAGAAGAGAGCGGACAGCTCACCACCGTTGTGCAGCGGTAGCAGATCATCCGGCTGGTGCACCACGAAGTAGGCGTACGCCATCGAGCCAGATGCGAGCAGAGCGGCGGGTCGGGTGAAGAGCCCGGCCAGCACCAGGGCGCCGCAGACCAACTGGATCAGCGCGGCCCACCAGCCTGGCCAGGTGCCGATTGGTATCGCGGCACCGGTCATCGGGTTGCCGCCGAACAACCCGAAGACCGAGGTCAGGCCGTGCAACGTGAACAGCAGGCCGACCACGATGCGAAACAGGGACAGGGCCGGCCCGCCGAGCCGAGAAACATCCATTGGAACCTCCATCGAAGGGATCTGATTCCTTCAATGTGAGGCATGAAACTATCGAAGGTTATAAATTCCTTGCCAGTGGGAAGGTCCCCGGTCGGAATGTACCGGTGTCCACGGCCAGCGTCGAGCAACCGCAGCGCCGCAGGCGCGCCGCCTGAGCCCCTGAGCTGCCGAAACGTTCAAATTCCAGCAGGTCGACCCGCCGTGGGCGCGCTCCCATACTGTGGGTGCCGCCTGTCGAACTGCCCCAGGCACGCGCAGACAGGAGCCCTCACCCCCTGATGAGGTGCCTCGCGGTCATGCGACCTCACTCGGCGGGGCAGGTGCGAGATCGAGCGCCGTGACCGACACGGCGGAGGATCGCCAGACCACGATGCGCCGGCATGGCTAGCGATGTCGTAAACGAGTCAGCTACAAGGGCCCAAGACAAGGAGCCCCCCGTCCCGGGAGGCAATCCGGCGGGGACGGTGCAGCCGGCCCAGCTGTGGGGCAGCCTGACACGGCACCCGACTGTCGGGGCCGGGCGGCGGCGGCACACCCACGTGGGCCAGGATCAACGAATGGTCTCCCGCGACACGGCGGCACGGCGGCGCATCAGCGCGGCGGTCGCGATGGCTCTCACGCTCGGCGGCTGCACTCCCGGCGACCATCGCGGCCAGGGCGGGGACCCTCCCAGCCGGCCGCCGACCGCGCCGAGCCAGTCAGCGAGCAGCGGTCCGCTGGCCGGCTGCCCGGCCAGCGGCGTTCGGATCCGGTCGACCGGCGGGGACGCCGCCATGGGCCTGCGCGCCCTCGGAGTGGAGCTGGTCAACTGCGGCGACCGCCCCTACCGGCTCAACGGGTACCCGGTGCTGCACGTGTTCGACGAGCAGCACGAGCCGATCATGTTGCGGGTGGTCAACGGCGCCAAGGAGATCACCTCGGGCTTCGACCAGCCACCCCGGCAGGTCACCCTCGACCCCGGGGAACGGGCCACCGCCGTGGTGCTCTGGCGCAACCTGGTCACGGACTCGACGGTGGTGGCCACCAACGGGGAGTTCCTGACCGTGGCACCGGCTGCCGGGCAGCCCGCCGAGGAGGTGGACCCGGACGGGCCGATCGACCTGGGCAACACCGGCCGAATCGGCGTCAGCGCCTGGAAGAAGGCCGACCCGTCCACGCCGGTGCCGTCCCGGCCGGCCCCGCCGCCGGCGCCGAGCGCGGTGCCGTCCTCGGTGAGCCCGCCGGACAGCCGGCTGTGAGCCATCCCGCTACGACGTGATGTCCTTGCGGGTGAAGCGCCAGAACGCCAGCCCCCAGAACAGCGTCGCGTAGCTGATCGCCGAGATGCACCCGCGCACCACGTCGTCGGTCTGCACCGGAGTCGAGAGCAACCCCAGCCAGGCGGTGCTGAAATGGGTGGGCAGGAAGTCCCGCAGTCCGCCCAGGGCGGTGATCTGGTCCAGGATGCTGGACAGGATCCAGAGCAGAACCGCCCCGCCCACCGCGCCCAGCGCCGCGTCCGTGGTCACCGACAGCAGGAACGCCAGCCCGGCCACCACCAGGAGTACGACCGCCAGATAGCCCAGTACGGCCAGCAGCCGCAGCAGCCCCTCGGTGGGTTCCAGCTCGGCGGCGACCGTGCTGCGCAGCGGTGACCAGCCGTAGCGCAGGGTGCCGGCCAGCAGGGCGGTGCCGGCCAACAGCAGCAGGGCCAGTCCCGAGTACGCGAGCGCGACCACCAGCTTCACCGTCAACAACCGGGCCCGCGGCACCGGGATCGCCAGCAGGTAGCGCAGGCTGCCCCAGCTCGCCTCGCTGGCCACCGTGTCGCCACAGAACAGCGCGACGACCACCACCAGCAGGAACGACGCCGACACGAAGATGGCGAACAGGGTGAAGTTCAGCCCGCCGGACGTGGCCAGGTCGACCAGGCTGGCGAACTCGTTGTTGCCGTTGTCGTCGTCGCCACCTGAGTTGAACTGGAACGCGATCAGGATGATCAGCGGCAGCAGCACCATGAACCCGAGCGCCAACTGGGTCCGTCGCCGGGACGCCTGCCGACGGAACTCCGCCATGAACGGCATGGTGGCCGACGGCCGGTAGCCACGGGCCTCACCCGCGTCAGTAACAACCATCACCGGTCACCGCTTCCCCGAGAGTTGTCGCCCACCAGGGCGAGGAACGCGTCTTCCAGGCGTCGCCGGGGCACCACCCGGTCCACCCCGATGCCGGCGCGCACCAGCTCCGCCACCACCTCGCTGCGGGCCGTGCCGTTGGTGTCGACCACCAGTTGGCCGTCGCTCTCCGGCAGCACGCGGACCCCGTGCAGCCGGTCCAGCACCGCCCGCGCCGCCACCGGGTCGGTGACGTCGAAGAGCACACTCGGCGACTCGCCCACGATCTCCTCCACCGGCCCGGACGCCACGATCCGACCCTTGTTCACCACCACCGCGTGCGTACAGGTCTGCTCCACCTCGGCCAGCAGGTGACTGGAGACCAGCACCGCCCTCCCGTCCGTGGCGTACCGCTGGAGCACCCGGCGCATCTCGGCGATCTGCGGCGGGTCGAGCCCGTCGGTCGGCTCGTCCAACACCAGCAGTTCGGGGAGGCCGAGCATGGCCTGGGCGATGGCCAGGCGCTGGCGCATGCCGTGGCTGTAGTTCTTGATCTTCCGGTGCACGGAGTCACCCAGCCCGGCGATCTCCAGTGCCGCGTCGAAGTGTGCGTCCTCCCACGGCCGCCCGGTTGCCCGCCAGTACGCCTTCAGGTTGTCCAGACCCGACAGGTGCGGCAGGAAGCCCGGCCCCTCCACCAGCGCCCCGATCCGGGACAGCACCGGCGAGCCGGGCACCAGCCGACGACCGAAGACGTAGATCTCCCCGGCGGTCGGCTGGGTCAGCCCCATCAGCACCCGCAGGGTGGTGGTCTTGCCGGCACCGTTCGGCCCGAGCAGACCCACGACCTGACCCGGGTGCACCTCGAAGTCCACGTTCGACACGGCGACGAAGCCGTCCGCGTACTCCTTGCGCAGCGCGCGCACGGCCAGCGGGGTGTCCGCGTACTCCGGATGCACCGACCGGTCCTGGCGGCGGTGCCGGCGGCGGACCAGGGCGACGACCACGACGAGCCCGATCACGATCGCGGCGAGCAGGCCGGCGAGCACCCAACGCCAGACCGTCGCCGCGGTGGGGATCGGCTCGCCGCTGACCGTGGGCAGGCTGACCGCGCCGTCCGCCGCGACCGTGTAGACGGTCGGTTCGGCGGGGGTGGTGTACGCCTGGTCGGAGGTGGCCACCACCAGCCGCAGCCGGTGCCCGGCCTCCACCCGTCGGACGATCCCGGGCAGCGTCACGGTGACCGGGCGGGCGTCCTGCACCCGCTGCGGCAGACCGGTGAGCCGGATCGGGGCGACCAGGCCGTTCGGCAGGGTGGCCGCGCCGTCCTTGTCGACGTCGTAGAGCTTGACGAAGAGCACCGCCGTACCGGTCGGCGACGCGGCCCGCAGCGTGACGGTGGGCGTGCCGGCCACGTCGACCGCCTCGGTCAGCGGCGTCGACTCGAACTGGGCGTGCTGGCCGGGCACATCGCCGGCCACGCCGTCCAGCAGCGAGGCCAGTCCGCCGGCGAACGGAATCGAGGAGATGGCGGCGGGATTGCCGTTCGGCGGGTTCGCGATCGGCTGGACCGGGCCCGCGACCGCCACCTCCCGGCGGCCGTTGCCGGCCAGGCCGGGGTAGTCGGCGCGGCGGAAGCCGGTGGCGACCAGACCTCGGTCGAGCGCGTCGAAGCCGGCGATCCGCGACCAGGTGAAGTCGTCGCCGGGCGCGTCCCCCTCGCCCTTGACGTAGTGGTCGAGCCACTGGACGGTCAGGAACTTCACCCGGTCGGAGTCCGAGCGGGGCCCGCTGCCGCCGTCGTGCCCGCCGGTGAACCAGGCGACCCGGACCGGGGTGCCGGCGGCGGCGATGCCGCGCGCGTTCGCGTCCGCCTCACCGAGCGGGAAGAGGGTGTCCGCCTCGCCCTGCACCAGCAGGGTGGGTGCCTTGATCCGGTCCAGCACACCCGCCGGGCTGGAGCGGCGCAGCAGGTCCACGGCGGCCTGGTCGGCTCGGCCGGTGGTGGCGATCCGGAGGTACGCGGCGCAGACGTCGGCGGCGAACCGACCGCAGGACGGGTCGGCGGCACCGGCCGGGGCGCCACCGGGCCCGGTGCCGGGGCCGGCGGCCGGCCCGGGGCTGGGTGGGCCGGCCGACGCCGGGGCGCCCTGCGGCTGGGCGGCGGTCGCACCGGAGAGCCCGGCCGGGCCGGAGCCCACGTTGCCGCCCCCGCCGAAGAAGAGGCCGGCCCAGCCCTTCTTGAACACGCCCTCGGTCGGCGCCGCGCCGGTGCTCTCCGGCAGGAACGCGCGGGACAGGTCATTCCAGGTGATCATGGGGACGATCGCGTCGACCCGACGGTCCTGGGCGGCCAGCAGCAACGCCAACCCACCGCCGTACGAGCCGCCGACCACGCCGACCTTCGGGTCGCCGGCGGCGTCGGTGCGCACCTCCGGCCGGGCGGCCAGCCAGTCCAGCAGCCGCTCCGCGTCGCGTACCTCGTAGTCCGGGTTGTCGAGGTGGATCTCACCGCCGCTGCGGCCGAAACCCCGCGCGGTCCAGGTGAGCACCGCGTAACCGCGCCCGGCGAACTCCTCCGCGTCGGAACGCACCGACTCCTTGGTGCCGCCGAACCCGTGCGCCAGCAGCACCGCCGGCACCTTCCGGGTCGACGAGGCGTCGTCCGGCAGGTAGAGGGTGGTGTCCAGGTCCACCGGCTGGTCCCCGGATGGTCCGGAGCGGACGGTGAGCATCGCGCTCTCGGTGCGTACGCCCGGTCCCTGTGGCCACACCGCCCAGGTCACGGCGGCGGCCAACAGCACGACGACCACCGCGGCGGCGGTCGCGCGGCGGCGGGTGGGCAGGGCACGCCGGAACCACGCGGCCGGCGACGGCGATGTCATGCGGCACACGGTACGGGCCGCAGCCTGAGCGTTGGCTGAGATCCGCCGTACGTCCGTCCGGTTGCTCCGATCGGTGCGGAGTGTGGTGCGAGCGCGCAGCGTCCGACGCGGCCCAGTGAGTTGACTTCGGATCCCGTGAATTCCGATCTTCCGCGGATATCCACCTCGATCCCTCCATGTCACACCCACAGCTGACACAGAGCGTGCCGGTAACGCGGACAAATGGTGACATGACTCGAACTGACGCGAACCTGACTCGTCGAGTGCGGTCTGACCAGCCGGGGGTTCGATTAGTTTTCCGGTCCGGTGCACGGGACTTGTCGGTCCACCCGACGCCGCGCCGATCCGCGCCCCACGCCGGAGGAGACACACATGACAGTCCCCGCGCCGCGGGCCCGTCGACGGCCGTCCATGCTGGGCCGACTGCTGCCCCTGCTGCTCATCGGAGCGCTGCTGGCACCGTTGGGCCTGCTCGTCACGTCGAACTGGCGGCAGATCACCGACGACCGGGACCTCGCCGCCCGGGAACGGCTCGGCGTGCAGTACCTCACCGCTCTGGCCACCGTCACCGACGCTCTCGTCGAGGCCCAGTCCGCCGCGGTGGACGGGCGTCCCGCCGCACGGGAGGCGTTGAACCGAGCGGTCGAGAACGCCGCCGCCGTGGACGCCCGGATCGGCGGTGAACTGCTCAGTCAGGAACGCTGGGCCGGCGTACGGGCCAAGCTGGAGGCGTTGCGCGGCCGTGCCGCCGCCGACCCGGAGGCCGCCTACACGGCGTACGGCGAGGTCTCCGACCTGCTGCTCGCCCTGCACCGGAAGGTCCGGGAAAGCTCCGGGCTGGTCCGCGACCCCGAGGCCGACTCCTTCTTCCTCCAGGACAGCGTCGGTCAGGAACTGCCCGAGGCGATGGTGGCCGCCGGCCGGCTTCGCGACCTGGGCGTGCTGGTCTCCCGCCGGCCGGCCGCCGAGCGGCCTCGCGGCCTGATGGAGCTGACCGGTCTGCGGGTGACCGCACTGGCCCCCGCCGCCGACCTCGTCGACAACCTGCGCTCGGCCGTGGACGGTTCGGAGAGCACCGACCTGGGCGCCAACGTGCTGACCCCGCTGGACACCTACCAACGCTCGGTGGAGGCGCTCGCCGCGTACTCCGCGCCGGGCCGGGAGACCGGCACCGTGGACCCGGCCCAGTTGGGTGCCGCCGCGCTCAACGCGCACCGCTCGGCCCGCCAGCTCCAGCCGGTCATTCTCGCCGAGCTGGACGCTCTGCTGAAGGAGCGCATCGATCGGCTCGACCGGGACCGCTGGCTGACCGCCGGAGCGGCGCTCGTCGCCGTCCTGTTGCTGGGCTGCCTCGCCGCGCTGCTGATCGCCGCCGGCCGCCGGTCGCGGCGTCGGGCCGCCCAGGCCGCCACCCACGCGGAGAGCCCCGACACCCCGCTGCACCGCGACCCCTGGCAGCCGCCGGTCGACGAGCCGCGTGCGCTGCAACCCGCCGGCGCGGCCCGCGAACCGGAGACCGCGCAGTGGGGAGCCTTCGATGCTGCTCGGTAGGCTCCGGATCCGCGGCAAGCTGGCGATGCTCGTGGTGATCCCGCTGCTCAGCATGATCGGCCTCGCCGTGCCGGTGATGCTCGACCGGGTCGCCGCGGCACAGCGGGCCGGCGACACCGCCGAACGGGTCCGACTCGCCAGCCGGGTCGGCAGCCTGGTCCAGGACCTCCAGCAGGAACGCATCCTCTCCGTCGGCTTCCTGCTCGGCCAGGTCGAACGGAGCGAGCTGGTCCGCAAGTCCGCCGACGTGGACGACCGGGTGGCCGACCTGCGGGCGGCGCGCAGCGACGCGTTGACCGACCAGGTCGACCACGCCCTCGACGGCGTGTCCAGCCTCGTCGACCTGCGGACGGCCGTGCTGGCCAGGGCCGCCAACCCGGGTCAGGTGATGGACGCGTTCGGCCCGGTCGACAAGGGGATCATCGAGTCGCTGCGGCTGGTGGTCGGGGTGGACACCGACACGTTGCCGGGCCGTCAGGTGCTCGCCCTCGACGGGCTGCTCCGCGCCGACGAGGGCCTGGCGACCTGCGCCACCCTGAGCCTGCTGGTGAAGGCGGTCGGCACCCCGGACACCACCGCCGGATACGTGGCGTGCATCGCCGCGCTCATGGTCGACAACTCGCGTTTCCGCAGCCTGATCACACCCGAGCAGCTCACGGTGGCCCAGCTCAACGACGCCGCGGTGGCCGCCCGTACCAAGCCCGACTTCCTGGTCAGGAGCGCCCGGGACCCGGCCGCCGCGGTCCACGACGTGACGCTGGAGGCGCTCTTCCCGGCCGTCCGCACGATGATCCGGCTCGGTCAGTTCGTGGAGAAGAAGCTGGTCGCCGACGTGCTCGCCGAGGTGACCGCCGAGCAGCGGCGGGCGCTGACGGCCGCGTACCTGGTCGGTGCCGCGGCGGCGCTGATCCTGACGCTGGTGGTGCTGCTCAGCGTGGCGGTCGCGCGGACGGTGGCCCGACCGCTGACCCGGCTCACCCGCTCGGCCGACCGGGTCGCCCGGGTCGCCGAGGCCGAGCTGGTCCGGGTCACCGACGACGAGACGGAGAGCCCCCAGGCGGTCCGGCTGGAGCCGGTCGACATCCGGGCCAACGACGAGATCGGCGACCTGGCCCGGGCCTTCGACCGGGTACAGAACACCGCCGCGCAGCTGGTCGAGCGGCAGGTCGCCGGGCGGCGCAACGTGGCACAGATGTTCGGCCACGTCGGGCGGCGTACGCAGAACCTGGTGGGCCGGCAGATCGCGTTGATCGACCGGCTGGAGCAGCAGGAGGCCGACCCGGGCCGCCTGGAGCACCTGTACCGACTCGACCACATCTCCAGCCGGCTGCGGCGCAACGCGGGCAGTCTCGTGGTGCTCTCCGGCTCGGCCGGGGCCGACGCGCACACCGCACCGGTGCCACTGGCCGACGTGGTCCGGCTGGCACTCGGCGAGATCGAGGACTACACCCGGGTGGAGGTGCAGGTGCCGACGGGCATCTCGGCCGCGCCAGCGGTGGTCGGTGACCTCGTCCTGGCGCTGGCCGAGCTGATGGAGAACGCCACCGTCTTCTCCCCGCCGCACACCCGGGTGCTGGTGGCCGCCGAGTCGTCCGGCCTGGGCGCGCGACTCACCGTGGTGGACCACGGCATCGGCATGAGTGAGCAACGGCTGGCTGAGGAGAACGCCCGGTTCACCCGCCGGGAACGGCTCGACCTGGCCCCCACCGAGGTGCTCGGTCTCTTCGTCGTGGGCCGGTTGGCCCGCCGGCACGGCTGGCAGGTCGGCCTGGCCGCCACCGGCGGCGGGGGCGTGACCGCACACCTGGAGATCCCGTCGACGTCACTGGTGCTGCGTCGCGTCGAGCGCCCCGGGGCGGCCGTGGCACGGGCCGCGGTGCCGGCACGAGACCGGCGTACGACGGTGACACTCGACCCGGAGCCCGCCGCGCCGCCCCGCACGGCGGTCGTCGCCGCACCGGCCCGCTTCGACTCGGACCTGCTCAGCCGGGCCACCCGCAGCCTGGACACCGGCCCGTCCTGGAACGCGTTCGGTCGGGGTCAGCCCGAGCAGACCGCTCCCGAGGCCCAGGAGCCGGAACCGTCGGGCAAGCCGACCGGGCCACGGGTCCGGCAGCGGGTGCCCGGGGCCAGCCTGCACGCCACCGCCGCACCGACCCGGCCGGTGGACGCCACCGGCGCGGACCCCGCCGCCGCGCGCGCCCTGGTCGAGGCATTCCAGGCCGGTGTACGTCGGGCCGAACTGCACGTGGCACCGGGCCTCGCCGGCTCGTCGGCCGGGGTCGGGACGGCCGTGGGTCACCCGGAGGTGACCGTCGACCTGCCGAGCACACCGGGCGGCACCGGCCCCGCGGTGCCGACTGCCGGCGGCTCTGCCGACGCCGGCCCGGGGCGGCCCCGGTTGAGCCGACGGGTGCCGGGGGCGAACCTCACCGCCATCCCGGCCTGCCAGCCGCCCAGCACCCACCTCGGTGACCCGGCCGAAGTCCGTGACCTCATCACCGAGTTCGAGGCGGGCGTCGCCCGCGCTCTCCTCGAAGTCAGCCCCGACCACCGCAACGAAGAAGGATCATCACGGTGACCAGCCCCTTCCTGCACGAGAACGTCGACCAGAGTCAGCCCAGCACCCCGGGGGACCTCAGCCCGGAGGCCCGTACGTTCAACTGGCTGCTGGACTCCTTCACCTCCAGCACGGCCGGCGTCCTGGAGGCGATCGCGGTCTCCTCGGACGGCCTGTTGATGGCCATGTCGGCGATCAAGGACCGGTCCAACGCGGAACGACTGGCCGCCGTCGTGTCCGGGATGACGAGCCTCGCCGGCGGGGCGGCCAGTTGGTACGCGCTCGGCGGCCTCAACCGGGTGATCGTCGACATGGCCGACGGTTACCTGCTGATCAGTGCGATCAGCAGCGGTTCCGTGCTCGGGGTGGTCGCCGACCGGTCGGCGAACCTGGGCACCGTCGCGTACGAGATGACGCTCTTCGCCGGGCGGGCCGGTGGCGCCCTGACCCCGCGGCTGATCGTCGAGTTGAAGAACGCCGTTCAGCAGTGACCTCCGACGTCGCCGGCGAGGACCCGGATCCGGATCCCCGAGTACGGATCCGCCCGTACCTGCGTACGTCGCCCCCGACCGGGGACGGCGCGGCGGCGACGTCGGCGCTGCCCGAGCCGGAGCCGGGCGGGGACCAGCCGGCCGGTCCCCGCCCGTTCGTGCTCACCTCCGGGCGGGTGGCGGGTGCGGACCCGGCGATCGGGTTGGAGACCCAGGTGACCGCCCGCACGGACAGCGGCTGGTGGGCGGGGCCACCCGGCGCCCTGCTGGCACCGGAACTTCAGACGATCATCGCGCTCTGCGCCGAGCCGATCTCGGTGGCGGAGATCTCGGCCCGCGCCCGACTGCATTTCGGCGTGACCCGGGTCCTGGTCGGCGACCTGAGGGCCGCCGGGCACCTGGACGTGCACGTCACCGACACCGACGACGCTGTCGATCCCGACCTCATCCTGCGAGTGATTGATGGACTCCGTGCGATCTCCTGAATGGCCGGTCGCCCCGCTCGGCGGGGCCGCCGCGAACAGCGCCGCCGCCCGCTACGGCGTGTCCCCGGGCACCGGGCCGATCGTCGGGCGGGCCGGACCACCACCGACCGCCCCGCCGCCGTACCGGCCCTCGTCGGGCACCGCGTCGGTGCCGCCTCCGGTCGGCAAACCGGCCGCGCCGCCGATCCCGGTCAAGATCCTGGTCGCCGGTGGGTTCGGGGTGGGCAAGACCACCACCGTGGGCGCGATCTCCGAGATCGCGCCGCTGACCACCGAGGCCGAGATGACCAGCGCCGGGATCGGCGTGGACGACCCGGGCGCCCGGTCCACCAAGACCACCACCACGGTGGCGATGGACTTCGGCTGCGTGACGATCGACCGGAGCCTGAAGCTCTACCTGTTCGGCACCCCCGGGCAGACCCGGTTCGGCTTCATGTGGGACGACCTCGCCCGGGGGGCGCTCGGCGCGCTGGTGGTGGTGGACAGCGCCCGGCTGGACGACTGTTTCCCGGCCATCGACTTCTTCGAACGGGCCGGGCTGCCGTTCGTGGTCGGGGTCAACGCCTTCGACGGCCGGCTGGCCCTGGAACTGGGCGAGATCCGCTGGGCGTTGGCAATCGGCGATCATGTTCCCCTGGTGCAGTTCGATGCCCGGGACCGGCTCTCGGTGCGGGACGCCCTACTGGTCGTCCTGGACCGCGCGCTGGACCGCGCTACCCGAGACAGAAGGGCCTGAGCCGACCAGCTCCGGCCGTGGCGGGAAGAGGTGATCTGGTGAGGGGCGACCTGGACGAGACGCTGGCCCGGCTGGCCCGACGTGAGGAGGCGTCACGCCGTCGGGCCACCGAACGTGACGACACCGCCGTACCGTCGAGCCCACCCGGGCTCGGCGCCCGCAACGCCCGAACGGGCCGGCACGACCCGCGGCACGCCGGTGTGGAGACCCCCGATGACGTGCCCGGCTGGGGACCGGTCGAGGAGGTGGCCGAGGCGGTCCGCCAGGTCGTCGGGGCCCACCCCGGGCTGGCGGTGACCGTGCAGGTGGAGCACGCCGGGCGGACGTACCCGATGCGGGTCTCCTGGGACGGGCCCGGCGTCACGGTCGGACCGGTTCCCCCGCCGGCGCCGCTGGAACCCCCACCGTCCTGGCCGCTCTCCGGGCGGACGGTTCCCGCCTGGGCGCCCGGCCCGGACGGGCTGACCCCGGACCCGGCGGCCCGGCTGGCCGAGCTGATCCGGCGCGACCCGACGTTGTTGGACGAGTTGGATCCGCGGCGCTGACCGGCGGGGTTGGCTGCCGGCGGCTACGGTCGGGCGGTGGCGCAACCCGACCTGACCCTGACGGCGAGCCTGCGGCCGGCCGCGCTCGACGCCCGACGGGGCATCGTGCGGCTGCACCCGGAGGCGCTGACCGCACTGGGGCTGCGCCCCGGCGACCCGGTCCGGCTCGCCGGCCGCCGGGAGACGGCCGGGATCGCGGCGGCGGCCGCGCCGGGCGCGAGCACCGCCCTGCTGTACGCCGACGACCTGACCCTGGGCAACCTGGGTCTGCGCGACGGCGGTCAGGTGCGGGTGAGCCCGGTGCCGTTGGTCCCGGCGGGCCGGGTCGTCCTGGCCGGGCCGGTGGGGGTCGTCGCGGCGGTCAGCCCGGAGATGCTCCGACTCGCCCTGTTGGGCAAGGTCCTCACGGCCGGCGACGACGTGTCGCTGCTGCCGCAGGACGTGCTGCCGGACGCGTCGGTCCGCAGCCTGGTGGAGGCGGCGCGGCGCAGCCTGGCCAACACCGTCGGGTTCGCCTGGACGAGCACCCTGCTCACCGTGGTCACCGTCGAGCCGGCGGCCGGCGCGTTGGTCACCATGAACACGGTGATCGGGTGGGAGCACGGCGCGACCACCCACGGCGAGCCCGTTCCGGTCGACACCGCACCGCCCCGGCCGCACGCCACCGCCGAGGCGGCCCCGGCGGACGACGCGCCCGACGTGGACGAGCTGCCCGGGCTGCGGACCCAGGCCGAGGAGCTGACCGAGCTGCTCGACCTCGGCTTTCACCACCGGGAGGTGTTGGGCCGGCTGGGCACCACCATCTCGTTGGGCGTTCTGCTCGTCGGCCCGGCGGGATCCGGGAAGTCGGCGCTGGTCCGCGCGGTGGCCGCCCGGGTCGGTGCCCGCGTGCACCCGCTCTGGGCACCCGAGGTGGCCGCGCTGGCCGATCAGGCCGCCGCCGAGCGGATGCGCGTCGCGGCGAGGGCCGCCCGAGCCGGCGGACCGGCGGTGCTGCTGGTCACCGACGTGGAGGCGCTCGCACCGGCGGAGGCGCCCGGTCCGGTGGCGACGGTGTTCCGCCAGGTGCTCGCGGAGACCATTCGCGCCGGCGTCGCCGTGGTCTGCACCACCGGGCGTCCGGAGGCGGTCGACCCCGCCCTGCGGGCGCCGGACCTGCTGTCGCTGCGGATCAGCGTCCCACTGCCGGATCAGGCGCTGCGCCGCGAGCAGCTCACCGTGCTGACCCGGCAGGTGCCGTTGGCCGACGACGTCCGACTGGACGAGATCGCCGCGCGTACCCCCGGGTTCGTCGCGGCGGACCTGGCCGCGCTGGTTCGGGAGGCCGGGGTACGCGCGGCGCTGCGGCAGAAGTCCGCCGAGACGCCGACGGTGTCGATGGCCGACTTCACCGCCGCCCGGGAGGTGGTCCGGCCGACCACGATGGCGGCGTCCACCCTGGATCTGGCCTCGGTGACCCTGGACGACGTGGGTGGCCTGGACGACGTCAAGCAGACGTTGACCGAGTCGGTGCTGTGGCCGTTGACCTACCCGGACACCTTCGCCCGGCTCGGGGTGCAACCGCCGCGCGGCGTGCTGCTCTACGGGCCGCCGGGCTGCGGCAAGACGTACCTGGTCACCGCGCTGGCCGGCTCGGGGCGGGCCAACGTGCTGTCGGTCAAGGGCGCGGAACTGCTCTCCAAGTGGGTCGGTGAGAGCGAACGCGCCGTCCGGGAGCTGTTCCGGCGGGCCCGGGAGGCGGCCCCCACGCTGATCTTCCTGGACGAGGTGGACGCGCTGGCACCGGTGCGCGGCCAGGCCACCGACGGTGGCACCACGGACCGGGTGGTCGCCGCCCTGCTCACCGAGTTGGACGGGGTGGAGACGCTGCGCAACGTGGTGGTGGTCGGCGCGACGAACCGACCGGACCTGGTCGACCCGGCGCTGCTGCGGCCGGGCCGGTTGGAGCGGCTGGTCTACGTGCCGCCGCCGGACGGGCCGGCCCGCGCGGAGATCCTGCGGGCGGCGTCCCGGCCGGTGCCGTTGGCACCGGACGTCGACCTGCCCACCCTCGGCGACGAGCTGACCGGCTTCTCCGCCGCCGACTGCGCGGCGCTGGTCCGGGAGGCGGCGCTGGCCGCGATGCGGGAGTCGCTCGCCGCGGCCACGGTCACCGCCGCGCATGTGGCGACCGCGCGGGCCCGGGTACGCCCGTCGCTGGACCCGGCGCAGGTGGCGTGGCTGGCCGCGTACGCCGCCAACCGGGAGTGATCAAGCCAGACCAACCTTTCGCCGCGCCCAGGACGTTCCTAGTACGTCACATTCCTCAGTGGAGTCATCCACTGCGACGTCAGGTGGTGTTCCTTGCGCAAGCGGCTCTCTCTTCTCCTCGTCCCCCTGGTGGCGGCGGCCACCCTGGTCTCGGTCGGCGCACCGGCGACTGCTCATCCGACGAAGTCGTTTCCCTCTCGGATCGCGTTGCCGAACGGGTTCACCCCGGAAGGGTTGACGATCGGTCGGGGCACCACCGTCTACGTGGGCTCCGTCCTGGACGGTGCCGTGTGGCGGGGTGACTTACGCACCGGGCGCGGCTCGGTGCTGATTCCCGGCACACCGGGCACCGCCAAGGCGGGCATCAAGATCGACCCGCGGGGCCGGCTCTGGACCGCCGACTTCTCCGGCGGTGGGGCCAGCGTGTACGACGCACGCACCGGCGCCCGACTGGCCCACTACCAGTTCACCAGCGAGCCGAGCAGCCTGGTCAACGACCTGGTGATCACCGAACGGGCGGTCTACTTCACCGACTCCACCCAGCCGGTGCTGTACGTGGTGCCGCTGGGCCCGGGTGGTCGGCTGCCGACCCCCACCGCCTTCCGGGTGCTGCCACTCAGCGGTCCGGGCGCGACGGCGGACGCGTTCAACAACGGGATCGTGGCGCTGCCGGACGGCGATCTGCTGGTCGCGCAGATGCTGACCGGTCAGCTCGTGCGCGTCGACCCGCGTACCGGCGGCAGCCGCGTCCTCGACCTCGGCGGTTACTCGGTGGAGCGGGCCGACGGGTTGGTGCTGCGCGGGCGCACCCTGCACGTGATCCGGAACCTGACCAACGTCGTCGCGGTGGTCCGGCTGAACGCCGGATACACCGCCGGAGTGGTGCAGCGCGAGATCACCAGCCCGCTGTTGCGGTCACCGGCCACCGGTGACCTGTTCGGCTCGGCGTTGTACATGGTCAACGGCCGGTTCGACGTGGAGTCGACGCCGAGCACCGACTACGACATCGTCCGGGTCCCGGCCTGATACGGGCGGCCGGCGGCGGCCCTTCCGGGTTGCCGCCGGCCGGCTCGGGGTCAGTCCGTGGGCAGGAGCGGGCCGAGCGGCCCGAGGTCCAGGTTCAGGTCCTCCGGGGCCAGTCCGAAGTGTTCGCGCAGCCCGACCATCTGCTCCTCCAGGGCCATCAGCGTCACCCCGATGCGCTCGACCTGCTCCTCGGTGAGGTCACCGAGGTCCACCCGGCGTAGGGCCTGCCGCTCCATCAGCTGCCGCAGCAACTCGACGACGGTGAGGACCAGGCTCGCCAGCCCACGCTCGACCGAGTCCCGGTCCACGGCGATCCGGCGGTCCAGCGGAGTCACCCGGGGTGGCTGCCACGACTCCGAGCCCAGCGCGGCGGCCAACTCCGTCGCCTCGTCCCGCCCGGTCATCCACCGTCCTCCGGCTGGGTCAGCGCGCCGACCGACGCGACAAGCGCCCGCAGCGAGATCCGGACCAGGTCCACGTCGGCGATGGCCAGGGTGATGTCCCCGCTGATCACCACGCCGGTGGCGAGGACCCGGTCGAGGAGGTCCACCAGGGCGACCGGCCGGTACCCGAGCGGGTCGTCGGCGCTGCTCGGCGCGAGCGCGGTGGTCACCCCGGACGCCCCACGGTGAGCGCGGGCTCGGGTCGGTCCGCGACGAAGGAGTACGCCGGCCACGGCCCGGTCAGCTCCAGCTCCAGTCCCGGATGCCGACGGCCCAACGAGCCGACCAGCTCCTTGAAGCGGGGCAGCGCGGCGACGTCGACCAGGTACGCCCCGTTGAGCACCATCGGGGCGGGCACCCCGGACAGTCGCCGGTCCTGCGGCGCGTGCCGACGGCCCACCACGGCCAGCTCGCACAGGGCGCTGTGCACCGCATCCGCAGCGGCACTCGCCAACTGCTGACGTTCCTCCCGGGCCGTCAACTGGGCACGTCGCCGCCGCAGGTACGCCGTCCCCACCCCACCGGCCGCGGCCGTCCCGGCGGTGACCGTGGCCGCGCCCGGCACCAGGAAGCCCTTGACGCCCCACTCGCCGCGCCCGGTCAGCCGGTCCAGAGCGGCGACGAGTTCGGCACGGCGGGCGGCGAGAGTGCCGGCCACCCGCCCGTCGTCCGTGTGCACGGTGGCGAGCCGGGCCGGCACCACCGGCCCACGTCGCGCCAGCGCCTCGACCACCGCGTGGTGCGCTCTGGCCACCCGCTCCAGCCAGACCAGGTCCTCCAGGTTGCGGCGTAGTGGCTCCTCGCCGTACTCGTCCAACGGCGCGGTGCTGACCACGGCGACAAGTCCGGCGGCGGACACCGCGCGGACCGGACCGCCGTCGATGCCGGCGATCGTCGCCAGCGTCGCCAGCGTCGCAGGGTCGGCGTCGCGCACCACGCCGTGCAGCCACGCGCCGGTGGTCGCGGCGGGCAGGTCGGTCGCCACGTCAACCATCCCACTCCTCCAGTTCGGCGTCGCGACGTCGCGCCCGGGCCTCCAGTCGGGGCCGCCGCTGCGCGTCGACCTCCTCCGGGTCACGCGGCCCCGGCTCCACCGGGGGACGAGCACGCGAGCTGAGCCACGGGTCGTGCTCCCACCAGTCGATGCCGATCTGGCGTGCGGTGTCGACCGACGCGATGACCAGCCGCAGCTTCAGCGTCAGCAGTTCGATGTCGAGCAGGCTGACCCGGATGTCGCCGGCGATGACGATGCCCCGGTCGAGCACCCGTTCGAGGATGTCGCCCAGATTGGCGGGCTCGTGGCCGGCGGGCAGGACCTGGCCGGAGTTCTGCACCACCGGCGGCTGCGCAGCGGTCATCTCAGCCCACCTCACCCTTCCCACGCTGGTAGCGCCGCACCCGGCGATAGCCGAGCAGGCTCCCCTCGATGTCCAACTCCACCTCGTACAGACCGAGCAGGTCGGTCGAGTTGGGGATCCGGTGCGCCTCCACGACCTCCACCCCGACGAGCCAGCCGTCCTCGGTGGCCTCCAGGGAGGTGGTGACGGACGGTTCGCGGCCGGTCAGCTCGACCAGGTGCCGCAGCGCGGCCCGCGCCGCCTCGGCCGCCGACACCGGCTCCACGTACTCGTCGTCCGGGTAACCCTGGGCGGCCGGGTCACGCCGTCGCGTCCGGGCGTCGTCGGTCATGGCGCACTCCTCCCTCGCGTGCCGCGCCGCGCCGGGCCGGGCGAGGCCGCCGTCCCGCGCCGGCCCGGCCGAGGCCGCTCGCCGGTCTGGCCCGGCCGAGGCCGCTCGCCGGTCTGGCCCGGCCGAAGCCGCTCGCCGGTCTGGCCCGGCCGAAGCCGCTCGCCGGTCTGGCCCGGCCGAAGCCGCTCGCCGCTGCGGTCCCCGGTCAGCCGGTCCAGCACCCGCTGCTCGGCCCGGTCGCGCTCCTCGGCGCTCAGCTCACCCGCCGCCACCGCGGCGTCCAACGCCTCCAGCTCGCGCCGGACGTTGACCGGGTTGCGCTGGCGCGACTCGGCTTCGCGGGCGACCACCCCGACCACCGCGGTCAGCCCGCGTACCGGCGCGTACGGCAGGGTCAGCAGCGCCCAGAGCAGGTCCACCGGTCAGCCCGCCAACTGGTGGGCGCCGACGAAGTCGTACGGGGCCAGCGGTCCGAGCAGCCGCAACCGCAGCAGTCCCCGGCGATCCTGCGCGTACGCCTCCAGCGCGTCCACCAGGGCGTCCTCGCGGTCGCTCTCCACCAGCAGGGCCGCATGGGTCGCATCCATCTCGTGGCTGGGCGGGCGCAGTTGGGCGGAGACCACGAACTCGGCAGTGGCGTCGAGCATCCGCCGGTTCTCCGCCTCGCGGCGCAGCTCCACCGCCTGGCTGATGATCTCGCCGAGCCGGATGCGTGGTTCACGGCTGGCCGCCTCAGGCCGACCGCGTACCTGCTCGGCGAGCCGGGCGGCCGTCGGGTTCTCGTCGAGGATGCCGCGCAGCAACGCCCGCTCGTCGAAGCGCCCGTGCACGACGTACTGCACCCTGCCCTCGAACTCGGCGAGCGCGGCGGCGAAACGGTCGTGGTGCGGTCGGAGCAGGTCGAGCACCGCGTCCGGGCCGGTGACCACGGTGCCGAACCGCACCGGAAGCACCGGCGCCACCGCCGCCGTGCCGTCCAGCAGGTCCTGGTACGCCCGCAGGTCCGCCGACCGGCCGAGCGTCGCGTCCAGCCGCACCGGGCTGACCAGGGCAGCGACGTCCCCGTGCCGGACCACCGTCACCTCGCCCGGCGGGTCGCCGACCCCGGCGGCGTCGGGCGTCGCCTCCACGTCGGCGGGCACCAACCCGTAGACGAACAATCCCGTCTCGTCCGCCATCTCAACTCCTTCCGAGGTCGCGCACACTGCCGGCGACACCACCGACCGAGCCGGTGACGTCCCGGACGGCGCCGGTGACACCACCGAGCAGGCCGGACAGCCCCTCGCCCTCGTCCGGTGCGATGTCCAGCCGGTCGACCGCCTCGGCGAACCGCAGGTAGGTCTCGATGCTCGCCACCACCACCCGGGCATTGATCTCCACCAGCGGGATGCCGACGACGCCGATGCTCACCTGCGCGTCGATCACCACGCCCTTGTCGAGCACGGTCTCCACCACGTCGGCGAGCCCGCCGGCGGAACCCACCCGTTCCAGGGCGCCGCCGACGGCGTCGTCGCCGGGGACCAGCGTCATTCGTCCTCCTCCCGACGGCGGCGCACCACCGGTCGGCGCGGCGGTTCCGGTCCGCGTCGGACGGGCGGTCGAGGCCGTTGCGGCTCCGCGCCGGGCTGGGCCCGCCGGGCCCGCTCGGGTACGCGGCGGCGGGGTGGCGGCGGCGGCTCCTCGTCGGGCTCGTCCGCGTACCCCTCGTCGTAACCGTCCTCGTACGCCTCGTACTCGTCGTCGTACTCGGGTTCGACCGGCCGCCGGGCCGGCCGCTGACGCAGTCGCCCACCCGGGCGACGCGGCTCCTCCTCGGCGTACTCCTGCTCTTCGGGCCCAGCCGGTGCTTCACCGCCGCGTTCCTCGCGACCTCGCTCGCGCTGCTCCCGCTCCTCCCGCAGGCCGGTCTCGTGGTCCTTGACCACCTGGGAGTCGCGGATCTCGCCGCGCCAGCCCTCGACCTGGTCCGGATCGAGCGCCACCTCGGTCATCACGTGCCGGACGAAGTGCTTCAACTCCAGCCGCACCCGCCGGCCCTGAGCGCGCCACAGGTTGCCGGTGTGCTCGAAGAGGCCCTGCGGGTGGTACTCCAACACCACGAGGATGCGGGTCAGGTCCGGGGTGATCTCGTGGAAGCTGACGGTGCCGTCGACCGAGCCCTTCTCGCCCTTGGACCGCCAGTGGATGAGCTTGTCCGGCACCTGGCGGACGATCGTCGACTCCCACGTCCGGTGCGACCAGAAGACCTGCGCCTTCCAGGTCAGCTTCTCGTCCGACTCGGCGTCGACGCTCTCGACCTTCTTCATGAAGCTGGGGAAGTCGCCGAACTGCGTCCACTGGTTGTACGCGGCCCGTACCGGCACACCGACCTCGATCGTCTCGACGATGTTGGTGACCTTGTTCTTCCCGCCGCCCTTGCCGCCCTTGCCGCCCTTTCCGCCCACCCGGCCGAGAGCCGACATCACCTTCTCCTTACCGCCGGCCACACCGGCATGCACCATCGCCTTCACCGGTGAGCCGCCCTCGGCCAACTTCTGCGCCCCGGTGGCGGCGGCGATCAGACCGGGCCCGCCACCCTGACGCGCGTACTCGCTGAGCCGGCCGGTCGCACCGGTGATCCGCTCGGTCACCACGCTCATCGCGCGATCACCGATCGCCCCGGCCAGGTTGCGTACCTCGTCGGCCAACTGGCCGCGCAGCTTGTCGCCGAGCCCTCCCGGGTTGTCGTTCGCCGCCATGCTCACCGCCCCCGCCGCTGCTGGTCCGCCGCGTCGCGGCGGTCGTTGGTCGCGCCGCGGTCGTTGGTCGCGCCGCGGTCGCCGTCGCCGCGAGGGCCGTTGTCGTCGGCGCCGTTCCCGCTGCCCGCGTTCTGGTTCCCCACGCCACGCCGGTTGCCCGCGTCGTTCTGGTTGCCCGCGCCGTTCTGGTTGCCCGCGCCGTTCTGGTTGCCCGCGCCGTTCTGGTTGCCGGAGCGGCGGCGCAGCGCGTCGGCGGAGCCGCGCAGCCGCCCGGTGAGCGCGTCGACGCCGCTGCCAGCCGCGGCGGTCGCGGCTGCTCGGCCGGCGTTGATTAGCGGGCCCCCGAGCCGGCCCAGGTTGCTCAGTTGGGGGGACGAGTGCAGCGCGTCGGTGCCCCGCTTCAGCAGACCGCCCGGGTCCCGGCTCGCCCGGCCGGCGGCGACCGCCGCGGCCAGGGTGAGCGCGGTACGCAGCTTGCGGCGGCGGCCGATCAGGTAGCCGAAGCCCACCGCCAGCCCGATTCGTGTTCCGGTCTTCATCAGGTCTCCCTCGCTCCCCGGTGGTCCGGACGTCTGCCGAGAGGGCCGGAAAAGGGCCACCGGGAACAGCGCGAACCGTGCCCTCGATCTGACGTCCCATATCTGCGGACCCGGCGGGCAGTACCCGTCGCCATTACTCCGAAACCGCTACGACAATGTCCGTCGACGCTGGGAAGAACGCATCCGGAAACGCGGCACCGAAGCGCCCAGAACGGACTTCCAGGCGGTCACGAGCAGGGATAACGCCAGAGAGCCGAAATGTAAAAACCGCCCTCAGAGAGCGGGCGGAGTCGAATCCAGGCAGATTTCGGCGCGTACCTTGCCGTCGTCGTCGCGCAGTTTCGCGCCGCATTTTTCGAGAACGGCGACCGCGCCGATGTTGTCCCGGGTCGTCTCCGCCACCACGGCCCGCATGCCGGCTCGCGCGGCGGCGTTCAGCAGCTCCCGCAGCGCGGCGGCGCCGATCCCCTGCCCCCGGGCCGAGCGGCCGAGCCACATCCCGGTCTCCACCGTGCCGGGCTCGTCACAGCGCGTCATCCGCACCATGCCCATCACCTCGCCACCGACGAGGATGGCGTACATCTGCGAACGGGTCGGGCCATCCAGTCCACCGAAGCTCGCCCGATGGAACTCCCGGAACGCCTCGCGGCGGGCGAGCGACCAGCCGGCGGGAGCCTCGACCGGAGGCATGACATCGCCCGGCTCCGCCTCCGCAGCCGCTACGGAGAGCAACGGCTCCAGGTTCCGCTCGTCCACCGGCTCCAGCCGGACCGCACCCGCCACGTGCCGCAGTCTGCCGCCCTCATCGGCCGAAGTCCACCCCATTGGCGATCGACTGGCGGTCCGGACAGCGGTACCGGCCGGTCGGGCGGCCGGGGTGTTCCACATCACGCTCTGTTGTCACCCGACCGGGTGTCGAACGCTCAGAACGGCGACCCGAACTCGCAGAACACCACCGACGCGTCGTCGGTGGACTTGTGCCGGCGCAGCCGATCGGAGTGATCGCGCTCGGCGTCCCGGACCCGGTCGATCAACGCGCCCGGCCCATCGGCGCTCAGCAGGTCCAGCAGACCAGCCCAGTCGGTCAACCCGAACTGCTCCACCGCGCTTGACGCGCCGTCGCTGAGCAGCGCGGCCCGGCGTACCGCCGCCGGACCGTGCCGTGGCAGGGTCCCGGTCACCGCGTGGAAGGCCGCGTCCGGGTCGGCAGCCGCCACCCAGTAGCCGTGGGTGCGGTTCATCCGCTCCCGCTGGACGCTCACCGCGTGCCGGAACCGGGTGACCGGGTCCGCCGCGCCGCCCGGCACGGTGGCCACGGTCTCCCGCAGCTCTGCCATCGCCGTGTCCAGCCGGGTGTCGGTCACCACGCTCACCTGCCCACCGGCGTCGAGAACCAGTGGGCTGTCGCAGAGCACCAGGTAGTCCACCTGGTCGCCGCAGTCGCGCAGGAGACAGACCGTGCTGGACGGCGTACCGGGATGGTCGAGGTCGCACTGCCCGCCGTGGTCGGCGCGCACCGCGAGGATGGCCGCGGCCAGATTGCTGGTCAGTCGGGCGGCCGGGCGTACCGCCTCGGCGACGCCGATCCGGGCGGCCAGGTGCCGGACGTACCACTCGGGCCCGTGCACGCAACCGGTGTCGAAGCCCTCCGGCACCGTCGCGCCGTCCAGGACACCCACCAGCGGGCCGAACCGGAAGACCAGGTCCTCGTTGACCGGCCGGCCCGGGGCCGGCGCGGATGCGGAACTCACCCGCATCACCGGCGCCGGCCCCGCTGCGCCGACCGGGTCAGCGCTGCCGAAGGTCGTCGACGGCCGCATGCGTCTCTCCCTGCACCTGACCGGCGGCCGAACGGCCCTGATCGCGTACCGCGGACACGCCCTGCTGGGCGCTGGACCGCACCGACTGTGCCGCCTGCTGCGCGGGCTCCCGCAAGTTGTCCTGCATCTGGTGGCCAACCTGACTCGCCTGCTCGCGCAGCTCACCGGAGTGTTCACTCACCATGCTGCGCGCTCGTCCGGCGAGTTGCCGCTCACGCCCGCTCGGCGGGATCAACGAGGCGGCCAGCAGACCGACGCCGAAGGCGACCAGGCCGGCGGCCATCGGGTTGCCCTGAGCCTGCTCGCGGGAGTGCTGCCCGAGTGAACGGGTTTCGTCGCGTACCGAGCCTGCCGCGTACGACATCCGCTGGCCGGCCTCCTGACCCAGATGGTTGGAGCTGCCCATCATCTTCTCCTTCGCTCGGGTGAACGCCCCGCGGGCCTGCCCCACGCGATCACCGGCGATCCGACGCGGGCTGACCCTGTCGGTCAGCGCGTCGACGTCGTTGCTCAACTCGTCGCGGGTGGTCTCGATCTCCCGCCGGATCCGATCCGGATCACTCGACATGACCTGTTCCCTCCCGACTCGTTCACCGACCTCGCATGGCGTCCGGCAACTCCCGGGCGGTCTGCTTTGTCCGGGGCAGAACCGCGCGTGCCCGCTTCAGCTGGGTCCGGGCGTTGATGAAGAGCCCACCGGCCACAGCGGCCCAGAGGACCGCGACGATCAGCGCCGCCCACCCCTGGTCCATCGTGTTGGACAGCCCCCACCAGATGGCGTACGACACGAAGAGCACCGCCAGGAATCCGGCCAGCGCCGCACCGCCGAACATGCCGCCGGCCTTGCCGGCCTGACTGGCCTCCTCGCGCAACTCGGCCTTGGCCAGCTCGATCTCCTTGCGCACCAGGGTGGACATGTCCCGGGTCACATCGCCGACCAGCTCGCCGACCGAGGCCTGGGTCCGCTCCTTCTCCGGGGCGCTCACAGGGCCACCCCGCCAGGCAGGTCCCGCGCCGGTTGACCGGCGGCCGAGACGTTCTGCGCCCGCGCCGTCCCCACGTACGGCTGCTGACCGGCATCCGCCGGTGCGCCCTGCGCGGGTGACGGAGCACCGGAGGCGCTGCCACCCGGACCGCTGCCCGAGGCCGGCGCGGTCAGGCCACGGGTCAGCCGCCCCACCAGCAGCCCGGCCACCGCCGCGCCCGCGAGGAACGTCGCGGGGTGCCGCCGCGCGTACGTGCGGACATCGTCGAGCAATTCGCCGGGTTCGCGCTCGTCGAGCCAGCCCGCGGCCTGCTGGGCGGCGTCAGCCGCCCTGCGTACCACCTGACCGGCCAGTCCGGAATCGCCGTCCCGTTCGGCCATCGAACTGAGGTTCTGGCCCAGGTCGCGCAGGCCCGCAGCGGCCCGCCGCTGCTGCGACTGCGCCTGCCCCCGAAGCTGTCCGGTGGCCTCGCCGGTCAACTGTTGGGCCTGCCGCCGCGCCTCCGCCGCCACCTGCCCGCCCTGCTCAGCGGCGGTGTGGGCAACCTGACCCCCGGCCTGTGTGGCCTGCTGGCCGACTCGCGAAGCCTCCTGTCGGGCCTGCTGTCCCCTGCCGCTCTGGTTCGTTGCCGTCATAGTCCGCTCCTTCCTGGGCCGAGGTCGCGTGCGACCTCGGAACGCCTCCCGCCTACCCGCCTGGTCACGCGGCATGCGACTGGCCACCCACCCGGCACCAAACGCCCAGGCACCCAGGCGCCCAGGCGCCCACCGGCCATCTCCGCCGATCTTGCAGTTTGTGTCCCGCCAAAACGGGCCGAAGACCGCGAAACGACGACAGGAAGTGCAAGATCGCCGCAGCGAGGGGGTGTGCGGGGGTGGGGGTGGGGCGGGTTGGTTAGCGGCGGCGGTTGCGGGCGCGCGACGAGCGCAACCGGCGGAGTCGGCTGATCAGCACGGGGTCGGCGGCGAGGGCGGCCGGCTTGTCCAGCAGACCGTTGAGCAACTGGTAGTACCGGGTCGACGAGATCCCGAAGGTGTCCCGGACTGCCTGCTCCTTGGCGCCGGCGTGCCGCCACCACTGCTGTTCGAAGGCGAGGATGGCCCGCTCCCGTTCGGTCAGCCCGGGGGCGGGATCAGTGGCCTGCGCGGAATCGTCGGCGGGCGGCGTCGACTCGTCGGCCGTCTCGATGGGCGGCGCCGGTCGGGGACTCGGGACGCTCGGCCCGGCGCTCCCCGCGACCTCACCCGGGCGAGCGTCGGTGGACGGCTCGGAGGCGGCCGGGGTGGTGTCGGCGGACATGTCGCTCAGCCTAACCAGCGGCGAGCAGGGACGCAGCAAGCGGCGCGGCCGACCCGCACCGCCGGGAACCCCGACGGCCGGGCCGGCCGCGCCGCGTCACTTCGGTCAGGTCAGGAGATGTCGCGGCGACGCATCGCCCAGAGCGCCGCTCCGAGGATCACCACCACCCCGACCGAGAGCAGGATGGAGGACTGCTGCCAGGTGATGTCCATCGTGGCCGGCTTGCACTCCCCGTAGTAGGTCGCGTTGCAGGAGTTCCAGTCCTGCAAGGTGACCGTCTTCGTCATCCAGGCCAGCGCGTAGGTGGGCAGCAGCCATGCCTCGGCGAACCGCACACTCGCCATGGACAACAGGATGCCCAGGCCGAACTGGCCGACCACCATCACCGCCACCACGCCACCGAGGGCCATCGCGGTGTGCCGACCCAGCGAGGCGAGGGCGAAGCCGATGGTGGTCAGCACCAGCACCAGCACCACACCGCGGACACCGGTCAGCATGAAGGACTGCCAGACCCCGGAGGTCATTCCCTTGGTGCTGCCCCGGAAGTTGGCGACCGCCCAGAACCCGGCGAACCACAGCACCGCGGCCGGAAGCGTCACCGCCAGGATGCCGGTGAGCAGCGCGGCCAGCTTGGTGAGCAGTACGGTCAGCCGCTTCGGACGCCAGAGCAGCAGGTTCATCATGCCGCCGGTGCTCCACTCGGCGCCGACGAAGGACGCGCCGATGACGAACCCGACCAGGGCGAGGATCGCCGCGAACGGGATCAGTGTCTCGTCGAACGTCTCCTTGAAGTCGAACGTCGAGGGCAGGAACCACCTCGCCTCGATCTGGTCCCGGGACGGCGCCGTGATCATCGAGCAGTCGTCCGGGTAGCGGCCGTCGGTCGCCGTGCCGGCCGCCTTGGCCTGCTCGCACGCGGCCCGCTCCTGCTCGCTCCAGCGCACCTGCTCCTGGTACTGCTGGTCGGCCTGCCGCTCGGCCCGGGCGAGCTGACCGGCGTCGATCTTCTGGTTGGTGAAGAACACCCCGACCACCACCGCGGCCAGCACCAGCAGGCCGAGCAGCGTCATGTAGCGGGTGAAGCGCCGCTTGCCGAGCCGGCGCAGCTCCGTACGAAAGAGGCTCACGCGCCCCACCCTCCCCCGGCGGGACCGGGCTGACCCGCCCCGCCGACCTTCATGGACTCGTCGACCTGCCGGTTCTGGCCGGGTACCGGCGCGGTGGCGGTCAGTTCGAGGAAGACGCTCTCCAGATCGACGGCGATCGGGGCCAACTCGCTGACGTAGAGGTTCTGTTCGGCGAGCAGCCGGGTCACCGAGGCGGGCTTGTCGACGCCGGCCAGCATCAGGTGGTCGGGGTGACCGGTGACCCGGATCCCCGCCCGGGTGAGCGCCTCGGTGGCCAGCGGCAGGTCGCTGACCGCCTCCAGCCGGATCCGGACCGCACCGGACGAGTGCTGCGCGAGCACCTCGTCGACCGGGCCGAACGCGACCCGCCGACCCAGCGAGATGATGGTGACCGAGTCGCAGATCAGCTGGATCTCACCGAGGATGTGGCTGGACAGCACCACCGTCATTCCCGACTCGGCGAGGGTGCGCATCAGCGTGCGCATCTCCCGGATGCCGCCCGGGTCGAGGCCGTTGGCCGGCTCGTCGAGGATGAGCAGCTTCGGCTTCTTCAGCAGGGCCGAGGCCACGGCGAGCCGCTGCTTCATGCCCAACGAGTACGTCTTGACCCGCTCGCCGGCCCGGTCGCGCAGCCCGACGAGTTCCAACACCTCGTCGACCCGGGTGGCCGGAACCTCGCCCGCCCCCGCGAGCAGGGACAGCGTGTCCCGTGCCGTGAAGTGCGGGAAGAACTGCGGGCTCTCCACGATCGCGCCGACCTGACCGGCGACCGTGGGCAGCGCGTCGGGGACCTCGTGCCCGAGCAGCGCCATCCGACCGCCGTCGGGTCGGATCAGACCGAGCAGGGTACGCAGCGTGGTGGTCTTGCCGGACCCGTTGGGCCCCAGGAAGCCGTGCACCTGCCCCGCGTCGACCCGCATGTCGAAGCCGTCGAGCGCGTTGCGGGTGCCGCGTCGACGACTCTTGTACGTCTTACGTAGACCTTCGATCTCCAGGACAGCTGGCAAGCTGCACCTCCCCCGATGGGTGGGCGTGACAGCCGACACCATACGCGGTATGCAGACGCGCGCAATACCGGGTATGCATCGACGCGCCGATCGGGCTAATTCATCGACGGAGCGTGACCGGTCAGGCGCAGATGACCTGCACGCCGGCAACGCGGAACGCGTCCACCAGCTCCGGGGCGGCACCGGAGTCGGTCACCAGCGTCTCCACCCGTTCGATTGGGCAGATCCGGGCGAAGGCGTGACCCCCCAGTTTGGACGAGTCCGCGATGATCACCACGCGCTTGGCGCGGGCCACCATCAGGTTGTTCATCGCCGCCTCCCCCTCGTGATGCGCGGCGGCCCCGAGCTGCGGGTCGATGGCGTCCACGCCGAGCAGGGCGACGTCCAGGGTGACCTCGCGAAGCAGCGCCCCACCCAACGGGCCGACCAGCTCGAACGACTTCGGACGCACCACGCCGCCGGCCACCACGACCTTCATCCGCGAGCGGACCAGCAGCTCGTTGGCGATGTTCAGCG
Organism: Micromonospora sp. NPDC049645; assembly: GCF_040675155.1. NCBI lineage: Bacteria > Bacillati > Actinomycetota > Actinomycetes > Micromonosporales > Micromonosporaceae > Micromonospora > Micromonospora sp. NPDC049645. The sequence continues at coordinate 412,125 of NZ_JBFAOI010000003.1, forward strand.
CGTTCGTCACCACCGTGAGCTGCGCGCCCTCGGCGCTGGTGTTCAGATCCGGCCGGACGGCGAGCGCCCTCGCCACCTCGGTGCTGGTGGTGCCGCCGTTCAGGCCGACCACCGTGCCCGGCGTGACGAGCGCCGCGGCGGCCGCCCCGATCCGCTGCTTCTCGGCCGAGTGCTTGGCCGTCTTGTAGCGCAGCGGCAGGTCGTACGACACGCCGTTGGCGACCGCGCCGCCCCGGGTCCTCGTGATCATCTGCTGTTGGGCAAGCTGGTCGAAGTCACGTCGGATGGTGGCCTGGGAGACGTCGAGCCGCTCGGCTGCCGCCTCGACGCTGACCCGGCCGTTGTCGGTCAGCATTTCGAGCAGGGCGTTCCATCGGGCGTACCGGTCCACCGCGGGGGCCCTCCCAGCAACTGCACGGACGGTGATTGATTGCGTGCACACTAGTGCGCGAAACTAGGCTGGCGCAAAAGACTGACCTGCGCGATCGGCCGGCCGGTTGCCATGGTCACCCGCGTTCGCGCAGAATGACGCGCGAAATGTGGCTCTAACGAGCCGTATTGCGCACCGGTCGGCCCTGCGAGGGAGTTCCCATGGCGTACGTGGACGCGGAGATCGCGAGCCAACCCGACTGCTGGCGGGAGGCGGCCAAGCTGGCCGACGTCGTACGCGGTGATCTGCCGCGCCCCGGTGAGCGGGTCGCCGTCGTCGGGTGCGGCACGTCGTGGTTCATGGCGATGGCGTACGCGGCCCGCCGCGAGCAGGCCGGCCTCGGTGAGACCGACGCGTTCCAGGCGTCCGAGTTTCCCGCCGGCCGCCGCTACGACCGGTTGATCGCCATCACCCGTTCCGGCACCACCACCGAGGTGTTGGACCTGCTCGCCGCGCTGCGCGGCGAGACACCCACCACCGTCATCGTCGGTGATCCCGCGTCCCCGGCGGTCGAGTTGGCCGCGGCGACCGTGGCGATGCCCTTCGCCGACGAGCGGTCGGTGGTGCAGACCCGCTTCGCGACCACCGCGTTGGCTCTGCTCCGAGCCCATCTGGGCGACCCGGTCAGCGCGCTCGCCGCCGACGCCGAGGTGGCGGTGCGATCCCCGCTGCCGATCGACCCGGCCAGCATCGAGCAGGCCACCTTCCTCGGTCGAGGCTGGACGATCGGGCTGGCCCAGGAAGCGGCGCTGAAGTGCCGCGAGGCGGCCACCTTCTGGGCCGAGGCGTACCCGGCGATGGACTACCGGCACGGGCCCATCTCGGTCGCCGCGCCGGGCCGGCTGGTCTGGGCGTTCGGCGAGCTTCCCGACGGGCTGCCGGAGGATGTGGCCGCCACCGGCGCCGCCTTCGTGCACAGCCGCACCCACGGTTGGCGCACGGTGCTGGGCAGCTGGTCCGCCGGTCGTACCCCGGTCGACCCGATGGCCGACCTGATCCTGGCCCAACGCTTCGCGGTCGCGCTGGCGACCAGTCGCGGCCTCGACCCGGACGCGCCCCGACACCTGAGCCGGTCCGTGGTGTTGGCGTGAGCGACCCCGTGGTCGTCGCGTTGGACGTTGGCGGCACCGGCATGAAGTGCGCCCTGGTCCGGCCGGACGGCGTCGCGATCCGCACCGAGCGGCACCCCACCGACGCCGCGCGCGGCCCGGCCGCCGTGGTCGACACCATCCTGGAGGTGGCCGGTGGGCTGGCCGACAAGGCCCGCGCCGACGGGCTCACCCCGATCGCCGTCGGCATCGCCGTGCCCGGGGTGGTGGACGAGGCGCGCGGTGTCGCGGTCTGGTCGGCGAACGTGGGCTTCCGGGACGTACCCCTGCGGGACCTGGCGGTGACGCGGCTCGGCCTGCCGACGGCGATCGGCCACGACGTGCGTGTCGGGGGTCTCGCCGAGGCCCGGCTCGGCGCCGGACGCGGCACCGGGCATGTGCTGTTCGTGGCGATCGGCACCGGCATCGCCGCCGCACACGTCGTCGACGGTACGGCGGCCGTGGGCGCCCACGGCGCCGCCGGGGAGATCGGTCACATCCTGGTCCGGCCGGACGGCCCGCGCTGCGGCTGCGGTCGACCCGGCTGCCTGGAGGCGATGGCGTCGGCGGCCGCGATCGGCCGCCGCTACGCCGAGTTGGCCGGCGGGACGGCCGACGCCTCGGTGACGGCTGCGCAGGTGGCCGAGCGGGCCGCCGCCGGCGAACCGCTCGCCGGCCGGGTCTGGCAGGAGGCGGTCGAGGCGCTCGCCGACGGTCTCGCCACCGGGCAGGCGCTGTTCGACGTGGCGACGATCGTGCTGGGCGGCGGCCTGGCCCAGGCCGGGGACGGGCTGCTGACCCCGCTTCGGGCGGCGCTGCACGAGCGAATGACCTTCCACCGGGAGCCGCAGCTGGTCGCGGCAGCCCTCGGCGACGAGGCCGGTTGCCTCGGTGCCGCACTGCTCGCCTTGGACGCCGTACGCGTCCCTGACCATCAGGAGAAGCGATGACCGTACGGGTGAACGGCCGAGTGGTGACGCCGACCGGAGTCGTCCGGCAGGGCTGCGTCGAGTGGGACGGAGATCGGATCACCGCGGTGGCCGAGTATCCGTCGGTACGCGACGGGCACTGGATCCTGCCCGGGTTCGTCGACATGCACACGCACGGCGGTGGCGGGCACACCTTCACCACCGGGGACGCCACGGAGGCCCGCGCGGCTGCCGACTTCCACCTCGCGCATGGCACCACCACCCTGCTGGCCAGCCTGGTCAGCGCGCCCTTCCCGCTGATGCGGGCGGCCACCGAGGCGTTCGCGCCGCTGGTCGACGAGGGCGTGTTGGCGGGGGTCCACTTCGAAGGCCCGTACCTGTCGGCGGCCCGCTGCGGCGCGCAGAACCCCGAGTTCCTGCGCGACCCCTCGACCGACGAGCTGACCGAGCTGATCGAGCTGGGCCGGGGCGCGGTCCGCATGGTCACCCTCGCTCCGGAGCGCGACGGCGCACTGGAGGCGATCAAGCTGCTCACCGCGCAGCGGGTGGTGGCGGCGGTGGGTCACACCGATGCGACGTACGAGCAGACCCGCGCGGCGGTCGACGCCGGCGCCAGTGTCGGCACCCACCTGTTCAACGGGATGCGGCCGGTGCACCACCGCGAGCCGGGTCCGGTGGTGGCGTTGCTCGACGCGCCCACCGTGATCTGCGAGTTGGTCGCCGACGGGGTGCACCTGCACGACGGCATGCTGACCTTCGCCACGGCGACCGCCGGCCCGGACCGGGCCGCGCTGATCACCGATGCGATGGCCGCCGCCGGAATGGCCGACGGCGAGTACGAACTGGGCGGCCAGGCGGTCACCGTAGCCGACGGGGTGGCTCGGCTGGCCCGCGACGGCGCGATCGCCGGCAGCACGCTGACCATGGACGCCGCGCTGCGGCACGCCGTGAACGCCGGCATCCCGATCGCGGACGCCGCACGGATGGTCGCCACCACCCCCGCACGGGCCATCGGCCTGGGCGACCGGGTCGGGTCGCTTCAGGTGGGCCTCCGCGCCGACCTGGTGGTGCTCGACGACGACCTCAACGTGGTGCGGGTGCTGCGCGCGGGCTCCTGGGTGGACTGACCCCGGGTGGCTGTTGCGCCCGCCGGCCTGTGTGGCCGTTGGTCTGCCAGGACCGGTCGGTTGGGGCGCGGCCTGTCGAGCCGGGGCGAGGCGGGGCGGGGCGAGGCGAGGCGGGGCGGGCGCAACTGTGGACGCTGGGCGCCGCACTGGTCATCGCCATCGACGCCTGGCAGCTTCCGTGCGTGCACCGTGCTCCCGCCCCACACCCGGGGCAGCTCGACAGGGCGCCTGGAGAGACTTCGGAGCTGAATCGTCGTCTACGACATCGGTCTCGGCACCGGCGTGCCCGGCTATCCGACAGGGCCGAGGCTGGGAACTTCCACGCCGAGGATGGCCTGCTCGTCAGGACGGTGCACCAGCACGTCGGTCAGGTAGGACTGGACGGCGTGGCGCATGCCGACGTCCCGGCCGGCCCGCTCGGAGAGCAGCCACTTGTGCTCGATGATCTGGGCGAACAGCTCCTGCGGCTCCAGCTTGCGGCGCAGGTGCGTGGGGACGGCCCGGACCACCGGTTCGAAGACCTCGGTGAGCCAGCGGTGGGCGGCCTGCTGCTCGTCGACCAGGTCGCTCTCCGCGCGGTAGGCGTCCAGGTCGTTGAGCAGCTTGCGGGCCTGGTTCTCCTCGGCGTCCAGTCCGGTCAGCCGCAGCAGCCGCCGCGTGTGGTAGCCGGCGTCGACGACCTTCGGCCGGACCAGGTAACGCCCGTCGTCGATGGATGACATGGCCACCTCGGCGACGTCGAAGCCCAGGTCGTTGAGGCGGCGGATCCGGCCCTCGATGTCGTGCCGGGCCTCCCGCTCGATGGCCTGCTCATAGGTGATCTCGTACCAGAGCCGCTCGTAGCGCTGCACGACCTCCTCGCAGACCACCTCCGGGTCGATGGACTCGTGCAGCAGGCCGGCGGCCTGCAGGTCCAGCGCCTCACCGAAGATGTTCACCCGGGCGATCTCCAGGTCCTCGCCGCGCTGACCGTTGGAGAGCGAGTTGTGCAGGGCACCCGTCTCGGCGTCCACCAGGTAGGCGGCGAACGCGCCCGCGTCCCGGCGGAACAGCGTGTTCGACAGCGAGCAGTCGCCCCAGAAGAAGCCGGTCAGGTGCATCCGGACGATCAGGGCGGCGAGCGCGTCGAGCAGCCGGCTCATCGTCTCCGGCCGCAGGGTGTGCGAGAAGAGCGCCCGGTACGGCAGTGAGAACTGCAGGTGCCGGGTGATCAGCACCGATTCGAGCGGCTCCCCGTCGTCGGTCTGCCGGTCGGCGACGACGGCCACCGCCTCGACCGAGGGGAAATCGATCCGCTCCAGGGCCCGGAGCAGGTCGTACTCCCGCTCGGCGATGCGCTCGCGGGTCTCCTTGAACGCGTACACGTACTCGCCCAACCGGACGAACCGGACGATGTGCCGGGAGATGCCCTGCGGCAGCGCCACCAGGTGTTGGGCAGGCCACTCCTCCAGCGGTGTCGACCAGGGCAGGTCGAGCAACGCCGGGTCCACGAGAGCAGAGGTGATCCGCACGGGCACAAGCATGACTGGTCGCCACCCGTATCCGCCCCTGATCGTGGTTCGGCCCACAGCGCCGCACACCCCGGCCGCGCGCCGGGCCGGTAGCGTGGTCGCGTGCTCAAACCCACAGCGGTACGACGTGACCTGCGGCTACGGCCCGTCCGCCCGGCCGGCTGGTGGTTCGACGCGCTTCTGCTGGTCGCCCTGGCCGGGTTGACGGTGGCGCTCGCCGCCGACCAGCTCTTCGGGTTGGACCGGGCGGTCGCCGACTGGGCCGACGGGCACCGGCCCACGGTCGCCTACTGGGTGGCCCGGGTGTTCAACCTGCTCGGCCAGGGCACCCCGCTGACCCTGATCGCCGCCGGGTTGGGTGTGCTGCTGGCCGTCCGGCTGCGGTCGGTGCGGCCGATCCTGCCGCCGGTGGTCGGCTTCGTGCTGACCTACCTGACGATCGGTCCGCTCAAGGTCTGGACCGCGCGGGCGGCACCGAGCGCCAGCACCAAGGAGCCGTTCCTGCCGCCCGAGCAGACCCTGCCGCTGTTCCACGACGACCTGCCGGTCCGATTCGCCCAGTCCTACCCGTCGGGGCACGTCGCCAACGCCATCGTCTGGTACGGCGTCATCGCACTGCTGCTCGCCCCGCTGGCCCGCGGCTTCGGCCGGCACCTACCGGCCCGGCTCGTCACCGTGATCCGCGTCGCGCCCCCGCTGGTCGTCCTCACCACCACCACCTACCTGGGCTGGCACTGGCTGACCGACTCGGTGGCCGGGCTGCTGCTGGGCCTGCTCCTGGACCGGCTGCTGCACCGGGTGCCCTGGGACGACGTGCCGCTCCCCGGCCGGTTACGCGCCTGGGACCGGCCGTTCACCTCGTACCCCTAGGTTTCGGCTCGTGAATCAACTGGCGCGGCGGCTCGGCGTACCCGATGCGGTTGTCATCGGGTTGGGCTCGATGCTCGGCGCGGGCATCTTCGTGGTCTTCGGCCCGGCGGTGGCGGTGGCCGGCGGCGCCGGACTGCTGCCCGCGCTGGTGCTGGCCGGCTTCATCGCCTTCTGCAACGCGACCAGCTCGGCTCGGCTGGCGGCCCGTTACCCGGAGTCCGGCGGCACCTACGTGTACGGCCGGGAGCGCCTCGGGCCGTTCGCCGGGTTCCTGGCCGGCTGGGGCTTCGTGGTCGGAAAGACGGCGAGCTGCGCGGCGATGGCGTTGACCATCGGGGCGTACCTGTGGCCGGGCCAGGCGCGGCTGATCGCCGTCGGCGCGGTGCTCGCGGTGACCGGGGTGAACCTGCGCGGCATCGGCAAGACCGCCACCGTGACCAGGGCGTTGGTCGCGCTGGTCCTCGCGGTGCTGACCCTCGTCACCGTCGTCGGCCTGATCGGTGGGCCGGTGCAGCTGGACCGGCTCGGCGGGACCGGCGGTTCGGCGCGGGGCGTGCTCACCGCCGCCGGGCTGCTGTTCTTCGCGTTCGCCGGGTACGCCCGGATCGCCACGCTCGGCGAGGAGGTCCGCGACCCGCGGCGCACCATCCCGCGCGCGGTGCCGCTGGCGCTCGGGGTGGTGCTCGCGATCTACCTGGTGCTGGCCGTGGTCGCGCTCGGCGTGCTCGGCGCCGACCGGCTGGCCGATTCCGCCGCGCCCCTGGTCGACGTGGTGACCGCCGCCGGGCTGCCCGGCCTGGCGTGGGTGGTCCGGGCCGGTGCCACCATCGCGGTGGTCGGCGTGCTGCTCTCCCTGGTCGCCGGGGTCGGCCGGACCACCCTCGCGATGGCCCGCCGCCGGGACCTGCCCGGCGCGCTGGCCGCCGTGCACCCCGTGCACCAGGTGCCGCACCGCGCCGAGCTGGCGGTCGCCGCCGTGGTGATCGTGGTGGTGCTGCTCGGCGACGTACGCGACGCGATCGGCTTCTCCAGCTGCACGGTGCTCGTCTACTACGCGATCACGAACGCGGCGGCGCTGACCCTGGGCCGGGACCCGGACCGGCGGTTGCCGGTCCGGGTGCTCGCCGGCCTCGGGCTGGTCGGTTGTCTGCTGCTCGCGGTCAACCTGCCGTTGGGCAGCGTCCTCGCCGGCTTCGGCGTGCTCGCCGTCGGTGCCGCCGGCTACGCGCTGCGGGGTCGCCGCTGACCCCGGCAGGCGGGCCCGGTCAGCGACTCAGCCGCTGGTAGCGACGCACGGCCAGTGGAGCGAACGTCGCGATCAGCAGCGCCGGCCACAGCACCGCCAACAGCACCGCGTGTTCCGCCGGCCAGGAGTCGCCACCCAGGCCCGGGTTGCCGAACAGTTCGCGGATCGCCGCGACGGTGGCCGACAGCGGGTTCCACTCCGAGATCGTCCCGATGACCGACGGCATCAGCTCGGGCGACACGAAGACATTGGAGATCGCGGTGAACGGGAACGCCGCCGGGAAGACGATCACACCGACCGTGTCCGGGTTGCGGACCAGCAACGCCAGGTAGATGCCGACCCAGGTGATCGCGATTCGCAGCAGCAGGAGGAGCCCGACGGCGAGCAACGCCCTGCCGACCCCCTGACGCCACTGCCACCCGACGAGCAGCCCACAGACCAGCAGGGTGGACATCTCCAGCAGGGCGCGCAGCAGGTCGGCGGCGCTGCGTCCGGTCATCAGCGCGGACCGCGCCATCGGCATCGACCGGAACCGGTCGACCACGCCCCGGCTGAGGTCCAGCGCCACGCCGGTCGCGGTGGCGCCCAGCCCGTACAGCATGGTCATCACGAAGACCCCCGGCAGCAGGAACTCGCGATAGTTGCCACCACCGGACACCTGCATACCGCTGCCGAACACGTACCCGAAGACCAGCACGAACATGATCGGCAGCGAGAAGTAGAGGATCAGCTCCTCCGGCGCCCGGATGACGTGGGTCATGTTCCGCCTGGTCATCATCCAGCCGTCGGCGATCATGGTGGTCATGCCAGGTCCGCCTTCCGGCCGGCGACCACGGGCTCGCGGGCCTCGTCCGGCCGGTGCCCGGTCAGGTGCAGAAACGCCTCGTCCAACGTGGCGCGCCGCAGGCCGATGTCCTCGACCGCGATCCCGGCGTCGTCCAGCGCGCGTACCACGTCGACCAGGCCGGCGACACGATCGACCACCGGCGCGCTGAGCCGTCGGAACTCCGGGTCGACGTCGGGCTGCGCGCCGCAGATCGGGGCGACGAGGCGGGCGGCGTGGTCCAGCTCGACCGCGTCCCGGACCACCACCTCGATCCGGTCACCACCGGTCAACGACTTCAGCTGGTCCGGCGAGCCCTCGGCCACCACCCGACCGGCGTCGATCACCGAGATCCGGTCGGCCAGCTGATCGGCCTCCTCCAGGTACTGCGTGGTGAGCAGCACCGTGGTCCCGTCCGCCACGAGACCGCGGACCAGGTCCCACACCTGGTTGCGACTGCGCGGGTCCAGGCCGGTCGTCGGCTCGTCCAGGAAGAGCACGCGCGGCGTACGGATCAGGCTGGCGGCGAGGTCCAGTCGGCGGCGCATCCCACCCGAGTACTCACCGGCGGAGCGACTCGCCGCCTCGTCCAACCCGAACCGTGCCAACAGTTCACCGGCGCGTCGGCGGGCCTCCCGTGGGCCGAGCCGGAACAGCCGGCCGAACAGCTCCAGGTTCTGCCGGCCGCTGAGAATCTCGTCGACCGCGGCGTACTGCCCGGTCAGCCCGATCCGGGCGCGCACCTCGTCCGGTTGGCGCAGCACGTCGTACCCGGCCACGGTGGCCCTTCCCGTGTCGAAGCGCAGCAACGTGGTGAGGATCCGTACGGCTGTCGTCTTGCCCGCGCCGTTCGGTCCCAGCAGTCCGTGGACGGTGCCGGCCGGCACCCTCAGGTCAAACGCGTCGAGCGCGCGGGTCGGGCCGTACCGCTTGCCCAGCCCCTCGGCGACCACCTCGAATGTCGTCATGCCCCCACGCTGCCGTCGGGCGCTGACGGATCACGCACCGTCCGCTGACGGCGACGCACCGGCCTGCTCCGCCTCGGTGATCTCGGCAAGGACGAGGAGGATCTCCGCGCGGGCGGCCTCGCCGACGTACCAGCCGGTGAGTCCGCCGGTCAACGCCTCCTCGCAGAACCGCCTCGCCTCGGCCAGCTCACCGCGCAGTCGAGCCACCTGGGCGAGGCCGAGCCGGGCGCTGGCCACGAACTCGGGCGCGCCGCTGCGCTGGGCGAGGAGCAGCGCACCGGCGAAGTCGTCCCGGGCCGCCGCGAGGTCACCGGCGCGCAGCCTTATCTCACCCCGGGTCCGCAGCATGTCGGCCTGGTCGACGGCCGAGCCGAGTTGCCCGACCAGGTCCATGGCCTCATCCATGTGGGCGCCGGCCGCCTCCGGATCCCCCTGCCAGGCGGCTAGTTCGCCGAGCGCCCCGAGCGTGATCATGGTGCCCCAGCGGTCCCCGGTGCTCCGGAAACCGTCGAGCGCGGTGGCCAGCGCGGTCCGTGCCCGGTCCCACTGGCCGCTCCACATCAGCGCCGAGCCGCTGCCCATCGCGCCGAGCGCGTTGATCCACACATCCGGGCCGACCAGCCGTCGCAGCTCCCCCATCAGCTCGTCGACATGCTCCGCGCCGCCGGTAGGCGGGCCGGTCGAGATCCCCGACAGGTAGAGCAGGAACGGCTGTCGTGGCGGCCGGTCCAGACTGCGGATCACCGACGACTGTGTCCCGACGGCTGGCAGGTGACCGGAGCCCGCGAGCGAGGCGTTGTAGACGCAGAGGGCGAACTCCTCGTCCAGCCCGGGCGGCGCCTCGGTGCCGAGCAGTTCGAGGACGTCCGCGGCCAGCCGCGCCCCTTCCCCGCGCATGCCGCGCAGCCACCAGTAGAACGACAGGGCCGCCACCATTCCGGCCGCGTCGGACCCGTCACCGGCGGCGGTGGCCCGGCGAAGGGCGGCGTGCAGGTTGTCCCGCTCCGCGTCGAGCCGGCACAGCCAGTGCAGTTGCTCCGCGCACCGGAGGTGGTTGCTGGCGGTCCAGGCGAACTCCAGAAAGTACGCGGTGTGCGCGCGACGGAGCTGGTCGGCCTCGCCGGCCTCGGCCAGACGCTCGGCGCAGAAGGCCCGCACCGTTTCGAGCATCCGGTACCGGCCGCCGGTCATCTCCACGAACGACTTGTCGACCAGACCGGTGAGCGCGTCGACGAACCCGGCGGTGGGCAGGCCGCAGACCCGCTCGGCCGCCTCCAACGTGACCCCACCGGCGAAGACGGTCAGCCGTCGGGCCACTTCCCGTTCGGCGTCGTCGAGCAGATCCCAACTCCACTCGACCACCGCCCGGAGGGTGCGATGTCGCGGCGACACGGCCCGGTTGCCCGTCGACAGCAGCCGGAACCGATCGTCGAGACGGGCGGCCACCTCGGCGACGGACAGCGCCCGCAGCCGGGCGGCGGCCAACTCGATCGCCAGCGGCAGGCCGTCCAGGCTGCGGCAGATCCGCAGCACCATCTCCACGTTGGCCGGCGTGATGGTGAAGTCGGGCGCGACGTCGGCGGCCCGCTGGGCGAAGAGGCCGACCGCCGGGTAGTCGTCGGCGTCCGACGCGGACGCGCCGAGCGGTGGCAGGGTGAGCCCGGACAGCGGGCACAGCGCCTCACCGGCCAGCCCGAGCGGCTCCCGACTGGTGGCCAGGACGCGCAACGCCGGGCAGGCGCTCAGCAATCGGGCGGCCAGCCGGGCCGCGTCGACGAGGACGTGCTCGCAGTTGTCGAGCACCAGCAGCAGCCGCCGCTCGGCGAGCGCCTCGACCAGCCGATCGGCGGTCTGCCAGCCCGGCTCGGCCGGGGCACGCAGGCCCGCGTCGCGCAGGCCGAGTGCGCTCAGCACCGCCTGCGGCACGTCCGAACCGTCGGCCAGCCCAGCCAGCTCGACGAAACGGACCTCCCCGTCGACCCGACCCGCAGCCTCGATCGCCAGGCGCGTCTTACCCGCGCCGCCGGGACCGGTGAGGGTGACGAGCCGACGCTCGCCGAGCAGGTCACCGACGCGCTTGAGCTCGTCCTCCCGCCCGACGAACGTGGTGAGCTGGCTCGGCAGCGCCGGCTCGGCCGAGCCGCGTTCCGCACCGCGCAGCACACTCAGGTGGACCGAGGCCAGCTCCGCCGATGGGTCGACGCCGAGCTGCTCGGCCAACGTGTGCCGGGCGTCCTCGAACTCGGTAAGCGCCTCCGCCGGCCGACCCAGTGCCGCCAGGGCACGCATGAGCTGACCGCGCGCCCGCTCCCGCAACGGATGCGCCACGACCAATTCCCGTAGCTCCGCGATCAGCGCGCCGGACGCGCCCAACGCCAGATCCGCCTCGACCCGATCCTCGAGGGCGGCCAGCCGCAGCTCGTCCAGCCGTGCCGCCTGCGCGGGCGCGCCGGTGGCATCGGCCAGGGCGGGACCACGCCACAGCTCCAGCGCCTCGCGCAGCAGAGCCGCCGCCCGGGGCCAGTCTCCGTCGCCAAGTGCGCGGCGGCCCGCCTCGGCGAGCCGTTCGAACCGGTACGCGTCGACATCGTCGGGATCCACGGCCAGGCGATAACCGGCCGGGTGGAACTCGACCGGGTCGTGCTCGGCGGACAGGGCCTGGCGCAACCGCGACACCTGGGACTGGAGCGCGTTGGCCGCGCCCCGGGGCGGACGCTCCCCGTACACGCCGTCGATCAGCCGCTCGGCGGAGACCACCCGACCCGCGTCGAGCAGCAGGAGCGCCAGCAGGGCGCGCAGCCGCGGGCCGCCCACGGGGACCTCTCGCCCGTCGGCCAGTACCACCTGGGTCGGCCCCAGGATGCGGAAACGCATGCCTCGGATTGTCGCCCACCGCCGGGCGGTTCCGGCCGCACCGGGTGGCGTCAGCTCACCTCACCGATCCCGTCCTGCCGGTGGGTCGGCTCCAGTTCGTCCGCAGGGCCACCATTGGTCGTCGAGGGCACCTCCACGGCGGGTGGAACGGAGTGCGCCGCGCCGACCGCCGAGCCCGTCTGACCCGGCATCGACGGAGCCGCCGCCGGGGCGGGCACCGTGCCGTGCACCGGCCCGGCCGGCCGCGGGACCGGCCCCGGGTGGGCGGGCGGCGCGCACTGCCGGGTCAGCCAGTCCAGCCCGCGCCGTCGGGCGACCACGGTCAGTCGGTCACCGGCGAAGATCACCTGCCGGGGGTCGAGGTCCTTCCACCAGATCGTCTTGGCGCCACCCGCCGGGGTACGCGCGATCAACCGGACCTGCCCGTCCCGGTTGACCACGTCCAGCGGTCGGCCGTCCAACTCGGAGCCGGTGGCGACCGGCACCTCGGCGACCGGCAGCGCGTGCCGGTCGACCGGGATGGTGGTGATCACGGCGCGTTCGGTGAGCGCCCCGATGAAGGCCGGGGCGGCCAGGTAGGAGACCGACCGGGACACCCCGAGCGCGAACGTCTCCTCCACCCGTTCGGCGAAGTCACCGTCGAACAGCCGGAGCACCACCCGCAGGTCGGCACGGAGATCGCGGGCAGCGAGCGCCGCCTCCAGGTTGGCCACGTCGTCGGTGGACGCCACCACCAGCGCCTGGCAGTCGGCCACCGAGGCGGCGGCCAGCGTCTCCGGCAACGCGGCGTCGCCGACGATCAGCGGCACCTCCAGTTGGCGGGCCAGCGCCGCTCCGCGTGGCTCCGGGTCCTTGTCGATCGCCACCACCTCGACGTCGTACTCGCGCAGTTGCGCCATCACCCGGGTGCCCACGTTGCCCAGGCCGATCACCACCACGTGCCCGACCCGCGCCGGTTGCAGGCGGCCGGTGTGCAGGGCCAGCCGGGCGTTGACGATGCCGTCCACCACGACGGCGGTGATCAGCGGGATCAGCGCCAACCCGGCCAGGTTGAGCACCACCTGCATGATCTGCGCGTCGGCCGCCTTGTCGGTGTCCGGGTCGGCGCCGCTGAGCGTGGTGACCAGCGTCAGGTACAGCGCCTCCAGCGGAGAGACATCCTCGGCACGGGAGATCAGCGCCCCCAGCACCGCGATCAGCACGAGCACCAACATCACGGCGATGCCGATCTTGCGGGTGGCGAAGCCGCGTACCGCTCCCATCACCACCGTGACCGGGCGACGCCGCCGACGGGCCCGGACCAGCCGACGGGCGGCGACCTCGGTGCCCGGCGGCTGGCCGGTCGCCTCGGCGAGCACCAGGTCGGCGCCGGCCTGCTCGGCCGGCAGCAGCTCCACCCCCTGCGCCTCGGTGAGGTGCGCCAAGGCGCAGACCACGTCCTGTGGTCGGACGTCGGCCCGTCGCGCCACCCGCAGCGTCTTGTCCCGATGTTGGAAGGAACTGGGGTCGACCTCGTTGAGGGCGGCGGCCACGAAGGCCGGCGCGGCCATCTCGGCGTCGGAGAGCACCTCGACCGGCGCCTTGAGCAGCTTGCGGACGCCGTCGGCGAGGGTGCCGTTGAACATCCGCAGCACCTGACGGACCCGCTGGTCGACGGCCTGGGCGCAGAGCGCGGCGTGCAGGTTGCCCACGTCGTCCTGGTGCAGCAGGGCCAGCCCGGTCGCCCCCGCCAGGCCGGCGGCCTCGAAGGTGGCCACGTCCAGCCGGTCCGAGCGGACCACCCGGACCCCGCGCAGCCCGGCCACGTCCGGCCCGTTGCTGCGGTAACGCTCCGGCACCACGACGGTCACCCGCGCCCCGCCGGCCGGCAGCTCGGATTCGAGCATGGCCCGGGCCACGTAGTAGGCGAGCGCGTCCTTTCCGCAGATCACGTAGTGCGGGCGCGGATCACCGACGGACCGCAGCCGCCAGTTCCACTCGACCGCCCGTCGCGCCCGGTCCCGCCACGGCTCCGCCATGCCCGGATCGTAATCAGCACGGCCATGCTGGGCGACCCCGTCCGGATCATCCCGGGGCCAGGTATGTCCGCCCCGGCGGCGGGTAGAGCAGCGACATGCAGACGTTCCTCCCGTACCCCGGCTTTCTGGCCAGCGCCCGCACGCTGGACCAGAAGCGGTTGGGCAAGCAGCGGGTGGAGGCCATCCAGGTGCTGCGCGGGCTGACCCGACCCGGGTACGGGTGGCGCAACCACCCGGCGGTGAAGATGTGGGCCGGGTACGAGGAGGCACTCGTCCGCTACGGGTTGGACATGTGCGCGGTGTGGACCGAACCGGGGCGCGCCGACACCTGCGCCACCACGATGACCGTCGACCTCGCCGCCGCCTGCGGGGCCGGCGTCATCCGGACCCAGGGCGAGCTGGCCGAGGCCGGTGAGCTGCCACCCTGGCTGGGCCGCGACGACCTGCACCTGAGTCACCGGTCGTCGCTGCTGCGCAAGGACCCGGCGCACTACCGCCCCCTGTTCGGCGACGACGTGCCCGAGGACCTGGAGTACGTCTGGCCCGCCTCGGACCGCCCCCGCCGCTGCTTGACGGCCGACTGAGCCGGGGTGGGGCAGACTGGCACGCATGGCGCTGTCGCAAGTGGTAGGTCGGCTGATCGGCGTACGGCAGCACCAGGTGGACCCGGGCGGCGGTGGCGCCGACCGTGTGCCGCGACCGACGACGGCGCTGGTGGTGGGCGGCGGCATCGCCGGCATGTCGGCGGCGGTGGTGCTTGCCGAACGGGGTGTGGCGGTGACGGTGCTGGAGGCGGCGCCCACGCTCGGCGGCCGGCTGGGCGCCTGGGCGGAGCCGCTCGCCGACGGCGCCCAGCGGAACGAGCACGGCTTCCACGCGTTCTTCCGGCAGTACTACAACTGGCGGTCCATCCTCCGCCGGATCGACAGTGACCTGGGCTTCCTCAAGCCCATTCCGGGCTACCCGATCCTCAGTGAGCAGTGGCCGACGGAGGAGTTCGGCAAGCTGCCGCCCGCGCCGCCGGCGAACCTGCTCGCGCTGCTGTTGCGCAGCCCCAGCGTGCGCCTGGCCGATTTGCGCCTGATGGACCGGAACGCCGCGCTGCCGCTGCTCAGTTTCGACCCGGTGGGCACCTACGCCGAGCTGGACCACACCACCGCCGACGAGTTGCTGGCCTCGCTGCGACTGCCGGACCGGGCGCGGGCGATGCTGTTCGAGGTCTTCTCGCACTCCTTCTTCAACCACGAGGCGGAGATGTCGGCGGCCGAGATGGTCGCCCAGTTCCACTTCTATCTGCTCGGCAACCCGGAGGGGTTGGCCTTCGACTGCCCCGACGAGGATTACGGCACGGCGATCTGGGAGCCGCTCACCCGGCACGTGGAGAGGCACGGCGGCCGGGTGGTCACCGGTTGCGCCGCCACCGGGGTGCACCGCGACGCCACGGGCTGGCGGGTGACGACCACCGACGGCGGCAGCCATCCGGCGGGTCACGTCGTGCTCGCCGTCGACCCGCCGGCGCTCGCCGCGTTGGTCGCCGCCTCGCCGGACCTGGCCGAGCAGGCGCCCGAGCTGGTGGCACGGATGCCGGCATTCGGCACCCCCGGCCCGCCGTACGCGGTGGCGCGCTACTGGTGTGCCGGGGACGTGGCCGCCGGGCGGGCGGTGTTCAGCGGGGTGTCCCGCCAGCCCACTCTGGACTCGGTGACGCTGTACCACCGGTTGGAGAACGAGCCGCGGCGCTGGGCGCGGCAGACCGGCGGGTCGGTCATCGAGCTGCACGCGTACGCCTGCGAGCCGGGCGTGCCGGCCGACGAGCTGGCCGAGCGGATGCGCCGCGAGCTTGTCGCGCTCTGGCCGGAGGCCGGCGACCTGCGGGTCCGCGAGCTGCGGGCCCGGGTGGAGGCGCAGGCGCCGGCGTTCACCCCGGGCAGCCACACCTGGCGACCGGGGGTACGCACCGACGCGAACGGCCTCTACCTGGCCGGCGACGGCATCGCCACGGACTTCCCGAGCGCGTTGATGGAACGCGCCGCCGCGACCGGGATCATCGCCGCGAACCACATCCTGCGGGCCGAGGGTGGCGCGGCCGAGCCGGTGCGCTCGATCCGACCGCGTGGACTGCTGGCCGGCAGGGCGAATCGACAAAACACCACATAAGCCCCGGTACGCTGCCGTACGCTCGAATGATCAACCGTCGATCGGCCGGGCGGGAGGGCAGCGGACGATGTCGCCACTGCACCGCGCCGGCGCGGAGAACGAATCGTCGATCGACGAGATCGGCCGCGACGACGCGTACCCGCTGATCCGCGACGAGCGCGCCTGCATCGTCACCGCGCTCCGGCTCGGTTGGTGGATGGCGGACGCCTACCACCACGGGCAGCAGGCGGAGCCCCGCGCCTTCGTCGAGGCCCGCCCGGCCGTACCGCCGGCCAAACTCTCCAACCTCACCGAAATGTCCGCCCACCGGCGGATGCGGATGTACCTCGACGGGGTGGACGTCGCCCTGGCCCAGATCGCCGAACTCACCCGACACACCGGGCCGGTACCCGACACGACCGCTGCCCGAGCCCTGCTACCCGACCTGAGCCGGCCCGACCCCGCCGATCCGGTGCCGCTGCTGCTCGCCCTCGACGACCTCAACGTGGAGGTGCTGCGCTGGGCGATGGCCGCCAACCACCGGGTCGGACTGGCCTACCGGCTGGGCCGGTCGGTCGCCGACACCGTCCGGGCCGGCGATGTCGCCCAGTTGCTCAGGCAGTTCGGCGGCCGGCAGGTCCAGATCAGCCGGTGGTTGGACGAGCTGGCCAGCGTGCTGCCGCCGTACTCGGCGGCGGTGGTGCGCCGGTCGCTGGCCACCTGGGCGGGTGCGGTGGACCGCGCCGGCCACGGGGACCCGACCGAACCGACGCCCGCCGCCCTGAGCCGGGCGCTGCGCGGCCAGGGCGACCTCTGGCGCGACGTGCTCACCGGCGGCCTGCACCCGCGCGACCTGCTCGACGAGGAGGACTACGCGGTGATCGCCCGGAATCTGATCATCCGGGACCGGCGGTTGGTGGCGCAGGCGGCCCGGGGCATCTTCTGGCCGGTGCTCGTACCCCTGCTGCTGGTGCTCTTCGCGGTCGTCGGGGTGAGTGCCGCCGCGGCCGCCGGATCACCGACCACCCGGGCCACCGTCGCCCTGGTGGGCCTCGGCGCCGGGCTGGCCGCGATCTGGCGGTCCGTCTCCGGGCCCGCGCTGGCGGTCGCCGGTGAGGTGAACCGACCCCTGCTGGACAGCGAACTCACCGCCCGGATGGCCCTGCGACTGAACCGGCCGCTGACCACCGCCCAGACCACCGCGAAGGCGGCCCCCCGCACCCGCCGCCAGCGGCGTCCCGACGACCCCGGCCGATCGAAATACGTTGCTCGCGTCTCCCGCGTCGACCTACCGTGAGCGCGCAAGGTCAACCACCACCGCGGAGCAACTCATGACGATGTCGCACGTCACCACCGTGCCGTCGCCGCTGCCCGGTGACGGTTGCCGAACGGAAGGTCCACGGGCGGGCCGGCCCGACTGACGCGTACCGCTACGCGCTGAGCCGCCCCGTCCGAGAGCCGGACCGGGCGGCCCCGCCACCACCATCGACCACCTCCTGCCCCGCTCGCGCGGCGGCCGGAACACCTGGCGAAACACCACCGCCGCCTGCTACGCCTGCAACCAGCGCAAGGGGGACCGGACGCCGGCCGAGGCGGGTATGCCGCTGCGCCGGGAGCCGGTGAACCCGGGTGGGGGGCGCTGACCGGGCGGCGACGGACCGGCCGGCGGGAACGGGGGGCCGCGTCCCGGGTACGTCCCGGCGCGCGGCACCCGCCGGCCCCCCGATCAGGCGGCGCGTTCCTTCACCTTCGACTTCGGGCGGCCACTGGGGCACTGCACCCGGATCTCGCTGCGGTACTCCGTGGAGGTCAGCGCGACGTCGATCTGCTTCGCCGGGCCCGGGTCGTACGCCTCGGCGCGAAAACCGGGCGCGAGCGTCACCGCGAGCACCTCGACCAACTTCCCCACGCAGCGAACGGTGACCGTCCCGCCACGGGCCGGCACGGGTACGCCCACACCGGGGGTGAGCGTCGGCACGACCTCGGTCGGGGTCGGCCCCGGCACGGTGGTCGTCGGGACCGGGGCCGTTGTCCTATCCGGACCGGGTGCGGGGCCGGCCCCGGAGGCGGGCGCGGAGTTCCTGGTGGGCGAGACAGCGGACGGTCCGCCGTCGTCGGCCCCGGTCGGCTCCTCGCTGCGGGGCATCCCCACCGTGGTGGTGCCCGGACCACTGCCGTCCGGCGCGCCGACCTGTCCCTGTCGACGATTGCTGAAGTCGCCGAGCGACCCGGCCAACCCCAGCGCGGCGACCACCGCGGCGCCGACCGCCAGCATGGCCCGCCGCCGACGCCACGACCTGCGCCGCGCCAGCTGCGCCGAATCGACGGTCGCGGCGGTGTCGGTCGTCGAATCACCGGTCGCGATCCCGGTCCCGGAGTCGGTCGCGGGGCCGGTGCCGGCCGCGGAGCCGGTGCCGGCCGCGGAGCCGGTGCCGGCCGCGGAGCCGGTGCCGGCCGCGGAGCCGGTGTCCGTGTCGGTGCCGGTCGGTTCGGCGACGGGTGCCGGCGGTTCCGCGGCGACGGCAGCCGGTTCGGACAGGGAGCCGGCGGCGGCGACGGCCCCGAGCAGGATGCGGGCCGCGTCGGCGGCCGGCGGCCGATCGGCGGGGTCGCCGGCCAGGCACCAGCGGTAGAGCCGGTGCACCTCGGGCGGTACGCCGTCGATCGGCGGCAGCGGCGCCGGCTCGACGTGCGTGTTCCCGCGCAGCATCCCGGTCTGCGCCTCGGCGGGCCACGGCAGCCGGCCGGTGAGCACCCGGTGCAGGAGCAGACCGAGGGCGTACACGTCGCTGGCCGGCGACACCTCGCCGGCCTGTAATCGCTCCGGCGCCAGGTACGCCGGCGTACCCAGCAGTCGTCCCTCGAAGTCGATCTCCGACTCGCCGGCGGCGGCCGCGATGCCGAAGTCGAGCACCTTCGCGCCGGTCCGCGTGAGCATCACGTTGCCCGGCTTGATGTCGCGGTGCACCAACCCCTGCTCGTGCGCGGCGGCGAGCGCTGCGGCCACCTCGGCGCACACCCGCAGGCTGGCGCGTGGCGGCAACGGCCCGGCCGCCAACCGGTGTTCGAGAGTGTGACCGCCGAGCAACTCCATCACCACGAACGGCACCTGGACACCGTCGAGCGACGACTCGCCGTAGTCGTAGACGGCCGTGACATGCGGATGCGAGAGCCGGGCCGCCGCCTTGGCCTCGCCCCGGATCCGTTGTCGGGCGTTGGTGTCCGAGCCGATCAGCACCTTCACCGCCACGTCCCGTTCGAGCACCTCGTCGTACGCCCGGTACACCGCCGACATGCCACCACTGCCGAGGCGCTCCAGGAGCCGGTAGCGGCCCGCAAGCAACTGATCACGCTGCACGACCGACAGCCTGCCGTACCGGCCCGGGAGCAAGCCACCCGGGATCGAGATATTGCGATGGGTGCGACCGGTGGACCGGAGCGACCCGCCGACGGGTGGAGCTGAAACGCGGTCAGTCGTCGGCCGGTGGCCGCCAGGCGAAACGGGGCCGCCGACGCTCGGTGATCGCCGCGACTCCTTCCCGGGCCTCACCGGTGGTCGTCACCTTCCGGTGCCACCAGGCGATCCGCGCCGGCTCGGCCCGATCGTCGACGATCTCCTTCGCGGCGGTGATGCTCAGCGGCGACCGCTGGGCAATGGTCGCCGTCAGCTCGTCCACCCGCGCGGCGAGCCGGTCGGACGGCAGCACCTCGTCGACCAGACCGACCCGCAGGGCACGCTCCGCGTCGATCAGCTCGGCGGTGAACAGCAGATGCTTCGCGGCGGCCGGGCCGACCAGTCGGGCCAGCCGGCGCGTCGTCGGCGCCGGATAGACCAGACCGAGCCGGGCCGGCGGTACGCCGAAACGGGCGTCGTCGGCGGCGATCCGCAGGTCGCAGGCGACCGCCAGCTGCACCCCGCCCCCGACGCAGGCGCCTCGGATGGCGGCGATGGTCGGCTTGGCGAACCGGGCCAGCCGCTCCTCGGCGGCCACCGCGATGCTGGCGTCACCGGCGTCCAGCAGCTCGGCCAGGTCGCCGAGGTCGGCACCGGCGCAGAAGGCGTCGCCCGCGCCGGTGAGCACCAACGCCCGTACGTCGGGCTCGGGCTCCAGCCGGTCGAGCAGTTCGGGGAGCTGGCGCCACATGGCGGCGGTCATCGCGTTGCGCCGGGCCGGGTTGCGCATCACCACTGTCGCGACCGGCCCGGTCACCTCGACGGTCAACTCCGCGTCCGACACGTCCGTCCCTTCCCCGCGCCACCTGCGCCACCTGCGCGACGCCGCCGTTCCGGCGTTCCACGCCGCTGCGCCGACCCTAACGGCGCGAGCCCGGACACGATCGTCAGGCCCGGCACGGGCGTACCGCTGAAGCGATCGCGGACAGTTTCCGTCAGGAGCTGACGGAAACTGTCCACGACGGCCGGACGTCGGGTGGGGGAACCAACGCTTGGGGGCGCGCGTCCGACGGAGATGAGACCCGCATCGACGACAGCCGTCACGGTCGCGCTCCTGGCCGCTCTCCTGACCGGTTGCACCGGCGTCGACCGAGCCCCCACCACCCCGACCCAGCCCCAGACCACCACCACCGCCTCCGGCTCGGCCGGCACGGCCACCGGCGCACCGCTGCCGACCACCATCCCCACCGTCGGCCCCGGGGCCAGCGCCGCGCCCGCCGCGGTGACGTTGCGAACCTCCGGTGGCTTCGCCGGGCGCGGTGACGCCGTGACCGTCGAGCCCGACGGTCAGTGGACGGCGGTGGACCGCGCCGGCAGTCGGCGCAACGGCCGGCTCACCCCCACCGACCTCGGTCTCCTGACGGGGCTGGTCGCCGACCCCCGGCTGGCCGCCGAGGCGCGACCGCCGACCACCGCGACCAGCTGCGCGGACGCGATCCACTACCGGCTGATCGTGGGTAGCGTCGAATCCGGGTACGTCGACTGCCCGGCCGACGCGCCCCCACCGCCGGCCACGCAGGCGGTGGTCAAGCTGCTGCAACGAGCCACCGGCACCAACGTCAGGTAGTCGGTTCTGCGGCCGTCAGCGCAGTCGGCCTGGCCGGACGGAAGCCCTGGCTGGACGGAAGCGTTGCCGCCTGGCCGGACGGAAGCGTCGCGGCCCGGCTCAACGCCCGACCCCTACGCCCGGGGGAACATCTGGCCGATGCGGATCCGGTTACCGAACGGGTCGCGGATGCCGAAGTCGATCCCGTACGGGCGCTCGGTCGGCTCGTCGGTGATCTCGACGCCCTTCGCCACGAGATCCTCGTAGGTCTTGTGGGCGTCGTCGGTGGTCATGAAGAGGTACCCACCCAGGGCACCCTTGGTGAGCAGCTCCCGGACCTGCTCGGCGGTGGCCGGGTCCAGCGCGGGCGGGCCCGGCTTCTCCAGCAGGATCTCCCGCTCCGGGTCACCGGGCAGGTTGACCGTCAACCACCGCATGAAGCCGAGGTCCTGGTCGGTGTTGACCTCCATGCCGAGCTTGTTCACGTAGAAGTCAAGCGCGGCGTCCTGGTCGAGGACGTAGATCTGGGAGCGGCTGATCGCGTTCATCGTCATGCCCATGACGCTAGAGGCCCACCGTGACCTGCTGCTTATCCAAAACCGCTTGGTCGGGTCCACGCTTTGGTGAAGCACGACGGCACGTTGGCCGGCGCGACCCGCCGACGCCGGAAATCCGAGGGCGACTCGCCGACGATCTGGCGGAACGTCCGGCTGAACGTGCCCAGGCTGCCGAAGCCGACGGCGTAGCAGATGTCGGTCACGTCCCGGTCGGTCTCCACCAGCAACGCCATCGCCCGCTCCATCCGGCGGCGTTGCAGGTAACGGTGCGGGGTCTCACCGAACGTGGCCCGGAAGGTGCGGATGAAGTGCGCCTCAGAGACGTGCGCGATCCGGGCCAGCGCGAGGATGTCCAGCGGCTCGGCGTACGCCCGGTCCATGGCGTCACGGGCACGCAGCATCGCCCGGTTCGACTCCTCTGCCGCGCGACTCACCGGCCCCCGCCTCGCTCCGCTCGCTCTCCGACGCCAGGCTACGCCGGGCACTTGGTCGTCCGATCGGGCCGGAGGCGGTGGTCGACTCCGTCCGCGCCGACGAGACCGAACCCGGGACAGCGGTGCCATCCCGCCGATCGATGATCGGTGCGGGACATCGACAACCGCAACATCGCCTGATGAAATTGGAGCCCCCGGCCGGGATCGAACCGGCGACATCTCGCTTACAAGGCGAGTGCTCTGGCCAGCTGAGCTACAGGGGCGCGTGCGTCGAGGTCAGCATAGCGACTGACGTCCGGTTATCCCGCTCGCGATGCCTCCCGAGCACGGGATTCGTCAACAACCCGACGCCGGCTCCGGTAATAGCGCGTCGATTGATGTCCGACCGTGCCGGAGTGACCGGAATGCGTAAGCCGTCTGCAACGTTCGGCGCTCCCCTGCCTTGGCAGCAGGGGGAAACCCGTTTACGGTTCACAGACGGACGACGACCCGACGCCCCCGCGACCCGGGCCGACGTCCGCTGACCGGCACGGACACGTGCCGATCGCTCCTTCACTCGGATCGTCCGGCACGTTCCTGCCGGTGAAAGGAAGCGCTTCACCATGGCTACGGTCACCTATTCCAAGGCGTCCCGGGTCTACCCCGGCCAAGAGCGTCCCGCCGTCAACGAGCTGGACCTCGAGATCGGCGACGGTGAGTTCCTCGTCCTCGTCGGCCCCTCCGGTTGTGGTAAGTCCACCAGCCTGCGGATGCTCGCTGGCCTGGAGGACGTGGACGCCGGCTCGATCTACATCGACCAGCGTGACGTCACTCACCTCCCCCCGAAGGCCCGCGACATCGCGATGGTCTTCCAGAACTACGCCCTCTACCCGCACATGACGGTGTACGAGAACATGGCGTTCGCCCTCAAGCTGCGCAAGACCTCCAAGTCGGAGATCGACCGGCGGGTCAAGGAGGCGGCCGGGCTGCTCCAGCTGGAGGAGTACCTGAGCCGTAAGCCGAAGGCGCTCTCCGGTGGTCAGCGTCAGCGTGTCGCGATGGGCCGGGCGATCGTCCGCGAGCCGCAGGTCTTCCTCATGGACGAGCCGCTGTCGAACCTCGACGCCAAGCTCCGTGTGCAGACCCGTACCCAGATCGCGTCCCTACAGGCCAAGCTGGGCGTCACCACGGTCTACGTCACGCACGACCAGGTCGAGGCCATGACCATGGGCCACCGGGTCGCCGTGCTGCTCGACGGTGTGCTCCAGCAGGTGGACACCCCGCGGGCGCTCTACGACACCCCGGCCAACGTCTTCGTCGCCGGCTTCATGGGCTCCCCCGCCATGAACATCAAGACCGTTCCGCTGAACGAGCGGGGTGCCGAGTTCGCCGAGCTGAACATCCCGCTGACCCGGGAGCAGGTCGAGGCGGCCCGCGCCGAGGGCGGCGACGGCAAGGTCACCGTAGGCTTCCGCCCGGAGGACTGCGAGCTGGTCAGCCCGACCGAGGGCGGCATGCCGGTCGTGGTCGAGCTGGTCGAGGACCTCGGCTCGGACGCCAACGTCTACGGCCACGCCGCGCTGGGTGGCAACTCGGAGCGCTTCGTCGTCCGCACCGACCGGCGCAACATGCCGAACATGGGTGACACCGTGTTCGTGAAGCCGGTCGCCGGTCGCAGCCACGTCTTCCACGCCGCCACCGGTGGCCGGATCTGACGTAACGCCGTACCGACGGGGGCGGTCCGCTTCGGCGGGCCGCCCCTTTCGTCGTACCCGAATGGGGTCTTCACCCTGTGGAGCCAGCGCGGATGTGGCTCTGCGGGGGGACTCGGCACGGCTGGCCGTTCTCCTACCGTCACGGTGACCTCGAACCGGAGGAGGCGCCGTGCCCACCGATCTCGCCCAGTCCGCTGCTCACGACCCGACCACGCGTTCCCGGTCGTACCGGCTGGCCCGCCTGACCGGTCGCAGCCTCGCCTACTGCGCGACGCTGGTCCCGGTCGCCCTGTTCGCGCTGGTGACGACGCCGCTGGGCGGAGCCGGCGCCGCCGTCGCACGCTGGCGCGCCCTGCGTACCGGACTGCTCGGGATGCCGCCGACGGCCGCGCCCGGCCGGCGGCCCGGCACCGTCGCGGTGCTCGGCCACGCGCTGCTCAGCCTGCTCGTCGGCGCCGTGGCGCTACTGCCGCTCGGTGTCGAGCTGCTGATGGTGTTACGCGGGGTGCTGTACGGCGTGGTGGACCCCGGCCCGTACGACCATTCCTGGGGTGGACCGAGCCGGGCCGGCGCGTGGCTGGCGCACTTCCTCGTCGGCCTGCCGATGGCCGCCGCCGGTCTGGCCGCCCTGATCGGCATCGCCGCCGTGCACCAGCGGCTGACCCGACGCCTCGACGGCGAGCGGAGTCCGCTGTGGTTGCTCCCGACCGTGGTGCTGATGGCCCTCGCCGGTGCGGTGCTCTTCGTCGCGTGGACCCGTCAGATCTGACGACGAAGGCCCCTCCCGCGCTCGGCGTGGAGGGGCCTTCGGTCGACGTGCGCTACAGCTCGACGGAGCGCCGGCGGGCGACCTCGGCCAGCGCGACCGCCGCGGCCACGCTGGCGTTGAGCGACTCGACCTCGGAGATCATCGGAATGCTCACGGTCAGGTCGCAGGTCTCCCCGACCAGGCGGGACAGCCCGCGCCCCTCGGAACCGACCACCACCACCAGCGGCCCGACCGCGGCCTCCAGGTCGTAGAGGTCGGTGTCGCCGTCGGCGTCCAGGCCGACGACCATGAAGCCGGCGTCCCGGCACGCCTTCAGCGACCGGGTCAGGTTGGTCACCTGCGCCACGGGCACCCGCGCCGCCGCGCCGGCACTGGTCCGCCAGGCGGTCGCGGTGATCCCGGCGGCACGACGCTCGGGTACGAAGACACCCTGCGCGCCGAACGCGGCAGCCGACCGGATCACGGCCCCCAGGTTGCGCGGGTCGGTGACACCGTCCAGCGCGACCAGCAGCGGGGCCTGCTGCTCCAGGGCAGCGGCGACCAGGTCCTCGAACGGCTGGTACGCGAAGGGCGGCACCTGCAACCCGACGCCCTGGTGCAGCACGCCGCCGGTCATCCGGTCCAACTCGGCCCGGCTGATCTCCAGGTTGGCGATGCCCCGGTCGGCGGCGGTCCGGATGATCTCGTTGATCCGGTCGTCCATATCGATGCCCTGGGCGGTGTAGAGCGCCGTCGCCGGCACGCTGGCCCGCAACGCCTCCAGCACCGGGTTACGCCCGACCAGCAGCTCCGGGGTGTCCTTCGACGGGTTGGACTTGCGCCCCGGCGTGACCCGGGGACCGGACCGCGCGGAGGGCTTGCCGCCCCGGCCGCCGGTGGCGCCCCGACCGGCCGGTACGCCCCGACCGCCGCCCCGGCCCCAGGTGGTGTCCTTGCTGCCCGGCTGACCGATCTTGGGGGCGCGCCCCTCCTCGGCCGCCGCGCGACGCTCCTTGTCCTGCTTCCAGGCGGTGCGCTGGGGCAGCTTCTCGGTGCCCGAGTAGCCCTTGTGCCACGGCCGCTCGTCGGCGGGCAGGGTGCGGCCCCGACCGGCCAACGAGTCCTTGTTCTTGCCACCGGAGCCCTTGGGGGCGGTCGCCTTCGACGTCAGTCGCCGGCCACGGCGCTGCGAGTTGCCGGCCATCAGTCCTGCTCTCCAATAGTCCAACGGGGCCCCTGGGGGGTGTCCTCGACCACCACGCCGGCCAGCTTGAGCTGGTCCCGTACCGCGTCGGCGGCAGCCCAGTCCTTGCGGCCCCGGGCCTGCGCACGCTGCTCCAGGGCCAGCGCGATCAGGGAGTCCACCACGGCACGCAGATCGTCCGAGCGGCCGCCACCGGTCCAGGCCGGGTCGAGGGGGTCGATCCCGAGAATATCCAGCATCGCCCGCACCACGGCCAGCGTGGTGCGGACGGTCACATCGTCACCGCCGCTCAGCGCGGTGTTGCCGTCCCGAATGTGCTGTTGCAGCACGGCCAGCGCGGCGGAGGTGTTGAGGTCGTCGTTCATCGCCGCGACGAAGCCGGCGGGAAGCTCACCGAGCTGGCCGACACCGACCCGTTCGGCCGCCCGCTGCACGAAACCCTCGATCCGCCGGTACGCGGTGGCCGCGTCGCGCAGCGAATCCTCCGAGTAGTCGATCACGGAACGGTAGTGCGCGGCGGCGTAGTAGTAAC
Organism: Micromonospora sp. NPDC049645; assembly: GCF_040675155.1. Taxonomy (NCBI): domain Bacteria; kingdom Bacillati; phylum Actinomycetota; class Actinomycetes; order Micromonosporales; family Micromonosporaceae; genus Micromonospora; species Micromonospora sp. NPDC049645. Next base: position 438,314 of record NZ_JBFAOI010000003.1, read on the forward strand.
GCAGCTCCACCGGCCGCACCCCGAGCGAGTCCACGTACGCCAGGCCCAGCGCGTTGCCGGCGGACTTGCCCATCTTGGCCCCGCCGATGCTGAGCAGCCCGTGGTGCACCCAGTAGCGGGCGAACGGCAACCCGGCCGCCTTGGACTGGGCGATCTCGTTCTCGTGGTGCGGGAACGTCAGATCCAGGCCACCGCCGTGAATGTCGAACTCCGGGCCGAGATACCGCCAGCACATCGCCGAGCACTCGATGTGCCAACCGGGCCGGCCCAGCCCCCACGGCGAGGGCCAGTACGCGTCCGCCGGCTCGTCCGGTTTGGCGCCCTTCCACAGCGCGAAGTCACGCGGGTCCCGCTTGCCCCGATCGGGGGCGTCCCCGGCGGACTGCATGGCGTCCGGAGACTGACCCGACAGCGACCCGTACGCCGGCCAGGACGCCACGTCGAAGTAGACATCGCCGGAGCCGTCACTCGCCGGGTACGCGTGCCCGTCGGCGATCAGCTTCGTGATCAGCTCGTGCATCTCCGGGATGTGCCCCGTGGCGCGCGGCTCGTAGGTCGGCGGCAGCACGTTCAACGACCGGTACGACTCGGCGAGCAGCAGCTCGTTGGCGTACGCGATCGACCAGAACGGCCGCCCCTGCTCGCCGGCCTTGACCAGGATCTTGTCGTCGATGTCGGTCAGATTGCGAATGAAGGTGACCTCGTAGCCGGCGGCCAACAGCCAGCGGCGCAGCACGTCGTAGTTGACGCCGGAGCGAAGGTGGCCGATGTGCGGCGGGGCCTGAAGTGTGAGACCACACAGGTAGACCCCCACCTTGCCGGCTTCCCGCGGGACGAAGTCCCGCACCGATCGGGTGGCGGTGTCATACAGGCGTAACGTCACCGTACAAGGGTAGCTGTCCGTGCCTTTCCGGGTCGGCCGGTGCCGGGTCGTACGCTGCCAGGCGTGGATGCGACCGCACGCTCCGGTGGCTCCGGTGACCCGCCAGCCGAACCCGCCGAACCCGCCGACGCCGCCCCCGGGCCGTCCAGCGCTGGCGGCGACGTGAATTTCGACCGTCCCGACGCCGGTGTGGGGCGGGTTGACGCGGCCGTGGGGCGGAGTGGCGAGACGTCGCAGACGCTGGACCGGGGGTTACGGCTGCTGCACCTGGTCGCGGACGCCTCGGGCGGTCTGACCGTCACCGAGGCCGCGAATCGGCTCGGCATCGGCCGTGCGGCGGTCTATCGGCTGGTCAGCGCACTGACCGGGCACGGCATGCTGCGCCGCGACGACGAGGGTCGACTGCGCCTCGGCGCCGGGCTGCTGCACCTGGCCCGACGAGCCCAGCCGCTGCTCGCCGAGGGCGCGCTGCCCGCGCTACGCCGCCTCGCCGAGCAGGCCGGCGCGACCGCGCACCTGACCGTCGTCGAGGGTGGGGAGGGTGTCGCCCTGGCCGTGGTCGAGCCGAGTTGGACGTCGTTCCACGTCGCGTACCGGTCAGGGGCACGGCATCCACTGGACCGGGGAGCCGCGGGCCGGGCGATCCTGGCCGGGCGAGCCGGCCGGGCAGCACCGGTCAGCAGCAGCGGCGAATTGCAGGCCGGGGCGTACGGGGTGGCCGCGCCGGTGCTCGGCGTACCCGGCCTGGAGGCCAGCGTCGGCGTGGTCGCGCTCGCCCCGCTGGACTTCGACACGATCGGCCCGCAGGTGCTGGCCGCCGCCCGAGCCGTCACCACCGCCCTCAGCTGACCCCCGGCCGCCACCCCACCGCCCACCACCCCGCCTCACGACCGCCCTCCGCCTCATCGCCGCGCGCCACGGTTTGATCGACTCGGGTTCATGGAAATCGCGGTATCCCAGGGCCAACGACCGCCCGACATTCAGAAACGCGAGTGGATCACCGTCCGTCAGCCGCCCCGATGCCGGATAAGTCGGTGGACTCGGCCGGTGTAATAGCACGATCGGCAGGCGGATTCGTGGTTGTCCACAGGTCCGGCGGCACGCGCAGGCCGGGTTGTCCACAGGGGTTTCGATGGTCGACCGGTGGTCGGCAGGCTGCTCGGTATGCCACCACGTCCGCATCGCCCCGATGCCCTGACCTGGCAGGTCTTCCGCGGCTCCGACGCGGTCCGGGAGGGCCTGCTCACCGAACATCAGCTGCGCAGCTCCGCCTGGGTGCGGTTGCGTCACGACATCTACGCCGATTCCCGGCTGGAGCGGGACCACGCCCTCGTGTGTCGCGCCGCCCTGCTCCGACTACCGCCCGGAGTGGTGGTCGGCGGCCCGTCCGCCGCCTACCTGCACGGCGTCCAGCACGCCGCGAGCTTCACCGACGATGTGCACGTCCTCGTGCCCCGATCGCTGCGGGTCGGCCCCCAGCGCGGCCTCAGCGTGCACGTCAACGCCATCACCCCTCTCATGTCGAACGGACTGCCGGAGCCGACCTCGCCCCCACCCACCACGCGACGACTGCCAGGCACAAGACAACCATCAGCCGCAGGCCGGCCACCGAACGTAGGCCGACCGCCAGACACAGGACGACCACGAGGCACCGGACGATCGCCGGACGCAGGGCGACCGCCAGCCGCAGGCCGGCCACCGGACGCAGGCCGACCGCCAGACACAGGACGAACGCCGGACGCAGGCCGTCCGTTGGGCGCAGGAAGTCCACGTGATGCAGCGCGCCCTACGGGAGCCACGCGCCCACCTGCTGGTGGAGTGTCACCGCGCCCAGCACGGCACCTGTCCCGCCCGGCCGTGGTCCCCGTCGGAGCAGTGGGCATGGTGACGGCCGGTCGAGGCGATGGCTGGGCTGCGGCCAGCACGTCCCGGCTCAGGGATCGGGACCTCACCGATCGGGACCTCCCGATCCCCCGATCCGACCCCGGGCGGGCGGCCTGGGAGACGGCCGTCTGGCTCGACCCGGTCCGGGCAGTCGCCATCGTCGACTCGCTGCTCGGGCAGGGGCTGGCCGATCGCGACACCCTGGCGGCCGTGGCTGCCCGCAATGCTGACCGACCGGGTGGGCGGCGAGCGCGCTGGGTGTTCGACCTGGCCGACGGTGGAGCCGAGTCTCCGCCGGAGTCACACCTACGCGTGCGGTTGGTGCTGGGCGGGCTACCGCGCCCGGCGGTTCAACATCCGATACGCCTGCCCGTCGGCGTTGTCATGCACCCCGATCTGGCCTGGCCGCAATACCGGATAGCGGTGGAGTACGACGGGACGTGGCACTCCGACGCGGAGCAACTGCACCGCGACCGTCGTCGGCTGAATCAGCTGGCCGGCGCGGGTTGGTTGGTCCTGCACGTGACCAGTCGACGGCTGCATGGCGAGTTCCCGGCGGTGCTTCGGGAGGTACGCGACGCGCTGGTCAGCCGCGGATGGCGACGGGGGTCACCCAGTTGACCAGGATCAACTCGGGTTTCTGGAAACCGCGCTATCCCTCAGGCACCGACACCGCGCCTTCAAGAAGGCCGAGTCGATCATGACTCAGGTCAGAGCGACGAACCCGGGACGACGAGCGGCAGGCCCGGACGACCGCAGGGCCCGGTCGACGAGTGTCGACCGGGCCCCGCAGGGTGGTGGCGGCAGGGCCACCTCCACAGTGCGATGTGCGTTACGGGCGGGCGTTCGGCTTGAGCGGGGTCTTCACCGCCGCGTAGGCGTCGACGATCCCGTAGCCGTAGAAGCCGTTGAAGTTGACCCCACCGGCGCAGTACGCGTCGTAGGTCTCGTCCCGGCCCTCGTTGCGGTACTGCTGAAGGCGCGGCTCCGGGCAGGCGTGCTCGGCGGCCGTGCGGTAGAGGTGCTGCTCGACCTGGTCCGGCGACATCCCGAAACCGGTCCGACCCTGCGCCTTGCCGTACCGGCTGACGATCAGCGCGGCGACGCCGGCGGCGTGCGGGGACGCCATCGAGGTGCCCTGGAGGTACGTGTAGTAGCCGCACTCACCGTTGGCCTTGCACTGCTTGAAGACCGAGTTCTCGAAGCCGGCGACGATGTTGCCGTCAGCGTCGACCGATCCTTCCTCCTGAAGCACATGCTTCGGGTAGGAGGAGAGGATCATGTTGGCGTCGGCGCGGTAGGTGTCCGTGCCGAAGCCGTCCCGGAACCAACCACCCGGCGCGGCGACCGAGATCTGCTCGGTGCCGTAGTTGGAGAAGTCCGACTTCTTGCCGGACGGGCCGACCGACGACACGCCGATCACGTGCGGGCCCTCGGTGGGCAGGTCCCAGCAGCTCTCGTTGTCGATCGGCCGGGGGTACGGGTCGGCACCGTAGTCCGGGCTCGTGACGTCGGTACGGGGTGCGCCCAGGTCCTCGTTGTTGTTGCCGAGCGCGCCGACGAGGGTGACGCCCTTGTCGTGCGCGAAGATCAGCGCACGCTTCATCGCCTTGATGATGGCCCGCTGCTCGGCCTGGTCCTCCGGCGAGTCGGCCGGGTTGGCGGTGCAGTTGTAGAGCCACGGGTCCACGTAGAACGACATGTTGACCACGTCGATCCCGGACCGGCCGGCGTAGACCAGGGCGTTGACCACCGGGTCGAGGAAGAAGTAGCCCGAGTCCTGGCCACCCTTGAGTTCGACCAGCGAGACGTTCGGGGCGACACCGGAGAGACCGAATCCGTTGGCAGCGGCGCCGATGGTGCCGGCCACGTGGGTGCCGTGCCCGCCGTCGTCGGTGCCGACCGGGTCGAGGCAGCTCGCCACCTCACACGGGCCGTCCAGGTCGGTCAGGTCCGGCGCGAAGTTGCGCGACAGCGACCAGTTGAAGTTCGGCGCGATGTCCGGGTTGCTGGCGTCGACGCCAGTGTCGATGACGCCGACGGTGACCCGACGGTCGCCCGGCTCGATCTTGCGGGCCTTGTCGGCCTGGATCATCTCCAGGCCCCAGAGCTTGTCATCGAGCGGATCGAGCTTGGCGCCCTTCTTCGCGGCGGCGCCGGCAGCACGAGCCCCGGCAGCGGCCGTCAGGTTCTCCTGCTCGACCCGGTCCAGCTTCGGCTTGCGGCCGATGGCCTTCTGCTCGGCGGCGCCGATCAGCGTCGGCGCGGCGGTCGCCCTGGCCGCGAAGTCAGCCCGATCGCTGCTGACCTGGAACATGCCGACCTCGTCGGACCGGGACACCACCGTGCCGCCGGCTGCCTTGATCGCGGCGACGGCCGTGTCGGCGGCGACGCCATCCTCGGCGACAACGGTGAAGGTGCGAGAACTGCTTGGCGCGGCGTCGGCCGGCATACCGAGCCCCGCAGCCGTAAGTGCCAGCACTGCCGCAGTCGCGACGGTACGGGCGGTGAAGCGCTTGCTCACCACATCAGATCCTCTCGTTGAGGGACGTGGCAGCCATCACACAACAACGTTCCGATTTACGCCAGCTGAACGCCCGTTATGGACGTGAATCCCGTCAGTTAGACCTGCGCGTCGGCCGCGTCGGCCGCGTCGGCCGCGTCGGCCGCGTCAGCCGCGTCGGCCGCGTCAGCCGCGTCGGCCACGTCGGCACGAGCGCCGAGAGCGCTGGCGCTGTTCGGCTCGACCCTCAGACCCGCGAGCGCGGCCGGCAGGTCGGCCATGCTCGACACCTCGACATCGGGTGTGCCGTCGGACGGACGAGGCAGACCGAGCCGGTTCAGCCACACCGATCGCAGGCCGGCACGCTGAGGTGCCATCACGTCGTGCTCCCAGGAGTCACCGACGTACACGATCTGCCCGGCTGGCACCCCGGCCGCCGCCACCACGGCCGCGTAGAACTCCGGGGCCGGCTTTTTGGGCAGGCCGTTCTCGTGCGCGTACAGCTCGAAGGCGAACTCACCGGCGAGCCCGCACCGTTCGGCGCGGCTGTTGCCGTTGGTGGCGAAACCAAGGGTGTACCGGCCGCGCAGCGTGGCCAGCGCCGACGGCACGTCCGGGAACGGTCGGGTGAGGGCGAACCGGCGGGCGAAGAACAGTTCCGCGATCTCGTCCAGGTGGTCGGCGAGCGCGGCGCGGGTCAACGATCGGGCCAGCGCGGCGCGCCGGATCTCCATCACCGGGGCGGCCGTCAGGTCGCCGAAGACCGCGTCCCAGTCCGACTCCAGCTCGGCGAGCGTCACCCCGGCCGCCGCCGCCGGGGCGCGTCGCCGCATCTCGTCGAGGACGGCCACCAGCCCGCCGGTCACCGCGGGCCGCAGGTCCAGCAGTGTCTCGTCGGCGTCGAACACCACAGTGGTCAGCACGACGTCACTCTCTCACCGACCGCCGGGCGTCCCGCAGCGCGAGCAGGCGCACCGCAGAACCGCCCGGGACCAACCCGCACAACCAACCGCCCACCTCACCGACCGTCGAGCGCCAGCTCGGGCTCGGGGGTGGCCGGCGCGGGCGTCGACGGCGATCCGCGCAGCTCGTCGAGGCGTACCAGGGCGACACCGGCGACGATCAGCACACCGCCGAACAGCTGCCACCCCGTGGGCAACTCATCGAGGAACAGCCACGCGATCAGCACCGCGAAGAGCACCTCGGTCAGTCCGACGAACGACGACAGTCGGGGGCCGAGGATCCGGGTGCCGGCGATGCCGGCCAGGTACGCGACGACGGCGGCCACCAGCGAGAGCCCGGCGATGGGCACCAACCAGCTGGTGGGCTGCCCGCCGAAGGTGACCTCGCCGAAGGTCGCTTGCAGCGGCAGCAGGCCGGTCAGCCCGATGAGGAGCAGCACGGCGGCGCCGACGGCCATTCCGCCGCTGGCCATGGCGACCGAGGGCAGTCGTGGGTCGACCCGGCCGGCGAGCACGAAGTACCCGGCCAGGCCGAACGCCGCGCCCAACCCCCAGAGCACGCCCACCGGGTGGAAGTCGGCGGTCCCGGCGAGGTCGAGCACGAACGCCAACCCGGCCAGCGCGGCCACCGACCCGGCGACGGTGAGCCGGCGGGGAGGCTGCCCGTGTCGCAGCCACATCCAGACCACGACGAGGATGATGCCGAGGTATTCCAGCAGCAGCGCGACACCGACCGGCAGGTAGCGCACGGCGTTGAAGAAGCACACCTGGGCCAGCGCCACCCCGAGGAGCCCGAACAGCCCGATGGCCGTGACGTTGCTCCGCAGCACGTCCCACCTGCCCCGCAGCGACAGTAGGGCGGGGATCGCCAGCACCAGGGCGGCCACGCCGACCCGGGCGATCACCGCGGACTCGGCCGACCAGCCGGCCTCGATGAGCGATCGCGCGAAGGTGCCGGAGGTGGCGAAGGTGACTGCGGAGAGCAGCGCCAGTCCGACGCCGGCAGCAGGTCGTGAGTGCATGTCGCGCTCCTCGGGATGGGCACCGTGTCATGAGCAAACTATCCTTGTGCTGATGACGCTAGGCGGAAGCCATGACAGGAGTCAAGTTGCTATTCGCTCATGACACCGAATGTTCGCTGATCGCCGCCGCCGCGCTGGTCAACACCGCGGGCCGGGACGGCGAGCTGCTGCCCGACGTCGCGGCGCTGGACGCGTTCTTCGTCCGCCACGCCTACAGCGGGCGGCACGAGCACACCGACGCCGAGTTGCACGCCGTCCGGGAGCTGCGGCCCCAACTGCGCCGCATCTGGTATTCCGAGCCACCCGAGATCGTCGCGGTGGTCAACGGCCTGCTGCTGGAACACAAGGCGCTGCCCCAGCTGATCGAGCACGACGACGAGCCGTACCACCTGCACGCCGTCCCCCGCGACGCGCCGCTGGCCACCCGGATCGCGGTCGAGGCCGCCATGGCGATCGCCGACCTGGTCCGCGCACGGGAGCTGAGCCGGCTGCGGATCTGCGAATACCCGGACTGCGACAACGTGGTCGTCGACCTGTCCCGCAACAGGTCCCGACGGTTCTGCGAGGCCGGCTGCGGCAACCGCGCGGCGGTGACCGCCTACCGCGCCCGACGGGCGGCCGGACGCTCCTGACCGACCACCGCCCACTCCTCGGCCCGCAACTCGTACTCCACCTCGCCCCGCTCGGTGCCCGGGATCGGGTCGTCCCACTGGAGGTGGAAGGTCCGCACGTAGCGCAGCCCCGCCTTCGCCATCACCCGCCGGGACCGTTCGTTGACCGTCATCGTCTCGGCCCAGACCCGCCGCACCCCGACCGTGTCGAAGGCGTACCGGACCAACGCCCGCGACCCCTCGGTCGCCAACCCTCGCCCCCACGCCGAGCGACGCAACCGGTAGCCCAACTCGGCCTCGGTGCCGTCCGTCGACGGGTCCAGCGCGAACCAGCCGAGAAACTCGTCGGACTCCCGGTCGTGCGCCGCCCACCGACCCAGCCCGGGATGCCGCTCGTACTGGGCCAGCAGCCTCGGCAACTGCTCGTCCCGCACGGTGGCCGGCGGGGTCGCCACGCCGCCGGTGAGGAACCGCATCACCTCGGGGTCGCTGTCCAGCTCGACCAGCGCGTCCACGTCAGCCATGGTCAGCCGCCGCAACCGCAACCGCTCCGTCCCCGCCGGCACACCCGCGCCATCGTCACCCATAGCCGGGATCATCCGTCCCGCTCAGGACCCCGTCGACCCCTTTACCCGATCGGCGCGGCAACCCCCGACCGCCGTCGCGGGCGAGGCGGTCGGGTCAGCGCGGGGGCGCGCCCACGAAGAGCCGCCAGGAGTACGCGTCGACAACGAGCACGGGCCCGTCCGAGTCCTTACTGTCCCGCACCCCGACCACGTCCCCCAGATTCGTCGCCACCTCGACGCACTGGTCGTTGGAACCACTCCGGCTGCTCTTACGCCACCGGGCTCGGGTCAACTCCACGACTCTGCCACTTCCCTCAGCAACTCGATCGACTCCTGCGGTGGCAACGCCTGCCCGAGGGTAGCTTCCCAGGTCCGTTGTAGACGCAACAGATCGGCAGGTCGATCGAGTTCCTGGCCGCCGATCTGGCCACCGAGGTATGCAAGATCGCTATGGTCGTCCACGGTGGCAAGGATGAACGGCCCGTTCAGACCGGGATACTCCTCGGCCGAGCGAGGCACCACATGGAGCTGAACCCGCGGATGCTCGGTCGCCAAGCGCGCCAGGTGCAGCGACTGCTCGGACATGACCTTCCGACCGCCGACGCGTCGCCTCAGCACCGACTCGTCAAGCACCGCAACCACATGCGGCGGGCGATCTTCGTAGAGGACCCGCTGGCTGTCCATCCGATCCGCCAGGCGACGCTCGACCTCATCGGCGTCGAGCAGTCGGTCTGACTCGAAGATGGCGCGGGCATAGCCTTCGGTTTGCAGCAGCCCGGGGACATGCAGCGGGTCGAACCATCGCAGCGCCCGCGCCTCCGCGAGGATCGCACGCCAGCCGCGCAGCCAGGGCTGCGCCCGGTCCAGGCTGACCAGTTCGGTGGACATGCGGCCGAAGAGGCCGCCGGTTTCCAGGGCGCGGTCGACCAGTTCCAGGTACTTGGCGGTGGGCGGCTGCTGGCCCAACTCGACGGCGCTCACCATCGACGCCGAGTAGTTCACCGCCTTGGCCAGCTCGTCCTGACTCCAGCCGCGTCGGACCCGCGCCCGGCGCAGCTCCGCGATCAGGAACGCCGCCGCCGTCATCTGTCCATCGGCCATGCCGTGCCGCCCTCCACCCCGCCGACGATCATCTCCAGCCGGCCGCCAGCGGCGGTGCCACCCGAAACAGGGCGACTATGACGACGCGGCCAAACCCTTCCGACCGTAGTCGCCTGATCACCAGACTGTGAAGCGCGGCACCGCTCCCCGTCCCCCGGGATCTGCCGGCGCCGCACGGGACCGCCCGCTCCCCCGTGCCGGGCGGTCCCACCTCCCCGACAGCCCCGACCACGCCGTCCGCCCCGACCACACCCACGACCCAGGCCCACGCCCAGGCCCCTCCCACGCCCGCCGCGCGAGATCCTGCTCGATCGTGGAAACAGTGGGGTCCTGGCGCTTGGAAGCCACTACATCCAGGATCGAGCGCGATCTTGGGGCAGGCCGGGGCGAGCGGAGGGCGTGGTGATGCCACAAACGATTCAGGTCGAAAGGAAAGCCGCCGCATGTCAGGGACCACCCCGGCCGACAGCGCCGCGAGTCCACGTCGACAGCACCTGGCCCTGCGCCCGCTGTGGCTCTGCCGGGTCTGCGCCGCGCCCTGGCCGTGCCCGGTCGCCCGACTCACCCTGTGTCGGGAGTACGCGCACGACCGGGTCGGGTTGAGCATCTACCTGTGCACGGTCCTGCACGAGGCGGCTGCCGACCTGTACCGCCTGAACCCGCACGACGGCCCGGACCCCGCCGCGCTCTTCACCCGCTTCCTCGGCTGGGCGAGGCCGCGGCACCTCCGTTGAGCAGGGCGGGTCAGGGGTGGGTCATCCGGAGCAGGTCCAACGTCTCGTCCAACTGGGTCTCGGTGAGCTTGCCGGAGTCGACGTGGCCCCGGGAGATCACCACCTCGCGGATGGAGGTCTGCTTGGCCAGCGCCTCCTTGGCGATCGACGCGGCTTCGTCGTACCCCAGGTAGCGGTTGAGCGGGGTGACGATCGACGGTGAGCCCTCGGCGTACGCCAGGCAGACCTCGGCGTCCGCGACCAGGCCGACCACCAGCCGGTCGGCGAAGAGCCGGCTCACCGCCGAGAGCAGCCGGATCGACTCCAGCAGGTTGCGGCCCATCACGGGGAGCATCACGTTCAGCTCGAAGTCGCCCTGCGAGCCGGCGAACCCGACCGCCGCGTCGTTGCCGATCACCTGGGCACAGACCTGCCGCATCGCTTCGGCGACCACCGGGTTGACCTTGCCCGGCATGATCGACGAGCCGGGTTGGAGGTCCGGGATGCGCAGTTCCCGCAGGCCGGCGCGAGGGCCGGATCCCATCCAGCGGATGTCGTTGGCGATCTTGTAGAGGCCGACCGCCAGGGTCCGGAGCTGCCCGGAGGTCTCCACCAGCGCGTCCCGCGCGCCCTGCGCCTCGAAGTGGTTGCGCGCCTCGGTCAGCGGCAGCCCGGTCGACTCGCGCAGCTTTTCGATCACGGCGGCGGCGAAGCCGAGCGGGGTGTTGATCCCGGTGCCCACGGCGGTGCCGCCCAACGGCAGCTCGGCCAGTCGGGGCAGCGCGCCCTCCAGCCGTTCGATCCCGTAGCGGACCTGGGCGGCGTAACCACCGAACTCCTGCCCGAGGGTGACCGGTGTGGCGTCCATCAGGTGCGTACGCCCGGCCTTGACCACCGTCTCGAACTCCGCCGACTTGGCCTCCAGCGCCGACGCCAGGTGCGCCAGCGACGGCAGCAGATCCTCGACGATGAACTGGGTGGCCGCCAGGTGGATCGACGACGGGAAGACGTCGTTGCTCGACTGGGAGGCGTTGACGTGGTCGTTCGGGTGCACCGGTGAGCCCAGCTCACGGCCCGCCAGGGTGGCGATCACCTCGTTGGTGTTCATGTTCGACGAGGTGCCCGAGCCGGTCTGGAACACGTCCACCGGGAACTGGTCGTCGTAACCACCGTCGGCGACGTGCGCGGCGGCGGCCGCGATAGCGGCGGCCACGTTGGCGTCGATCACGCCCAGCTCGCCGTTGACCTCGGCCGCCGCGCCCTTGATCTGGGCGAGGGCCTTGATCTGGGCCGGTTCGAGACCCCGGCCGGAAATGGGGAAGTTCTGCACCGCACGCTGGGTCTGCGCCCGCCACAGCGCCTCGGCGGGCACCTCCACCTCGCCCATCGAGTCGCGTTCGATGCGGTAACCGGTCGCCTCTGGAGTCGTCACGCGTACCATCCTGCCGCGCCCGTGGCCGACCCGCAGATGATCCGTCAGCCCAACTCGGCGAGCAGCCGTTGCACCTCGTGTTGGTTCGGCGAGTCGATCTGCCGGAACAGCGCCAGCGCGCGGGTCAGGTGTGCACGCCCCGCCGCCGGGTCGGTCGTGAGCAGGCAGCGGCCGATGCCCTCCAGCGCCCGGCCCTGCTCGTGCCGGCAAGCCAGCCCGGTGGCATCGGCGAGCACCCGACGATGCAGGTCGAGCGCGCTGGCCACGTCCCCCTGATCCAGGATGGCCCGAGCCAGTTGGTTGCGCGAGCCGCACTGGGCGATGCGGTCCCCCACCTCGGTCATTGCGACGAGCGCCGCGCGGTGCAGGTCGGCGGCCCGTTCCGGGCGGCCGGCCTCCCGTTCCATGACCCCGATCTCGTTCAGCACCTCACCTTCGCCGAACCGGGCACCCACCTGTCGCTTGACGCGCAGTGCCACCCGCAGCAACCGGCCTGCCGGCACCACGTCACCCATCCGATGCCGGATCATCCCGAGGTGCCCGAGGGCGTTGCCGATCCGACGCGGGTCGCCGACCTCGCGGGCGATCCCCAGGTGCCGTCGAGCGGTGCGCAGCGCCTCGTCGTACCGTCCCCAGAGCAGCAGGGTCATCGAGAGGTTGTTGAGTTCGTTCGCCAGCGCCTCCTTGTCCCGCAGCCGCGTCGCCAGCGCCCTGGCTTCGTCGTAGCACTCCTGGGCCCGGCGGAACTCGAAGTTGGCGGCGTACGAGGTGCCCAGGTTGCCGAGGGTGTTGCGGAACGCGTACCGCAGACCGAGTTGGCGGAAGATTTCGAGCGACCTCTCCATCACCCGGATCGACTCAGGAAAATCACCCAGCCGATAGTGGGCCGAGGCCAGGTAGTTGAGCATGGTCGCCACCGCCCGGTCGTCGCCCAACTCCTCGGCCGCGCGCAGTCCCGCGGAGTGCGTCTCGATCAACTCGTCCAGGCGACCGCTCTCGAACTGGGCGTGCCAGCAGGCCCTCGCCAACTGCCAGCAGTGCTGGAGGAACCCCTCGGTCTCCGCCAGCCGGCATAGGGCGGTCCACAGGGCCAGGTTTTCGTCGAGCCAGGCTCGACCCTGCTCGGCAACGATCGCAACCAGGTCAGGGCGGGCCGGCTCCGCCACCACGATCAGTGAGTGGCCCGAGGAGAGTTCCGTCGTCCGGGCGATCGCCGTCGCGACGTGCAGGTGGTGGTCGAGCAGGCGCTCGATGCCGCCCCGCCGCTCCACCGCCCGCTCCGGCTCGGCCACCAGCGTCCGCGCGTACTCCCGGACCAGGTCGTGCAGCCGATACCGGCCTGGCTCCGACTCCTCCACCAGGTGCGCGTCCACCAACTCGTCCAGGAGGTCCTGCGCGTCGGGCAGGGGCAGCTTAGCGAGAGCGGCGGCAACCGAGCTGTCGAACCGTACCCCCGGATGCAGGCCCAGCAGCCGGAACGCCCGCTGCGCGGCCGACGACACCTGGGCGTACGACAGGGCGAAGGCGCGACCGACAGACCGTTCGCCCGCTTCGAACTCGGCCAATGGATCCGGTCGGGTGCTCAGCCGCTCGGAAAGGTCGGCGATTCGCCACCGGGGTCGGTGCGCCAGTCGGGCACCGGCCAGGCGGATGGCGAGAGGCAGGTGGCCGCAGCGTCGGACCACCTCGGCAGCCGCTTCCGGCTCCGCCGCCACCCGGTCCATGCCGACCACCCGGCCGAGCAGTTCGACCGCCTCGTCGCCGTCGAGCACGGGTAGCGACGACGGTCGTCCCTCGTCCACGCCGACCAGCCGGCGACGGCTGGTGATCAGGATCAGGCACTGCGAGCCGTTGGGTAGCAGAGGTGTCACCTGGTCCGCCGTGGCCGCGTTGTCCAACACCAGCACGGCCCGCCGGCCAGCCAGCTCGGTGCGCCAGAGCGCCAGTCGGTCGTCCAGGTTCGTCGGCACCCGATCGGCGGGGACACCGAGCTGCCGCAGCAGCGTGGCCAGCGCGGCGGCCGGTGCCAACGGGGTGCGTTCGCTGTGCCCGTGCAGGTCGATGTAGAGCTGGGCGTCCGGGTAGTCGTCCGCCAGAGCGGTGGCGAGATGCACCGCGAGGGCGGTCTTGCCGCTGCCCGCCATGCCGTCGATGAGCTGGATCCGGGCGCCGGCCTCCACCTCCTTGACCAGGCGGGCCAGCGTCTGCTGCCGGCCGGTGAAGTCGCCGATCGCCCGGGGCAGCGAGCGGACCGGGGCGATCGGTCGGTCTTCCCGACCGGCCAGGGCCAGATCACCGGCGAGCACCCGCTGGTGCAGCTCCTGCAACTCGGCGCCCGGCTCGATGCCCAGCTCGTCGGCGTAGAACCGCCGACCCTCCCGGTAGACCGCGAGCGCGTCGGCCTGGCGCCCGACCGAGGACAGCGCCAGCATGAGTTGACCTCGCAGGCGCTCCCGCAACGGATGCCGGTCGACGCTCTCCGCCAGTTCCTCGATCAGCTCGGCTGCCCGACCAAGGCGCAGTTCGACGTCGACGCACTCCTCCAGCGCGGTGAGGCGCTGCTCGTCGAGTGCCTGCGCACGCCGGCGGACACTCCTGCTCGGAATTCCGCCGAGCGCCGGCCCCCGCCACAACGACAGGGCGGCGCGGAATTCGGCTCGGGCGTCGACCAGCCGACCCGCGGTGGCGGCGGCTCGGGCCACCTCCACGCCCCGGGCGAAGACCTCGGCGTCCAGGTCGTTCGAGGCGGTGCGCACGCCGTACCCCACCGGGTCGGTGACGATGGTCTCCGGGGCGAGCCCCAGCTCGGTGAATCGGCGACGCAACCGCGACACGCAGGTCTGTAGTTGGGCGCGGGCGGTGGCTGGTGGCTTGTCCTCCCACACCGCGTCGACCAGCTCGTCCACAGGCACCAGCCGGCCGGGCCGCAACAGCAGCATGGCCAGCACGATCCGGTCGCGTCCGGCGGTGACAGTGGACTCGCCACCGCCGACCCGCAGGGGCCCCAGGATCCCGAACCGCATCTGCTCCCCCGCTTCAATGCCGCAACTTCCAGCAGAGTAGTCCGGCGGTAACGGATCGCCTCGGTCAGGCGATAGTGATCTGAGAGTGGATCGACAGCGGGGCACAGCAGACTCACGCTGGGTTGTCGGTGACGACATCCGACGGGGGCGGTGCGCCCGCCCCACCTCAGGGGTGGGCGCACCGATGTCGGCAGAGCACGGACGACGGGAAGGGCGCCGGACGGATTCGTCCGGCGCCCTTTCGCGTAGGTGTCGGGTCAGCGGCGGCCGACGGTGAGGACCGGCTTGGTGACCTCGGCGAAGAAGTCGTTGCCCTTGTCGTCGACCACGATGAAGGCGGGGAAGTCCTCCACCTCGATCTTCCAGACCGCCTCCATGCCCAGCTCCGCGTATTCGAGCACCTCGACGTGCTTGATGCAGTCCTGGGCGAGGCGGGCGGCGGGGCCGCCGATCGAGCCGAGGTAGAAGCCGCCGTGCTGCTGGCAGGAGCGGGTCACCTGGCCCGAGCGGTTGCCCTTGGCCAGCATCACGTGCGAGCCGCCGGCGGCCTGGAACTTCTCCACGTAGGCGTCCATCCGGCCGGCGGTGGTCGGGCCGAACGAGCCGGACGCGTACCCCTCGGGGGTCTTCGCCGGGCCGGCGTAGTAGACCGCGTGGTCGCGCAGGTACTGCGGCATCGGCTCACCGGCGTCCAACCGCTCGGCGATCTTGGCGTGGGCGATGTCCCGGGCGACCACCAGCGGGCCGGAGAGCGAGAGGCGCGTCTTCACCGGGTACTTCGACAGCTCCGCGCGGATCTCGTCCATGGGTCGGTTCAGGTCGACCCGGACGACCAGCTCGG
Organism: Micromonospora sp. NPDC049645; assembly: GCF_040675155.1. Taxonomy (NCBI): domain Bacteria; kingdom Bacillati; phylum Actinomycetota; class Actinomycetes; order Micromonosporales; family Micromonosporaceae; genus Micromonospora; species Micromonospora sp. NPDC049645. Next base: position 453,855 of record NZ_JBFAOI010000003.1, read on the forward strand.
CGTCGAGCGAGTCGTCGGTGACGTCGGGCAGGAACCGCGCCGGGTCGGTCTCCAGTCGCTCCAGCCACACACCCGACGGGGTGATCTTGGCGACGGCCTGGCGGTCCGCCGAGCAGGAGACGGCGATCGCCACCGGGCAGGACGCGCCGTGCCGGGGCAACCGGACCACCCGTACGTCGTGGCAGAAGTACCGCCCACCGAACTGCGCGCCGATGCCGAAGTTACGGGTCAACTCCAGCACCTCCGCCTCCAGCTCCAGGTCGCGGAAGCCGTGCGCGCTCATCGAGCCCGAGGTCGGCAGCGCGTCGAGATATTTGGCGCTGGCGTACTTCGCGGTCTTCAGGGCGTACTCGGCGGAGGTGCCACCGATGACGATGGCCAGGTGGTACGGCGGGCAGGCGGCGGTGCCGATCAGCCGCAGCTTCTCCTCCAGGAACTGCATCATCCGCGTCGGATTCAGCAGCGCCTTCGTCTCCTGGTAGAGGTACGACTTGTTGGCCGAGCCGCCACCCTTGGCCATGAACAGGAACTTGTACGCGTCGGGGTGCCCGTCCGGGTCCTCGGCGTACAGCTCCACCTGGGCGGGCAGGTTGCTGCCGGTGTTCCGCTCGTCCCACATGGTCAGCGGGGCGAGCTGGGAATAGCGCAAATTGAGCTTGGTATACGCCTGGTAGACGCCCCGGGAGATGGCCTCGGCGTCGGCGCCGTCGGTCAGCACGTGCCGACCGCGCTTGCCCATGACGATGGCGGTGCCGGTGTCCTGGCACATCGGCAGGACACCACCGGCGGCGATGTTGGCGTTGCGCAGCAGATCCAGCGCGACGAACCGGTCGTTCGGTGAGGCGGCCGGGTCGTCGATGATCGCCCGCAGTTGCGCCAGGTGCGCGGGGCGCAGGAAGTGCGCGATGTCGTGCATCGCCTCGGCGGTCAGCGCGGTGAGCGCGGCCGGCTCCACGGTGAGGAACCGGCGGCCTCCCGGGCCGTGTACGACGTCCACGCCCTCGTCGGTGACCAGGCGATAGTCCGTCTGGTCCGGGCCGGTCGGCAGCAGAGGGGCGTACGAGAATGCGGCGGCACTGCTCATGAGCGGCAAGCCTAGGGCAGACCGGTCGATCACTCCCACCCGCCGGGCGGGTCCTGGGACGCCGCTCTCATCCACCGAGCGTGTCGGCAGCCGCCGCCGTCCGGGTCGGCGGCCGAACCCGCCCGCTCAGCCGTCCGGTCGGCGGCCACCCGCCCGCTCAGCCGTCCTTGCCGTCGCCCGGGTCGGGGCAGAGTTCGCCCTTCGGCCCGCAGTCGTCGTTGTCCGGCACTCCTGGGCCGGGGCCGGGGCCGCCCGGCCCGGGATTCCCACCGTCGCCGGGTGGTCGGGGCGACGAGCCGCCGATCGCGCCGACGAAGCGGACGTACCCGATCTCCCGCCCCTCACCGATGATCATGCCTTGTGACCCGACGGCGAGGGCGTTCGCCGAGGTGCGCAGGACAGCCAGCTCCCGGCCACTACGCGGGTCCAGTGCCAGCAACCGGGACGGCTTCTCGTCGGCCAGCACCGCCGCGTACGGGGTGAGCGCGGCGCCGGCCTTGCCGCTGGCGGCCCGGGTCCAGAGCACCTTGTCGGTGCCCAGCTCGCGGGCGACCACCGAGCGCTTGTCGGCGGCGCGGAACACCGCCAGGCGGTCGTCGACCGCGACCAGCTTCGTGCCCGACGCGCCGACCCAGAGCAGCCGTCCGTCGTACCCGTCGATCACCGCCTCGCGGCCGTCCGGGCCGACGCCGATCAGCACGTTGCGCGCACCCTGCGGGTCCTCGCGTTGCACGCAGCCGGCACTGTCGGCGGTGCGCAGGTTGACCCCGGCCTGGTGCCACGCCTCCTGCCCGGTCGCCGAGTCCCGCGCGGAGATGGCGAAGTAACAGGTGCCGTCCTGGGAGCGGGCGGTGATCCGGAGCAGCCGGCCGCCCACCACTGACAGCCGCTCCTCCCGACCGGGTTCGACGTTCTGCAACACCCGGCCGGTGGCGGTGTCGACCACGTGCACCCGACCGTCGACCGGGAAGCCGAGCAGCGGTGGCGCGGGCTCCGCCCCGGCCACGCCGTCGTCGATCCGGGTGGCGGTGAGCCGGCGGGTGCCGCGCAACCCCGGGTTGTCGGCGAGCAGTCCGCTGTGCACCCCGGGCAGGAACGCCGTCCAGAGCGGCGCGGTGCCGCGCGGGTCCCAGGCGCTCAGGGTGCAGTCGGTGGCGTCCGTGCACCGGGCGTCGAGGAGCAGGTTGCGGTACGTCCAGACGGCCACCGCGTCGTCGTCACGTCGGCGGGTCACCCCGGTCGTCGGGTCGAGCAGCTCGTACCCCTTGACCAGAAGCTTGCCCACGGCCACCACCGGGTCCCGGTCGCCACCGGCGACCGCCGCCCAGTCCGCCTTGCGCTCCCAGAGCTGGGCGCCGGTGGCCAGGCTGCGCGCCTCGACCCGGGTGCGCTGCTCGACCACGACGGCGTCGCCGGCGATGGTCACGCTGCGCGGCGTGCCGCCGACCCGTTGCTGCCAGACCACGTCGGGCTCGGAGATGGGTTCGCTGCGGTCCACCCAGTCCCACAGGCCGGGGAACGGGTTCCACACCCCGGTCGCGGCGAGCGCGACGACCACGGCGAGGCCGAGCAGCAGCCCGCCGCGCACGCTCCCCTTCGCCACCCGCACACCGTAGCCACGATCAGGGATCTTCCGTACGCCCGCGCCGCCGTGTCGCCACGCTTTCTGGGCTCGGAGGTGTTAGAGCGTCCTTCCCTCGGCCCGAACGGCGCTGCGCACCAACGGGAGCGTGCGGTAGGGGATCTGCTCGGCCAACGCGATGATCGTCGAGGCCCGGGTGATGCCGGCCGACGAGACGATCTGGTCGATGACCCGTTGCAGGTCGGTGTTGGAGCGGGCCACGATCCGGCAGAGCAGGTCGCTGGAACCGGTGATGGTGTGCGCCTCCAACACCTCGGGGATGGCGGCGAGGTGGGCGGTGACCGGGTCGTGACCGTGCCGCTGGCTGATCTCCAGGGTGACGAAGCTGGTCACCCCGAACCCGATCGCGGCCGGTGCGATCTCGGGGCCGAAGCCCTGGACGACCCCCCGCTCGACCAGCTTGTCCAGCCGGGCCTGCACGGTGCCCCGGGCCACCCCGAGCCGCCGCGAGCACTCCAGCACCCCGATCCGCGGCTCCTCGGCGAGCAGTTCGATCAAGCGCACGTCGAGCGCGTCGAGCTGTACATTCTGCTCACCATTCATGAGTGCAGACCATACCGAATGCGCAACCTGACCAGCGTTTCTGCCAACAGTTGCCCACCTGACGCCGGGGCAGCGATCCTCGCCACAAGAACCGACCACGGCGGCCCACAAGGCCGGCCGGTACGCGAGGGAGCCCACCATGACCCAGGCGATCGACCGACCCCAGTCGACCGAGGACGTCGACATCGACCGGCTCGTCGGCGCTGTCGACCACGACATCAGCCACGACCCGTTCCCGGTCCGGGGCCTCGACCACGTGCACTTCCTGGTCGGCAACGCCAAGCAGGCCGCCCACTACTACTCCACCGCCTTCGGCATGACCTGCGTGGCGTACCGCGGCCCCGAGCAGGGCTACCGCGACCACGCCCAGTACGTGCTGACCAGCGGCTCGGCCCGGTTCGTGCTGACCGGCGCGGTGCGCCCGGACGCCGCCGGCGCCGAGCACGTGGCCCGGCACAGCGACGGGATCAGCGACATCGCGCTGGAGGTGCCGGACGTGGACGCCGCGTACGCGCACGCCATCGCGCAGGGCGCCGGCAGCGTCGTCGAGCCGCACGAGGTGACCGACGAGCACGGCACGGTCCGGATGGCCGCCATCGCCGCGTACGGCGACACCCGGCACACCTTCGTCGACCGGTCCCGCTACACCGGCCCGTTCCTGCCCGGCTTCGTGGCCCGCGGCCCGATCGTGGACCGGCAGCCGATGATCGACGCCGGCATCCAGCCGAAGCGGTTCTTCCAGGCCGTCGACCACGTGGTCGGCAACGTGGAGCTGGGCCGGATGGACGAGTGGGTCGAGTTCTACAAGCGGGTGATGGGCTTCTCCAACATGGCGGAGTTCGTCGGCGACGACATCGCCACCGACTACTCGGCGCTGATGAGCAAGGTCGTGGCGAACGGCACCCGCAAGGTGAAGTTCCCGCTCAACGAGCCGGCGATCGCCCGCAAGAAGTCCCAGATCGACGAGTACCTGGAGTTCTACCAGGGCCCCGGCGCGCAGCACATCGCCGTCGCCACCAACGACATCCTGGCCAGCGTCGACGCCATGCGCGCGGCCGGTCTGGAGTTCCTCGACACCCCCGACTCGTACTACGACGACCCGGAGCTGCGCGAGCGGATCGGCAAGGTGCGGGTGCCGATCGAGGAGCTGAAGGCCCGCAAGATCCTGGTCGACCGGGACGAGGACGGGTACCTGCTCCAGATCTTCACCAAGCCGGTGCAGGACCGTCCCACGGTCTTCTTCGAGCTGATCGAGCGGCACGGCTCGCTGGGCTTCGGTAAGGGCAACTTCAAGGCGCTCTTCCAGGCGATCGAGCGGGAGCAGGAAGCCCGCGGCAACCTGTAACACTTGCGAGCGTGACGCAACCTCCGTCGTACCCGACGCCGCCGGTCGGTGGGCCCCAGCCCGCCGCCGGCGGCTTCGCGCCGCAGCCCGGACCACACCCGCAGGGGTACGCCCCGCGACACCTCCATGACGAGTTCGCGGGGACAGTCGTCGTTAAGGTGTCCCCGTGAGTGACCGAAGCGGACTGGTGGCGGCGTGAGCGTTCAACCTGGGTGGTACGTCGACCCCGCCGACACCGAGACCCGGCGTTACTGGGACGGCGAGGGCTGGCTCGGTGCGCCCATTCCCGTCGACGCCACCCCACCGGACGGCCCGCCGCCGGCCGAGCCGCCGCCCCCGCCGGTGACCCCCGCCGCGCCCGCCGCGTCGACGACCCCCGACTCGGCGACCGGTGCGCCTGGCTGGTCGCCACAGCAGGGCCCACCCCCGGGGTACGGCCCGCAACCGGGTCCCGGCCCGGGTTGGGGACCGCAGGCCGGCACTCCCGGCCCGAGTCCACAGGCCGGTCCGCCCGGCTGGGGTCCACAGGCCGGTCCGCCCGGCTGGGCGCCTCCGGGTGCCCCTCCCGGCTGGGCTCCCCCGGCCGGTCATCCCGGCTGGCCCGGACGACCGCCCGAGCCGCGACCGCACGGGCACCGGCTGGCCGGCTACGGCCGCAGGTTCGTCGCCCGGCTGATCGACTTCGGCCTCGTCCTCGCCCTGAACGTGGTCGTCAACGGCTGGTTCGTCTGGCGTTGGGCGCAGGAGTGGGCGCCGTACTGGCAGGAGGTCTTCCGGCGCGCGGCGCGCGGCGACACCTCCGCCGAGGGCCTGCCGATGCCCGGTGAGCAGGCCGGGTCGCTGCTGGTGGCGATCCTGCTGATCGCCACCGCGCTCTGGCTGGCGTACGAGGTGCCGACCATGGCCTCCGGCGGACAGACCATCGGTAAGCGGGTGATGCGGATCCGGGCGGTGCCGATGACCGCCGACCAGCCGCTGGGGGTCCGTCGCGCGCTGAGCCGCTGGAGCACGTTGGGTCTGCCGACCCTGCTCTGGTACTGCGCCGGGCTCGGCCTGGTGCTGCAACTGGTCGACGCCCTCTCCCCCCTCTTCGACCACCCCCTGCGTCAGGCGCTGCACGACAAGCGCGCGCAGACGGTGGTCGTCGAGGTTCCGTACCGCACCGATTCCGCCCCCTCGAACGACCGCAACCAGCCCCCGGGAGACACCCCATGACCGACTCCGGACGTCACCAGCCGGCACTGCGGCTGACCCGCGTCGACCTGGACGCGCTGCCCAGCTACGTGCCGGGGCGCAGCCCCGCCGACCTGGCCCGCGAGCTGGGTCTGCCGGAGGCCATCAAGCTGGCCAGCAACGAGGTGCCGTACGGGCCGCTGCCCGGCGTGGTGGAGGCGGTCACCGAGGCGGTCACCACCTCGCACCGCTACCCGGACATGGGCGTGGTCGCGCTGCGGGACGCGCTGGCCCAGCGGTACGGGGTGGACGCCGACCGGATCGCCACCGGCTGCGGTTCGGTGGCGCTGGCCGAGCACCTGGTGCGGGCCACCTGCCTGCCGGGTGACGAGGTGCTCTACTCGTGGCGCTCCTTCGAGGCGTACCCGATCATCGTGGCGACCAGCGGCGCGACCAGCGTGCGGGTGCCCAACGACGCCGGGCACGGTCACGACCTGGCGGCGATGGCCGCGGCGGTGACCGACCGGACGCGGGTGATTTTCGTCTGCAACCCGAACAACCCCACGGGTACGGCACTGCGCCGGGCCGAGTTGGACCGGTTCCTCGACGCGGTGCCAGACGACGTGCTGGTGGTGATCGACGAGGCGTATCGGGAGTTCGTCACCGACCCGGAGGTGCCGGACGGTCTCGACTACCTGGACCGGCCCAACGTGGCGGTGCTGCGCACGCTGTCGAAGGCGTGGGGGCTCGCTGGGCTGCGGATGGGCTGGCTGGTCGCCCAACCGGTGGTGGCCGCCGCCATCCGCAAGGTGGCCACCCCGTTCTCCAGCAGCACGGCAGCCCAGGCCGGGGCGCTCGCCGCGCTGACCCAGGCCGCCGAGATGGAGCGTCGCTGCGCTCTCGTCGTCGCGGAGCGGGACCGGGTCACCGAGGCGCTGCGCAAGTTCGTGCCCGAGGTGCCGACGAGCCAGGCCAACTTCGTCTGGCTGCCGCTGGGCGAGCGGGCTGTGGCGTTCGGCAGGGCGTGCGAGGCGCGCGGGGTGATCGTGCGGCCGTTCGCCGGCGACGGCGTCCGGGTCACCATCGGCACCCCGACCGAGAACGACGCGTTCCTGGCGGCGGCGGAGGCGGCGGAGGCGGCGCTGGCCTGAGCCGACGGGCGCCCACCTGTGACCATCTCGTGACAGATGGGGTGTTTGTCCGGCTTTATGCCTGAATTGCCCTATCTTTCGAAGTAGCCAGCCGAGTCGAGGACTGCGGCGGGTTCACTTCGAGAACGGGGTACTACACAGTGCGTACTGCCAAGATCTGCCTTGCCGGGGCGGCCGCCGCGGCGATGGTGGGCTTCCTCGCCGCGCCGGCCTCCGCCGCGCCCACCGACACCACCGACACCACGTTCGAGGTGCTCGCCGGCACCCTCGACATCGTCGCGCCCGCCACCGCCGACCTCGGCAGCGGCGCTCCCGGTGGCACCATCACCGGGCAGCTCGGCACGGTGACGGTCACCGACTCCCGCGGCGCCGCCGACGCCTCCTGGGTCGCCTCGGTGACCGCGACGGTCTTCCAGACCGGCGGCGGCTCGCCGCCCGAGACGGTTCTTCCGGAGGAGATCGACTACTGGTCCGGCCCGGCCACGGCGACCACCGGCAACGGCACCTTCACGCCGGGGCAGCCCACCGCCGCCGACGCGGAGCCGCTGTCCAGCGTCACCCCGGTCACCGCCTTCACCCACGGCGGCGGCACCGGCGGCAACACCGCCAGCTGGAACCCCACCCTGGTGGTCAACGTCCCGTTGGACAGCATCGCGGGCGTCTACACCGGCACGGTGACGCATTCGGTGGCGTAGCCCCCGCGGGCGGTCGACCATCGCGGTCGCGCTCGCCCTGTTCTGCCTCGCCGGTCCGGGTCTGTCGACCCGGGCCGGCGCGGTCGAACCGGACGCGGGATCGGACGACGGCACCATCGGGATCCGGCTGCTGGAAGCCCCGATCGAGCGTCGCACCGACCCTCGCGCGCTGCGCTACATCGTCGACCACCTACCGCCGGGCACCACCATCAAACGACAACTGCTGATCGTCAACCGCACCGACCAGACCCGTCGTGTCGACCTGTACCCGGCCGCCGCGACCCTGGAGAATGCGGCGTTCCGCTTCGGCGAGGGCCGCGCCGAGAACGAGCTGACCTCCTGGGTCACCCTGGACGAGCGCTCCGTCGAGTTGGGACCGAGGGACGAGACCAGGGTCCAGGCGACCATCACGGTGCCGCCGGCCGCCTCCCGTGGTGAGCGGTACGGGGTGGTCTGGGCCTCCACCGCCTCGACGCCCCGCACCGGCGGCGAGATCACCCAGGTCCACCGGGTCGGAGTCCGGATGTACCTCGACATCGGGCCCGGCGGCGAACCGCCCTCCGACTTCTCGATCGGCGAGGTACGCCCAGCCCGCGACCCCGACGGGAAACCGTCGCTGACCGTCCAGGTCAGCAACACCGGAGGTCGCGCCATCGACCTGACCGGCACGGTCACCCTGACCGACGGACCGGCCGGCAGCAGAGCCGGCCCGTTCCCGGTCGGGCAGGGCGTCACGCTGGCGCCGGGCGCGGCCGGGCAGGTCATCGCCACGTTCCCGGCAGCGCTGCCGAACGGCCCCTGGAACGCGGAGGTGAAACTGGAGAGCGGTCTGGTGCAGCGCAGCGTGACCGCGCGGATCACCTTTCCCGACCCGGGTCAGATCGGCGAACGGGGCAGTCTCATCTCCCGGATCATCTCCGGCTGGACCCTGGCGGCGGCCGTCGCGGGCCTGCTGCTGATCGCCGGCCTGACGGTCCTGGCCCGCCGGTCCCGTCGCTCCGGTCGGCCTCCCACCGCCAGGCCGAGAGAGCATGCCTCGGCCGGTCGTTGACCTCGCCGGCCACTCGGCCGACACCGACGTCAACTCGCCCACGCCCGGCCGTCAGCCCACCCGCCGCCCGGCCGTCAACTCGGCCGACGCCAGGCCGTCAGCCCACCCGCCGCCAAGGCTGTCAGCCCGGCCGACGTCGCCGGGCTGCGAGCCACCCGAGGAAGATCAGGGCCGCGCCCAGCGCGGCGAGCAGCAGCACTGATCCGCCCGACCCGGTAACCGGCAGCTCACCGCCGTGGCTGGGCGTGGGTTGGGGTGGCGCCGTCGGCGTGGAGGTGGGTGGCGGCTGGGTCGGCGACGCCGGCAGGATCTCGAACGTCACGCCGGTGCCCGCGGACGGCTCGGCCCGGACGGCGCTGGACCCACGCGCCGAGGCGGGCTCGGCGGCCAGCACCGGCGACAGCGCCAACGTCAGGCTCGCGGTGGCGGCGAGCGCGCCGCCCACCAGGTAGTGGGTTGCTGTCCTGGCCATGCGCCGACCCCTTCCACCGGAAACCTGAACCGTGAAAAACATACCCTTTTTGGACAAAGGGCACGATCGGTTCGGTGTTGCGGGGGTCGAAGACGCCACCATCAGGTGGCGGCCAGGATCACCGTCTCCCCGGTGTAGTAGTAGCGCCGATCGTCGCCGGTGGGGTCGACCGGCTTGCGGAGCCGTTCGACCGCGACGAACCCGTCCTCGGCTGCCACCGCACCGGGCGCCCAGCCGGTCCCGTCCGAGCCGACATTGAGCACGAAGCGGGACAACTCCCTACCGGTCAACGGATCCAGCGTCACCAGGTCGTTCGCCTCGGTCAGCAGGTGCACCCGACCCGGCTGCCCGGCCAGCACCCGAGCCGCGCCCAGGCCCGCCGACCGCCACAACTCGGCCCCCGTACGCGCCGATCGACCCACCGCGACCCCGTCCCGCACGACGACGGCCTGCTCACCGATCAGCGTCGCACCGGCCTGGTCCAGCGCGGGGGCGGCAACCGGCGAGCCGGCGCCCAACAGCCAACCCCGACCGCCCGCGTCGCCCGGTCCGGCGGTCCGCAACCCCAGGCAGTCCGACCGGCCGGTACGGCAGCCCAGCGGCGTCACCACCAACTCGTCCGGGCCGCCCGGCGGACGCCAACGCTCCCGTACCGCGCCCGTCGCCGCGTCCCGGAACTCGACGGTGGCCGCCCCCGCGCAGGTGTCCAGCCCGATCAGCTGCCCGGAGGCGGTGCTGCCGATATCGCTGCGGCAACCGCCCGGCAACTCGGCGCGCCACAGCTCCCGGCCGTCGCTCACCTCGACCCCACGCGCCTGGCCGTCCCCGGTCACCACCAGCACCGTCCGCCCGTCCGGGAGTTCGGTGAGCTGGAGCCCGCGCGGATCCCAGACGGTGGCCGCCCCGGTACGCCGCACCACCGTCGAACTCTCGGCGGGCTCCGGACCGTCGGACCTCCAGCGCACCCCGCCGGTCCGGGCGTCGAGTGCGACAAGGTCCCCGTCGGACCAGCGGCTGACCACTGTGGCGCCGCTGGCCACCACCGCGGCCAGCTCGGCCGGCCACCGCCGGTACGACCAGTACGGCGAGGTCCGGTGTCGCCCGTCGACCGGTTGGTCGGCGTAGACCTGGCGGTGCGCGGCGTACACCCGCAGCCTCTCGTCCACGATCAACGGCGCGACCGGCAGCCGCCCGACCACTCCGGCGGCCGGTCGGGCCGGGGCCGGGTAGTCGGCCCGCGCCACCGTGCTCACCTCTGCCGGCGCGAGGACCCGGTGGACGATGACCGCGACGACCGCCGTCGCGAGCAGCGCCGCGACCGCGACCGCGAGCCGTCGCCGACCTCTCGGGAACCTCATGCCGCACCTCCGCCCGGCACCCTACCCAGCGGATGAGGCCGGACCCGCCTCAGGTCACGGCGACCACACCCGGGCGGAGGCGACGGGTCGTCGGTTGACGCTCAGGCGGCTTCGACGGTGCCGGTGGCACCGGCTGCGACGGCCAGGTCGGCGAGATCACGCCGGAGCGCCGCCTCGACCGCCCGCGCGGCGAGCCCGCCGAGCAGCAGCGCCACCACCCGGCCGTACGGGGCGGTCGGCACCGCCTCCTGGGTGACGGTGATCGCCGTGCAACCCCGACGACGGCGTCGGACCGGCCGCAGGCTCCAGGTGATCCGGTAGTCCGCGCCGGCACCGGAGGAACAGAGCACCAGGCGCTGCGGGGCGACCGCCTCCACCACCAGGAACTCCTCGGCCAGCGTGCCGCCGCCCGGCTGGGCGCGCTCCTCACGCCAGGAGGTGCCCGGCCCGAACGGACCCGGCGTGAGCACCTCGATCGGGCCGGCCGCGGTCAGCCGGGCCGCACGGCCGGGCAGGTCGGTCAGCAGACGCCAGACGTCGACAGCGTGCGCCTCGATGAATCCGGTAATCGCCACCGTCGACATGCCACCCTCCCGTGTCCCCGACGGTACGCGGAGTGAGGGCCGGACGGGGCCCCCGGACGGAATTTCCACCACCCGGAGGCCACGCTGTCCGATTGGGCGGTCGCTCGCACCGGTCGTCGACCGGTGCCGGATCGCCGGTCAGCGTTCGAAGCGACCGGCCCGAATCGCGCCGATGAACGCCGTCCACCCCGGCGGGCTGACCGCGAGTGTGGGGCCGGACTGGTCCTTGGAGTCGCGGACCCCGACCAGACCATGGACATCGACCAGGTTGTCGGCCACCTCCACGCAGAGCCCCTGATCGTTTGAGCGGCTACTGGTACGCCAGACCGCGCCCGCAAGATCGTGCATCGTCGTTACCTCCGTGTGCGTCGGGATGCCCCGCCGCTGGCGACCCGGGCACAGCCCGGCCCGGATCGCGCGGCGTGGCAACGGAATCCGGACGATCAACGGGTCAACCAGGGTCGGTGATCGCACAGCCGGTGCGATCACGGGTCCCGTGCACGAGACGGAGGGCGGACGCCCGCTCAGTGGGCCGGACGAATGGTGCCGGTGACCTCGCCGAGGGCGATGGTGGTGCCGTCCGGGCCGGGGGCGGTGGCCGTGATGGTCACCGTGTCACCGTCGGCGAGGAAGGTACGGCTCTCGTCGCCCACCTTGACCGGCTCGGCGCCTCCCCAGGTCAGCTCCAGAAAGGACCCGACCTGCCCCCGCTCCGGCCCGGAGACGGTGCCGGAGGCGTACAGATCGCCGGTGCGCAGCGACGCGCCGTTGACGGTGAGGTGCGCCAACTGCTGCGCCGGAGTCCAGTACATGGTGGCGAACGGAGGCTCGCTGACCCGCTCGCCGTTCCACTCGACCGCCAGCCGGAGATCCAGGCCCAGGTGCGGCACGTCCCGCAGGTAGTCGACCACCGGCGGGTCCTGGTCGGGGGCCGGCACGTTGGCCTCGCCGAGCGCGTCCAGCGGCGTCACCCAGGCCGAGATCGAGGTGGCGAACGACTTGCCGAGGAACGGGCCGAGCGGCTGGTACTCCCAGGCCTGGATGTCCCGGGCGGACCAGTCGTTGACCAGCACCACCCCGAAGACGTGTTCGGCGAAGTCGTCCACGCCGACCCGGTCGCCCAGCGCGCTGGGTACGCCCACCACGAAGCCGACCTCGGCCTCGATGTCGAGGCGTACCGATGGGCCGGTGACCGGGCCGTCGGCGGAGGCCCGCTGCCCGGTCGGCCGGGTCACCGGCGTGCCGGAGACGACCACGGTGCCGGCCCGGCCGTGGTAGCCGATCGGCAGGTGCTTCCAGTTGGGCAGCAGCGGCGGCTGGCCGGGGCGGAAGATCTGTCCGACGTTCGACGCGTGGTGCTCGGAGGAGTAGAAGTCGACATAGTCGGCCACCTCGACGGGGAGCAGCAGCTCCACGTCGTCGAGGGGCACCAGCAGCGGCTCCACGGCGGCCCGGTGCGCCGGGTCGGTCAACAGCTCGGTGATCCGCTGCCGCACCGCCGTCCACTGCGGACGTCCGAGCGCCATGAAGTCGTTGAGCACGGGCTGGCACAGGGCGCCGGCGGCCAGCACCAGCTCGGCGGTCTCCGCCGCCGCGAGGTCGAAGACCCAGGACCCGATCCGTACGCCGATCCGCGCCGGACCCCCGTTTCGCCGGAACACCCCGTACGGCAGGTTCGTCACCCCGTACGCAGAACCGTCGGCGCCGGTCACCCAGGTCATGCGTCGTAGCCCCCGTTCACCAGCCCAAGCCGGATCAGATCGGTAAGTGGTTCCAGGATGCTGCACGAGCCGAAGCCGACCCAGAGTGGGCGGGGCCCGTCCAGCCGCGCGGTCGCGCGCTCCACCAGCGGGCGCGGGTCGACGACGGTCAGCAGTTCGGCGACCGGGCGCACCCCGTCGCCGTCGGCCGCCGCCAGGGTCGCGGCCAGCACGTTGGCGTAGCCGTGGTGGGTGAACCCGGTCTCCGGGTCCAGGTGTCGAACCGCCTGGTGCAGCCCGGCGGTGAGCTTGAACGGCAGGCCCCGGTCCCGGCAGGCGCAGATCACCGCGGCCAGCTCGGTCGGTGTGGGGAAGAGTTCGGCGGCCAGGCCGCCGGTGCGGAACTTGGCCGCGATCGGCACTCCGTCGGCCCGCGCGGCGGCGAGCGTGTCCAGTGCCCCCATCAGTCCGAAGGTCAGCGGCAGCTCGGCGTAGACGGCCTGCACGCCCGGTAGCGCGTCGGTCAGCCGCAGCAGCTCGGCGATGCCGGGCATCGGGTCCTCGCCGCGCTTGGCGACCGCCACCTCGACCTGATGGGCGGTGATGCCGTCCGGGGCGAGGAACGACAGCGCGAACGGCAGGTTCCCGATCCCGGTGTCACCGATCACGCCGACCACCAGGCCCTCGCCCGGGTCGACGGGACCGCTCAGCTCACCGGCCGCCACGGTGGAGGCGGGGATCAGCAGCGGGCCGACCAGGTCGGCGTACCAGCCGGCGCGGTGCTGGCGGTGGGCGGCCAGGGCGTCGTGCAGCGTGGCGCTGCCCGGAGGGAAGACGGCGGCGTCGTCCACCAGGCCGTGCAGTAGTGCGGGCAGCTGCGTTGACACGGAACAAGAATGTACGGGACGCTACGAGGAACGGACAACAGCGTCCGATTATCGGACGCGCCCGGCCGGTGAACGGGATATATCGGGAGGCGAGATGCCGTACTACCGCAGCGTCGGCGAGGTGCCGCGCAAGCGTCACACCCAGTTCCGGCAGCCGGACGGCAGCCTCTACGCCGAGGAGCTGATGGGTCAGGAGGGCTTCTCGTCCGACTCGTCCCTGCTCTACCACCGGTACGCGCCCACCGCGATCCTGGCCGCCGACGAGTTCACCCCACCCGCGTTCACCCGGGCGCCGAACCTGCCGCTCAAGCCCCGCCACCTGCGCACCCACAAACTCGACACCGGCGGCGCCGACCCCATCCTCGGCCGGCAGTACCTGCTCGCCAACGACGACGTGCGGATCGGCTACGTGCTCGCCGACCGGCCCTCCCCGCTGTTCCGCGACGCCACCGGCGACCACTGCCTCTACGTCGAGTCGGGCACCCTGCGCGTCGAGTCCCCGTTCGGGGCACTGGACGCGGTCGCTGGCGACTACGTCGTCATCCCCACCTCGACCATCCACCGACTGGTGCCCACCGGCGGCCAGCCCGTCCGGCTGCTCGCCGTCGAGGCGTCCGGGCACATCGGCCCGCCCAAGCGCTACCTCTCCGTACGCGGCCAGTTCCTGGAGCACTCGCCGTACTGCGAGCGCGACGTCCGCGGCCCCGACGCCCCGCTGCTCGTCGACGGCGAGGAGGTCGAGGTGCTGGTCCGGCACCGGTCCCGGGCCGCAGGCCCCGGTGGCAGCGGCACTGCTTGGACTCGTCACACTTATGCCCACCACCCGTTCGACGTGGTCGGCTGGGACGGCCACCTCTACCCGTGGGCGTTCTCCATCCACGACTTCGAGCCGATCACCGGCCGCATCCACCAGCCCCCGCCGGTGCACCAGACCTTCCAGGGGCCCAACTTCGTCATCTGCTCGTTCGTGCCCCGCAAGGTCGACTACCACCCGCAGTCGATCCCGGTGCCGTACAACCACCACAACGTCGACTCCGACGAGATGCTCTTCTACACCGGAGGCAACTACGAGGCGCGGCGTGGCTCCGGCATCGGGCAGGGCTCGATCTCACTGCACCCGTCCGGTTTCACCCACGGCCCCCAGCCCGGCGCCGCCGAGCGTTCCATCGGCGCGGACTACTTCGACGAGTTGGCCGTCATGGTCGACACCTTCCGCCCGCTGGATCTCTGCGACGCCGCCGGCGCCTGCGAGGACGAGGGGTACGCCTGGACCTGGGCGCGTCGCGGTTAGCGGACGGCGGTTCTGGTGAAGACGGCGAACTCGGCCACGGCGGTGGTGGCGATGGCCAGCACCAGGGGCCACGGGGAGCCGACCATCGCGTACACCAGCAGCAGCAACGGCGCGGCGGCCACGGCGTAGACCGCCAGGGCCATCGCGCGGTCCGAGTGCAGCATCGCCGGCAGGACGGTCCGGGTCAGGCCCGGCAGCCGGGCCCCGAGCTGCCAGACGACCACTCCGCCGGTGAGCGCGGCGAGCACCGCCAGAACGCGGGAGAACCCGTCGTTCGCCGACGCCGCGAACGCGACGAGCACCGCCGCCACCAGCGACCAGCCCGCGCCGTAGAGCACCAGACGATGCAGCCCGTACGCGAGGGTCCGTGGCGAGTCGATCCGGCTCGGGCTGACCGTCACCGCCTCGGCCACGTGCTCCAATGCCTCCGACCAGCGGCGCTGCTCCAGCCGCAGGACACCCACGTCCTGCCCGGCGTCGGCGATCCGCGGGTCGAGCCGCAGCGCCTCCCGGTAGGCCCGCTCGGCCAGGTCGAACAGATCCAGGCGGGCGGCGACCAGGCTGAGCACCAGGTGCGCCTGCGGCTCCTGCGGAGCCAGTTCGACACCCCGCCAGGCCGCGTTAAGCGCCGGCTGACCGTTGCGGGCGCCGGCCAGGATCGCCGCAGCGCTGCGCTGGGCGTACGCGTCGGCCGGGCCGAGGGTGAGGATCCGGTCCGCGGTGGCGGCCGACTCGGGGTAGCGCTCCAGGTCGGCCAGAGCCATCCCCCTGGCGACCAGCGGCGGGAGGGCGTCCGGGGCGGCGGCCACGGCCGTGTCGGCGGCGGTGAGCGCCTCCGCCGGGCGCTCTGCGGCCAGGTGCACCCGGGCCAGCATGGTGAGGGCGTCCACGTCGTCAGGCCGCAGGGCCAGCCCGTAGGCCAGCTCCCCGGCCGCCTCGTCGTAGCGGCCGAGCTCGGCGAGAAGTTGGGCCCGCTGGACGTAGCCGTCGGCGGCGGACTGGTCGGGGGTCGGGTCGCTGGACATCGCGGCGAGCCTAGGTGGTCGGCGCGTCGTACACCAGCGCCACCGCGACCCCGGCCAACCCCTCCTCGCGGCCGGCGAAGCCGAGCCCGTCGGTGGTCGCCGCCGAGACGGTGACCGGAGCGCCGACCGCGCCGGAGAGGACCTCCTGCGCCTCCGCCCGACGCCGCCCGATCTTGGGGCGATTGCCGATGACCTGCACGGACACGTTGCCGATCTCCAGGCCGGCGGCCCGCACCCGGCGGGCCGTCTCGGTCAGCAGGGCCACCCCGGACGCGCCGGCCCACTCCGGCTGGCCGACCCCGAAGGCGGATCCGAGATCACCGAGACCGGCGGCGGAGAGCAGCGCGTTGCAGGCGGCGTGTGCGGCGACGTCGGCGTCCGAGTGGCCGGCGAGACCGTCCTGGTCGGGCCAGAGCAGCCCGGCCACCCAGCAGGGCCGGCCGGGCTCGAACGCGTGCACGTCGGTGCCGATGGCCACCCGGGGAACGATCATGATCAGAGGGTACGCGTCACCCGTCGGCGGAAAGCAGATGCTCCGCCAGAGCCAGGTCGAACGGTCGGGTGATTTTCAGGGCGTACTCCGAGCCCGGCACGCAGCTCACCGCGACGCCCTGCTTCTCGACCAGCCCGGCGTCGTCGGTGAGGGAGTCACCGGCGGCGGCGTGTGCGGCGTTGAGCACGGCCCGCCGGAAGCCCTGCGGGGTCTGCACCGCGCGCAGAGCGGACCGGTCGACGGTGCCGAGCACCACCTCACCGGCGCCGACTTCCTTGATCGTGTCCACGACCGGTAGCACCGGGATCACCGCGTCGCACCCGCCCCGGACCGCCGCCGCGACGGATTCGACCAACTCGGGCGGAGTGAGCGCGCGGGCGGCATCGTGCACCAGCACGATCGTCGGGCCGGCGGGCACCGCGGCCAGCGCGGCGGCCACCGACGCCTGCCGTTCCGCACCACCGGGCACCACGATCACCGGTGCGACCGGGGCCAACAGCTCGCGGACGGCCTGCACCTCGGCGACCGGCGCGGCAACCACGATGGTGTGCACCGAGGGCGCGGCGGCCAGCCGACGCACGGCGTGCACCAGCAGGGGTTCACCGGCGAGCAGGCGCAGCGCCTTGGGTCGGCCGGGGCCGAGCCGTACGCCGGCACCCGCCGCAGGCACGAGGACCGCGACGTCACCGCGCGGATTGAGCTGCGCGGTCACGTCGCGGTCCTCGGTGGTTTCATCACTACGAACTGGGTACGACGATGCTGTGCGGACTAGGCCTCGGTGAGGACCTTGTCGAGCAGCGTCTCCGCCTCATCCTTGGTGCTCTTCTCGGCCAGCGCGACCTCGCCGACGAGAATGTCGCGGGCCTTGGCGAGCATCCGCTTCTCGCCCGCAGAGAGGCCCCGCTCCCGCTCCCGGCGCCACAGGTCACGCACGACCTCGGCGACCTTCAGCGGGTTGCCGGAAGCCAGCTTTTCCAGATTGGCCTTGTAACGCCGCGACCAGTTGGTCGGCTCCTCGGTGTGCGGAGCCCGCAGAACGTCGAAGACCTTACCGAGGCCCTCTTCGCCAACCACCTCGCGCACGCCCACGATCTCGGCGTTCTCGGCCGGCACCCGGACCGTCAGGTCACCCTGCGCGACCCTCAGGACGAGGTATTGCTTAGGCTCGCCCTTGATGACCCGAGTCTCGATTGCCTCGATGAGTGCGGCCCCGTGGTGGGGGTAAACAACGGTCTCGCCGACACTGAAAACCATAGGTTCGAAACCCCTTTCGCTGTGTCTAGGGTAACACGGTCAGGCACCGATGTCTCACCGATGTCCTGACCGTTGGCGCAGCTCAGGGGCCCTGTGAGAGGTCTTGCTTCAGCTTGACAGGCGGTCAAACCGATGGTTCGAACACGCTCCGTAACGGGCAAATGACTGCCCGGTACGGGTGAACAGAACGTGGAGATCAAGGGCTATGCGCTCCTCCCATGGTAGCCCGGCCGGCAGGACCGCGCCCAGGTCTAGCGGGAGGAGCCCCGGGTGCGCGACCCTGGAGACCGAGCCGCACTCCGCTCTCGAGACGCTTCCAGGAGGTCCGATGGGCAAGCCGGACGCAGAGGGACACGGGTCAGCCGACGGCCTGCCCGGCCTGCCACCCGAATGGGGCCGGGTGGTGGTTCCCGACGACGCCTCCGCGCTGGCCGCCGAGGCCGCCCAGGTGCGCCGTGAGCTGCGCCGGGCCGGCGGCCACCGCGCTCTGGGCCTGCCGCTGCTGGTCCTGCTCGTGGCGGTCCTCACCACGCTGGCCGGCCTGCTGGTGGTCACCTGGCCCCGGGCCAACCGCGGCACCGACCGTGCGACCCCGACCCCTTACTCCCCACCCGCGACCCTCGCCGGTCGGGCGCTGCCCGCACTGGACCTGGTCGACGCGGAGAACGCGCCGGTGCCACTGCGCGGCCTGCTACCCGCCATGATCATCCTGCTGGACGGCTGCCCGTGCCCGGACCGGGTCACCGACGCCCTCACGGCCGCACCCGCCGGCGTCTCCGTGGTCACCGTCACCGGCGGGCGGACGGTCCCAGCAGGGCCGAGCACCCCACGAGGGGCGCGTGCCCTGGCCGACCCCGCCGGAGGGCTGCGCTCGTTCCTGGGCCAACCGGCCCGTCCGGGCGCCGCCAGCGCCCTGCTGGTCGACCGCACCGGCACGGTGACCCGGGCGCTGCCCGACGTGGGGACGGTCGACACCTACCGGAGCGACCTGAGCGCCCTCACCGGCTGACCTGCCGCGACCTGCGACCAGGCGGGCGGGGCGACCCCACCCACCTAGCGGGGCAGGGTGACGAGCTGCGCCTCGACGTCGATCTCGCGCACCCCGACGACCGACAGCGACACCTGGAACGGCCTGCCGTGCGAGAGCACCTCGGCGCTGGTGACCGTGCCGTCGCAGTCGATCTCGGACGGCCCGGCCAGCTCGCCCTCCGAGACCGACACCGACAGGGTGCCCAGCCTGGTACACCGGTACTGCAGCAGGTAGCGGGAGTCACCGCCCCCCGCCTGCTGGACGATGCGCTGCCCCGGCACGAGCACCTCCCGCGCCCGCCAGATCGTCTCGCGGAACGTGGGCAGCTCACCCTGGAGAACGAACCAGCTCGGATCACCCTCGATGTCGGTGATCATGCCGGTGGACGGGTCGATCTGCGTTCGCACCATCTCGCCCGTCGCGTCCACCCGCACCGTCAGCCGCTCACCGGGTGTCCCGCCGACCACCGCGCGATCCAGCGCGCTGCTGACGGTCGGCCCGACGCTCGGCACGACCGCCACCGAAGACCGCGCCGACCCGGCCGTCGACGCGGGCGCGGCGGCACGCCACCACCAGCCACCGACGGCCAGAACGGCCACCGCGGCACCGAACAGCACCGCCGAGCGCAGCTGGTCGTCCACCGTCGCATCCACCCCCCGAGCGTACCGGCCCGGGCCGGCGGAGGTTCACCTCTGTCGATCGAGCAGGGCGGCGTACAGGGTGAGCCCGGGGCCGAACGCCAGCATGACGACGCGCCGGGCCGACGGCGTCGCCCGGCCCAGCCGATCCAGGATCAGCAGTACCGTCGGCGAGGAGCAGTTGCCGTGCTCGTCCAACGTCGCCCGGGACGCCGCCAACCCCTGCGGGGGCAGCGCCAACTCCCGCTCGACCACGTTGAGGATCCGCGGCCCGCCCGGGTGCACGGCCCAACCGTCCACCTCGGAGTCGCTGACACCGTGCCGGGCGAGCAGATCGTCGACCAGACCGCGAACGTGCCGGGACAGCACCTGCGGCACCTTCGGCGACAACCCCATCCGGAACCCCACGTCGGTGACGTCCCAGGTCATGTGGTCGGCGGTCGAGGTGTCGGTGACGGCGGTGACCTCGCGCACCGCGTACCCCGGGCCGCCCGGCACGACCACGGCGGCGACCGCGGCGTCCGAGAAGAGCGCGTGGGAGACGATCTGCTGGGTGTCCACCCGGGCGCTGGACGGCTGGATGTGCAGGCTGGTCAGCTCCGCGCAGAGCAGCAACGCCGGGCGCCCCCGGGCGGTCACGAAGTCACTCGCCGCGCCGAGCCCCGGCAGCGCCGCGTAACAACCCATGTGGCCGATGACCATCCGCTGGGTGTCCGCGGCCATGCCCAGGTCGCGGGCGAGCAGGATGTCCAGCCCCGGGGTGGCGTACCCGGTGCAGGAGCAGACGATGAACAGGCCGATGTCGCCGGCGCTCAACCCGGCCGCGGTCAACGCACGACCCACCGCCTCCTTGCCCAGCGGCAACGCCTCCACCTGGTAGCGGCGCATCCGCCGCTCGGTCGGCCAGTCCGAGACGTCCTCGAGCAGGGGGTTGACCGCGGCCTGCCGCCGGGTCACCCCCGAGTTCGCGAAGATTCGCTGGGCCAACGACCGGGTGGTGCCGGAGAAGTGCCGGGAGAAGAAACCCTCCCACAATTCGTCCTGCGAAGCGGACGGCGGCTGCGCTGTCCCGAGCCCCGCGATCACTGGTACGGACACGATCCCCACCTCTCGTCAGATGCTGTCCTCCCCCTGGCCGTCCCACCAGCCACCTCGGCTGGTCCGTCTTCCGTGCGAGCCCCGAACGGCGGGCTCACCAACGCGGTGCCGATCCGTCACGATCCGGGTCGCCGCCCAGCGCCGCGATGCCCAGCCAGTCGGCGCAGACATCCGACGTGGCCGGATGCAGTGAGCCGCACCGGGCGTCGCGGTAGAGCCGTTCCAACGGATGACCACGGCGGGTCGCCGAGGTGCCCGCCGCCTCCAGCACCGACGCCGCCACCTCCGCGGCCGTGGTGCCGGCGAGCAGCTTCGCCCGCCACACCCACCGGTTGGTCTCCTCGTCGCCGGGCGCCTCGTCCACCCGGCGGGCCGCCTCCGCGACCGCCAGCTGCGCGGCGGCCGTCGCCGCGTCCGCCCGACCCAACCGGGCCCGCACCGCCGGCAGACCGGCCAGGTTACGGGCGTTGAGGTGCTCGGCCGCCGCGTCGATCGCCGCCCGAGCGACCCCCACGTAGACGGCGGCGTAGCTGGCCACCAGCCAGTGCGGCATCAGTTGGGCGACCACCAGCGCCAGCCCCTCCACCCCGCCGAGCAGCCGGTCCGCCGGCACGCTGACGTCCAGATGCAGGTCGTGGGAGGAGGTGGCGCGCATGCCGAGCGAGTCCCAGGTCGGCTCCACGGTCAGCCCGTCGCCGGCCGGCACCAGGAACTGGGAGACCACCGACTGGTCGGCCGCGCTGCGGGCCGCCACCAGGTAGCCGTCGGCGTGCCCCGCGCCGGAGCAGAAGGTCTTGCTGCCCTTGAGGTGCCAGCCCCCGTCGGTCGGCTCGTACGCCGTGGTCAGCTGGGACAGGCGGGCGCCCGCGCCGCGCTCGCTCATCGCGACCGCGTACCAGGAGCCCTGGGCGGCGGCGGTGAGCAGCCGGTCCCGGGCGGCCAGCGCCTCGTCCGGCACACCCAGCGCCTCGGCCAACTCCTCGGTGACCGCGCCGAGAGCCCCGGTCACCGAGGCGTGCATGTTGAACACCAGGGCGGTCGCACCGTTGCCCCGGGCAAGCTCGGTGGCCACCGCGGCGTACTCGGCGAAGGTGGCGCCCAGACCGCCGAGGGCCCGGGGCACCATCAGCCCGAACAGGCCGGCCTCGCGCAGGTCGGCGAAGTCGTCCACGGGGAAGGAACCGTCCCGGTCGTGCTCGGCCGCCCGCGCGGCGAACCGCGGCGCCAACCGGCGTGCTGCCTCGAGCGCGTGCACCGTCATCTCGTTCCTCCTCGGCGTTCCATACCCCGCCACGGCCTGACTATCCTTTGCGGACCCCCCGGCCCTGGTAGAGCACGGCGGTCGAGCGGGTCGGCACGATGCGCGGCGTACGGCCGACCGGCACCCCGCCGGCGACCCCACCCGCCCGGACGCGGCGCACCAGCCAGGCGAGCAGGCCACCGACCTGCGGGCGGATGCCTCGCAGTCGCAGGTCGACACCGTGCCGGGCGCACTCGGCCACCAGCGCCCGCGCGTCCACGAACAACCGAGGGTCGTGGATGCCGCGTGGCACCGTCGGCAGCCGCTCGGCGATCCGTACCGCGACGAGCCGGGCCAACGCCGTGTCGTTCAAAGTGTCCAGCACCAGCACGCCACCGGGGCGCAGCAGCCGACACGCCTCGGCCACCGCGCGCGGCCAGTCCGGCACGTGCTCCAGCAACTCCCCGGCGGAGACCACGTCGGCGCAGCCGTCGGGCAGCGGCACCGCGGTGGCGTCACCCTGGACGACGCGCACCCCGTGCTCGGCGGCCTGGACAAGGGCCGAGCGGGTCAGATCGACTCCGATGTGGCGGTAACCCTTGCCGGCCAGGTGCGGCGCGAGCAGGCCGGCGCCGCACCCCAGATCGACGAGCACCGCGTCGGGACGGGTGGCCGGTGGCACCAGCGCCGCACGGGCCTGCGCCAGCCAGTGCAGCATCGCGAACGCGCCGTCCGGTCGCCACCACTCGCCGGCCAGATCGTCGTACTGACGCGGATCGTTCGGCGGCAGCACCCTCGGACCGCTGGATGCCCCGGCCGCAGCCACGTCTCGCATGGCACCGAGCGTGGCACGACTGCTCGGTAACGACCAGACTTCCCTTATGTCGTCGAGGGTGTTAGGGCTGGTCAGAGCGAGCCATCCGGAACCGGCCGCGGCGGTGACCACGGTGGCCGGTCTGCTGGCGTGGGGAGTGGGCCACCGGGCGGTCGGGATCGCCTCGGTGGTGCTCGCCGTGCTGGCCAGTCAGCTCGCCGTCGGCTGGACCAACGACGCGCTGGACGCCGAGCGGGACGCCACTGTGGGGCGTACCGACAAACCGGTCGCCAGTGGCGCGGTCGGTCGGCGCGTCACGGCCTGGGCCGCCGCGGCGGCCGCGGTGGCCTGCCCGCTGCTGGCGCTGACCACGAACCCGGCGGCGGCGTTCTGGTTGACGCTCGCCCTGGTCTCCGCCCTGCTCTACGACTGGCCGCTGAAGGCCACCGTGTTCTCGGTGCTGCCCTACGCGGTGTCGTTCGGGGCGCTGCCCGCCTTCGTGGTGCTGGCGCTGCCCGGCCAGCCGGCCCCGCCCGCCTGGCTGGTGGTGGCGGCGGCCTGCCTGGGCGCCGGCGCGCACTTCGCCAACGTGCTGCCCGACCTGGCCGACGACGCCCGCACGGGCGTGCGCGGCCTGCCGCACCGGCTGGGCGCCGCCGGCAGCCGGATGGCCGCGGCCGGTCTCCTCCTCGCGGCGACGGCGGCGCTGGCCCTCGGACCATCCGGGCCGCCGTCGGCGATCGGCTGGGCGGCGGTCGGCACGGCCGCCGTGGTGCCGCCGCTGAGCTGGTACGCCGGACGCTCCGCGATCCGGGCGGGCCGGCGGCCGGTGGCGGCGTTCCGGGCGGTGATGCTGGTGGCCCTCATCGACGTCGTTCTGCTGGTGGCGAGCGGTCGGGTGGTGTGAACGCCCCCCGGCAAGGTGGCATTGCCGGGTCCGCGTGCGGGCCTCGATCAGCCCCAACTACCCTGGAGCGCGGTCTGCGCGGGTATGGCCACCGTGCCCGGCGTACGGCCCGGGTGGGATTGTGACGAGGAGGACCGACGTGACGCGCTCGATCAGGGGACCCCGGCGGGCGGCCCTGTTGCTGTCCGGGATCGCGGCGGCCAGCCTGCTGGCCTCCGGATGCGGTGCCGGTCAGATCGCCGAGACCGCGTTGAAGGAGCCGTCGGTCCAGGGCGTCAACCTCACGACCAGCAACGGCTCCTTCTCGGTGCGCGGCCTGCTGGTGGACTTCCCGGGCACCGAGGGTTACAAGGCTGGTCAGGACGCGGGGCTCGGCGCCGTGATCTACAACGACTCGAAGGAGACGGTGACGGTCACCGTCACCACCGAGAGCGCCCGCGAGGTGGTGATCAGCGGCGGCTCGGCGAGCCCGTCGCCGTCCGCCTCGGAGTCCGCCTCGATGAGCCCGTCGCCGTCCGGCTCGGCCAGCCCGTCGACCCCGACGTCCGGCTCGGCCAGCCCGTCGGCCACGCCCTCCGAGACCGGGTCGTCCTCGGCTACCCCGTCCGCCCCGGAGTCGGCGCGGGCGTCGGGTTCTGCCAGCCCCTCCGCCCCGGGTCAGCCGGCCCGGATCGAGCTGGCGCCGTTGAGCTACGTCCAGTTCAACTCGGAGGCCACCACCCAGCTCCGGCTGATCGGCCTGACCGAGGCGCTGCGCTCCGGCCAGAACGTCGTCGTGACCTTCGACTTCGGCAACGGCAACACGGTCACCGGCCAGGCGCCGATCGCCGTGCCGCTCACCCCGGCGGCGCCTCCCTCGCCGATCATCGAGCGCGAGGGCGGCTACGAGGGCGACGAGGGCGGCACGACCCACGGCTGACCTGACCCGCACATCGACGAACGCCCCGGCGTGGTGACCACCACGCCGGGGTGTTTTCGTCGTACGCGAGGACTAGCGTCCTGATGTGACCACCTCCCGATCGACTCCTCCGCGTGGCGGCACGGCCGGTGCCGCGCGTGGTCGGTCCGCCGCCCGCGAGCCGCGTCCGGCCTACGAGTGCGACGCCTGCGGGCACCAGCCGCCCAAGTGGGTGGGGCGCTGCCCGGAGTGCGGCGAGTGGGGGTCGGTGGTCGAGAGCACGGTGACCGGCCCGACCGTCTCCGGTCGGGTGGTCAGCTCCCGGATGCCGTCCGAGCCGGCCCGACCGATCGCCACCATCAGCGCCGCTCCGGCCCGCGCCCGTCCCACCGGTGTGAGCGAGCTCGACCGGGTGCTCGGCGGCGGCCTGGTCCCCGGTGCCGTGGTGTTGCTCGCCGGTGAGCCCGGTGTCGGCAAGTCGACCCTTCTGCTCGACGTGGCGCAGCAGTGGGCGGTCGGCGCCGGCAGTCCCTCGCTGGTCGTCAGCGGCGAGGAATCGGTGAGTCAGGTGCGCCTGCGCGCCGAGCGGATGGGCACTCTGCACGAGCGGCTCTACCTCGCCGCGGAGAGCGACCTCGCCTCGGTGCTCGGGCACCTCGACGCGGTCAAGCCGGGCCTGCTGGTGCTCGACTCGGTGCAGACCATCTCGACGACCGGCACCGAGGGGGTGCCCGGTGGTGTGACCCAGGTTCGCGCGGTCACCGCCGCGCTGGTCTCGGTCGCCAAGGAGCGGGGCATCGCCACCGTACTGGTCGGGCACGTCACCAAGGACGGCCAGGTCGCCGGGCCTCGGGTGCTGGAGCACCTGGTCGATGTGGTGCTGCACTTCGAGGGCGACAAGCACTCCTCGTTGCGGCTGGTGCGCGGCGTGAAGAACAGGTTCGGCGCGGCCGACGAGGTCGGCTGCTTCGAGATGCACGAGGGCGGCATCAGCAGCCTGGCCGACCCGTCCGGGCTGTTCCTGACCCGCTACGCGGAGCCGGTGCCGGGCACCTGCGTGACCGTGGCCATGGAGGGGCGGCGGGCCCTGGTCACCGAGGTGCAGGCGCTGATCGGCGCGACCGTGGCGGGCTCACCCCGACGCACCGTCTCCGGCCTCGACTCGGCGCGACTGGCGATGGTGCTCGCCGTGCTGCAACGACGCACCGAGCGGCTGACCCTGCACGACCGGGAGGTCTTCGCCGCCACGGTGGGCGGCATCCGGGTGGTGGAGCCGGCCGCCGACCTGGCGGTGGCGCTGGCGGTCGCCTCCGGCGGGCTCAACCTGGCGATCGCCCCGCACCTGGTGGCGATCGGCGAGGTGGGGCTGACCGGTGAGGTGCGCCGGGTCGGGGCGGTGCCGCGCCGGCTGGCCGAGGCGGCCCGCCTGGGGTTCAAGGTGGCACTGGTGCCACCCGGTTGCGGCCCGGCCAGCACCGGCGCCGGCCCCGGGCAGATGCGGGTGACCGAGGTCACCGACGTCCGTTCGGCGCTGCACCATGCGGCCCGCGCGTCCGCCGAGTGACCCACCGTGCCGACGCCGACGGCGAAACCGGACAGCACGTCGCAAGCGGGAAACGCAGGAAAGGGCGGCATCGTGACACATCACAGTAACCACGACAGCACCCACCGCACGGCAGTCCGTAGACTGTGCCCGTGCCGATCGACCGCGATACCACCAAGCCAGCCGGCGCGCCGCCCCAGGCCCGCACCGGCGCCGTGGGCTCGCCCGCCCGCCCGATCAGCGTGAGCGTGACCGCGGGAGCCGCCGGGAGCGCCGGAGACCCGCTGCGCGCCAATCTCGCCCTGATGGCCCCGGGCACCGCCTTGCGCGACGGTCTGGAGCGCATCCTGCGGGGTCGCACGGGCGCGCTCATCGTGCTCGGCTACGACAAGGTGGTCGAGGGCCTGTGCACCGGCGGCTTCCCGCTGGACGTGGAGTTCTCCGCGACCCGGGTGCGAGAGCTGTGCAAGATGGACGGCGCCGTCGTGCTCTCCAGCGACGGCACCAGGATCGTCCGGGCGGCCGTGCACCTGATGCCTGACCCGTCCATCCCGACGGAAGAGTCCGGCACCCGGCACCGCACCGCGGAGCGGGTGGCCCGACAGACCGGCTATCCGGTCATTTCGGTCAGCCAGTCCATGCGGATCATCAGCCTCTACGTCAACGGCCAACGGCACGTGCTCGACGACTCGGCGGCGATCCTCTCCCGGGCCAACCAGGCGCTCGCCACCTTGGAGCGCTACAAGCTCCGGCTGGACGAGGTCTCCGGCACGCTCTCCGCCCTGGAGATCGAGGATCTGGTCACCGTACGGGACGCGGTGGCCGTGGTGCAGCGACTGGAGATGGTCCGCCGGATCGCCGACGAGATCGCCGGCTACGTCGTGGAGTTGGGCACCGACGGCCGCCTGCTCGCCCTGCAACTCGACGAGCTGATGGCCGGCGTGGACGCCGACCGGACGCTTGTCATCCGGGACTACCTCCCCGTCGGCCGCAAGTCGCGCACCCTCGACGAGGCGCTCGTCGAGCTGGACCTGCTCGGTGCCACCGAGCTGATCGACCTGGTGTCGGTGGCCAAGGCGATCGGCTACCCGGCCGCGTCCGACGCGCTCGACGCCGCGGTCAGCCCGCGCGGCTTCCGGCTGCTGGCCAAGGTGCCCCGGCTGCCGGTGGCGGTGGTCGACCGGCTGGTGCTGCACTTCGGCAGCCTCCAGCGGCTGCTCGGCGCGACCGTGGAAGACCTACAGGCCGTCGAGGGCGTCGGCGATGCCCGCGCCCGGGGCGTCCGTGAAGGGCTGTCCCGGCTCGCCGAGGCGTCCATCCTGGAACGCTACGTCTGACCCGACTCAGCCGGTGACGGTGAGCTTCACCGAATCGCTGAGCTTCGTGCCGACCCGCGCGAACACCTGGTACGACCCGATCGGCGGGAACGGCCCGCCGGCCAGCGCACCGTCGCACCGGCTGGTGTCCCGCCCGTTCCACGGCACCTGGTAGGAGCGCTCGAAGTTCGGCGTGAAGGACTGCACGTCCGAGCCCTGGACCTTGCCGCAGGTGTCCGACGACCAGATCTTCTCGGCACCGGACTTGATGAAGATCTCCTGAAGGTCCGCGCCGACGTTGCGACTGCACGTCCGGTCCGACGTGTTCTTGATCCTCAGCTCCAGCTCGACCACCGCCCCACGCTGCACCGAGGTCGGACTCGCCGAGGCGACCACTTTGATCTCCTCGTCGGTGCAGGTGCCGTCGTCCTCCGACCCGGCGGCCGCGCCCAGCGGAGGCGTGTTGCTGGTGATCGCCGGGCTCGGATTCGTCGCGCCCGCATCGGCGGACGCCGACGATGACGGAGCCCCGGTCTGCGGTGTCAGGACCGGCCCACCGGGACCGGACGTCGCGGCCGACGTCGCCGACGGCGAACCCCCCGCCTTCGGCTGCTGACCGCCGGAACGACCCGAACCGGTGCAGGAGTAGAGCAGGACCATCAGGAACAGAAACCCCGCTCCGAGTACGACGGCGCGACGCCGCCAGTACACGGCGGGTGGCAGGGGGCCGACCGTCAGACGCATGATGCCCCCCACCGTAGCCGCGCCCCACCCACCAGCGCGGCGCGACGCGCCGGAACCGATTCGAGGGGTGCGCCCGAACCTCTATTCAGGACAGACGGCACACCGGTCACAGGTAGACCTTGCGCTGGTAGACCGCGTGCGCGCCGGCCACCCGATCAAGAAAGAGTAGCCCCGCGCAGTGGTCGATCTCGTGCTGCAACGCCCGAGCCTCGAAGCCGTCGGTCACCAGCCGGACCGGCTCACCGGTGCCCGGCAGGTCACCCTCCACCACCAGCCGACTGGCCCGCTTCACGTCCCCGGTCAGGTCCGGCACCGACATGCAGCCCTCGCGGCCCGGTTTCCACCGCGTCGCCTCGACCACGCGCGCGTTGCACAGCACGAACGTGCCATGCACCGTGACCGCCTTCGGGTGCCCGGCCACGTCGACGGCGAAGACCCGCGCGCCCACCCCGACCTGCGGCGCGGCCAACCCGACGCAACCCGGCGACACCCTCATCGTGGCCACCAGATCGGCCGCCAGTCGCACCGTCTCCTTCGCGGTGGGATCGACCTCGTCAGCGACCCGACTCAACACCGGGTGCGGGGCGGACACCACCGCCCGCACCTCGCCCGGCACGTCCAGCGACTCCGGTGTCCAGTCCCCCAGACCGACGTACGGCCCAGCCTCCTCGCCGGTCACAACAAATCCGAATCCGCCGGCCGGAGGGTGACCTCCACGCCCAACTCGGCAGCCGTCCGGTGCAGCCGGTCGATCAGCGTGTCCGCCACACCGGCCGGCAACTCGACCTCCGCCAACACCACGTACAACGCACCGGTCAACCGGGTGCTCAGGTCGGTGACATTCCCCCCGGCGTCCACCAGCACCCGCGTCATCGCCGCGACGATCCCCATCCGGTCCGAGCCGTGCACCGCCATCACGTACGGCTCACCCGCCGCTGGCACCTCCCCGTCCGGGGTGACCGCGCGTACCGTCGCCAACAGCTGCCCCTCGGCGGCCAGCGGCGCCAGCGCGGCCTCGACCTCGGCGGCGGCCGGCCCGGTGCAGATGAGAGTCATCGCGAAATGCCCCCGCAGCCGCGTCATCGTGCTGTCGGTGAGGTTCGCGCCCAACCGGGCCAGCACCTCCGCGACGTCGGCCACGATGCCCGGCCGGTCCCGACCGATGACGGTGATCGCGAGCTCGTTCATCCGGGCATTCTCCCCCGTCCGGCGAACGCCGCCGCGGCACCCCGCCCGAGCCGCCCACCCAACGGGAACACCACCCGTGACATCATCGACGACGCCATGACTTCACCCGATTTCGCCACCCTGGTCAGCCGATGGTTCCAACAGCACGCCCGCGACCTGCCGTGGCGCGAACCCGGCGTCACCCCGTGGGCCATCCTGGTCAGCGAGGTCATGCTCCAGCAGACACCGGTGGTGCGGGTGCTACCGGCCTGGCATGCCTGGCTGGCCCGCTGGCCGGAGCCGGCCGCGTTGGCGGCCGACACCCCGGCCGAAGCGATCCGGATGTGGGGACGCCTCGGCTACCCCCGCCGGGCGGTCCGGCTGCGGGAATGCGCGGTAGCGATCGTCGAGCGGCACGGCGGCCAGGTCCCGGACCGGCTGGAGCACCTGCTGGCACTGCCCGGGGTCGGCACCTACACGGCGCGGGCGGTGGCCACGTTCGCCTACGGCCAGCGGCACCCGGTGGTCGACACGAACGTGCGCCGGGTCGTCTGCCGGGCGGTGGCCGGCGAACCAGACGCCGGGCCGACCACCCGACCAGCCGACCTGGTCGCCACCGAAGAGCTGCTCCCGACCGAACCGGCCGCGGCGGCGCTGGCCAGTGCCGCGTTCATGGAACTCGGCGCGATCATCTGCACGGCCCGCACACCGCGCTGCCCCGCCTGCCCGGTCGAGTCGATCTGCGCCTGGCGGGCGTCCGGCCAGGAGGCCCCGGCGGGGCCAAGCCGCCGACCCCAGCGGTACGCGGGCACCGACCGACAGGTACGCGGCCTGCTGCTCGGAGTGCTCCGGGAGAGCACCGGGCCCGTCCCGCACCAACGGCTCGACCAGGTCTGGACCGACGACGTGCAACGCGCCCGCGCCCTCGCCGGACTGGTCCAGGACGGGCTGGTCGAACCCGCCGGCGCCGACTCTTTCCGGCTGGTCGGCGACGGCCCGTCCCGCCCGACGGCCGACCTCACCACCTGACCCACGCTCCTCACCCGCACCCCGGGCACCGCTGCGCCCCCGCACCCTCACGCCCCGCGCCCTGCGCCCCCGCACCCCGCGCCCCCGCGCCCCGCGCCCTCACTCCCGCGCTCCGCGCCCGCGCCCGCGCCCGCGCCGCGCCGTGCCGTGCAACATCAGGGAAAGTGCTGCCTCCGGACGTCGTGAGGCAACACTTTCCCTGATGTTGTGCGGATCTTGCCGTGTTGAGCCGATCCTGTTGGGCCGCGCCGATCCTGCGATGTCGCGTCATCCTGCGGTGTCCGGCGCGGATCTTGCCGGTGTTGCGCAGACCCTGCGGCGTCCCGCGGATCCTGCGGCATCGCGCGGGATCTTGTGTCCGACGGGGCGGATGTGGACTTGGCGCGAGAGCGCCAAAAGGGCGGGGCCCCGATGGCTTGCGCCAATCGGGGCCCCGCCTCTTGCCGGTTGTGTTACTCGTCCGCGCCTGCGGCGGCGGTGCCAGCGGCAGTGCCACCGAGGTCGGCCGGGACGGCATCCGGAACTTCGACCGGCTTGTCCGCGCCCCGGAAGACGAGCTTGGACTTGTCGATGTCGTTCGGGTCGCCTTCGCAGTCCACCACGACGATCTGACCCGGGGTCAGCTCGTTGAAGAGGATGCGCTCGGAGAGGTTGTCCTCGATGTCGCGCTGGATCGTGCGACGAAGCGGACGGGCACCGAGCACCGGGTCGAAGCCCTTCGCGGCCAGGTACTTCTTGGCGTTGTCGGTCAGCTCCAGACCCATGTCCTTGTTACGCAGCTGGCCTTCGATCCGCTGGATCATGATGTCCACGATCGAGAGGATCTCGGTCTGGCGCAGCTGGTGGAAGACGATGGTGTCGTCGATCCGGTTGAGGAACTCAGGCCGGAAGTGCTGCTTGAGCTCGTCGTTGACCTTCTGCTTCATCCGGTCGTAGTTCGACTCGGAGTCCTCCGACTGCTGGAAGCCCAGCGACACCGCCTTGGCGACGTCACGGGTGCCCAGGTTGGTGGTCAGGATGATGACCGTGTTCTTGAAGTCCACGATCCGACCCTGACCGTCGGTGAGCCGACCGTCTTCGAGGATCTGCAGGAGCGTGTTGAACACGTCCGGGTGAGCCTTCTCGATCTCGTCGAAGAGGACCACCGAGAACGGCCGACGCCGCACCTTCTCGGTCAGCTGCCCACCCTCGTCGTAGCCAACGTAGCCGGGAGGGGCACCCACGAGCCGGGAGACCGTGTAACGGTCGTGGAACTCGGACATGTCCAGCTGGATGAGGGCATCCTCGCTGCCGAAGAGGAACTCGGCGAGCGCCTTGGACAGCTCGGTCTTACCGACACCGGACGGGCCGGCGAAGATGAACGAGCCCGACGGGCGCTTCGGGTCCTTCAGGCCGGCCCGGGTACGCCGGATCGCCTTCGAGACCGCCTTGACCGCGTCCTCCTGGCCGATGACGCGCTTGTGCAGCTCGTCCTCCATGCGCAGCAGGCGTGAGGTCTCCTCCTCGGTCAGCTTGTAGACCGGGATGCCGGTCCAGTTGCCGAGCACCTCGGCGATCTGCTCGTCGTCAACCTCGCTGACGACGTCCAGGTCACCGGCCTTCCACTCCTTCTCCCGCTGAGCCTTCTGACCGAGGAGCTGCTTCTCCTTGTCGCGCAGCTGGGCGGCACGCTCGAAGTCCTGCGCGTCGATCGCGGACTCCTTGTCGCGACGCACCTGGGCGATGCGCTCGTCGAAGTCACGCAGGTCTGGCGGCGCGGTCATCCGACGGATCCGCATCCGGGCACCGGCCTCGTCGATCAGGTCGATCGCCTTGTCCGGCAGGAAACGGTCGGAGATGTACCGGTCGGCCAGGGTCGCGGCGGCCACCAGAGCGGCATCCGTGATCGAGACGCGGTGGTGGGCCTCGTAGCGGTCGCGCAGGCCCTTGAGGATCTCGATGGTGTGGGCCAGCGACGGCTCACCCACCTGGATCGGCTGGAACCGGCGCTCGAGAGCGGCGTCCTTCTCCAGGTGCTTGCGGTACTCGTCGAGCGTGGTGGCACCGATGGTCTGCAGCTCACCACGGGCCAGCATCGGCTTGAGGATGCTCGCGGCGTCGATCGCGCCCTCGGCGGCACCCGCACCCACCAGGGTGTGGATCTCGTCGATGAACAGGATGATGTCACCGCGGGTGCGGATCTCCTTGAGCACCTTCTTGAGGCGCTCCTCGAAGTCACCGCGGTAGCGGGAACCGGCGACGAGCGCGCCCAGGTCGAGCGTGTAGAGCTGCTTGTCCTTGAGCGTCTCGGGCACCTCGCCCTTGATGATCTTCTGGGACAGGCCCTCCACCACGGCGGTCTTACCGACGCCGGGCTCACCGATCAGGACCGGGTTGTTCTTGGTACGGCGGGAGAGCACCTGCATGACCCGCTCGATTTCCTTCTCGCGCCCGATGACCGGGTCGAGCTTGCCCTCGCGGGCGGCCTGAGTCAGGTTGCGGCCGAACTGGTCCAGCACCAGGCTGGTCGACGGCGCGGCCTCACCCGGCGCGGCGCCCGCCGCGGCAGGCTCCTTGCCCTGGTAGCCGGAGAGCAGCTGGATCACCTGCTGGCGGACCCGGTTGAGGTCGGCGCCGAGCTTGACCAGCACCTGGGCGGCAACGCCCTCGCCCTCACGGATCAGCCCGAGCAGGATGTGCTCCGTGCCGATGTAGTTGTGGCCGAGCTGCAGCGCCTCGCGCAGCGACAGCTCCAGCACCTTCTTCGCCCGCGGCGTGAACGGGATGTGCCCGCTCGGCGCCTGCTGGCCCTGGCCGATGATCTCCTCGACCTGCTGGCGGACGCCCTCCAGGGAGATGCCGAGGCTCTCCAGGGCCTTTGCCGCGACGCCTTCACCTTCGTGGATCAGGCCCAGCAGGATGTGTTCCGTACCGATGTAG
The DNA here is from genome assembly GCF_040675155.1 of Micromonospora sp. NPDC049645. Taxonomy (NCBI): domain Bacteria; kingdom Bacillati; phylum Actinomycetota; class Actinomycetes; order Micromonosporales; family Micromonosporaceae; genus Micromonospora; species Micromonospora sp. NPDC049645. Next base: position 486,946 of record NZ_JBFAOI010000003.1, read on the forward strand.
TTGTGGTTGAGCATCCGGGCCTCTTCTTGGGCCAGGACGACAACCCGTCGCGCTCGGTCGGTGAACCGCTCGAACATGCCCTCGTGCTCCTCACGTGCCGTGCGCCTTGATGGTCAAGATCTTGGCGGGGCCGGTGCACGAACGTCCAGGACGGGCGTCCGTGCCTCCTTACTCTATCGTCGTTGACCGACTCAGCTGAGGTCGTGTGTCTCTGGTCTGGGTCGGTTCCACGTCGTTTTGAACAACCGTCCGCGCTCAGGAGGTGTTCCGGTAGCCCTGTCGCTACGCGCAGAGCGAAATCCGACTGGCTCCCCGGAAGCCCTGTCCCGGCTCCGGAAGCGCTCCGGAAGGCTCCGGGAGGGCGGACCGACGGTCGCGACCAGCGCCGCGCCGAGCCCTGGGGGACGGTTTTCCACAGGTTGTGGATAGCTGCTCCACTGGTTGTGGACAACGTCGGCGGTCCCGGAATGCTTCCCGGCCCGCTGGGGACCCTCAGGCCGGCCCGAGCGGACCCCACAACGCTGACCCCCACGACGCGGACCCGAGCGGACGCCAGCGCCGACCTGAGCGCCCACCCGAACGAACCCCGCAACGCCGACCGCAACGCCGGCTGCCGAGCGGATACGGCGACGCCGGCCCGGAGAAATCCTCCGGCCCGGCGTCGGTGTCGCCTGCGGTGGCGGTTGGCCACCCAGCTGTTGACGGATCAGCGCTTCGCGTGGAACTCGTCGACGATCTCCTGGGGGATACGACCGCGGTCCGAGATGTCCTTGCCGGCCTTCTTGGCCCACTCCCGGATCGCCTTGTTCTGTTCCCGATCGGCGGTCGCGCCGCCCCGACCGCGGGCAGCCCGCCCACCGATCACCACGCCGCCCCGGCCAACCCTGGTGCCGGCCCCCACGTACTGCGCAAATGCATCGCGCAATTTTGCGGCGTTGGCACTCGACAGGTCGATCTCGTACTGAACGCCGTCGAGGGCGAACTTGACGGTCTCGTCCGCGTCCCCGCCGTCCAGGTCATCGACCAGCTTGTGAATGATCTGCTTGGCCACGTCCCACATTCCTTTCGAGCAGGGTGATCCTGCTAACGAGAGCACAATAACCCCCGCGCCGCTCGTCACGTCAATAGGATCCCGTTGCGGCTCGGCGTGAGCTCGTCGGGACTACTCCTGGCGGACCAACGGGAAGAGGATCGTTTCCCGAATTCCGAGGCCGGTCAGGGCCATCAAGAGCCGGTCGATTCCCATTCCCATACCGCCGGCCGGCGGCATTCCGTACTCCATCGCCCGAAGAAAGTCCTCGTCGAGACGCATCGCCTCGTCGTCACCGCGGGCGGCCAGCTGCGTCTGGGCGACGAGCCGTTCGCGCTGCACGACCGGGTCGACAAGCTCGGAGTACGCGGTGCCCAGCTCGAAGCCGAGCACGTAGAGGTCCCACTTCTCGGCCAGCCCCGGCTCGCTGCGGTGCGCCCGGGTGAGCGGGCTCGTCTCCTCCGGGTAGTCCCGGACGAAGGTGGGCGCCTCCAGACCGGGAACGACCAGTTCCTCGAACAGTTCCTCGGCCAGCTTGCCCGGGCCCCACTTCGGGTCCACGGCCAATCCCACCTTGTCGGCGTACTCCACCAGGCGGGAGCGTTCGGTGCGGACCGTGACCTCCTCACCCAGCGCTTCGGAAAGCACACCGAACAACGTCACCGACCGCCACTCGCCGCCCAGGTCGAACTCCCGTCCGTCGGCGTGGGTCACCACGGTCGAGCCGCTGACCGCGATCGCCGCCTGTTGCACGAGATTGCGGGTCAACTCGGCCATCGTGTCGTAGTCGCCGTACGCCTGGTACGTCTCCAGCATCGCGAACTCCGGCGAGTGCGAAGAGTCGACACCCTCATTACGGAAGTTGCGGTTGATCTCGAAGACTCGGTCGACGCCACCGACCACGGCGCGCTTGAGAAACAGTTCCGGAGCGATTCGCAGATACAGATCGGTGTTCAGCGCATTGCTGTGGGTCACGAACGGTCGGGCGGCCGCTCCGCCATGCAGGAGTTGCAGCATCGGCGTTTCCACCTCGATGAAACCCTGCCCGTGCAGTGAATCGCGCAGACTGCGCACCGCGGCGGCCCGGGTACGCACCATCTCCCGCGCCTGGGGCCGCACAATCAGGTCGACGTAACGCTGCCGGACGCGCGCTTCCTCGGAGAGGGGCTTGTGGGCCACCGGCAGTGGTCGTAGCGCCTTGGCGGTCATCTCCCACTGCTCGGCCAGCACCGACAGCTCACCCCGGCGGCTGGTGATCACCTCACCGCTGACACCCACGTGGTCGCCGAGGTCGACAAGACGCTTCCACGCCTCCAGCCGCTCCGGCCCGACCCGGTCCAGGGAGAGCATCGCCTGCAACTCGGTGCCGTCGCCGTCCCGGAGGGTCGCGAAGCAGAGCTTGCCCGTGTTACGTACGAAGATCACCCGGCCGGTGACCGCAACCTGATCGCCGGTCGCGGTGTCGGTCGGCAGGTCGGCGTAGCGCGCCCGGACCTGCGCCAGGGTGGTCGTACGGGGGAAGCCGACCGGGTAGGGCTCCACGCCCTCGGCGAGCATCCGGTCCCGCTTCTCCCGGCGGACCTTCATCTGCTCGGGAAGGTCGTCGGCGGGGTCCACTGGCACGGGGTTCTGCTCGCTCACGGCACGCTTCCTCGTCACGGAGATACGGGGGGTCAGGCCCGAGCGTACTCAAGCGGTCCGGAGGGTGTTACGGGATAACCTGCCCGTCATGGTCGATCACACTCCCGCCCTCTCGTTCGGTGCCGCCGCGAGCGATTACGACCGGTTTCGACCACGTTATCCCGAGGCCGCCGTTCGTTGGGCACTCGACGGGCTGCGCGACGCCCGGGTCGTCGATCTGGGCGCCGGCACCGGCATCCTCACCCGTGGCGTGCTCGCCCTCGCCCACCAGGTGACGCCGGTGGAGCCGGACCCGGAGATGCGCGCCCAACTGGACGCCGCCACCCCCGACACCACCGCGTTGGCCGGCGGCGCCGAATCCGTGCCGTTGCCGGACGGGTTCGCGGACGCAGTGGTGGTGGGGCAGGCGTACCACTGGTTCGACAGGGAGCGGGCGCACGCCGAGATCGCGCGGATACTGCGGCCGGGTGGGACGTTCGCTCCCATCTGGAACCTTCGGGACGACCGGGTGGGCTGGGTCGCGGAACTGGGACGGATCGCCCACCTGGGGGACAGCCCCGGCAACGTGGTCGACAAGTACACCGACTTCGGTTCCGCCTTCGGACCGATCGAGCTGGGCGAGTTCGCCCACCACACCGTGCTCACGCCGGACGAGGTCGTCGCCATGATGCACACCCGCTCGTACTGGATCACCGCCTCGGCAGAACGGAGGGAGACGATCGACGTACGGCTTCGGGAGCTGTTCGCCACCCACCCCGACCTGGTGGGGCGCGCGGCGGTCGAGCTGCCGTACCGGACGTTGGTGCTGCGCGCCCGACGGCGCTGAACCAGCGGGGTCACAGGTTGCGTTCGTAGACCATCCGCAGGCCGATCAGCGTGATCATCGGTTCGTGGTGGGTGATGCTGCGACACTCGTTGATCACCAGGGAGGCGAGGCCGCCGGTGGCGATCACCGCCCGCACCTCGCCCAACTCCTCGGTCATCCGCTCGACGATCCGGTCCACCTGGCCGGCGAAGCCGAAGTACAGGCCGGCCTGGAGGCATTCGACGGTGTTCTTGCCGATCACCGAGCGGGGCTTGGTGGCCTCGACCTTGCGCAGCTGCGCGGCCCGCGCGGCCAGCGCGTCGAAGGAGATCTCGATGCCCGGGGCGAACGCGCCACCGAGGAACTCACCGCGCTCGCTGATCACGTCGAAGTTGGTGGTGGTGCCGAAGTCCACCACGATCGACGGGCCGCCGTAGAGGGTGTACGCGGCCAGGGTGTTCACCACCCGGTCGGCGCCCACCTCCTTGGGGTTGTCGATCGCCAACTGCACCCCGGTCCGCACCCCGGGCTCGACGACCACGCTCGGCAGGTCGGCGTAGTAACGCTTGAGCATGGTGCGCAGCGACCGCAGCGCGGCCGGCACCGTGGAGCAGGCGGCCACACCGGTGATCTCGACGTTGTCACCGGCGAGCAGGCCCCGGAACATCAGGCCCAGCTCGTCCGCCGTCGAGCGGGCATCGGTCTTGATCCGCCAGGAGTGCACCAGCTTGTCGCCGTCGAAGGTCGCCAGCACGGTGTTGGTGTTTCCGATGTCGATGCAGAGCAGCACGCACGCAGCCTAGACAACTACTCGCTGCGCAGGTCCAGCGCGATGTCCAGGATCGGCGACGAGTGCGTCAACGCGCCCACCGAGAGGAAGTCGACGCCGGTGGCCGCGTACCGGCCGGCCACGTCCAGGGTCAGCCCGCCGGTCGCCTCCAGCTCCGCCCGGTCACCCACCGCGGCCACCGCCTCGGCCAGCACCTCGGGCGTCATGTTGTCGCAGAGCAGGAAGTCCGCCCCGGCCTCCACCGCCTCCACCGCCTCGTCGACGGTGGTCACCTCGACCTGCACCGGCACCTCCGGGAACGCCTCCCGGACCCGCCGGTAGGCCGCCGTGATCCCCCCGGCCGCCAGCTTGTGGTTGTCCTTGATCATGGCCACGTCGTAGAGGCCCATCCGCTTGTTGGTGCCACCACCGGCCCGCACCGCGTACTTCTCCAGCGCCCGCAGGCCCGGCGTCGTCTTGCGGGTGTCCAGCACCATCGCCTTCGTGCCGGCCAGCGCATCCGCCCAGGCACGGGTGTGGGTGGCCACCCCGGACATCCGGCAGAGCAGGTTGAGCGCCGTCCGCTCGGCCGTCAGCAACAACCGGGTCGGGCCGGTCACCGTCGCCAGCACGTCGCCGCGAGCCACCCGCTCGCCGTCGCGGGCCAGCACCGACACCTCGACGGTACGACCGAAGCCGGTCACCTCGCCCACCAGCTCGAACACGGCGGCGGCCACCGCCGTCCCGGCCACCACCCCGTCCGCGCGGGCCACCAGGTCGGCGGTGTCGGTCTGCTCCGCCGGAATGGTCGCCACGCTGGTGACGTCCAGGAAATCCGGGCCCAGGTCCTCGACCAGGGCACCCTCGATCACCTGGCGTACCTGCGCCGGATCCAGCCCGGCCGCCCGCAGCGCCGCCTGCGTCGACTCCGTCATCGCGTTGTCCCCTCCCACTGTTGCGTCACCCGGCCCTGCGCCCCGACCGCCCCGACGAGGTGGCCCAGCCACCGTTCGTCGGCCGTCGGGAAGTCCTCCCGCCAGTGGCAGCCCCGGGTCTCCCCGCGCGCGTACGCGGCGGCAACCAGCGTCGACGCCACGGTGAGCAGGTTCGTCGCCTCCCAGTCGGCGGTCCGCGGCCGACCCCGGGCAACGCCCAGCTCGGTCAACGTCGCGGCCGCCCCGGCCAACGTCGCCGCGGATCGGAGCACCCCGGCCCCCCGGGTCATCGCCCGTTGCAGGGTCGGCGTCGCCTCCGCCGGCAGCACCCAGCCCGCACCCCCGCGCCAGGCGCCGGTGTCCGCCGGCTGAGCCTGCTCGGGCAGACCGGCCGCGATGTCCTCGGCGATCCGCCGGGAGAAGACCAGACCCTCCAGCAGCGAGTTACTGGCCAACCGGTTCGCGCCGTGCACACCCGTGCAGGCCACCTCGCCGCAGGCGTACAGGCCGGGGATGGAGGTGCGGCCGCGCAGGTCGGTGCGAACCCCACCGGAGGCGTAGTGCGCGGCCGGCGACACCGGGATCAGGTCGGTCGCCGGGTCCACGCCGATCGCCAGGCAGGACGCCACGATGGTGGGGAACCGACCGGCCAGGAAGTCGCCGCCCAGGTGCCGTGCGTCCAGGAAGACGTGGTCCGCGCCGGTGGCCAGCAACACCCGGTGGATGCCCTTGGCCACCACGTCCCGGGGAGCCAGCTCGGCCAACTCGTGCTGGCCCACCATGAACCTCTTGCCGTCCGCGTCCACCAGGTACGCGCCCTCGCCGCGCAGCGCCTCGGAGACCAGCGGCTGCTGCGCGTGCCCGGCACCGGGCACGCCCGCGCCGGGCGGGGTGATCAGGGCGGTCGGGTGGAACTGGACGAACTCCACGTCGGTCACCGCCGCGCCGGCCCGCAACGCCAGCGCCACCCCGTCCCCCGTGGAGACCGCCGGGTTGGTGGTGGCCGCGAAGACCTGCCCCATCCCACCGGTGGCCAGCACCACCGCCCGGGCCAGCAGCGCGCCGACGCCGTCCTCGCTGCCCTCACCCAGCACGTGCAGGGTGATCCCACAGGCCGGGCCGAGCCCGTCCGGGCCGTCGCCGGGCGCGCGCAGCAGATCCAGCACGAGGGCATGCTCGACCAGCCGGATCCACGGGTCGCGCTGTACCGCGGCGTGCAGGGCCCGCTGCACCTCGGCGCCGGTCGCGTCCCCGCCGGCGTGCACGATCCGGTCCGCCCGGTGCCCGCCCTCGCGGGTCAACATCAGCGAGCCGTCCGGGTGACGATCGAACTCGGCGCCGATCCGGATCAGCTCACGCAGCCGGGTCGGGCCCTCCTCGACCAGCACGCGGACCGCCGCCGGGTCGCACAGCCCGACCCCGGCGATCTCGGTGTCCCGGGCATGCGCAGCCGGACTGTCGGCCGGGTCGAGCACGGCCGCGATGCCGCCCTGCGCCCACCGGGTCGAGCCGTCGTCAATGTTGACCTTGGTGACGACCGTGACGTGCAGACCCGCCTCCCGCAGGTGCAACGCCGCGGTCAAACCGGCCACGCCGGAACCCACCACGATCACGTCGGTGGTCTCCACCCAGCCGGGCGCGGGCGCGGCCAGCAACGCGGGCAGGGCAGGCAGGTCGACGGTCGGCAGGTCCATCCCCCCAGTCAACCCGAACCGTCCTCGCCCGGGGCGGCGGGGGCGGGACGAGTGTTTTGGGCGACCCCGGACGCTCCGTGCCGGCCGTCAGGCCGTGGTCACTTCGTCCGGAACGGCAGACCAGCCGGGCCCGCGCCCTTCAGCGAGGCGGTCACCGTACGGTCGCTGAGCCACAGGTAGCAGCGGACGCCCCGATCACCGACCTTCCAACGCCCCGGCCCCGGCGGACGGACCACCACACCGCTGCGGAAGCGCAGGCCCGCGTCGTCGGGAACACTCGCGTACCTGGCGAGGACGCTGCGACAACCCGTGTAGAGCGGCAACCAGTCAGTTTCCCGGGTCGGATACGCCCGGTCCGGTGCGCGCCACACCCCGACGAACTCGGCGTCGTGCGGCTTGCCGCACTCCACCGGGATGAGCGTCTGCACACCCCGGCCGGACCCACCCCGGGTCTGCTGGCAACCCAGCCGCAGCCCGCCGGGGGTCTTCAACGCGTCCCGCAGGCTGCCCGACCGGACGACCACGGTGGCCGCCGCCTCGACCGTGGTCAGCTCGGTGAGGTCGCACCGGAACCACCGGGAGCCCGTCGCCCAGCCCGGCCCGTTGGGCAGCGCCACGGACAGCCGCAGCCGGCCCGAGCGCCAGTCGTCACCCAGATAGCCGGTCGCCCGGGTGTCGCACTCGGCGAACGCGCCCCGCAGCTCCGCCGAACCAGTCGCCGGCGCGGTCGTCCGCTCGACCGGGAACGCCCCCACGTGCACGGTCTCCAGCCGATGCGGACCGGCGCAGTCCACCGGCTGGTAATTGGCCAGGCTGACCAGATCGGTGAAGTCGGCGGCGTGACACACACCGGCCGCCGGGGTGAACGCCGACGGCACCGGCAGCGCCGCCCAGTCGTCGGTCAGATCACCGTCCAGGCCGCCGGACCCGGCGCAGCCCACCAGCAGCACCGCCGTCACGGCAGCGGCGAACAGGGTCGTCCTGGCACGGCGCATCGCGGCCTCCCCCAGCCACCGACCGGCTTCCGCCAGCGTGCCCAGGGTAACCGGAAATGACCTTCCGGTAACAGACCGGAATCGGAGTACGCGGGATCAGACTCCGGACACGGCCAGCGGACTGGGTACCGGGTTCCCGGCCGTGCCGGGCGCAGCCGCAGCCGGATCGGCACCCAACTCGATCACCCGGTTGTCGGCGTCGACGTGCACCACCCGGGGCCGGTAGGACCGGGCCTCGGCGTCGTCCATCTGCCCGTACGAGATCAGGATGACCAGGTCACCGGGGTGCACCAGGTGCGCGGCGGCACCGTTGATGCCGATCACGCCGCTGCCCCGCTCACCCGGGATCACGTACGTCTCCAGCCGGGCGCCGTTGGTGATGTCCACGATCGCCACCTGCTCGCCGGGGAGCAGGTCGGCGGCGTCGAGCAGATCCTCGTCCACCGTCACCGAGCCGACGTAGTGCAGGTCGGCCTGGGTCACCGTGGCTCGGTGGATCTTCGACTTGAGCATGGTCCGCAGCATCGGGGTGGCCTTTCGCGGGATTGGTGGAGGACGGCGGCCGGGTCAGCGGCGCGGGGCGAGGTGGATCGCCGCGTTGTCGATCAGACGGGTGGCGCCCACCCAGGCGGCGATCACCAGCCGGGCCGGCCCGGACACCGGCCCCGGCTCCAACTCGGGATCGGTGAGCACCAGGTAGTCGAGGCGGGCGCCGGGCGTACCGGCACCGAACGCGGCGTGCGCGGCGGTCAGCACCGCCCCCGCGTCCAGGCCGTCGTCGGCGGCCCGCGCACCGGCCCGCAGCGCGGCGGAGAGGCTCAGTGCGGCGGCCCGCTCCGGCTCGCTCAGGTAGCGGTTGCGGCTGGAGAGCGCCAGCCCGTCCGGCTCCCGGACGGTCGGCACGCCGACCACCTCGACCGGTACGTCCAGGTCTCGGGTCATCCGCCGGACCAGGGTGAGCTGCTGGTAGTCCTTCTCACCGAAGAACGCCAGGTCCGGCCGGGTGAGCTGGAGCAGCTTCAGCACCACGGTGAGCACACCGTGGAAGAAGCCGGGCCGACTCGCGCCCTCCAACTCCCCGCCGAGCGGCCCCGGGTCGAGGCGGACCCGGGGCTGCCCGTCCGGGTACATGTCCGCCACCGACGGCGCGAAGACCAGATCGGCGCCCGCCCGCCGGCACACCTCCAGGTCGGCGTCGAGGGTGCGCGGGTAGCGGTCGAAGTCCTCGTTCGGCCCGAACTGCAACGGGTTCACGAAGATCGTCACCAGCACGTGGTCGGCCTGCTCCCGGGCCGCGCGCAACAACGTCTCATGCCCGGAGTGCAGCGCGCCCATGGTCATCACGACCCCGACCGTGCCCTTCAGCCCGCCCCGGGCCTCGGCCAACTCGGCGCGCGTGTGAACGACCTGGGTCACGGCGCCACCTCGGTTCGCGACTGCGGGGCTCGCAAGATCGGCTCACTCCTCGCGCTCACGGCGTCACCTCGGTTCGCGACTGCGGGGCTCGCAAGATCGGCTCAATCCTCGCGCTCACGCGGCCACCTCCCGGCCGGTGTCGGCGAGCACGCCGAGCAGCGACTGCGCGTCCACCGGCCGCAGCCGGCCGGCGGCGATCGCCCGGTCGGCGGTACGACGGGCCAGCGCCAGGTACGCGGGAACGGACTCCGGTGCGGTGGCCGCCAACCGGACCAGGTGCCGCCGCACGGTGCCCGCGTCACCACGCGAGACCGGGCCGGTCAACGCGTCGTCGCCGAGGCTCAGGGCGTTCTCCAGCGCGGCCCGCAGCAGCGGGGCGAGCACCTTCTCCGGCCGGGACACCCCGGCGTCCCGCAACCGGTCGGTCGCCTCGTTGACCAGGGTCACCAGGTGGTTAGCGCCGTGGGCCAGCGCGGCATGGTAGAGCGGACGATCCGACTCGGCCACCCACTCGGGGACGCCACCGAGGTCGGTGACCAGCCGGGCAGCCAGCTGACGCAACTCCGCCGGGGCGGTCACCCCGTACGAGATGCCGTCCAGGCGGGCCAGGTCGTCCGGAGTACCGGTGAAGGTCATCGCCGGGTGCAGGGCGAGCGGCCGGGCGCCGGCTGCGACGGCCGGTGCCAGCACGGCCAGGCCGTGTGCTCCCGACGTGTGCGCGACGAGTTGGCCCGGGCGCAACGCGCCCCGCTCCGCGAGGTCGGCCACCACACCGGCCAGGGTGTCGTCCGGCACCGCGATCAGCAGCAGGTCGGCGGCGGCGTGGGCCACGGCGACGGCCGGGCGGCGGGGCACCTCGGGCAGCAGCAGGGCGAGGCGGGCGCGGCTGGCTCCGGAGTTGCCGGAGACGGCGACCACCCGGTGCCCGGCGGCGGCGAGCGCGGCGCCCAGCACGGAACCGACCCGACCGGCGCCAACGACACCGACGGTGAGCACGCGGGAGGTGGAGGGAGTGGCGGAGGTACCGGGAACGGCCTGCCCGTGAGGGGCGGCCGAACGCGGGCGCGACGGTGCGCTCATAACGATCCAGTCCTCGAGTAGGGGTACCGGTCGATCGCAAGTATGCGCTCGGCCCACCGAACCCGGACAAGCATGTGTGAAAACCTTCACCACCGCCTGGCCCCCACCCGACCCGCCCCAGGCCGGACCGCATCGATCATGGAGATGTGGTGCCCGTTTAGGCAACAGAACGGGCAAATGTCCCCCACCACGACTCCATGATCGACGGCGCAGCGCGCGAGGGTGGGATCACGGGTCGCCCCGTCACCGGTGACCGTAGGGTCGGCACGGTGACCCACGCGGAAACCGGAATGAACTGATGTCGAGACTGTGGCGGGACGCCATGGCCGGTGCCCTCTACGGGCCGGGAGGCTTCTTCGTGGCCGGCAGCGGGCCGGCCGATCACTTCCGCACCAGCGTGCACGCGTCCCCGGCGTTCGCCGCCGCGCTCCTCCGCCTTGTCGAGGAGGTGGACGCCGCCCTCGGCCACCCGTCGCGTCTCGACGTGGTCGACGTGGGGGCTGGGCGTGGGGAACTCCTGCAAATCCTGCTGGCGTCCGTCGGGCTTGCGGTGGGGGTTTCCGGGGAGCCCGCCCACTCCGGGCGGTCAGGCTTGATCCCTCCGCGGGCGGGCTCCCCGGCAACCCTGACTCCCGCGACCTCCGCCCGTCGGCCGCCGGACGAGCCGTCGTTGGTCACCGCCCGCCCGTCGCTTGCGGAACGGATCCGCTTCACAGCGGTGGAGTACGCGAACCGCCCCGAGAACCTGCCCGAAGAGATCAACTGGGTGTCTGAGATCCCCGGCGGGATCACGGGAGTGCTGCTGGCTACCGAATGGCTGGACAACGTCCCCCTCGACGTGGCAGTTCACACCGGAGACGGCTGGCGGTACGTACTGGTCGACCCCGACAGCGGTGTGGAGACGATCGGGGAACTGGTCAGCCCTGCCGACCTCGACTGGCTGACCGCCTGGTGGCCCAGTCCCGCGAGCGCTCCGAGGGCAGCCAGTGGCCGGGATCTGAGGGTGACCTCAATGGACGCGACAGGCGGAAGCGCGTCGGGTTTCGGGGCAGCCCGGCCGGCGCAGGGATCAAGCCTGACCGCCCGGAGCCGGCCGGGCTGCCCCGAAACCCCCCACAGCGACCACCGCGCAGAGATCGGCAGACCACGGGACGAGGCGTGGGCCAACGCAGTGCAGAAGGTCGAGCGGGGCCTGGCCGTGGCCGTCGACTACGGGCACCTGCGGGACAGCAGGCCAATCGACGGGACGTTGACCGGATACCGGGGCGGACGGCAGGTGCCCCCGGTGCCCGACGGGTCGAGCGATGTCACCGCGCACGTGGCCATGGACTCGGTCGGCTCCGCTGGTGCGGCGGTCGCCCGGTGCGCGTACTCCCTGGTCTCGCAGCGGGAGGCGCTGCGGGCGCTCGGGGCCGACGGCCGGCGACCGCCGCTCAGCCTGGCCGGCACCGACCCGGCCGCCTACGTGCGGGCGCTGGCCGCCGCGTCGTCGGTGGCCGAGCTGACCGACCCGGCCGGGCTCGGTGGGCACTGGTGGTTACGCCAGCCGGTCGGCATCCCGCTCGGGCCGGCCGTGGCACGATGACGGGCATGACCACCGACGCCGGGGCCCTTCGTGAACTGACCGTCGGCACCGGGGCCGGGCTGATCGCCGGCACCGGTGATCAGCAGCTCGGCACCGACATGGTGCTGAACATCGGTCCGCAGCACCCCTCCACACACGGGGTGCTGCGGCTGAAGCTGGTGCTCGACGGCGAGCGGGTGGTCTCCTGCGAACCGATCGTCGGCTACATGCACCGGGGCGCGGAGAAGCTCTTCGAGGTGCGTGACTACCGGCAGATCATCGTGCTGGCCAACCGGCACGACTGGCTCTCGGCGTTCTCCAACGAGCTGGGTGTGGTGCTCGCGGTGGAGCGCCTGATGGGCATGGAGGTGCCGGAGCGGGCCACCTGGCTCCGGATGGCCCTCGCCGAGCTGAACCGGGTGCTCAACCACCTGATGTTCCTCGGCTCGTACCCGCTGGAGATCGGGGCGATCACACCGATCTTCTACGCCTTCCGGGAACGGGAGACCATCCAGGCGGTGATGGAGGAGGTCTCCGGCGGGCGGATCCACTATATGTTCAACCGGGTGGGCGGCCTCAAGGAAGAGGTGCCGTACGGGTGGACCGGCCGGGCCCGGGCGGCGATCGGCGAGGTGCGCCGCCGGTTGCCCGACCTGGACCACCTGATCCGGCGTAACGACATCTTCCTGGCGCGGACCGTCGGCGTGGGTGTGCTCTCCGCCGCGGACGCCGCCGCGTTCGGCGCGTCCGGGCCGGTGGCCCGGGCCTCCGGTCTCGACCTGGACTTGCGCCGCGACGACCCCTACCTGGCCTACGACGAGCTGGACGTGCCGGTGGTCACCAAGACCGCCGGGGACTGCCATGCCCGTTTCGAGGTGCTGCTCGACCAGGTGTACGCGTCGCTGGACCTCGCCGAGCAGTGCCTCGACCGGGTGGACCGGCTGACCGGGCCGATCAACACCCGACTGCCGAAGGTGCTCAAGGCACCGGAGGGGCACACGTACGCCTGGACGGAGAACCCGCTCGGCATCAACGGCTACTACCTGGTGTCCCGGGGCGAGAAGACGCCGTGGCGGCTGAAGTTGCGCACGGCCTCGTACGCCAACGTGCAGGCGCTGGCCACCCTGCTCCCCGGCTGCCTGGTCCCGGATCTGATCGCGATCCTCGGCTCGATGTTCTTCGTGGTCGGCGACATCGACAAGTGACCCGGGCCACCTGACCGGTCACCGCCAGCGGTCGGTGGGCGGCGCGCCGCCGGCCCGCGGCACGTCGTCCTGGGGCGGGTAGCCGTACCGCTCGTCGACCCGCCGCCGGCCGGTCCGCTCCGGTACGGGTTCCGCCTGGTGGCCGCGCTGGCGCGGTGGACGCCACTCGTCCGGCACCGGCACCCCGCCCACCGGCAGCGCGGGCCGTTCCGGGTCGGCCCGCCAGCCGCCGTCGCGGTCATGGCGGCGGGCCGGCTCGTCCCGGGGGTACGACTCACGTTCCCCGTACCGGCCGGTGTCGTCGTGCCGGCGAGGCTCGTCGTAGTCGTACCGGCCCGCGTCGTCGTGGCGGCGGGGTTCCTCGTACCGGCCCGCTTCTTCGTACCGGCCCGCTTCTTCGTACCGGCCGGCTTCTTCGTGGCGGCGGGGTTCCTCGTGTCGGACGGCGGCCCAGCGGTCGGCGACCCGGTACTCGGTGCCGGTGGCGTCGGCGTGCACCTCGGCCCGGCGCTCGCCGACCCGCAGCTCCCGGCCGTTCTCGTCGTCGCGGACGGCGGCCCATCGGTCACCGGCCCGCAACTGCGACCAGTACTCGCCGGTGTCGTCGGCCCGCAGCGGCGGCCCGGGCTGCGGCGCGGCGGCGCTCGCCCGATCACGCTGCTCCGACCAGCCACGATCGTCCGGGCTGTCCCACGAGTTCGGGGCCGGCCGGTCCGGTGTGCGGTGCGACCGTGCCGCCGCCGCCGGCTCGTCGGGCTGGGCGTACGCGTCACGCCGATCGGTCCACTCCGGCTCGTCGCGGCGGCCCGCCCAACCCGGCTCGTCGCCGTACCCGGTCCTGGGACGCTCCTCCGGCTCGCTCCGGGCTCGGCCGGTCGGGCGGGGCCGTTCGTCGGCGCCGCCACCGCGGGTCCACTCCTGCGCGGGCGGGGTCCACTGGCCGGCGTACCCGCCGCCGTAGCGCCCGGCCGGCTCGGCCGCGCCACCGTCCACCACGGTGTGCCGGGTGGTGACGTGCACCGTCTCGGTGTGCCGGACCACGCCACCCGGCCGGTGCGCCGGTTCCGGGCGATGCGCCGGTTCCGGGCGGTGCGCCGGTTCCGGGCGGTCGTGCTCCCGGGGGCGGGCGGAGCCGTACGTCCCCGAGGCGGCTGGCGGCTCGGCGGCGGCCCGTGCGTACGCCGGCTCGTCGTCGTCCGTGTGCCCGGAGCGACCCCATCGGGGCGCGTCGTCGGGGCCGGACACCCGGGCTCGGCCGGCCTGCGCGTCACCCGGCACCGGAACCCGGCTATGGGCCACCGGCGCGTCGTCGACCGGCGGCTCGACGGCAGCCACCCGCGCGCGCCCGGCGCCGGGCGGCTCGACGGCGGGGGCGGCGCCGGCCAGGGCGGCGCCGCTGGCGTCGAGCCGGCGGCGCACCGCGACGATCTGCTCCTGGGCCCGTTGCGCCTGGTCGAGCGCCTGGTTACCGCGTTGCGCGGCGGCCACGATCTCGCTGCGCAGCTCCCGACGCAGTTGCTCGATCTCGTCCAGCAGCTCGTCGGCCCGCGCGGAGTCGCCCTCACCGTCGGGCCGCAGCGCGATGGAGAGGCCGATCAGCACCACCGCGAGAATGGCGAGCACCGCGGCGAAGCGCAGTGGACCGTTGCCGTCGGCCACCAGCAGGATCAGCGCCGCCACCGGCGCGAGCGCGACGCCCGCCCAGAAGAGCATGGTCAGCAGCGGTGGTCGACGCCGCACGTCGGAAGTGGCCGGGGCTGGCATGGATGTGCAGCCTACCGACGATATCCACCGGAGGGAACGGGGTCCCCGGGACGTGCGGACGCCTCCGCCCCGACCGGGGCGGAGGCGTCCTCAGCACGTACGGGAGGGGCTCAGCTGGTGGCGAAGGCCCCATCCGAGGAGAAGATCAAACCCACGCTGATCGAACCGTCGCGCAGGCCGCTCTTGGTGAGCGGTCCACCCTGGTCCAGCGAGGAGAACTTGCCCACCGACAGTCCGTACGTCTTCTCCAGGCCCGGCTTGCAGAACGGACGCTGCTCGCACTCCGGCGGGCCACCCAGCACCGTCGCGCTGCCGGAGCACTTGGCCGCCAGCTCGGACAGGGTCCGTACGCCGTACTTGTCGGCGAATGCCTGGGTCACCGCGAAGGCGTTCTGGTCCTGTGCGGCGGCCGGGGTGCCGAAGGTGAGGCCCACCTTGTCGCCCTCGGCCTTGAGCGCGGTCACCGTCGTGTTGATGTCGGGCGAGGAGACCGGCTGGGCGTTCTGGCCGTTGGCCTTGGTGTTGAGGAACTCGGCCATGGTCGCCGCGTACTCCGGAACGACCTGGATCTCGCCCTTCTCCAGAGCCGGCTCGTAGAGCTCCCGGTTGCCGATCTGCTGCACCTTGACCTGGTAGCCGGCGGCGGTGAGCGCGATCCGGTACAACTCGCCCAGGATCTGACTCTCGGCGAAGTTGCCGGCACCCACCGTGATGTCACCGCCGGGGCCCTTGGCGATGCCCGCGGTGAGGTTGTTCGCGCTGGCGAACTCCTCGGCCGCCACCTTGGGGGTCTTGCGGTCCTCGTTGACCGCCTTGTTGAGCTGGATCAGCTTCGGGGTGTCGAGCGCGGCGGAGACCTTGTCCAGTGCGGCGATCAGCTGCGGGTTGGCCGCCTTGCTGTTCACCGCCGGAATGATGTTGTCGGAGTTCTGGAGCTTCTTGTCGTCCTGCAGGGCGATGAGTTGCTGACCGGCGACCGGGGCGCACCCGGCACCGGAGGCGCTCTGCTGGGGCTTGTCGGTGCCGGACGAGCCGGCGTCTCCGCATCCGGTGAGGAGCGCGGCTCCGGCGACGGCGCTGACAGCCCCGATAGCCAGACGTGTACGTGCGCGCATGTGCCCGCCTTCCGTGTCCCGGCGCGGCCCGTCCCGGGCCGGCCGCGTGTCCGACGGGCGATCCTGAAAGTCGGTCGCCCGCGAATGTCCACCCAACATGCTCCGCACGCGACCGACAACCTGGGATGGACTTCGTCACCTCATCGTCACCGATCGGTGCGGCGTGGGTCGCCGGCTCGACGCAGGCTCACCCGGACGGGTCAGGCGCTCCCGGTGGCGTCGGCGGCTCGGGGCCGCCCCAGACGTTGCCGCCCCCGCCGCAGCGGTTTCGGGGTGACCAGCCGTTCGACGCCGCCGAGGACGACCTCGGCCAGCAGCGCGAGCGCGGCCACCAGCACACCGCCGGCGACGATCTGCCCACCGCCGGCCGCGATGCCGATGCCGAAGCCACTCCGGATGATCTGGCCGAGGCCGCCGCCGTTGACGAAGGACGCCAGCGCGGCGGTCGCGATCACCTGGACCGCCGCGGTCCGGAACCCGGCCGCCAGGTAGGGCACCGCGAGCGGCAACTCCACCCGGCGCAGCAGCTGACCGCCGGACAGACCCATCCCGAGGGCCGCGTCGCGGGCCTCCGGATCCACCTGCCTCACCCCGGTGTACGCGTTGGCCAGCAGCGGCGGCACGGCGAACACCGCCAGCGCCACCACGACCGGTGTCTTTCCGAAGCCGCTGGCGAAGACCACCGGCAGGATGGTCAGCAGCGCCAGCGTGGGGATGGCGAGAGTGGCGTTGGAGATCAGCACCACGAGGCCACCACCTCGGCCGAGGTGCCCCAGCCAGAGCCCGAGCGGCCAGGCCACCAGGCAGCCGAGCGCCACCGCCAGGGCCGAGATCGTCAGGTGCTCGCCGAGCCGGTCCAGCAGGCCGCCCGGGTTGGTCCAGTTCAGCGGGTCGTTGATCCAGGTGATCGCCTGGCCGACCGGGTTCTCCGCGACGGTCACCGTGCCCTCCGGCTGGACCAGGGGGTCACCAGTCGGGCGACCAGGATGAGCAGCAGGTCGAGCACGATCGCGAGCGCCACGCAGAGCAGGGCGGCAGTCATGATCTCGGCCTTGTAGAGGTTGTTCTGGAAGCCCGCGAAGATCAACTGCCCGAGTCCACCGTGCCCGACCAGCACCCCGACCGTGACCAACGCCACCGTCGAGACGGTCGCCAGCCGTACGCCGGTCACGATGCCCGGCAGCGCCAGCGGCAGGTCGATCCGGAACAGGCGACGCCACCGGCCGTAGCCCATGCCCTCGGCGGCCTCGCGGACCTCGGGAGGCACCTGGTTGAGGCCGGCCACCACGTTGCGCACGATCAGCAGCAACGCGTAGAGGACCAGCCCGACCAGCACCGTCGTCGCCCCGGTGCCCAGGTAGGGCGCGATGAACGCGAAGAGCGCCAACGACGGGATGGTGTAGACCACGCCACTGACGGCGAGGATCGGACCGGCGAGCGGACGGACCCAGTACGCCAGCACGGACAACGGCAGGGCGATCAACACCGCGATCAACACCGCCCGCCCGGTGAGGGAGGCGTGTTCGCGCAGCGCGGCGAGGATCGTGTCAGAGTTGTCCCGCACGTACTGCCAGGAGAACCAGGGGTTACCCGGGTCGGCCCGGTAGCTCAGGCGGAAGGACATACGTGGACGTTACCCCGGAGGCTGCCAACGTGGCCCAATCCCCTCGCGCGGCGTCGATCTCCCTGAAGGGCATCCAGAAGCGCTACCCGAACGGCACCGAGGCTGTCCGGGAACTCAGCCTGGATGTCCGGGCCGGCGAGCTGACGGTGCTGATCGGCCCGTCCGGCTGCGGCAAGTCGACAGTGCTGCGCATGATCAATCGCCTGATCGAGCCGACCGCCGGCCGCATCACGCTCGGCGACGAGGACGTCACCGACGCCGACCCGGTGCGGCTGCGCCGCCGAATCGGGTACGTGATCCAGAACGTCGGCCTCTTCCCACACCAGACGGTACGAGCCAACGTGGCCACCGTGCCAGGTCTGCTCCGGTGGCCCAAGGGGCAGACCCGGGCGCGGGTCGACGAGCTGCTCGACCTGGTCGGGCTGGACCCGGCCGAGTTCGGTGGTCGCTACCCGCACGAGCTGTCCGGCGGTCAGCGGCAGCGGGTCGGGGTGGCGCGGGCGCTCGCCGCCGACCCGGTGGTGCTGTTGATGGACGAGCCGTTCTCGGCCGTCGACCCGATCGTCCGGGCCCGCCTCCAGGAGGAGTTCCTCCGCCTTCAGGCCGAGGTGCGCAAGACGATCGTGCTGGTCACCCACGACCTCGACGAGGCGGTGCGACTCGGCGACCGGATCGCGGTGCTCTCCGCGGGCGGGCACCTGGAGCAGTACGACACACCGGCCGCCCTGCTCGGCGCACCCGCCACCGAGTTCGTCCGCGAGTTCGTCGGCGCCGACCGGGGCATCCGCCGGCTGGCGGTCACCCCGCTCGACCGGGAGTCGCTGGAGCCGGTGCCCGGAGAGGCGGCGGCCGACCTGCCCACCGTCGCCGTGGACGGCTCGGCGTACGACGCGTTGGCGGTCCTGCTCACCTCGGGCCGGGACCGGCTCATCGTGACCGACGCCGGCCGCCCGGTGGGTGCGCTCAGCCGACAGCGCCTCCTCGACCTCGGCCGCCCGACCGGCTGACCAACCTCGGTCGGCTGGGCTGCCTCGGTCCGGTCAGGCTCGTCCGGTCAGGCTCGTCCGGTCAGGCTCGTCCGGTCAGGCTCGTCCGCCGAGGCTGGCGGTGCCGATGATCCACCCGGTGAGGAAGCCGTAGCCGGCGCCGGTGCTGGCGTCCTGCAGGGCGCCGAGCAGTGACGGTGCCGGGCCCAACAGTGCCGCCAGCACGGCAGCGAGCCCGGCCGCCAGCACGTACGCGGCCCAGCCGGAGAAGAACTGGCTGACCGGGCCGGGCACCCGGGCGACCTGGGCGGCCGGCAACAAATAGAGCAGCGCCACCGCGAGGACCACCAGCAGTACGGCACGCACGTCGGCGGCGAACAACCCGCCGGCCTGCCCGTCGGCGTCGAGCCGCCAGGCCGGCCAGGCGAGCAGGCGCGCGTAGAAGGCGCCGCCCGAGTCGGGGTCGGTCTGGGCGGCGGCCCAGCCCGCGTACGCCGGACTGCCGCAGATGCCGACCAGCAGCAACACGGCGAGCGCGCCGGTGCCGGCGGCCGTGCCGTAGCGGCCGACCGGGCCGGAACGGTGGACGAACGACGCGATCCGCCCAGGCCCCGAACCGGTGGTTCGGGCGGACCTGGGCTGCCCGGAGCGGCTCAGTGCTTCATCAGGTAGTCGATGAAGGCGGCCCGCAGCAGCGGCGCCGACTCCTCGTAACCGTGACCGGTCAGCTCCCGCCACAGCGCGTTGGCCTCGTCGATCGTGGGGCCGATCGAGTTCGGGGCGCCGTCCAGCACCGTGGCCTCGTCCGCGTTCGGCAGGTGGCGCAGCACCGACCAGTAGAAACCCACGTCCCGACGCTCCCGGGCCCGGGCGAACGCCCGCTCCCGCAGCTCCTCGGTGGACAGCGCGTCAAGCTCCTCGAATGAGGTTCCGCCGGGGGTGGCGGCAGGTGTGTCGGTCATGCCGCCGAGCCTATCGGTCGAGATCAGCTACGGCTCGGCGGACGCGACGGGCTCACCGCTCGCGCGACGGGCCTCACCGCTCGCGCGACGGAACTCACCGCTCGCGCGACAGGGCTCACCGCTCGTCCGTGTCCCACCGACGCGGGCTGTCCTCCCAACGCGGATCCCGCCACGGGTCGACCGGTTGCGGCGCGGCCTGGGTCGGCAACGTGGGAGGCCAGTTGTCGACCGACTGCTGCTGCGGCATCGTCCACCCCGAGCTGATCGTGCCGTCGCTGACCGGCTCGGGCATGTCGACGCTGCCGGGTCGGGGTCTCCCGAACGTCTCCACCAGCCGGGTGACCAGCAGCCCGACGCCGAGCGCGGCCCCGCCGACCTCCCAGTTGCTCAGCGTCCAGCCGCGCTCCGGGGCGTACACCTGGAAGACGGCGACCAGGCTGACCGCCAGCACCGTGCCGAACACACCACCCCGTCGGCCGTACGCGCTGGTGCCGGCGAGCAGCGCCACGCCGATCGCCAGCACCGTCCAGTCCAGCCCCGACGTGGGCGCCACCGGCTCGGGATCGTTGGCGGCGAGCAGCACGCCGGCGAGAGCCGCCAGCACCGTGGAGACGACCAGCGCGACGGCGGTCACCGCGGCGGCCACCGCGCCCCGCCGACGGGCCGGATCGGCGATCGGCCGGTACCGGCCGACCAGCCGGCGGATCGCCCGGATCGCACCGAACAGCCCGCCGAGGGCGGCCACCGCGGCGAAGCCGGCGAAGAGGTACCCGGCGTTGCGCCCCGGGTCGTAGTCGCCCTGCACCAGCACGGGCGCCGAGCGGCGTTCGATGTACACCACCACCGCTGCCGCGCCGGCCAGGCTGACGGCCCAGCCGGGCACGTGCAGGACCACCACGGCCAGCGCCAGCGCCAGCCCGCCCACCGCGGCGACCGCCACGGCCGGGCCGATCGACGCCGGCAGGCCCCGGTCACCCTGTTCGGCGTATTGCAGGGCGGCCGCGACCGCGACCGGGCCGACGGCCAGGTTCGGAGCGGCCGTACGCAGGCTCACCCCGGCGGCCAGGGCGAGCAACCCGAGCCCGACCGCGTCGACCAGCAGCGTGCGCAGGTTGCCGTCGCGCAGGGCCGCCGGGTCGTCCTGCCAGAGCAGCCATCCCACGGCCGCCAGCCCGACCAACAGCAGCAGCTCCCACCCCACGTGTACGCCGATCCGGTCCCGGCCCGGCTCACCGTGGGTGGGGTCGTCGAAGACGTTCTCCAGAACGGCGGACGGCACCCCCGACGAGGGTTCGGCCGACCGGTCCCGGCCCGCTTCTTCGTACCCCATCACGCCGCCTCCCCAGTGGCCGACCGTCCCCAGTCCGGCGCGCGGACGGACCCCGGGCGGCCCTCGCTCTCCGATCGCAGGCACCGTACCCGCGCCCGCAGCCGGGCGTAACCCCCTGCTCAGCGCTGGCCGGGGCGGCTCTCCCGTGGGTCCTGCTCGCGCTCGTCGTCCGGCCGCTCCGGCACCCGGCAGGAGCGCTCCAGCCACAGCGCGGCGCCGACCAGGGCCAGTGCGGCGAGCAGCCCCCCGCCAGCGGCCGGACGGTCGTCCAGCGCGGCGCGGGTGGTCTCCACGAAGAGCCAGCCGGTGAGCCCCGCGTAGAAACCGGCGAAGATCGACGCGGCCAGCGCCGACGCCTTGGCCAACACCACGAAGCGGGCCACCATCAGCGGGTTGACCGGGTCCCGGCCGGGCTTGCGCTCGATCCGGCCCCGGGTGTTGATGGCGGCGTACGCCTCCAGCACGGCGAGCCCGGCCAACGTCACCACCGGCAGCCAGGGCAGTCGGGGAATGCCGCTGTAGTAGAGGGTGCTGATCAGCAGCCAGGCCACCGCCGCGGCGGCCAGGCCGGCAACGACCAGGGTCGAGATCCGGGTCGGGCCCATCCGAGACCGATCCGGGTCCGACCCGCCCGGGGGTGGGGGCTTGGCCTGCGTCATGCCGGCCGGTTCCGCTCGGTCATGTCGTCGACTCTAACGCCAACTCCGGCCGGGGACGCAGTTCCAACGCCTCGTCCGCCACGGGGCCGGTGGTCAGCAGGTCGGTCAGCCAGCCGTGACCGGGCAGCCGACCGTACGGCTGGATGTCGATCCACGGACGCAGCACGAAGGCGCGCAGGTGCGCCCGGGGGTGCGGCAGGGTCAGCTCCTCCTCGTCGCTGAGCACCGGCTCGCCGTCGTCACCCCAGACCGCGATCACGTCCACGTCCAGGGTGCGCGGCCCGAACCGCCGCTGCGGATCCCGGACCCGGCCGGCCGCGCGCTCCGCGTCGCGGGCCCGCTCCAGCCAGTCGCGCGGGGCCGCGGTCTCGTCCTGGACGAACACCACCGCATTGAGGTACGCGGGCTGGTCG
This sequence comes from Micromonospora sp. NPDC049645, assembly GCF_040675155.1. Classification (NCBI taxonomy): domain Bacteria; kingdom Bacillati; phylum Actinomycetota; class Actinomycetes; order Micromonosporales; family Micromonosporaceae; genus Micromonospora; species Micromonospora sp. NPDC049645. Next base: position 508,933 of record NZ_JBFAOI010000003.1, read on the forward strand.
GTGTCGCCCCACGGCGGAGTCTCGTACACCCCGGAGAGCGCGAGCACCGCGTCGCCCAGCGTGGCGACCGCCGTACGCAGGTGCTCCAGGCGGTCGCCCAGGTTGCTGCCGAGCGAGAGGACGGCCTGGGTCACCGGGCACGCGTCCGGGTCATGGTGACGGCCACGTCGGTGAAGGTGTGCGGCACCGGCGCCTCCGGCTTGTGCACGGTGATCGTGGCGGTGTCGACCCGCTCGTCGGCCAGGCAGACCGCGAGGAGCCGGTCCGCGAGGGTCTCGATCAGGTTGACCGGCTCGCCGGTGACCACGGCGACCAGCTGTTCGGCCAACTCGCCGTAGTGCACGGTGGTCGTGACGTCGTCGCTCGCCGCGGCCGGGGCGAGGTCCAGCTCCAGGACGGCGTCGACCACGAAGTCCTGCCCCTGTTCGCGCTCGAAGTCGTACACCCCGTGCCGGCCCCGCGCCCGCAGGCCGGTCAGCTGGATCCGGTCCGTCGTCATCGCCGTACCTCCTGCTCGTGGTCGGGGAGCGCCCGGCCCTGGTCGTGCGGTGCCACGGCGAGGCGCGGGCTGCCGGTCGCGGCCCAGACAGCGAGCGCGTCGGCGGTGGCCCGCACGTCGTGCACACGGACGCCCCAGGCTCCGGCGGCGACCGCCAGCACGCTGGTGGCCACGGTGGCCGCCTCCCGCTCGGCGGTCGGTCGCGGCGTGCCGTCCGGGGCGGCGAGCAACCCGCCGAGGTACGACTTGCGGCTGGCCGCGAAGAGCAGCGGGTAGCCGAGATCCAGCAGCTCCGACAGCCGGGCGGTGAGCTCCCAGTTGTGCGCGGCCGTCTTGGCGAAGCCGAGCCCGGGGTCGACGATGAGGCGGTCGGCGGCCACCCCGGCGGCCAGCGCCTCGTCGATCCGTTGGGCGAGTTCGGCTCGGACGTCGGCCACCACGTCGCCGTAGGTGGCCAGCTCGCGCATCGCCCGGGAGTGCCCGCGCCAGTGCATCAGGACCCAGGGGCAGTGCGCGTCGCGGACCACGCGGGCCATGTCCGGGTCGGCCAGCCCACCGGAGACGTCGTTGACCACCGCCGCGCCGGCTGCCAGGGCGGCCTCGGCCACCTTTGCGCGGCTGGTGTCGACACTGACCCGGACACCGGCGGCGGTCAGCTCGCGGATGACCGGCAACACCCGGTCGGCCTCGGTCGCGGCGTCGATCCGCTCGGCGCCCGGACGGGTCGACTCGCCGCCCACGTCGACCAGGTGCGCACCGGCGTCGCGCAGACGGACGCCGTGTCCGACGGCGGCGTCCAGGTCGGCGTACCGTCCGCCGTCGGAGAAGGAGTCCGGTGTGACGTTGAGGACGCCCATCACCACCGGGCCCGAGGCCCGCACCAGATCGGTCACGACTAGACGGTACCGGTCGCGGCAGCGGTGCCCAGCGGCCTGGGTCGCCCTCGCACCACCACCCCTGACGTGCCGATTAGAACAGGTGTACGATCGGTCATCCGGGCAGTATCCGGCAGCCCCTTCGCGGCTTGTCGCAATCCGGGGCGGCCCGTACGCTTTGGAATTGGCCAGCATCGAGATGGCGAAGCTTGGAGGGAGGGCCGAAGCGGGGGAAAACCGCCCAAACCTCGCCACCCTCCGTGGTGAGTAACGAACACAGGGTCAAGAACGCCATGCTCTGTGGAGCACTTTTCCCGCCAGGTCTGCCTATTGCACCGCCGCGGCATCGCCGGCCGCGCTATGGGGAGGTTCCAGTGATCGCCTACGAGCTCATGGAGACGGCGTCGTCCGGCGTCGCCCACGCGCTCTCCACCCTGGCGTCGACTCCGCTCGCGGAGCCGGCCCCGAAGGGGATCGACACGAACAGTGTCGTCACCTTCTTCGCCAGCAAGATCGCGCCGATCCTGCTCGCCGTCCTGGGCGTCATCTTCATCGGCCGCGCCAGCCGAGGCGAGATCTCCAAGGTGTTGACCAGCTCCGCGATCGCCATCGTCGGGCTCGCCTTCATCGCGGGCGCGGCAACACTCTTCTTCGTCGGCGATTACCTGATCGACCTGATCTTCGAATAGGCGCGTTCACCAGATGCGGCTGCGCACCGACGACGACATCTACCGGGCACGCCTGGTCTACCTCGGGCCGCCCGGTTACACCCTTCCGGTCCACCTGCCCTACGCCCAGTACGGGCTCTTCATCCTGCTGGTCCCCCTCTACATGTTCATCCACTGGCTGTTCACGTTCACGGTCGAGCTATTCCCCGCCTGGGAGATCGCGCTCGCCATCGTGACCACGTCGTTCATCTTCCGGCACGTCGACCCCGACCGGCCGGCGCGGGTGGTCATCCGCACCGCGCTGACCGACTGGCGACGCACCCGGGAGCCGGCGGTCGAGCAGCGCGACCCGCGCCTGGTCGGCAGCCGGATCAGGATTCGGGAGGAGCTGGCATGACCGGACGTGCGTCGAACGGTCCGTCGCAGGACATGGGCAGGGTTCTGCCGACAGTCGCCGAGGCGGTCGCATGAGCCGCTCCTCCACGCCGGGCTCCCCGGCCGGCCGCCCCGGTGCGCCGACCGGTCACCGTGCGCACTCGTTCGACTACACCGAGGACGAGGACGAAGTCGCCCTCGACCCCGCGCTGGTGACCTCGCCCGGCCACGGTGCCGTCGGCGTCTTCCAGGCGCCCCGGCCGGTTCCCCGCCGCACTCCACCCGCCGAGCCCACCGCGGTGTCGGCCGGTGAGAACGCCGACATCGACTCCCCCTTCCTGGACCTGTTCGGCGGGGCGCGGCCCGGCTCGGCGCGAGCCGTCACGGCTGGCCCGGGCACGCGGGAGCAACCGGCGATTCCGCATCAGCCGCCACCCACCGCCAGCTCGGCGCCGGCTCGCGAGCTGGAGCCACCGTGGACACCCGCTGACAATCCCGGCAGCGGCGGGCGGCCCGTCGAGCCACGGCACGGCGGCGGGCACCCGCCCAGCGAGTCCCGAGTGCCGCATCAGGCCGGCGATCGACGGCCCCTGCACCGTCCGCCGGACGGGTCCGATCCGACCGCCGACCGTGGGTCGCCGGCGGTGGTCCCCGGTCCCGCTGGTCGACCGGCCAGCACCCTGCCGAACGGCCGCCCCACGGCCCGACCCGCGGCTCAAGCGGCCCAGCCGACGCCTCAAGAGGCCCGACCGGCGGCTCAAGCGGCTCGGCCGGCGGCTTCGCCGGAGCAGCCGGCCATCGCGGCCGCCGATCGGCCGGCTCTGGAGCGCACGGCCCGCCGGGCCACCGACCCGGGTCGACCCGCCGGGAAGGAGGTCGCCCCGCCCCGACAGCGCGCCGCGGGCCGACCGGACCGACCCGTCAAACCCACCCGGGTACGCGCTCCGAAGATCAAATTCGGGGATCGGGATCCGTCTGTCGAGTTGGCCATCACCGAGATCGCCGGCCACCTGACCTTCACTCCGAACACCGTCACCGCCTGGTACTGGCTGCCCGAGGTCCGCTGGGCGTTCCGGCCGGACGCCGAACGTGAGGCGCTGCTGTCGGCGATCTCCGAGCAGTACGCCGGCCTGGCCGGCTTCCGACTGCACCTGCGCCGCACCACCCGGCCGTTCCCCGCCGACGAGTGGGCGCGCACCATCGACACGCACACGTCGGCACCCCTGCCCGACGTACCCGGCACCACCGGCTGGGCCGACCACCTGGTCGCCGCCCAACGACACCTGATGGCGGTCAACCACGCCGAGGGGCAGACGTACCTGGGCGTCACCTTCGCCCGCCGGTCCCTCGGCGACTCCCTCACCGAGCGGCTGCTGCGCACCTTCGGGCGGGGCACCGCCGACGGCGAACGCCGCAAGCTGGGCCGCACCGTCGAACAGTTCGACGAGGTGCTCGGCGCGTTCGGCATGCGCGGTCGACGGGTCACCGCCCAGGAGTTGGAGTGGCTGCTCTACCGCTCGGTGGCGCTGTGCATGTCGCCGCCGAGCACCCTCTCCCCCGTCACGGACGGGCGCTGGGAGCGCGGTGACCTGCTCGCCATGACCGAGCAGGTCGAGCGCTACCGCACCCCGTACGGCTCGACCGTCAAGCTGGTCAACCGGATGACGGGCGAGGAACGGCACGTGGCCGTGCTCGCCGTCGGCCGGATGGAGCCACTGGAGATCCCGGAACGGCACGAGCCCTGGCTGCACTTCCACGAGCGGCTGCCCTGGCCGATGGAAATCTCGACTCGCGTCGACATCCTCGGCTCCGGTGACTCGTTCCGTAATCTCGAACACCGGCTGCGGATGATCCGCTCGCAACAGCTCGACTACGCCGAGCACGGCATCGACGCGCCCCCGGAGCTGGAACGACTTGCCAAGCGCGCCCTGGTGATCGGCGACGAGATGACCACCGGCCTGCCGGTCGACTCGGCCCGTGCGCACGGTTGGCACCGGATCGCGGTCGGCGGCCGGACCAGGGAGGAGTGCCTGGAGCGGGCCCGCCGGCTGATCCAGCTCTACTCCCGGGAGCTGCGCATCTCGCTGCAGCACCCGAAGAACCAGGACTGGCTGGCCCGCGAGTTCATCCCCGGCGAACCGATCGCCAACACCGGCTACGTCCGACGGATGCCGGTGCCGTTGCTCGCCGCCGCGCTCCCCCAGGCCGCGTCGAACGTGGGCGACCGGCGGGGCGACCTGATCGGCCGGACCGCCGGCACCTGCCGCCGCCCGGTCTTCCTCGACCTGCACTTTCCCATGGAGGTCCGGGAACGCTCCGGGCTCGCGGTCTTCGTCGCCGAACCAGGCGGTGGTAAGTCCACCCTGCTCGGCGCCCTGGGCTACCTGGCCGCCCGGCGAGGTGTCCAGGTGACCCTGCTCGACCCGTCCGGGCCGCTGGCCCGACTGTGCGCGATGCCCGAGCTGCGGCCGTACTCCCGGGTGTTGAACCTGACCGGCTCGGAGCACGGCACCCTGGCGCCCTACTCGCTCATCCCGACGCCACTGCGCAGCGAGTTCGGCACCGGGGCCGCCGGCGACCGGGAGTTCGAGATCGCGGTCTCCAACGCTCGGGCCGAGCGGCGGATGCTGGTCCAGGACATCTGCATGATGCTCGTTCCGCCGCAGGTGGCCAGGGAGGCGTCGACCGCCACCCTGTTCCGGCACGCCGTCCGCCAGGTTCCCGCCGAGGAGACCTCCACCCTGGACGACGTGGTGAGCTGCCTCGGGCGGCTCGACGACGATGCCGGCAAGGAACTGGCCAACCTCCTGCTGGACACCGCCGAGATGCCCCTGGCCATGCTCTTCTTCGGCCGACCGCCGGAGGGCCTGCTCGGTGCCGACGCGGCACTCACCGTGATCACCATGGCCGGCCTGCGGTTGCCCGACCTCAAGATCGAACGAGAGTACTGGTCAGCCGAGGAGGCACTGGCCCTGCCGATGCTGCACACCGCGCACCGGCTCGCCGTCCGCCGCTGCTACGGCGGCTCGATGTCGTCCCGCAAACTCGTCGGCCTCGACGAGGCACACTTCATGGAGGGCTGGCGGTCCGGGCGCTCCTTCCTGGTCCGGCTCGCCCGCGACTCCCGCAAGTGGAACCTGGCCGCGCTGGTCGCCTCGCAGAACCCCCGCGACATCCTCGGCCTCGACGTGCAGAACCTCGTCTCCACCGTCTTCGTCGGCCGCATCGCCGAGGACGCCGAGATCGCCTCCGAGGCGCTGCGGCTGCTGCGGGTGCCCGTCAACGACGGGTACGAGGCAACGCTCGCCTCGCTCTCCGCCGCCGACACCAGCTCGGCCTCCCGCCTCGGCTTCCGTGAGTTCGTGATGCGCGACGTCGACGGCCGGGTGCAGAAGGTTCGAGTCGACGTCTCGTACGTCGAAGGACTGCTGGACCACCTCGACACGACGCCCGCCGCGATCGCCGCGGCGGCCGGAGTGCTGCCGAGCATCCCCCTGCCGGATCTGGAGGCGTGACATGGCTAGGGCCTGGGTCAGGGTCCTCGGTCAAGCCGAGGCGAAGTGCCGTGACCCACGCCCCGGGGCCCGGGCCAGGATCGTGTCGTTCCTGCTCGCCCTCGGCGTACTGGCCGGAGCCAGCCTCACCTGGCCGCTGATCGGCGCGGAGGCCGCGGCCGCCGCACCGCCCGCAGCCGCCCAGGCCCGCGCCGACCTATGCACGACCGCCGAATGGCAAGCCGACTTCCGCGCCTGCGTCGCGAAACTCCAAGCGATCAGCGAGGACGAGGTCAAGTGTCGTAACGCGCCAACCCCCGGCGCGCCGGACTCCGGGCTCGCCGGCTGGTTCGCGGCCGCACCACCAACGGACGCGGCGAATGGAATAGCTGGTCGTTACAGCCTCTATGGCTACGGGGGCTACAGCTACAACACCTACGACATCGACGGCGGCTGCGCCTCGAGTGTGCTACATCCGGACTACAAGTTCACCACAACCGTCGCCAATGGCGAGTTCATGGCTGCCACAGCAATCATCGGTGCGTCGAACGCACTCAGAGAGCGCGCCTGGGATCCCGGTTCGATGTGGGGTTGGGCGGACCCACTGGTCGAGCAGGCGACCAAGGCCGTGTACCAAAAGGTATTCAGCGTATTCGGCATCGTCACCCTTTGTGTGGTGGGACTCTACCTACTCTGGCGATCTCGGCAGTCAGACATGAGCAACGCGATGACGACCGCAGGCTGGGCGCTGCTGGTGATGGTTGCGGTAACCGCGATTGCAGCCTGGCCGGTGAAGTCGGCCAATATTGCCGACGGTGCACTCGTCACGAGCCTCGGGGTAGTGCACGACGCCGTTGGACCGCAGGCGAAGGAACCGGACCCAGGACGTTGCATCGATCCCAGCCGTTGCAAAGATCTTCGAACTCCTGCTGTCCGGGCCAGCGATACCGCTACCGAGACAATGCTCTACCGGAACTGGCTCCGGGGCGTTCTCGGCTCGGCCGACAGCGAGACCGCGCTCAAGTACGGCCCCGCACTTTACGATGCGAAATCTCTAACGTGGGGCGAAGCCAAATCTATGCGCGCCAGCTCGGCCGCCCGAACTGCGACAATAAAGGCTAAGCAGCAACAGTGGGCACGGGTTGCGCAGCAAATTGAGGCCGAGGATCCAGAGGCGTACGAGTACCTCCAGGGTGTGCGGGATATGGACCGGGTCGGCGCAGGCTTCATCGCCGTGCTCGCGGCCGTACTCTTCGCGATGTTCGACCTAACCGCGTCGCTGCTGGTCTTGCTGGGCTTCCTGATCTTCCGGTGGGCGGTGATTGCGGCACCCATCCTCGGTACCATCGGTCTACTCCGGCCGGCTAGCGCTGGTCTGCGGCGGTTGGCAAACGCCGTCGTTGCCGCATTGTTCAACATCGCCATTTTCGGCACCGGGGCGGCCATCTATCTGTTTGCCGTCGACTTGATCATGAGCACTCCCACCATGCCGGGTTGGCTTCAGGTGGTGCTGGTCTGGCTCTGTGGGGTGGTCGGATGGCTACTGCTGCGGCCGTACCGGCGGATCACTCAACTTGGCGGCAAGGACAGCAGCGAGGCGGTCAGCTCGGCCGGGTCCTGGCACCGCCGGTTCTTCCGCGACATGCGGACGGCCGCGCGGCTGGACGTGGCGGAGCCTGGGGGGACGGCTGAGCCCGTGGGCGGGCGCCGACGGTCACCCGACGCGGAGCAGACCCGGCTACGGCCGGAGGCGAGGCGAGAGGACCCGGCGCCGGTGCCCACCGCTGTGGCCGAGGACCGGCGTGCAGAGGCGGTGCGCCCCGACGGTCGGGAGCGGCCCGACGAGGCGCCGGCGGAGGAACGCAGTGGCCGGGGACGCCCGGTCGCACCGCAGCCTCGGCGTCGGCAGCCGGCGACCTGGACCGAGCCGGACGTGCCTGCGGAAAATCCGTCGTTTGTGGTCTACCGGCCCGGCTCCACCGATCGTGCACCGGATCGCACCGGACCCCGGGTGCGCTCAGAGGCACGGTGACGGTGATGCGACGGGCACTGGAGTTTCTCTTCACCCGGGCCCTGCGGTCCCGGCTGGGTATCGCGCTGGTGATCGGGGTGGTGGTCGTCGGCGTGCTCGGGGCAGCCCGCCTGATCTCCAACCCGGCGGGTTCAGCCGATGGGTTGAGCAGCCGGCCGGATGGGCCGATCATCACCGTGGATCCGACGGCCGGCGACGACGGTCTGCTCAACAGCGCAACTCCGCCGTCACCCGTGACGTCGCCCGGCGCCCGCACGCCCGAGCAGACCGCCGACCGCTTCGCCGCAGCCTGGCTCGGTCGTCCCGGGATGACCACCGAAGAGTGGCAGGCCGGCCTACGGCCGCTCTCCACGCCAGCGCTGAGAGAGAAGTTGACCGGCGCCGAGCCTGGGAGTGTGCCCGCCGAGAAGGTCACCGGGCCGCCAACCATGCGGGAGCGGACCGAGACGTTCGTCGAGCTGCTGCTGCCCCTTGATTCTGGCCAGCTCCGGCTGGAGTTGGTCACCTCCGACAGTGGTTGGCTGGTCGACGTTCTGGACTGGGAGCGGCCGTGAACGACGTTGGTAACGCCGGAGCCCGCCGCCGGCCCCTCCGGCTCGGTGTGATCGCCGCATTGCTCACCGGGATGCTGCTCCTGCTCTGTTGCGCCGGCGGCACCGCCGCCTTCTTCCTCACCGGGCTAGGTGGCGACGACGCCGAGAACGGGGACGCCCTGGCAGGCTTGGAGTGCGGCCCGGTCCGGCCGGTCAATATCGCCGGCAAGCTACCGCGGTTCACCGAGTACGGCGACAGCCAGGTTCGCAACGCCGCGATCATCATCAAGGTCGGCCAGGACATGGGCGTGCCCTCGCGGGGCTGGGTGATCGCGCTCGCCACCGCGATGCAGGAGTCTGCCCTGCGTAACCTGGCGAACAGCGGCGTGCCCGAGTCCCTCGCCCTGCCGCACGAGGGCGTCGGCGCGGACCACGACTCGTTGGGCCTGTTCCAGCAGCGGCCGGGGTGGGGTTCGGTTCCCGAGCGGTTGACCCCCGCGTACGCGGCCCGCAAGTTCTACGAGAAGCTCGTCAAGGTGGGAAGTTGGCAGCGCCGACCGCTGACCACGGTCGCGCAGCGGGTGCAGATCAGCGCCTACCCCGACGCGTACGCCAAACACGAGGAACTGGCCAGCCGCCTCGTGGACGCGCTGGCCGGTGGCGCGGCCCGCACTGTCGAAATCGACGGCAAAGCGGTGTGCAACGCGGCCGAGCGGGGCCAGATCGCCGCCTCCGGCTGGACCGCACCGATCCCTGGCAATGTCGGCTCCGGTTTCCGCACAGCCAGCCGACCCGGCCACGACGGCGTCGACATCGGCGCGGCCAAGGGCACCGAGATCCGTGCGGCAGCGGCGGGTCGGGTGTTGGTGGCCACCTGCGACGAGGACTATCGCGGCCGGCAGGACTGCGACGTGGACGGATTCCCTGGCAAGAAGGGCTGTGGCTGGTTCGTCGACCTGCTGCACGCCCGCGGCAACATCACTCGGTACTGCCACATGGTAGTCAAGCCCTTCGTCGAGGAAGGTCAGATGGTGGCGGCCGGCGAGGTGATCGGCAAGGTAGGCAGCAGCGGCAACTCCTCCGGCCCGCACCTGCACTTCGAGGTGCATTTGCGCAACGACCGCCACGCGTCTGGCGCGGTGAACCCGGTCCCGTTCATGCGCCAGCGGGGTGCCCCGCTGCGCGCCGCGGAGTGAGGCCACCACCGGCATGACCGGACCGATGCCCGACCCGTTCGCCGACCAGCCCGACTGGGCACCGCAGCCCCCTCGACCGCTGGCCATCGTTCCCGCAACTGAGCGGGTGGAGTTGCGCGGCCGACGGGTACTGGTCGGGCTGCCGGGGCTCGGCTGGCGCGGCGACCTACGCGCGGACGACCGGGTGGTGCAGAGCGCCCGGACCTACGTGCCGGTGATCCCCGAGCACGAGTGGTACCGGGCCGAAGCCGACCAGGTCGAGGTGTTCGCGCCGCTGGTGCCGGTGGAGCGGGTCTGGGTGGAAACCGTCGGCAGCCGACCAGGATTGGACGGTCCCCGGGAAACCGGCATCCGGCTGGTCTCACTGGACGGCCCGGCGCACCGCACCCCCACACCGGTCTTCGAGGCGGACGCCGTCACCGGTCGGCGGGTGGTGCACGTCGAGGGCGGCGTGGAGCACCGTGACCTTCGAGCGGTCACCGAGACCTACTCCGGAGCCGAGGGGGACATCTGCGTCCGCATCACCCCCGAAGTGGAGTGGTACCGGTGGGCCTGGCGTGGGCAATCGCCCACCACCCTGGAGGTCCCGGTTCACCTGCTCTGGATTGAATGAGAATCAGCTGACTTGAGAGCCGGAGCAGACGCGCCAGCCGTCCCTGTCTTCCACATCGAATCGCCACCTGTCGGCCAAGCTCTGATGGATCCCGTCAATTGTGGCGCTTCGCCGGACAACAGCGGTCACAACTGCGTCGGAAGCGGATTCGGAAACGGCAACATCTTCGATATTGATCGAAAACGAGACGCCCAATTCTTGCTCTCGCGCGACTACCTCTGCAGCAAACTTATCGACCGAAGCGACCGCGCCATCGCAGGTAAACAGCTTTGCTCGGTTCGCGTCCCGCGAGACGAGTGCCGCCTGAAGGTAGTTGATCACAACCACGTCGGGTGTGCTGCGATCCGGTGCTGCCGCGCGGTTGTACCACACGTAGGCAGTCGCGACCCCGCCAAGACAGAGCAGCGCGAGCACTCCGGCGACGACCGTGAGCACCGTCCGCATCCGACGGCGGGGCGGCTGCGGTGCCGGCGTTGCCGGGGCGGGCGGCAGTTGCTCGGACGGGGTCCGTTGGGCCGGTACGCGGGAGACCTGGGAACCGGCGGGGGGCTGCACTGATTCCACCTCCTGACGTTATCGGCTGGACGCTCCGGAGCCAATGCCTCAGATCCAGCGGATCGTGACGGACCCCTCCCCACCGGTGAGATCCACGACAACACCGGCGCAGCGCCGACGCACCTCCCGGAGGAGTGCCCTCGGCTGGGATACCGTCTCTGCTCGGGGAGGGGTTGCCAGCCTCGGGTAGAGGGGGTGGACGCGGTGGCCGGTCCGAATGCTCGCACGAACCGCGCCGCAGCCCTGCACCGTCGGGCGGCGGCCGTCGCAACGGCAGCCGCTGGGATCCTGGACGAGACGCGACCGGCGCCGGCCGATCAACGCCGTCAGTACGAGGTGGCCGACCGGCTGCGGACGGCAGCGGCGTTGCTGGCGCCGGGTTGGTCGGGCGCGGCACTGGACTCGCTCACTGTGGACTCTCCGGCGGGTGATGCTCCCCCGCCGTTCGTCCGGGTCGGCACTGCCGCGCCGTTGGACGACGCACGCTTCCCCGCATTGGTGCCGCTTGTCGGCACCGGTCACCTCAGCGTGGACGCCGACGCACGGGAGCCACGGGTGGCGGGGTTGCTCCGGGCCGTACTCCTGCGGTTGTTGGGTGCGGCACCGGCGGGCGCGCTGCTGATTCGCGCGGTGGATGCCACCGGGGCTGCGCTGACGCCGTTCGGGGCGCTGGCGGACGCGGGCCTGCTGTCGCCGCCCGCGGTGGACGTGGCGGGTCTGCGCGCGGTGCTGACCGAGGCGGAGCAGTGGGTCACGCCGGGGGCGAGTGGGCGGCGCCGTCACGATCGCACCCTGTTGCTGGTGGTGGCCGCGCTGCCGGAGTCGACCGGGCCGAGCGATCTGGCCCGCATCGAGACGTTGGCCGAGCAGGGGCCGGCCGCGGGGCTGCACCTGGTGGTGGCGGGTTGGCCTCCCGCCGGCCCGTACTCGGCTCGGGCACCGCTGCCGCGTACGACGCCGCTGGCACTGCGGAACGCGTACGCGCTGCTCGGCGACCCGCCTGGGGCGTCGTTCGCCGGTCCGGGCGCCGATCCGCCGGGGGGTTTGAACTCGCCGGTCTTCGTCGAGTCGGATCCACCGGCAGAGTTGGTCGACGCGGTCTGTCGACGGCTCGCCGAGCAGGTGGAGGCGGGTTCCCGGTTGGCGTTGGGGGCTCTGCTGCCGCCGACGGGTGAGCGGCTGTGGGAGTCGGATTCCGCGGACGGGCTGACCACCACCGTCGGTGATGCCGGCGGTCGGTCGGTGTCGCTGGGCTTCACCGAGCTGACCCCGCACTGGCTGGTGAGTGGCCGGTCCGCGGCGGGGCGTGCGGCGTTCCTGACCACCGCGCTGCTCGGCCTGGCCGCCCGGTACGGCCCGGACGATCTGGCGTTCTACCTGGCGGATCTCGGTGCCGGCGAGTCCTTCGTGGAGTTTCTGCAGACCGAGCGGGACCGGTCGTGGATTCCACAGGTACGCGCGGCCGCGATGGCCGCCGACCGGGAGTACGTCCGGGACCTGCTCGACGAGTTGACGGCCGAGGTTCAGCGCCGGACGGAGGCGGGTTCCCGGGCCGGCGGGCAACGCTTCGCGGAGCTGCGTCAGCACCAGCCGCTGCCGAGGATTGTCTGCGTGTTGGACAATGTGCCGTTGATCTTCGCGGAGCGGGACCGGCTCGCCGCCGAGGTGGCCGCCCAGTTGGACGGGCTGGCCCGGGCCGGTCGGGCGTACGGCGTGCACCTGGTGTTGGCGGGCGCGGGCGAGTTGGGGTTGAGTACGCGCGCCGATGCCGGTCACCGGGATTCGGTGCTGGGGCAGTTTCCGGTTCGGGTGGCGCTGCCCGGTGGCAGTCCGGTGCTGGAGCCGACGAACGATTCGGCGGCCGGTCTGCCGGTGGGCAGCGCCGTGGTGAACACGGCCGGCGGGCTCGGCGGTCCTCGGGGTGCGATCCGGGGTCACGAGCGGTTGATCCGTCACCCTGATCCGCAGGACCACCCGGAGGTGGTGGAGGAGCTGCGGCACGAGTTGTGGGCGGCCCGGCCGGCCGGGTCGGTGCCGCCGGTGGTCTTCGCCGGTTACGCCCGACCGCTGCTGGGCAACGATCCGCGGTACCGGGCGGCCTTGGCGGGGCAGGCGCACGGGCCGGCCGCGCTGCTGGGCCGTGCGGTGGACGTGGCCCGCTCGACGGTCGCCGTACCGTTGGGGCCGGCGGCCGGGCGCAACCTCGCGGTGCTGGGTTCGGGCACGGTGGCGGGTGGGCTGTTGGCGACGGCGGCCCGGAGCGCGTCGGCGCACCACGCGCCGGGCACCGCCCGCTTCCTGGTGGCGGCACCGGATCCGGGCTCCCGGGCGCTGGCTGAGGCGTTGACGGCCGAGTTGGCGACCCGGCATTCGGCCGAGTTGGTGGAGCTGCCGTCGCTGCTCGCGGACGCGGTCGACGACCTGCCGACGTACCTGGTGGTCTTCGGGTTGGACCGGCCGGGTGCTCGGGATCTGCCGGTGGAGCGGCTGAGGTCGCTTCTGCGGGACGGCCCCCCGGCGGGGAGGCATCTGTTGGGCTGGTGGCGTGCGGTGCCGCCGTTCGCCGCGCTGTTCGAGCCGGCGGGTGAGGTCGACAAGTTGGTCGCGGTGGCCGTGTTGGACGTGCCGGTCGCGCAGCTCACCGCGGTCTTCGGTCGGCCGGTGGAGTGGCAGGCGCGGCCCGACCGGGCGGTGCTCTGGGACGGTCCGGGCGAGCGGGGCACCGTCCTGGTGCCGTTCGCCGACGAGGCCGGCTGATCGGGTGGCGCGCGTGGGGGGTGTCGAGGTGGATCCGAACGCGACGGTGACCGGGCCGGGGCGGCAGCGGGACGCCACGTCGGCAGTGGCCGAGCCGGGCGCGGCCTGGGCGGAGTATCTGGCCGCGGCCCGTCAGCTGGATGGGGTACGCCGTGGCGCGGCTGCCGCCGCTGGTGAGCAGGCCCGGTCGGCGGAGGCCGCCCGGGAGGAGTTGACGGTGGTCCGCACCGGGTTGGCGAGTCAGCAGGACCGGCTGCGGGAGTTGGGCGTACCGGCGATCTCGCTGGTGCCGTCGCCGCCGGAGCTGACCGAGGCGGCCCGGTCGATGGCGGGCGGCCCGGCGGCCGTGTTGGCGGCGCTGCGGGCCGCGCGGGGTCGGGCCGAGGCGGCGGACGCGGCGCTGGCCGCGCGCCGTCGGCTCCGGCCGGGGTCGTGGCCCGCACGAGCGCGCAACCTGCTGGTGTACGGGCCGTTCGCGCTGTTGGTGCCGCTGATCCAGCTCGCGGTGTATGCGGCGACGGGGGTGGGGCCGGCCACCGTGGCGGCGCTTATCTGTGGGCTGCCGATGCCGGCGGTCGCGTTCGTCGCCGGTTGGATCGGCATCGGGCGGCTGTTCCGGGTGGCCCCGAGCGAGCGGCTGGACCGCACGGTGCGCTTCGGCGCGTTGGTGTGTCTGGTGCCGGCGGTGCTGGCCACGGCGGGTCTGCTGCTGGCTCTGCTCGCTGGCTGACCAGTCCCCGGGAACGCGTCGGCCGGCCGTTCCCCGGTGGGGTGTCGGCCGGCCGTGGTGCGTCGGGGGGTCAGCGGGGGATGATCAACGCCATCGCCTCGGCCCGCGACTTGGAGTCGGATTGCAGGATGCCGCGTACGGCTGACGTGATGGTCTTGGCACCGGATTTCTGGATGCCGCGCATCGCCATGCACATGTGCTCGCACTCCAGCACGACGACGACCCCGCGTGGTGCCAGTTTGCTCATCAGCAGGTCGGCGACCTGCGAGGTGAGCCGTTCCTGGACCTGCGGTCGACGGGCGAAGACCTCGACCAGTCGGGCCAACTTGGACAGGCCGGTGATCCGCCCGTCCGGGCCGGGGATGTAGCCGATGTGCGCGCTGCCCCGGAACGGCAGCAGGTGGTGCTCACAGAGGCTCATCACGTCGATGTCCCGGACGATGACCAGCTCTTCGTGGTTGGCCTCGAAGGTGGTGCTGAGCACCTGGGCCGGGTCGACCCGCAGGCCGGCGAAGAGCTCGGCGTACGCGCGGGCGACGCGGGCCGGGGTCTGCTGAAGTCCGTCGCGGTCCGGGTCCTCGCCGACCGCGATCAGGATCTCCCGGACGGCCTTCTCGATCCGGCCGAGGTCGACCGCGTCTTCGACCGGGCGGCCGGTCAGCTTGCCGCTGATCAGCCGCGCCGCCACGTAGTCGAGCTCGTCGTCGCCGTCGGGTTCGGTCGCGGAGACGGCCAGCTCCCGGTGGGGGGAGCTGGCCGTCGGGTCGTTGCTCAGTGCGTACCGTCCGAGTTGTTGGACGGTGCCCCACCGCCGACCGCCGCCTGCGCGCCGTCGGCCTGGGCCTGCGCCTTGAGCTTGTCCTTCTCCGCGGGGGTGAGCACGGGCGGCTCGGTGGAGGGCTGGCGCTTGCCGAAGCCGTTGTACGGCGCCAGCGGCGGGCGCTTGACCACCCGGGAGCAGATCCGTGCCATGTCGGCCGTGGAGAGGGTCTCCTTCTCCATCAGCTCGAGCACGATGTTGTCCAGGACGTCCCGGTATTCCACCAGGATCTCCCATGCCTCGTCGTGCGCCAGCTCGACAAGTGCCCGCATCTCGCCGTCGATCTCGGCGGCCACCGAGTCCGAGTAGTCCCGCTCGTGGCCCATGTTGCGGCCGAGGAACGGCTCGTCCCCGCTGGTGCCGTACTTGATCGCGCCGAGCTTGGAGCTCATGCCGTACTGCGTGATCATCGCGCGGGCCAGTTGGGTGGCCTTCTCGATGTCGTTGCCGGCACCGGTGGTGGGCTCGTGGAAGACCAGTTCCTCAGCGGCGCGACCGCCCAGCGCGTACGCCAGGGTGTCGATCATTTCGGCGCGGGTCTGGGTGTACTTGTCTTCGGTCGGGAGCACCAGGGTGTGGCCCAGCGAGCGGCCACGGGACAGGATCGTCACCTTGTGCACCGGCGCGGCGTGCGGCAGCGCCCAGGCGACCAGCGCGTGCCCACCCTCGTGGTACGCGGTGATCTTCTTTTCCTGGTCGCTCATCACGCGGGTCCGTCGCTGCGGACCTGCGATCACCCGGTCGATCGACTCTTCCAGCGAGTCGTTGGAGATCGCCCGCTGATCCTTACGGGCGGTGAGCAGGGCCGACTCGTTGATCACGTTGGCCAGGTCGGCGCCGCTGAAGCCCGGGGTACGCCGTGCCACCGAGTCGAGGTCGACGTCGGGGGTGAACGGCTTGCCCTTGGCGTGCACCCGCAGGATGGCCTTGCGGCCCTCCATGTCGGGGGCGTCCACCGGGATCTGCCGGTCGAACCGGCCCGGACGCAGCAGCGCCGGGTCGAGGATGTCCGGCCGGTTGGTGGCGGCGATCAGGATGACCCCGCCCTTGGTGTCGAAGCCGTCCATCTCGACGAGCAGCTGGTTGAGCGTCTGCTCGCGCTCGTCGTGGCCGCCGCCCATGCCGGCGCCGCGGTGTCGACCGACGGCGTCGATCTCGTCGACGAAGACGATCGCCGGGGCGTTCGTCTTGGCCTGCTCGAACAGGTCACGGACCCGGCTGGCGCCGACGCCGACGAACATCTCGACGAAGTCGGAGCCGGAGATGGAGTAGAAGGGCACCCCGGCCTCGCCGGCGACCGCGCGGGCCAGCAGCGTCTTGCCGGTGCCGGGCGGGCCGAACAGCAGCACGCCCTTCGGGATCTTGGCACCCAGGGCCTGGTACTTCGCCGGGTTCTGCAGGAAGTCCTTGATCTCGTGCAGCTCCTCGACGGCCTCCTCGGCACCCGCGACGTCCGCGAAGGTCGTCTTCGGAGTGTCCTTGGTGATCATCTTGGCCTTGGACTTGCCGAAGTTGAGCACCCGGGAGCCGCCGCCCTGCATCTGCGACATGAAGAACAGCAGCAGAAGCACGAGCAGCGCGATCGGCAGCAGGTTGACCAGCAGGCTTACCCAGATGCTGTCCGAGGAGACCTTGGCGTCGGCCGGGCCGGTGACGCGGTTGGCCGCCTTGGCATCCAGCACCTCGTTCCAGATCTGGTCGCCAGCCTGGTACGGGAACTGAGCCTCGATCTTGTTGGTCTCGGTCTTGCCGAACTTCGTCTTCTGGGCGAGATCCAGCTGGAGCGTCTGCTCCTTGTCCTGGAAGACGACTTTATTGATCTTGGCGGTGTGCAGCTGATCGAGCGCAACGGAAGTGTCCACGCGGTGGTAGCTGGGACCAGCGGTGAACAGCTGACTGAGCACAACGGCGCCGAGGATGACCAGGATGATCCAGACCACCGGTCGGCGGAAGAAACGCGTACGTTCCATACTGTTGTCGAGCGCCGGGGCGCCCGCATCCTCCTGATCGACGTCCTGACCGTCTGATGGTGTCGCCGCGGTGAGCGGCGGCCGGAGCCGCCGTGCGGGCCGGCCTCGACCCCGAGGCGCGAAAACTGCCGCGCCGCGGTCATTCGACGGTACACCGTGTACGCGAGGAGTGAGCTTGCGAGCCCCGCAGTCGTGCACCTTCAAAAGACCATGTACGCCAGCAGCGGGCCTGCGAGCCCTCCGCACCCGGCGCGCCTTCGACATCGACGGCACGCACCGTGGGCAGGCCCACCAGCCCCGCAACCAACGTACGGCGGGTCCGGGTAGAGACCGGCGTGGCGGGGAGTCCGGCTCGGCCACCTGAACGCCCGGTCACGCGATCGAGGGGGTCGAGCCCGGAGTAACCTCCCGGCCACCGTGCTCCACGGTAACCGCATCACCTGAGAGCGCGCTGAACGTCGGCTTGATGAATGCCGATGCGAGTCGACCTCGCGGCGCTGCTCGGGGCACCCCGAGGGGGCGGGGCCCGCGTCAGGAGCGGGCGTACACCTCGGGCTTGAGCACCCCGACGTAGGGCAGCTCCCGGTAGCGCTCACCGAAGTCGAGGCCGTACCCGACCACGAACTCGGTGGGGATGTCGAAGCCGACGTACTTCACCGGGACCGGCACCTTCACCGCGTCCGGCTTGCGGAACAGGGCGACCACCTCGACGCTCGCCGCCGAGCGTGACTCCAGGTAGCGCAGCAGCCAGGAGAGCGTGAGCCCGGAGTCGACGATGTCCTCGACGACGACCACGTGCCGCCCGGCGATGTCCCGGTCCAGGTCCTTGAGGATGCGGACGACCCCGGAGGAGGTCGTGCCCTGCCCGTAGGACGAGATGGCCATGAAGTCGAGCTCCGCCGGGGGGCCGTTACGGCCCAGCGCCCGGGCGAAGTCCGCCATGAACATCACCGCGCCCTTGAGTACGCACACCAGCAGCAGCCCGTCGCTCACGTGGGCGTAGTCGGCGGAGACCTGCTTGGCCAGCTCCGCCGTCTTCTCGCGGATCTGCGCCTCAGAAATGATCACGTGGTCGATGTCGGCGTCGTACCAGGAGCCGTCAGCCATGACTCCTAGCCTGCCGTACGTCGGATGGCCTCCGTCGGCGGGGCCGCACCTTTTGGCGCGGTCCCGCCGAGGATTTTCCGCGCAAATCACGCTAACCACGTCAGTTGGTGCGTGACCGCCAGCGGCGACCGTCGTCGCTGGGCTTCCAGTCGGCCGAATCGTGGCTGTCGGCGGTGAGGCCGGCCGCCGAGGCGGCGACGAGCAAGACGAGGAACAGGAGGAAGAGCAGGAACTCCATGGCGGCGCTCGCTTTCGCATGGTTGCTGTCGTTTTCGCCGCCGGTGCGCACCGGACTGAGACCAGTCTGCGGCCACTCGGAGCGCCGGGACAGTGGCAGAAATGCCATTGCTCATCGATTTTCTGCCACCTGTCGGGTTACCCTCGTCACATGCTGCGGTCAGTTGCCGTCCTCGCCCTCGACCAGGTCGCCCCCTTCGAGCTCGGCGTCCTCGCCGAGGTGTTCGGCACCGACCGGACAGCCGACGGTTTTCCCGCCTACCGCTTCCAGGTGTGCAGCCCGGACGGCGCTCCCGTGCGTACCTCGTCCGGCTTCCACCTGACCCCCCACGCGGACCTCGGCCCGGTCGACGAGGCCGACCTGGTGGCCATCCCCGCGCACAGCCAGGGCACCACCGTCCCCGGCCCGGTGCTCGACGCGCTACGCCGGGCCGACGCCCGCGGCGCGCACCTGTTCAGCGTCTGCTCCGGGGCCTTCCTGCTCGGCGAGGCCGGGCTGCTCGACGACCGGGAGTGCACGACCCACTGGCGGTACGTGGACGAACTGCAACGCCGGCACCCGCGCGCCCGGGTGCGCTGCAACTCGCTGTACGTCCAGGACGGCCGGCTGCTCACCAGTGCCGGTACGGCGGCCGGCATCGACGCGTGCCTGCACCTGATCCGCCAGGAGCACGGCTCCGCCACCGCGACCCGGCTGGCCCGCCGGATGGTGGTCCCACCGCACCGCGACGGCGGCCAGTCCCAGTACGTCGAGGCGCCCATCCCGAAGGCGCCCGAGGCGACCACCCTCGAACCGGTGCTGGAGTGGCTGATGGGTCACCTGGACCGGACGATCACCGTGGAGGAGTTGGCCGCCCGCGCCGGCATGGCACCCCGTACCTTCGCCCGCCGGTTCCGCGCCGAGACCGGGACCACCCCGCACGACTGGCTCACCAACCAGCGGGTGCTGCTCGCCCGGCGGCTGCTCGAGGAGACCCCGTTGAGCGTGGAGGCGGTCGCCGACCAGTCCGGCTTCGGTGACGCGGCGGCGCTGCGCCACCACTTCAGCCGCCGGGTGGGCGCCACCCCGCACAGCTACCGGACCACCTTTCGGGACCGGGCGCACAGCGACTGACCGGGCGCACAGCGACTGATCGGAAGCCTCAGTCGGGGACGACCGGGGCCAACCGGTCGGCGTGGCGAAGCACCCGGAGACCGCCCGGCAGGTCGGCCGGGCCCTGACCACGCCACCGGAGGACCAGGGCGTCCAGCGCGGCGACGTGCCGGTACGACAGGGCACCCGGCACGGCACCCAGTTCACGAGCCCACGCGTGCAGCACCCGGCCGCGTACCGCGGGGGCCAGGCCGGCCAACTCCGGCACCGAGAGTCCACCCGCCGGGTGCCGGGCCGCGGCCAACGCCGTCGCCGCCAACTCGTCGAGCGCGGCGTTGTCGGCGGCCACCAGTTGGGCGGTACGCGCGAGGTTGTCCAACACGCCCGGTCCGAGGGCCCGCACCAGCGCCGGAAGCAGGTCGGCGCGCACCCTCGACCGGGCGTACGACGGGTCGGTGTTGTGCGGGTCCTGCCAGGGGCTCAGCCCGAGCACCGCGCACGCGGCGCGCGTCTGGTCCCGGCTGATCTCCAACAGCGGGCGCAGCAGCGGCACCCCGCCCAGATCCCGTCGGGCGGGCATCCCGGCCAGTCCTCGTGGACCGGCGCCCCGGGCGAGTGCGAGCAGCACCGTCTCCGCCTGGTCGTCGCGGGTGTGCCCGGTGAGCACCGCGACCGCGTTCTGCCGCCGGGCGACCTCGGTCAACGCCTGGTAGCGGGCCTCGCGCGCGGCCGCCTCCGGCCCGCCGGGACGCCCGGCCACCTCCACCCGAGCCACCGTCGCCGACGCGAACCCGACCTCCCGCCCCCAGCTGGCCACACCCTCGGCCCGCTCCGTAGAGCCGTCCTGCAAGCCGTGGTCGACGGTGACGAGCCCCGTGGCGCGGCCCAGCCGAGGCGCCACGAACGCGGTGGCCGCCGCGAGCGCCAGCGAGTCGGCACCACCGGAGCAGGCGACCAGTACCGGACCGCCGGACGGCAGACCGGCCAGCGCGCGGCGGACCGCCACCCGGATCGCGGCCACCGGCGGGGCGAGCGCGGCCACCGGCGGGTGATCAGCCAGCGGCCGGGAAGGTGCCGGCCGGGCCGTGCACCCGGGCGACCCAGGCATCCGGGTCACCCAGCTCGGACAGCCGGGGCAGCGTCAGCGGCGAGTTGAAGATCGAGTTGAACCCGTCCATGCCGACCCGTTCCACCACACCGTGCACGAACTTGCGACCCTCGGCGTACTGGCGCATCTTGACGTCCACCCCGAGCAGCCGGCGGATCGCCTTCTCCAGCGGGTTGCCCGCCTCCCGGCGACGGTTGAACGACGCCCGGATCCGCTCCACGCTCGGGATCACCTGCGGGCCGACGCCGTCCATCACGAACTCGGCGTGCCCCTCGAGCAGGGTCATCAACGCGGTCAGCCGGTCCAGTACGGCGCGCTGCGCCGGCGTCTGCACGATGTCCAGCACGCTGGTGCGGCTCTCCGGGTCACGAACCGCCTCGGACAACGTGGCCACCCCTCGCCGCAGCCGCTCGACCAGGTGTTCACCGCCGCTGGACGAGGCGTCCACGAACGCCTGCACCTCGCTGAGGAAGTAGGCCCGCATCCACGGCACGGCCGTGAACTGGGTGCGGTGGGTCACCTCGTGCAGACACACCCAGAGCCGGAAGTCCCGCGGGTCGGCGCCGAGCTTGCGCTCCACCTCGACGATGTTCGGGGCGACCAGCAGCAGCTGGCCGGGATCAGCCGAGAAGACCTCGTACTGGCCGAGCACCCGACCGGAGAGGTAGGCCAGCACCGTGCCGGCCTGCACCCCGGTCAGCCGGGACCCGATCGCCTCGGTCAACGCGCCCGGCTGCTTGTCGCCGGAGAGCCGGCTCATCAGCGGTGTGATCACCTCGCGGAGCCCGGCGATGTTGGTCGCGGCCCAGTCGCGGCGGTCGACCACCCGGACCGGCGGATGCGACACCTGCGCCCGCAGCCCGGTGTAGTCGGCCACGTGCCCGGCCGCCTCGTCGGTCAGCCGGCGCAGGTCGCCGACCACGTCGGTGGCTTCGGCGTACGACACCCGGGGGCCCGACTTGCTCAACGCCCCCGCCGTGGCGGCGGCCAGATCCCAGTCCACGAACTGCGCCATGGACCCACCGTACCCGCGCCGCGACACCCCGGCCCGGGCTCGCGCCCTCGATCGACACCGATGGCGCCCGCGTCACCCCGGAGCGGCGACGGTCAGCGGCAGCCGCAGCCGGCCAGCGCGGCGGTGATCCGGTCCAGTGCCGGTTGGGCGGTCTCGGTGCCACCCGGCACCTTGTCGGTGAGTACCGCGAAGGTCAGCAGCCGACCGTCGGCGGTGGTGACCAGACCCGCGATGGAGTGCACGCCGGTCAGTGTGCCGGTCTTGGCCCGGACGCTGCCCGCACCCGCGGCGGTGCCGGGGGCGCTGCGGTAGCGCCCGTTCAGGGTCCCCGACCAACCGCCCACCGGCAGACCACCGAAGACGCCGGCCAACTCCGGATGGTCCGGGCTGGCGGCCAACCGGACCAGGTCGGTCAGCAGCGACGGGCTGATCCGGTTGCTGCGGGACAGACCGCTGCCGTCGGAGAGGGTGATCTCGTCGGCCGGCAGGCCCAACTCCGCCACCTCGGCGTCCATCGCGGCGGCGCCCCCGTCGAACGAGGCCGGCTGGTTACCGGCCAACGCGACCTGACGGGCCAGCGCCTCAGCCACCAGGTTGTCGCTCTCGCTGATCATGACGTCGACCAGCCGGATCAGCGGCGGAGACTGCACCACGCCCAGTTCGGTGCCGGGTGCCGGGTTGGCGCCGGCCGCGGCCTGGGCCGGCGCCGTGCCACGCTTCACGGCGTCGGTCGGCAGACCGAGCAACCGGGCGAACGCCTTGCCGGCCGCCAGGTCCGGCTCGGCGAACCGAGGTGCGGACCCGTGTTCCACGCCCGGGTCGACACGCGCGCCGTCGGTCATCAACGCGGTCACCGCACCGCCCGACCCGCCGGTGGGGATGTCGTCGTCCCAGCCCGGGCCGTAGACCGGGCCGGAGTAGAGCGAGCCGTCCACGGTGACGCTCGTCGGCGCGGTGCCGCCCAGCGCGGTACGCACCTGGGCGGCGAGATCGTCGAGGCGCGCCGCACCCGGGTAGTAGCTCTTCTTGTCGATCGCGAGCGTCGGGTCGCCGCCACCGACGATCACCACCTCGCCGGCCTTCGTACCGGCCACCGCACGGGTGGGAATCCGGTAGCCGGGCCCCCGGGCGGCCAGCACGGTCACCGCGGTCGCCAGCTTGGTCACCGATGCGGGGACGGTGCCGTCGTCCGCCCCCTTGGCGAACAGCGTCTGGCCGGTGATCACGTCGGCGACCGAGACGTTCACCCGGTCACCCAGGGCGGCGGCGCCGACCAGCGGGTCGAGGGCGGCACGAACCCCGTCCGGGGTGGGCACCGGGGCGTTCGAATCCGGGCCGGCCAGCACGTCCGACGGGGCGGGGTCCGGGGTCATGCCAGCCGCGTTCGGCCCGGACCCGGCGTCGTCGCCCAGCCATCCGGCGACCGGGCCGGGACGGGTGACCACGACTCCGACGCTGACGAGCACCAGCAGCAGCACGGCGGCGAGCACCACCGGCAGCCGCTTCCGGCGGGGCGGCGTGGCGGGTACGGGTGCGGGTACGGGTGCGGCGCCGGCGGGCGCCGGCAACGCGGAGATCGGCGGACCCAGCGGGGGGACCCCACCCGGACCGGAGGTGGCCGGCCCGGACGACGGGCTGATCGGCGCGGGGCTGACCGGAACCGTGGCGTTGCCGCGCGGTGGGCCGCTCACCGGCCGGTCGCCGCCCGCTACCGGAAAGTGACCGGTGTTCGGGGGTGTGGGTGATGCCGGACCCGCCGGCGGGCGCCAGGGCAGCGGCGGGGGCCGCTCGGGCACCGTTTCGGGAGTCGGAGTCGATGGTTCGGGGGCGCGTGGAAGGTGCGCCTCGGGCACCGGGACCCGCCCCTTGGCACTGCCGGAGCCGGAACGTCCGGTACCGTGCGCGGAGCCCCCGTCCGGGCGGTAGTGTGAATCTTCCCTCCCCACGACCCCCTCCTCCCCCAGCGAAAAACGGCTTGGGTGACACTACTTCGGTCCGAAGACTATGCGGCGGCCGGAGTCGGCGGGTGGGCATTCACCTGTCCGGGGGGCCGCCAGTGGTTCCGTTAGCCAGCGTGGGCAGACGAGGGAGCGTGCAGATGGATTTCGACGTGACGGTTGAGATCCCCAAGGGTCACCGGAACAAGTACGAGGTGGACCACAAGACCGGCCGGATCCGGTTGGACCGCACCCTCTTCACCTCCACCCAGTACCCGGCCGACTACGGGTTCATCGAGGGCACGCTGGGCGAGGACGGCGACCCGCTGGACGCGCTCGTGCTGGTTCCCGAGCCGACCTTCCCGGGCTGCCTGATCCGCTGCCGCACCATCGGCATGTTCCGGATGACCGACGAGAAGGGCGGGGACGACAAGGTCCTCTGCGTGCCCTACGAGGACCCCCGCCAGGAGCACCTGCGCGACATCCACCACCTGGGCGAGTTCGACCGCCTGGAGATCCAGCACTTCTTCGAGGTGTACAAGGACCTGGAGCCCGGCAAGTCGGTGGAGGGCGCGACCTGGGTCGGCCGCACCGAGGCCGAGGCCGAGATCCACGCCTCCTACCAGCGGGCCAGGGACGCCGAGGCGCGCGGCGAATCCGCCCACTGACGACAGCTGACGCACCGGGCCCGAGGGTCGCTCAACCGAGCAGCCCTCGGGCCCGGTCGTACAGGTCGAGCACCGCGCAGGCGATCGGCACCACGGCGACCACCAGGGCCGTGTCGGTGAGGTCCGCGACCCTGCCGAGGTACGGCGAGACCGGTCGGCGGGCGTACCCGGTGCCGCTGGCGACGGCCACCAGGGCCAGCGCCGCCCCGCCGAGGACCAGCACCAACCGCCCGGCCTCGTCGGCCCGGCCGACCAGCGCGGCGCCCAGCACCGCGTAGCCGGCCAGCCCGGCGAGCACCGTCGGCACCCGGTGTCGCACCGCCACGAACAACCGCGACCGCAGCAGCAGCACGGCCGAGGTGACCGCCACCAGCACCCGACCGGCCGTTCCACCGGCGACCGCGAGTACGACGGCCGTGGCCACCGCCAGCAGGGCGTGGCCGATCAGCATTCCGGTGAGCATCTCCTCGGTACGGATCACCGCGGCGTGCACCTGGCTGCGGTCCGGCAGATCGCGGGCCCGCTCCGGCTGCTCCACCGGGGTCGAGGGCGGCAGGGTGATCGGCGGCAGGGGTAGCTTGCCCAGCCGGATGGCCAGCAGCGGGATCACGCCGACGGCGAAGACCAGTGCGCTGAGCAGCACCGCCGCCGTACCGGCCGTGGTCATCACCAGCCCACCGAGCGCGGCCCCGGCGCCGATCAGGCCGGTCGTCACCCCGCCCACGAAGACCCGTAGTCGGCTGGCCACCCCGAGCAGACCGATCAACGCCACCAGCAGCAGCGCGACCGAGCCGGCCAGTAGTTCGGGGGCACCCACCCAGCGGGCCGGCCCGACCGGCCCGACCGGATCGCCGGAGCCGACCGCGAGGGCGCCGGCCGTGAACGCGTAGGGCAGCGCGTAGCCGCCGAGCGTCGCCCCGGCGGCGCCGTCGCCGTTGGCGCGGGAGGCCACCGTGCCCGCCACGGTGAGCACCAGCGCCACCGCGGCGGCAGCCAACCAGCCGGCCCGGTGCGTCGGACCGCCGGCGAGCAGCGCGGCCAGTCCGACCGTGAGCGGCACGGCGGCACCGCCCAGGCCGGCGACCCGGGTGGCGGTGGGCGACCAGGCGCCGCCACGGCGGCGAGCACCGTCGGCGATCGCCTCGATGACGTCGTCGTACTCCAGCTCGGGCCAGTGCGCGCGGGCCGGCACGAGGTGCAGCACCTCGCCGTCGCGGACGCCCTGCGGCAGCAGCGCCTGTGCCGTCACCAGCAGCGCGCCGTCGGTGCGGCGGAGCACCCAACCGCCGTGCTGCTCGCCGTCGTCGGCCAGCCCGACGCCGGCGTGCCGGAGCACGTCGGGCAGCAGCTCGGCCAGGGGCACCTGCTCCGGCAGGGCGACGTCCACCCGTCGTTGCGGCGCGCTGATGGTGACGCGTGCCAGCCCGGTAGTCATCGACTGGTCTCCATATCGAGGGGGATCGGAGGCTGCGCGGACGACAGGACTTTACCTACCATGAGCCAGGCTCGGGTTACCCAGCGCTGTCAGGAGGCCGAGTGTCCACCGTCGTCATCAAGCGCCCGCCGCGTCGACCAGCGCCGGAGATCCCCGCCGGTGAGCTGCCGGTCGAGGCGCCGCCGGAGATCCCCGTGGTGACCGGCGGACGATGGCAGCAGATGCTCATGCTGTTGCCCATGCTCGGCGGCACGGTGGCGATGGCGATGATGTTCGGCCGGGGCGGCGGGGCCTACTCGTACGTGGTGGGTGGGATGTTCGGGCTCTCCTCGTTGGCGATGCTGGTGACGTCCTGGGGCAGCGCGTCCGGCACCCCCAAGAAGTCCGAGATGATGGCCGCCCGCAGGGAGTACCTGCGCCACCTGGCCACCCTGCGGCGCCGGGTCCGGCGGACCGCGGGTCAGCAACGTGCCGGGCTCTACTACCGGCACCCCGACCCGGGCGGGCTCTGGTCGACGGTGGACAGCCACCGGGTCTGGGAACGGCGGCCCGCCGACCCGGATTTCGCGGTGGTACGGGTCGCCGTCGGGCCGCAGACCCTGGCCACCCCGCTCGTCGCGCCGGTCACCCGACCCCTGGAGGAGTTGGAACCGATGACCGCCGGTGCGCTGCGGCGGTTCCTGGACGCGTACTCGGTGGTGCCGGACCTGCCGGTGGCGCTGTCGTTGCGCAGCTTCGCCCGGGTGCATGTCCGACCTGCCGGCGGCGGCCGGGCGAACGCCCCGGCCACCGGCCGGCCACCCACCGGCGACCCGGCGGCGCAGGCGCTGGTCCGAGCCGTGCTGACCCAACTGGCGGTCTTTCACGCCCCGGACGAACTGCTCATCGCGGTCTGCGCGGGGCCGGAACGCCGCAACCGCTGGGAGTGGGTGAAATGGCTCCCGCACGCGCACCACCCCGGTCGCACCGACGCGCTCGGCCCGGTACGGCTGGTCACCAGCTCCGCCGCCGAGCTGGAGTCGCTGCTGGCCGACGTGCTGGCCACCCGGTCCCGGTTCAGCCCGGCCGGCCCGGCTACCGACGGTCCGCACGTGGTGGTGGTCCTCGACGGTGGTGACCTGACCGGGGCCAGCGACCTGACCGGCGACGGCGGCATCGACGCGGTCACCGTGCTGGACCTGGACACCCCGCCGCCGCGCCTGCTGGACCGGTACGCGCTGCTGCTCGAGTTGCACGGCCGGCGGCTGCACTCGTTGTCGTCCGACGGGCACGCCGAGGTGGGCACCGCCGACCAGTTGGACCTGGTGGACGCCGAGGCGATCGCCCGGCGACTGGCGCCGCTCCGGCTCGCCGGTGCGGCGCGCGGACCGGACGCCCCGCTCCAGGCCGACCTGGGCCTTCCCGAGCTGCTCGGTCTCGGCGACCCGGAGAGCTTCACGGTGGAACAGGGCTGGCTGCCGCGCTCGGCACGCGACCGGCTGCGGGTGCCGATCGGGGTGGGCGCGGACGGCGGCGCCATCGAGCTGGACCTCAAGGAGTCCGCCCAGGACGGGATGGGCCCGCACGGACTGCTCATCGGGGCGACCGGCTCGGGCAAGTCCGAGCTGCTCCGCACGCTGGTGCTGGGGCTCGCCGCCACGCACAGCTCCGAGCAGCTCAACTTCGTGCTCGTCGACTTCAAGGGTGGCGCCACCTTCGCCTCGTTCGACCGGCTGCCACACACCGCGGCGGTGATCACCAACCTGGCCGACGCGTTGCCCCTGGTCGACCGCATGGTGGACGCGATCAACGGGGAGCTGGTCCGCCGCCAGGAGCTGCTGCGGCGAGCCGGCAACTTCGCGAGCGTGCGTGACTACGAGCGGGCCCGGGCGGCCGGCAGCCCGCTGGCCCCGCTGCCGTCGTTGCTGCTGATCTGCGACGAATTCTCGGAACTGCTCTCCGCCAAGCCCGACTTCATCGACCTGTTCGTGCAGATCGGCCGACTGGGCCGCTCGCTCGGCGTGCACCTGCTGCTGGCCAGTCAGCGACTGGAGGAGGGCCGGCTGCGCGGCTTGGACACCCACCTGTCGTACCGGATCGGGTTGCGCACCTTCTCGGCGCTGGAGTCCCGGACGGTGCTCGGGGTGGCCGACGCGCACGAGCTGCCCCGTTCACCGGGCCACGGCTACCTGCGCGCCGGCACCGACCCGCTGGCCCGCTTCAAGGCCGCGTACGTGTCCGGTGCCGTCCGCCGTCGAACCGCACCGGGCGGCGTCACCGCCGAGGGGGGCGCGCGGCTGCTCACGTTCACCACCCACGTGGTGCCGGTGCCGGAGCCGGCGACCCCGGTCGTGCCCGTGGTCACCGACGAGGAGGGCGGCGGGACGCTGCTCGACCTGCTGGTGGACCGGCTCGTCGGGCAGGGCCCACCGGCGCACCAGGTCTGGCTTCCGCCGCTCGGTCAGCCGCCGGCACTGGACGAGCTGCTCGGCCCCGTCGAGGTGGACCCGAAGCGCGGGCTCACCGCGGGCAACCCGGAGCTGCACGGCGCACTCGGGGTGCCACTGGCCGTCGTGGACAGACCGTTGGAGCAGCGCCGGGACCTGCTCTGGCTGGCGTTGGACGGCGCGGCCGGGCACGTCGCGGTGGTCGGCGCGCCGCAGAGCGGCAAGTCCACCGCTCTGCGCACCCTGATCTGCGCGCTGGCGCTCACCCACACACCGGCCGAGGTGCAGTTCTACTGCCTCGACTTCGGTGGTGGCGGGCTGGCCGCGCTGCGCGACCTTCCGCAGGTGGGTGGGGTGACCGGCCGTGCCGACCCGACCGCCGTACGCCGCACCGTCGGCGAGATGACCACCCTGCTGGCCGATCGGGAACGCCGCTTCGCCGAGTTGGGCGTGGAGTCGATGGCCGCGTACCGGCAGCGCCGGGCGGCGGCGACCGGTCAGCCGGGCACCGACCCGTACGGCGACGTGTTCCTGGTGATCGACGGGTGGAGCACCATCCGCGGCGAGTACGACGACCTGGAGCCACTCGTCACCGACCTGGCCACCCGGGGCCTGTCGTACGGGCTGCACGTGGTCGCCACCGCGCTGCGTTGGCTGGATTTCCGCCCGGCGATCCGGGATCTGTTCGGCTCCCGGCTGGAGTTGCGTCTCGGCGACCCGGCCGACTCGCTGGTGGCCCGACGTGCGGCCGCGAACGTGCCGGAGCGCCCCGGCCGCGGGGTGACCGCGGAGGGCCTGCACCTCCTCACCGCGCTGCCGCAACTCGGCACCGCCGGCGGGGACACCGCCGACCTGGTCAAGAAGGCCGCCGACGGCTGGGCGGGCCCGCCTGCGCCCCGGGTGCGGCTGCTCCCCCCGGTGCTGCCGTACGCCGATCTGGACCTCACCTCGACGACCGGGCTGCGGCTGCCGATCGGGATCGCGGAGGCCGACCTGCGCCCGGTGCTGCTCGACTTCGCCACCGAGCCACACTTCGTGGTCTTCGGAGACTCGGAGTGCGGCAAGTCGTCGTTCCTGCGCGCGCTGGCCACGTCGATCATCACCCGGTTCACCCCGGAGCAGGCCCGGGTGATCCTCGTCGACTACCGGCGCAGCCTGCTCGGCGCCATCGAGACGCCGCACCTGATCGGGTACGGCACCGCGGCGGCACACACCGCCGACCTGGTCGAGTCGGCCGCCGGCTACCTGGAACGTCGGGCCCCCGGGCCGGAGGTCACCCCGCAACAGCTGCGGGACCGATCCTGGTGGTCCGGGCCGGAGCTGTTCGTGCTGGTGGACGACTACGACCTGGTGGCGGCTGGGCCGGCGAACCCGTTGCGCGCGCTGGAGGAGCACCTGCCGCACGCCCGGGACATCGGGTTGCACCTCGTGCTGGCCCGCCGGTCGGGTGGGGCGGGCCGCGCCCAGTACGAGCCGATCGTGCAGCGGTTGCGGGAGTTGTCCACCGCCGGGCTGGTGATGGCGGGCAGCCCCGAGGAGGGCGCGCTCGTCGGCCCGGTACGGCCCGGACCGCTGCCGCCGGGGCGTGGTCGACTGGTCACCCGGCGGGAGGGCGTACGCCTCGTGCAGCTCGCCCAACTGCCGTCACAGTGACCTGACTCGCCGGTTCTTCCCGTGACGGGTGGGGAAACCGGTAATCTCCGATCGTCATGGTTCCGTCGGGATGAATGGCTGGGGATGTGACTGGGGTGCGGTACAGCGGTCCGTCAGCGGCCCGACGTGCGACCGGCCGGGCGCTGCTCGGTGTGGCCGCGGCGCTCGCCGTCGTGGCCCCGACCGCGGCTGCCCTGCCCGCCACCGCGCCCACCAGCGGGGGGCAGCTCGCCGGCGCGCCGATGGCGTTCGCTCCCGGTGACACCATCGCCCGCAGCGACCAGGTCCGCGACGAGCAGTGGCAGCTCGACGAGTTGCGGGCCGAGACGGCGTGGCGCAGCTCCACCGGCCGGGGCGTGACGGTCGCGGTGGTCGACTCCGGAGTGGACGGCAACCATCCCGACCTGGTCGGTCAGGTGCTGCCCGGCAAGGACCTGGTCGGTGCCGGCGGCGGTGCGGGCCCGGATCCGGTGGGGCACGGCACCACTGTCGCCGGCCTGATCGCCGGGCGCGGGGACGACAAGCGGGGCGTGGTCGGTTTGGCACCGGACGCCCGGATCCTGCCGGTCCGTGTACTGGACGAGGAGAACCGCTACGACGACGCCCTGATCGTCGCCCAGGGGGTCCGCTGGGCGGTCGACAACGGCGCCCGCGTGATCAACCTGTCGCTGGGCGGCAGCGGTGACAGCCCGGCCCTGGCCGCGGCCCTGGACTACGCGTTCGTCCGGGACGTGGTCGTGGTCGCCTGCACCGGCAACCTGGCCACCTCCACCAGCAGCAAGGTCTGGTATCCGGCCCGGGAACCGGGCGTGATCGCGGTCGCCGGCCTCGAACGCAGCAGCGACAACCTGTGGTCCGGGTCGATCACCGGCCGGGCCACGGTGCTCACCGCCCCCGCCAGCGGGCTGGTCGGCGCCAAGCCCCCCGGCGGGTACTGGCGGGTGCAGGGCACCAGCTTCGCCGCGCCGCTGGTGGCCGCCACCGCCGCGCTGGTCCGGTCCCGCTATCCGCAGATGCCCGCGGGTGAGGTCGTCAACCGGTTGCTGGCCACCGCGCGGGACGTGGGCCCGACCGGGCGGGACGACCGCTTCGGGTTCGGGGTGGTCGACCCGGTGGCCGCGCTGACCGCCCAGGTGCCGCCGGTGACCGTCAATCCGCTCGACGACCAGACGTCGCCGGGGGTGACCGGTTTCGGTCCGGCACCCGGCTCCGTCGACGACGACCCGGTGGCCGGCGCCGGCAGCGACCCGCTCGGCCTCGCCGCGCCCGGTCAGCAGAGCCGGTGGACCGCCCGGGCGGCGGGCGGTCAGGACACGTCCGCGCCGGAGCAGGTGTGGACCGTGCTCGTGCTTCTGCTCGCCCTGGCCGGCGGTGCCGCCCTGTTGTTCCGCCGGCTTCGTCAGCGGATCCGTTGATCACCCTTTGCCCGGTAGGCCTGACTGGTCGTCCGGCCGGGTAGAACGGACCCATGAGTACGCACCGGCCACCCACCCTCGCCCCCACCGGCCAGCCGTCCTGGCGACACCGGAGATTCGACCGGGACCACGCGCTGGGGTTGCGGCTCACCCTGGCGGCGACGGCGGCGTTCCTGGTGCTGGTGCCCTTCTCCCTGCTCACTCTGCTGGTGCTCGGCGCCTGGGCCCCGCTGCATCGACTGGACACGGGGGTCACCCACACGCTGCACGACTACGCGCAGGATCACCCGGCCTGGGTGGTGCTGATGCGGATCTGGACCGAGGTGTTCGCGCCGATGCCGCTGCGCGCCGTCGCCCTGCTCCTGGTGGTCTGGTTGCTGCGCCGGGGCGCCCGTCGTCTGGCCCTGTGGGCGGCCACCACCATGGTCGTCGGCGGCTCGGTCGGTCCGCTGCTCAAGCTCCTGGTCGGTCGGGACCGGCCGGAACTGCTGGACCCGGTGGCCCGGGCCGCCGGCTACTCGTTTCCCTCCGGGCACGCGCTCAACGCCACCCTGGCCGCCGGGGTGCTGGTGCTGGTGCTCCTGCCGTACGCCGGGCGGGGGATGGTGCGCGCCGCGCTGTGGGTCGCCGCGGTGCTGCTGACCGTGGTGACCGGGCTGAGCAGGGTGGCGCTCGGTGTGCACTTCACCAGCGACGTGGTGGGCGGCTGGCTGCTCGGCGTGGCGGTGCTCGCGGCGACCACCGCCGCGTTCACCAGTTGGCGGGCACACACCGGCCTCCGGCCGGTCCGGCCGACCCGCGACGGCGTCGCTCCCGAGGTCGAGCGGCACCCGGGAGCGGCCTGAGGAGTGGCGACGAAGCTGGCCGGGTACTGGGCACCCCATGTCCGACACCGTGGTCCAGATCGTCCGGCGGGTGCTGCTGCCGGTGTCCCTCCTGCTCGGAGTCATGGTGCTGCTCGGGGTGCTGGTCACCCGGGTGTTCGCCCGGACCTGGCCGTTCACCGTGGAGGACACGGTGAACCGGGAGCTGGCCGCCGACCGCACCGGCGACTGGAACAACGTCTCGCTGGTGTTCAGCACGCTGGCCAGCACCCAGATGATCGTCGTGGTCACCGTGCTGGTGGCGCTGGCGCTGCGACTCTGGCTGAAGCGCTGGCGGGAGCCTCTGTTTCTGTGCGCGGCGGTGACCGCCCAGGCGTTGGTGTTCCTGCTGACCACGCTGGCGATCGACCGACGGCGGCCGGCGGTGGAGCACATGGACGTCTCGCCACCCACGTCGAGCTTCCCGTCCGGGCACACCTCGGCGGCGGTGGCGCTCTACGTCGGCATCGCCGTGCTGATGGCGGTGCGGGCACAGAGCACCGGGGCGAAGGTCGCCTGGTGGACGCTACTGCTGATGGTGCCGCTGGGCGTGGCGCTGACCCGGATGTACCGGGGTATGCACCACCCGAGCGACGTGGTGGCGTCCTTCCTGAACGGCGGCACCTGCGTGGCGATCATGGCTCGTGCCGTGCTGGACCGGGGGCTGCGATGGGGGCGGGCGAAGCTGCCGACCGTCAGACGGCCGGCCCACGCTGTCGGCACGGAGTTGAGCTGACCCCACGCGAGGCTCAGGTGCACTCGCCGGTGCCGACCTGCCGGTTGCGTTCGGCGCCGGCCAACGCCACCGGGCGCGCCTCGGCCGCCGTCACGGCGAAGCCGGTGTTGGGGTCGTCGGACGCGGCGGCGAAGATCACGCCAAGCACCAGGCCGTTGGCGGAGAGCAGCGGACCGCCCGAGTTGCCACTGCGGACCAGCGCCCGAATCGTGTAGATCTCCCGGGTCACGTCGGCGGAGGAATAGATGTCCGGGCCGTTGATCCGGTCGACGTCCCGGACACGCGCCGACTGCGCGTTGTAGGGGCCGTCCAGCGGGAAGCCGAGCACGATGGCGTCGGCGCCGCTGCCCGCGTTGCCGGCGGCGAACCGCAGGGACGGGCCGGGCAGCCCGGGCACCAGCAGCACCGCCAGGTCCCGGTTCGGGTCGTAGACCACCACCTTGCCGTCGTACCGCTCGCCGCCCAACTCCACCGCTACCGAACGGGTGCCGGCCACGACGTGCGCGTTGGTCATCACCCGGTCGTCCGCGTACACGAAACCGGAACCCTCGATACGGCGTGAGCAGCTGGGCGCGGAGCCGAGCACCTTGACGACCGACTGCCGACCGCTGACCACCACCTGCGAGCCGGCCAGGGCGGGGTCCGGCGGGTCGACCTGCCGGGCCCGGGTGGGCGCGAGGTCACCGAAGACGTCCGGGAAACCGTCGGTGTCGACGGTGTCCTCCAGCGCCGTGGACAACTCGTGGGCCTGCTCCGGCAGGACCTGGTTGACCACCGTGATCAACGCGCTGTTGCGGACCGACGCGGCGAGCCAGGGCACCGAGGACGAGCCGAGCGGCACGGCGACCAGCCAGGCGAGCAGGAGCACCGCGAACAGCGAGACGAACGCCCCACCGATGTCGTCGATCCGTTTACCCACGTCGCTGGTGATCGTCTTACGCAGGTGCGAGCCGAGCCAGCCGGCGAGCGCCTGCCCGACCACCGCCAGCCCGAAGATCGCCACGAGCGAGATCAGCACGCGGGTGCCGGCGTCCACGAACTGTCTGGCAAACAGCGGCCCGAGCTGGAGACCCAGCAACAGACCCAGGAAGAAGCCGGACAACGACGTGACGCCGATGACAAAACCCTGGCGGTATCCGCTGATCGCGAACACGAGCATGAGCAGTAGCAGGACGAGATCCACGACGGACACGGGTCAAGCGTACGGGCAGTGCGCCGGCCGGATGACCATCGCTTGCGGATGGTGACCGTGGGGTCAGCGCAGGGCGTTCTCGTCGGCCTCGTCGGTGCCGGCCGACGGGGCCGGTGTGGCCCGGGTCGGCGGAAGCTCCACCACCCGGTCGCGTGGCCACGGACGGGCCCAGCCACCCATCTCGAGGAGGGTGGCGAGCACCCCGGCGGTGAAGCCCCAGACGAGCATCCCGCGGGCTGAGAACGCCGGACCGATCCAGCCGCTCGGGTGCCGGACCCGCAGTCGGTTGGCCGGATCGACCAGCTCGCTGACCGGCAGCCGGGCGACGTGTGCCACCTCGGCCGGCTCCCGGGGGTGCACCGGGTGCGGGTCGTGCCACCAGGCCAGCACCGGCGTGACGACGAAGTCGCTGACCGGGATCCACAGTTTCGGCAGCTCGGCCAGGACGGTCACGGTGGCCGGGTCGAGGCCCACCTCCTCGTTCGCCTCGCGCAGGGCGGTGGCCCGGACGTCGGCGTCCTCCGGGTCGGCCGCACCCCCGGGGAAGGCCGGCTGGCCGGCGTGGTTGCGCAGGGTGGCGGCGCGTTGCAGGACCAGCACGTCGGGACCCGCGCCGGGCTGCTCGCCGAGCAGCACCAGCACTGCGCTCTCCCGGCCCCCCTCGGCAGGGGTGGTCAGCCGGGTGAAATCCTCGGCGCGGGCGGTGCCCAGCCGGGTCAGCAACGGCTCGATCCACTCGGGCGGTCGACGGGTCACGCCGGCACCGTCAGGCCGAGGTGTTGGCGGACCAACGCGGTGAGCTGGGCGTCGTCGAGCGCGCCGCTGGCGTCGATGTGCCGGACCCGACCGTCGGCGTCGACGAAGAGGGTCAGCGGAATGGCATTGCGCTTCAGCTCACGCTGGAGCGCCTCGCCCTGGTCCACCAGGATCGGGAACCGGACGCCGAAGTCCTCACCGATGGACTGGGCGCCGCCGCGGCTGTCCCGGCTGTTGACCCCGACCACCTGGAGCTGACCGCCGGCCCGCTCGCTGAGGCGTTGGAAAGCGGGCAGCTCCTTGCGGCACGGGGGGCACCAGGAGGCCCATACGTTGATCACCGCAGGCCCGGCCATCTCCCGCAGCGCGACGGGAGCCCCGCCGGTGAAGCAGGACAGCGTCAGCTCGGGCAGCGCCTGCCCGCCAGCGGCCGAGGCCGTGGTGCCGGAGCCGGAGGGGGCGGAGGCCGTCGTGCTGGCGCCGGGCGGGGCGGAGGCCGTCGTGCCGGCGCCGGACGGGGCGGCCGTGGGCGCCGTGCTCAGCGCGGCGCAGTCCCGGAACGGCGACGGCCGTTCCGCGGCGGCCGGGCGGGGGGCCGGATCGTCGTCGGCCGGGCCGCTGGTGCAACCGGCGACGGCCAGCAGCAGCGGCAGGACGACCGGGGCGAGGCGCCGGTTCACGGCACCTCCGCAGCGACGGCCTGCGCGGGCACCAGCTCCGGGTCGACCCCGGCTGCCGCCGCGAGATCGCGCGCACGGGGGCCCTTGAGCAGCTTGACGGCGACCGTCGGCTCGGTCGGGCCGGTGCCGTACGACGGGCAGAGCTTCGCGAGCGTGCACGCCCCACAGGCCGGCTTGCGGGCGTGGCAGACCCGCCGCCCGTGGAAGATGATCCGGTGCGACAGCATGGTCCAGTCGCGCTTGTCGTACAGCGCGCCGATCGCGTGCTCGATCTTGACCGGGTCGGTCTCGGTGGTCAGCCGCCACCGGTGGACCAGCCGCTGGAAATGCGTGTCGACGGTGATGCCCGGGACGTCGAAGGCGTTGCCGAGGATCACGTTGGCGGTCTTGCGGCCGATGCCGGGGAGCGTCACCAGGTCGACGAGCCGGCCCGGGACCCTGCCGTCGTACCGGTCGAGGAGGGCCTGACCGAGCTTGAGCAGCGAGTCGGTCTTGTTGCGGTAGAAGCCGGTGGGCCGGATCAGCTCCTCCATCTCGCCCCGGTCGGCCCCGGCGTACGCGGCGGCGTTCGGGTAGCGGGCGAAGAGCTTAGGGGTGACCTCGTTGACCTTCTTGTCCGTGCACTGCGCGGACAGGATCGTGGCGACGGCCAACTCCAGGGCGTTGGTGTGGTCCAGCTCACAATGCGCGTCGGGGTGCGTCTCGGCCAACACCCGGCCGATCTTGCGGGCGCGGCGTTTGCGCCCGAGGTCGGTCTCGCTGGCACCGGGAGGGCTACTGGTCACGACGGTCAGCCTACGTCGCACCCCGGACGGTCCTGCTCGGGTCAGCCGGCGGTCGGCGGTGAGATCTTTCCCTGTCCGTCCAGCCGAGCGCCGCCCTTCGGGAAGTCGGCGCGGCTCAACTCGGTGACCAGACCCAGGCCCCGATGTTCCGGGTCCATCGTCGGCTTGCCGGCGGAGTTCATGTACGTCGAGGTGAACGAGCCGCCGGCCCAACTGCCGTCCGGCTTGAGCGACACCTTCAGCACCCCGCCCCAGCCGAGGCGACCGGTGTTGCTCAACGAGTTGCCGCCACCGGCGAAGTTGCCCAGGCTGTACGCGATCAGCCGCCCCTGGTAGAACTCCATGCCGCGCAGCACGTGCGGGCCGTGCCCGACGATCAGATCGGCGCCGGCGTCGATCATGGCGTGCGAGAACTTCACCGGGTCGCCCCGGTTCTCGCCCAGGAACATCTCGGTGCCCGGCTTGACCCGGGTCTTGTCGACCCCCTCGCCGCCCATGTGCACCTGCACCACGACCAGGTCGGCCATGGTGGCGGCCTTGGCGACCACCGTCTTCGCCTCGGCGATGTCGACGAGACTGTTGGACCAGACGTACGACGAGAAGCCGGCGACCGCGACCTTGACGCCCTTGACGTCGACCACGGTGATCTCGTCCGGTGCGCCGGTGTGCTCCAGGTCGTACTTCTCCAGCGCCTTCTGGGTGTTCTCGTAGCCCTTGGGCCCGTAGTCGTAGCCGTGGTTGTTGGCCTGGTTCAGCACGTCGAACCCGGCGTCGCGCAGGTGCGCGGCGTACTCCGGCGGGGCCCGGAACTGGTAGCAGCGGGTGGAGTTGGCCCCGCACTTGCCGGTGCCGGTGTCGACGGTCAGCGGCTCCTCCAGGTTGCCCATCACCAGGTCGGCCTTGAGTGCCTGCTCGACCGAGTCGAAGAAGCCCTTGCCGCCGGCGGCGGGCAGCCGACTGGGCGCGTTGCCCATGATGATGTCGCCGGTGGCGGAGAGCGAGATCGCGCCACCCTGACCGGCGGCCGCGGACCCGCTGGCCTTCGGGCCGGCGGTGGAGACCGGCGCGCCGGTGCCACCACCTCCGGCGCCGGGTTGCCAGACGGGCGCCTCTCCGCCGGGGTCGGCGCAGCCGGCGACGAGAAGGGCGGCCAGCAGCGCGGCGACGCCAAGGGCGACGCGGCGACGCGGGCGGGACAGGAGGGGGGCGGCAGCGTACATCGCCGGCGACCCTACCGGTCGTTAAACGGGCCGACGACAGCCGATCGGTTGGACTTTGTGCCCCTGAGCTGCTCAGACCACGGTACGACCGGTCGGGCGCCGCCGGCGAGCACCGCGGCGTGCACCGCTCGGGCGAGCGGGGCGCCCCAGGTGGAGCGCGGCCCGCCGTACGCGGCTTCCGGCCCGTCCGCCGGGCAGAGGACGGTGACCGCGTCGGTGGGCGTGCCGGTCCCCGGCAGCCCCAGGTCGGTGATCGCCTGGGTCTTCGCCTCGGTCGCGGTGGCCACCGCGTTGACCAGTGCCGAGTCGGCGAGCCGGACCGGCACGTACACCACGATGTTGACCGTTCCGACGCGCTGGACGAGCGTGGCCGGCGGGGGCGCGGCGGCGGGCACCGGCAGGCCGAGCCCGACGGTCGCCCAGGCCCGCACCCCGGCGTCGGTCCGGGCCACCACCTCGGTCACATCGACGCCGGTCAGCAGACCAACCCCGGGCCCGTCGAGGGCCAGCTCGGCGGCGAGCGAGGCCAGGTGCGCCGCTGGGTCCTCCCGGTCGTACGACATCGGTACGGTCGCGTTCAGCACCCACCGCCGGACCCCGATCCCACCGCCCAACGCGCCGCTGCTGACCGCGCGCAGGGGCGCCTCGGTGCGCCAGACAAGCAGCGGAATGTGCCGCCCGTCCTCGGCGCGGCTGGTCAGAGTCGGCTCGCTCAGCACGTCGGGCAGGTTACGCCCACCGATCAAGATTCCAGGGGCGACCTCTGATTCATGCTCACGTGCGCCTAGACTTGGCGGCGCGCGAGGGGATCAGCGGACGGCGGCCCCGGCCGACGGACGGCACGCGCAACCGGAGGTGCGCAATGGACGAGGTACTGGCCCGCAGCGGGATCTTCCAGGGTGTTGACCCGGAAGCTGCCGAGGCGCTCGCCAAGGAGATGGAGACGATCGAGGTCCGCAAGGGCGAGATCGTCTTCAATGAGGGCGAGCCCGGTGACAGTCTCTACATCCTGCTGTCCGGGAAGATCAAGGTTGGTCGCCGCGCGGCGGACGGCCGGCAGAACCTGATCGCGGTGATGGGGCCGTCGGACATGGTCGGTGAGCTGTCGCTCTTCGACCCGGGTCCGCGCACGGCGACCGCCACCGCCGTGACCGACACCCGGCTGGTGCGGCTGCGCAAGCAGGCGCTACGGCCGTGGCTCAACAACCGCCCGGAGATCGCCGAGCAGTTGCTCCGGGTGCTCGCCCGGCGGCTGCGCCGGACCAACGACTCGCTCGCCGACCTGATCTTCACGGACGTGCCGGGCCGGGTCGCCAAGAACCTGCTCCAGATGGCGGGCCGCTTCGGCACCCGCGACGGCGGGGTTCTGCGGGTGACCCACGACCTCACCCAGGAGGAGATCGCCCAGCTCGTCGGCGCCTCCCGGGAGACCGTCAACAAGGCGCTCGCCGACTTCGCCTCGCGCGGCTGGCTGCGGCTGGACGGCAAGAGCATCATCATCCTGGACCCGGAGCGGCTGGCCCGCCGCGCCCGCGTCTGAGCAGAATCCGACGTCCCCGCCTGCCGTCATCGACGGTTGGCGGGGACGTTGTCGTCTGCCTGGCGCAGAAACACTCGCCTCGGGGCGGCGCCAGCGGTGAGGGTGGGGCCATGGTGAACCGTGTTGCCGTTCTCTCCGACATCCACGGCGTCCTGCCGGCACTGGAGGCCGTACTGGCCGAGCCGGACGTCGCCACCGCCGATCTGATCGTGCTCACCGGTGACATCGCCGCGGGGCCACAACCGGTCGAGGTGCTGGACGTGCTCGCCGACCTGGGCGACCGGGTGCGCTGGGTCGGCGGCAACGCCGACCGCGAGCTGGTCGAGGCCCGCGCCGGCCGCCCGGCGTCGATCGAGGTGTCGGACTGGGCCGCCAGGCAACTGCGCGACGACCAGGTGGCCCGCCTCGCCGCGTTGCCGGCGACGGCCACGCTGGAGATCGACGGCCTCGGCCCGACGCTGTTCTGCCATGCGACCCCCCGCGACGACGAGGAGGTCGTGCTCGTCGACTCGCGGATGGCGCGTTGGGCGGAGGTGTTCGACGGTCTCCCCGCCGAGGTCTCCACGGTGGTGTGCGGCCATACGCACATGCCCTTCACCCGACTTGTCGACCGGCGTCTGGTGGTCAATCCGGGCAGCATCGGCATGCCGTACGGGGGCGCGGGCGCGTGGTGGGCACTGCTCGGGCCGGGCGCTCAACTCCGCCGCACCGCCTTCGACGTGGACGCGGCCTGCGCCCGGGTGGCCGCCGAGTCGACCTTCCCCGACGCCACCGCCTGGGCCGACGAGTACCTGCGCTCCCAGCACAGCGACGCCGACGCGCTGGTCGCCTTCGGCCCCCGCGACGGCCGCTGAGGTGGCAACCGTGGCTGCGGGCGGCAGCCGGGGTGCGGGCAGCGTCAGAGTGAAATGGGTGGTATCGGGTCGGCGAGCCCGGGTCGGCTCGGGGAGGGTCCATGCTCGCTGCCTGTAGAGCTGCCCCGGATCTGGGGCAGCCCACGGTCGGGCCAACTCGGTCGGGCCGACCCCGGCGGGCAAGGACCACCCCGGTCGAGGCAAGGCCAACCCCGTCGAGGCAAAGCCCAACCCCAGCGGGCAAGGGCCAACCCGATCGGCAAGGGCCAACCCGGCGGGACAAGGGCCAACCCGGTCGGCGCGCTCGGCGCTTGGGTGCTGCCAGGCGGGGCGGCCGGGCCGCGCGGCCCGGCCTGCCCCACTGCCGGGGCAGCTCTACAGGAGTGTCCACCGGCGTCCGACCCCCGAATGCCGGCCGATGCCGATGCCGATTCCGCTGCCGGCCGCCGCTGACGGCTGAGCCCGCGGGACCCGGGCCAGATCCGGACCCGGACCCGGACGCGGACCCGGACCCGGACCCAAGCGCCGGCACCTCCGAACCCTCGAAAAAGTCAGTCTTGACTGTTTGTTTCGGAGGCCGCAGGCTGTCCCCGTGCCCACCGCATCGACGCGCGTCCCTCAGCAGGAACGCAGCCGCGCCACCCAGACCCGGCTGCTGGAGGCGACCGTCGACTGCCTGATCGAGCACGGTTGGTCCGGCACCACGACCACCGTCGTCGCGGCACGGGCCGGTGTTTCGCGTGGCGCCCAGCTGCATCACTACCCGACGAAGGCGGCGCTGGTGACCGCCGCCGTGGCCCATCTGGCCGAGCGGCGGGCCGACGAGCTGCGCACCGAGGCCGAGGCGCTGCCGGCCGGTCCCCAACGTCTGGACCGGGTGGTCGACCTGCTCGCCGTCGCGTTCACCGGGCCGCTGTTCGTGGCCGCGCTCGAACTCTGGGTCGCCGCCCGCACCGATCGGGAGCTTCGCGACGCTCTGGTGCCGCTGGAGGCGACGGTCGGGCGGGAGATGCACCGGCTCACCGTCGTCCTGCTCGGTGTCGACGAGCGGCGACCCGGTGTCCGCGAAGCGGTGCAGGCCACGCTCGACCTGCTCCGCGGGCTCGGGGTGGCCAACCTGCTCAGCGACGACTCCGCACGTCGTACCGCCCTGTTGACCACCTGGAAGCGCCAGCTCGCCACCCTGCTCACGCCCTGACCGCCGGCCGCACCGGCCACCACCGACCGGAGGCACCATGGTCGACCTCAGCGATCTGCTCACGGATCTGGCCGACGAGTCCGCCCAACTGGATGCCCTGGTGGCGCTACTGCCCGCAGCCGACTGGGCGAGGCCGACCCCCGCGCCGGGGTGGAGCGTCGCGCATCAGATCGCCCACCTCGCCTGGACCGACCACGTCGCGCTGTTGGCCGCGACCGATCCCGAAGCGTTCTACGCGACGGTGACCGCCGCGCCGGACGTGACCCGACTCGTCGACGACGGCGTCGAGGAGTTCCTCGCCCCGCCGGCCGAACTGCTCGCGCGCTGGCGGGCCGGGCGGAGCGCGCTGGTCGACGCGCTGACCGCCGTTCCGGCCGACGAGAAACTGCCGTGGTACGGCACCCGGATGTCGGCCACCTCGATGGCCACCGCCCGGCTCATGGAGACCTGGGCGCACGGCGCGGACGTGGCCGACGCTCTCGACGTGGTCCGCCCGGACAGCGATCGACTCCGACACGTGGCGCACCTGGGCGTGCGTACCCTCGGGCACGGTTTCGCCGCGCACGGCCGGGCGGCACCGACGGCGCCGGTCCGGGTCGAGTTGGTCGGGCCCGGCGGCGACACCTGGAGTTGGGGTCCGGCGGACGCCGCCGACCGGCTCACCGGCCCGGCCCGGGACTTCTGCCTGCTGGTCACCCAGCGCCGACACCGCGCGGACCTCGCTCTGGTCGCCACCGGTCCGGTCGCCGACGAGTGGCTCGACGTGGCGCAGGCCTTCGCCGGGCCGCCGGGTGACGGTCGCGAGCCGGCCGGCGGGAGCGGGGTACGGGCATGATCCGCATCGGCAACGCCTCCGGCTTCTACGGCGACCGGTTCAGCGCCTGGCGGGAGATGCTCGACGGCGGCGAGTTGGACGTGCTGACCGGCGACTACCTGGCCGAGTTGACCATGCTGATCCTCGCCCGGGACCGCTTGCGCGACAGCGACCTGGGCTACGCCAAGACGTTCCTGCGGCAACTGGAGACCTGCCTCGGCACCGCCCTCGACCGAGGGGTGCGGATCGTGACCAACGCCGGTGGGTTGAACCCGGCCGGCCTGGCCGCCGCGATCGAGAAGCTCGCCCACCGGCTCGGCCTGCCGGCGCGGATCGGGTACGTGGAGGGCGACACCATCCAGCGGCCGGACGCGTTAAGCGCGAACGCCTACCTCGGCGCGTTCGGGATCGCCGCCTGCCTCGACGCCGGGGCGGACGTGGTGGTCACCGGCCGGGTCACCGACGCGTCGCTGGTGGTCGGCCCGGCCATCGCCAGGTACGGGTGGGGGCGCGACGACCTCGACGAGCTGGCCGGAGCCACCGTGGCGGGGCACCTCGTCGAGTGCGGCGCCCAGGTCACCGGTGGCAACTTCAGTTTCTTCACCGAACTGCCCGACGGCGGTCACCGGCCCGGATTCCCGATCGCCGAGGTGCACCCCGACGGCTCGACGGTGCTCACCAAGCATCCGGGCACCGGCGGCGCGGTCACCGTGGAGACCGTCACCGCCCAACTGCTCTACGAGATCGGCGGGCCGGCGTACCTCGGGCCGGACGTGGTCACCCGACTGGACACGGTGACGCTGCATCCCGACGGGCCCGACCGGGTCCGGGTCTCCGGGGTACGGGGCACGCCGCCACCGCCCACGTTGAAGGTGGGCGTCAACAACCTCGGTGGCTTCCGCAACTCGATGACGTTCGTCCTCTGCGGTCTGCACATCGAGGCGAAGGCGGCCCTGGTCCGGGGACAGATCGAGGAGGCGGTGGGCAAGGACGGGCTGGAGTTCACCCTGGCCCGAACCGACCACCCGGACGCCGCCGACACCGAGGCGGCCAGTGCGCTACTGCACGTACACCTGCGTGACGGCGACAGGACACGGGCCGGGCGGGCGTTCTCGGCCGCCGCGGTGGAACTGGCGCTGGCCTCGTACCCGGGCTGCACGCTGACCACGCTGCCCGGGGACGCGACACCGTACGGCGTCTTCACCGCCGACGCGGTGCCGCAGGACGCGGTGGCGCACGTCGCGGTGCTGCCCGACGGCGAGCGGGTGCCGATCGCCCCGCCGATCCGCACCGCAGCCACGGCGCGGGACGAGACGGCCCCGGGGGGCGACGCGGCGGTCGTCGGCCCGATCCGGCGCGGGGCGCTCGGCGAGCTGGTCGGCGCGCGATCCGGGGACAAGGGCGGGGACGCCAACCTCGGTGTGTGGGCGCGCTCCGACGCCGGGTACGCGTGGTTGCGGAGCTGGTTGACCGTGCAGCGGTTGGCCGAACTCCTGCCGGAGATTGCGTCGCTGTCGGTGCGGCGCTACGAGTTGGCGAACCTGCGTGCGGTCAACTTCGTGATCGAGGGTCTGCTCGGGGCGGGGGTGGCCGCGTCGACCCGGTTCGACCCGCAGGCCAAGGCGCTCGGTGAGCTGCTGCGTGCCCGAATCGTCGACCTGCCCGCCGGAGTCGAGCCGTGAGCATCGTGGACACCCCCGAGCGTCGGCAGCTGCGCGAGCTGACCCGGGCGTTCGTGACCCGGGAGGTGCTGCCGCACCTGGACGACTGGGAACGGGCCGGCGAGGTGCCCCGGGCGCTGCACGCGACCGCCGCGAAGCTCGGCCTGCTCGGCATCGGCTTCCCGGAGTCGGTTGGTGGCAGCGGCGGCGACCTGCTCGACTCGATCATCGTGACCGAGGAGATGATCCGCGCCGGCGGCTCGTCCGGGCTGGTGGCGGCCCTGTTCACGCATGGCATCGCGCTGCCGCACATGGTCGCGGCGGCCGGCGCCCGCACCGGTGGCTCGCTGGGCGGTCGGCTCGGCCGCACCTCGTCCCCGGGGGACGACGGCCTGATCGAGCGGTACGTCCGGCCCACCCTGTCCGGCACGATGATCGGCGCGCTGGCCGTCACCGAGCCGGACGGCGGTTCCGACGTGGCCGGCATCCGCACGACCGCCCGGCGCGACGGCGACCACTACGTGGTGAACGGGTCGAAGACGTACATCACCAGCGGGCACCGGGCCGACTTCGTGACCACGGCGGTGTGTACCGACTTCCCCGGCAGCGGCGGGCTCACCCTGTTGGTCATCGACAAGGGGTCGCCCGGGTTCACCGTGGGACGCCGGCTGGAGAAGCTGGGCTGGCACTGCTCGGACACGGCCGAGCTGTCCTTCGTCGACGTGCGGGTGCCGGTGGCCAACCGGATCGGCGCGGAGAACACCGGTTTCCTGGCCATCATGCAGCACTTCGCGGCGGAGCGGCTCTCGCTGGCCACCCAGGCGTACGCGACCGCGCAGCGCTGCGTCGAGCTGGCGGTCCGCTGGTGTCGGGACCGGGAGACCTTCGGGCGTCCGCTGGCGAGCCGGCAGCTGATCCGGCACCGGTTGGCGGAGATGCACACGCGCGCCGAGGCGGCCCGGTCGTACGTGCACGAGGTGGCGGGTCGGGTCGCGGCCGGCGAGCCGGTGGTGACCGAGGTGGCGATGGCGAAGAACGTGGCGGTGGCCGCCTGCGACCACGTCGTCGACCAGGCGTTGCAGCTGCACGGCGGCTTCGGCTACCTGCGCGACGCCGAGGTGGAGCGGCACTACCGCGACGCGCGGATCCTCGGCATCGGCGGCGGCACCACCGAGATCATGAACGAGATCATCGCGAAGGGCATGGGTCTGTGAGCGCGAGGAGTGAGCCGGGTTTGCGAGCCCCGCAGTCGCGAACGAAGGAGGCACGGTGACGATCCTGGACAGCGCGGTCGACCCGTCCGCGCCCGGGTACGCGGCGAACCGGGCGGCGTTGCTGGAGCGGCTGGCCGAGTTGGACGCCGCGCTGGACCAGGCGCG
This sequence comes from Micromonospora sp. NPDC049645, assembly GCF_040675155.1. Taxonomy (NCBI): domain Bacteria; kingdom Bacillati; phylum Actinomycetota; class Actinomycetes; order Micromonosporales; family Micromonosporaceae; genus Micromonospora; species Micromonospora sp. NPDC049645. Next base: position 553,822 of record NZ_JBFAOI010000003.1, read on the forward strand.
GGCGGGTGGCGGCGAGAAGTACGTGACCCGCCACCACAAGCGCGGCAAGCTGCTCCCCCGGGAGCGGATCGAGCTGCTGGTGGACGCGGACAGCCCGTTCCTGGAGTTGTCGCCGGTGGCCGCGTACGGCACGGATTTCCCGGTCGGAGCCAGCGTGGTGACCGGCATCGGGGTGGTCGAGGGCGTGGAGTGCCTGATCGTCGCCAACGACCCGACGGTACGCGGCGGCGCGGTCAACCCGTGGTCGCTCGCCAAGACCCGGCGGGCCGGCGAGATCGCCCTGGCCAACCGGCTGCCCATGGTCAACCTGGTCGAGTCGGCCGGGGCGGACCTGCCCACCCAGGCGGAGATCTTCATCCCGGGTGGTCGGGTGTTCCGTGACCTGACCCGGCTCTCGGCGGCGGGCATCCCCACGGTCAGCGTGGTCTTCGGCAACGCCACGGCCGGTGGCGCGTACGTGCCGGGGATGTCCGATCACGTGATCATGATTCGGGACCGGTCGCAGGTCTATCTGGCCGGTCCGCCACTGGTGAAGATGGCGACCGGTGAGGTCACCGACGACGAGTCGTTGGGCGGCGCGGCGATGCACGCCGGCACGTCCGGGCTGGCCGACTACCTGGCCACCGACGAGCGGGACGGCATCCGGCTGGCCCGGCAGGTCGTCCGCCGGCTGAACTGGCGCAAGCAGGGCCCGTCGCCGCGTACGGCGGTGCCGCGGCCACCCAAGTACGACCCGGAGGAGCTGCTCGGCATCACCAGCGCCGACCTGAAGGTGCCGTTCGACCCCCGTGAGGTGCTGGCCCGGATCCTCGATGGCAGTGACTTCGACGAGTTCAAGCCGGCGTACGGGGACGCGCTGGTCACCGGCTGGGGCGAGCTGCACGGGTACCCGGTGGGGGTGCTGGCCAACGCCCGGGGGGTGCTGTTCAGCGCGGAGGCGCAGAAGGCGGCCCAGTTCATCCAGCTCGCGAACGCCTCGGACACCCCGTTGATCTTCTTGCAGAACACCACCGGATACATGGTCGGCACCGAGTACGAACAGCGCGGCATCATCAAGCACGGCGCTCTGATGATCAACGCGGTGTCGAACTCGACGGTGCCGCACCTGACGGTCAACCTGGGCGCCTCGTACGGGGCCGGCAACTACGGCATGTGCGGCCGGGCGTACGAGCCGAGGTTCCTGTTCACCTGGCCGAACGCGAAGTCGGCGGTGATGGGCCCGGCGCAGCTCGCCGGAGTGCTGTCCATCGTGGCCCGGCAGGCGGCCGCCGCCCGGGGGCGTGACTACGACGAGGAGTCCGACGCGGCGATGCGGATGATGGTCGAGCAGCAGATCGAGTCGCAGTCCGGCGCGCTCTTCCTGTCCGGCCGGCTCTACGACGACGGGGTGATCGACCCTCGGGACACCCGGACGGTTCTCGGGCTCTGCCTCTCGGCGATCCACAACGGACCGGTGAGGGGCGCCGACGGTTTCGGCGTCTTCCGGCACTGAGGGGCTGACATGATCACCAGACTGCTCGTGGCCAATCGGGGCGAGATCGCCCGCCGGGTCTTCGCCACCTGCCGAGCGGTGGGCGTGCAGACCGTCGCCGTGTACTCCGACGCGGACGCCGACGCGCCGTTCGTCGCCGAGGCCGACCTGGCGGTGCGGCTGCCCGGGAACACGCCGGCCGAGACGTACCTGCGGGTCGAGAAGATCCTGGAGGCGGCCCGGCGCAGCGGCGCGGACGCCGTCCACCCCGGTTACGGCTTCCTCGCCGAGAACGCCGAGTTCGCGGCGGCGGTGACCGACGCCGGGCTGACCTGGGTCGGACCGCCGGCCAAGGTGATCGCCGCGATGGGCGACAAGCTGGCGGCGAAGGCGCTGCTCGCCGACGCGGGTGTGCCGATGCTGCCCAGTTGGACCGACACCGACGAGGTCACGGGCTTCCCGGTGCTGGTGAAGGCGTCCGCCGGCGGCGGTGGCCGGGGGATGCGGATCGTCCGGGCGGCCGACGACCTGGCCGAGGCCGTCGCCTCCGCGCGCCGCGAGGCGACTGCGGCGTTCGGCGACGGCACGGTCTTCATCGAGCGGTACGTCGAGCGCGGCCGGCACGTCGAGGTGCAGATCTTCGGCGACGCCCACGGGACGGTGGCGGCCCTCGGCGTCCGGGAGTGCTCGATCCAGCGCCGGCACCAGAAGATCATCGAGGAGGCGCCCGGGGATCTCCCGCCGGGGCTGCGGGAGCGGCTGCACGAGACGGCCGTGGCTGCCGGGCGGGCGGTCGACTACGTGGGGGCCGGCACAGTCGAGTTTCTGCTGGCCCCGACCGGCGAGTTCTTCTTCCTGGAGATGAACACCCGGCTCCAGGTGGAGCACCCGGTCACCGAGTTGATCACCCCGGTCGGGCTGGACCTGGTCCGGATGCAGTTGTTGGTGGCCGAGGGTGCCCCGCTGCCCGAGCCCCACCACTACCCCGCCACGCGCGGCTACGCGATCGAGGTACGGCTCTGCGCCGAGGAGCCGGCGCTGGGCTGGCGGCCCGCCACGGGCACCCTGCACCGCTTCAGCGTGCCGGGGGTGGACCGCGAGTTCGGCTGGCTCCAGCGGTCAGGCCTGCGGCTCGACTCCGGCGTGGTGGCGGGATCGGTGGTGGGGGTCCACTACGACTCGCTGCTCGCCAAGCTGATCGCCGTGGCACCGACGAGGGCCGAGGCGGCCCGGTTGCTGGCCGGCGCGCTGTCCCGGGCCGAGTTGCACGGGGTGGCCACCAACCGCGATCTGCTGGTGCGGGTGCTGCGCAGCCGGGAGTTCGCGGCTGCGGAGATCGACACCGGTTTCCTGGACCGGCACCCGGAGGTCTTCGAACCGCTGCTCCCCGCCGACCAGGTCCCGGTCACCGCCCTTGCCGCCGCGCTGGCGGGCGCCGCGCACCGTCGGGCCACCGCGCCGGTGCTCTCCGGGCTTCCCTCCGGCTGGCGCAACGTGCCCGCCGTTGCGCAGGTCACCCGCTTCGTCGGACCGGACGGCCACGAGGTCGAGATCCACTACCGGCTGGACCGGGCCGGACGGCTCGCCGACTGGTCCAGCAACCCGCCGGCCGAGGATTCCGCCGAGCGGCCCACCGTGGTGCTGGTCGAGGCCACCCCCGCCCGGGTGGTGTTCGACGTCGACGGGGTTCGGCGCGGGTACCGCGTACACCGGGTGGGGTCGGCGGTTTTCGTGGACGGCCCGGACGGGTCGGCGAGCCTGACCGAGCTGCCGCGCCTCCCGTTGCCCACCGCGGAGGTGGCGGCCGGGTCGCTGCTCGCGCCCCTGCCCGGCGCGGTGACCCGGGTGCACGTCCAGGTCGGCCAGCGGGTCACGGCCGGCGAACCGCTGCTGACCCTGGAAGCGATGAAGCTGGAACACCCCGTGCTCGCCCCGGTCGACGGCGTGGTCGCCGAGCTGCCCGTGCCGACCGGCGCTCAGGTGCGGACCGGCGCCGTGCTTGCCGTTCTCGACGACCTCCCCGCGTCGCACCACGACCCGGAGCCGTCGAGCCCCGAGGAGGACCCCCGATGACCTTCGACCTCACTCCCGAGCAGGACCAGCTGCGCGACGCCGTGCGGGCGTTGGGCCGCCGCTACGGCCACGGTTACTTCGTCGAGAAGGCGAAGGCCGGCGAGCACACCACCGAACTCTGGGCGGAGGCCGGACGGCTCGGCTACCTGGGGGTCAACATCCCCACCGAGTACGGCGGCGGGGGCGGCGGCATCACCGAGCTGGCCATCGTCTGCGAGGAGTTGGCCGCGGCGGGTTGCCCGTTGCTGCTGCTGGTGGTCTCCCCCGCCATCGCGGCGACGGTGCTGTACCGGCACGGCACCGAGGAGCAGCGCAAGCGGCACCTGCCCGGCCTCGCCGACGGCTCCCAGAAGATCGTTTTCGCGATCACCGAGCCGGAGGCCGGGTCGAACTTCCACCGGCTCGGCACGGTGGCTCGCCGCGACGGCGACGGCTGGCTGCTGAACGGCCGCAAGTGCTACATCTCCGGGGTCGACGAGGCCGGTCATGTGCTGGTGGTGGCCCGTACCGAGGATTCCTCCACCGGCAGGCTGAAGCCGGCGCTGTTCCTGGTGCCGACCGACGCGGCGGGGCTGACCCGCTCCAAGCTGGACATGGAGATCGTGTCTCCGGAGAACCAGTTCCTGCTCTACCTGGACGACGTGCGGGTGCCCGCCGACGCGCTGCTCGGTGAGTCGCTGGACGCCGGGCTGCCGGCGCTCTTCGCCGGGCTCAACCCGGAGCGGATCACGGTGGCCGCGATGGGTGCCGGCACCGGCCGGTACGCCATCGAGCGGGCCAGCGAGTACACCGCCACCCGCAAGGTCTGGGGTGGTCGGAGCATCGGCTCGCACCAGGGGGTGTCGCATCCGCTGGCCCACGCGGCGGTGCAGGTGGAGCTGGCCCGCCTCATGATCCAGAAGGCGGCCACCCTGTACGACGCCGGCCGCGACCTGGAGGCCGGAGTGTCCGGCAACATGGCCAAGTACGCCGCCGGGGAGGCCGCCGCGCTCGCCGTGGACACCGCCGTCCAGGTGCTCGGTGGGGCCGGCATGACCACCGAGTACGGGGTGGCGACCCTGCTCGGCGCGGTCCGGGCCGGCCGGATCGCCCCGGTCAGCCGCGAGATGATCCTCAACTTCGTGGCCCAACACGTCCTCGGCCAGGACAAGTCGTACTGACCCCCGGCCTGCCTGCCGCCCGGGTGTGATCGACTCGGTTTTCTTGATTTCGGGGTGTTCGAGGGCCATTAACGCCCCGATTTCCTGAAAACCGAGTCGATCACGCCCGGCGACGCCCCGGCGACGGCCCGGCGACGGCCGTCAGGCCGGGGTACGGCAGGCGGCGTCGATGCGGTGCACCGGGCGGACCCGGCGGCCCATGCCCTCCAGCAGGGAATCCTCGACGTGGAAGTCGAGGATGCGCAGCTGGTGACGGGGCAACTCCTCCTCGCTGGGGCAGAGCACCTGGGCGCGGACCAGACCGACCGGGACGTACCGGACGCCGCCCTTCTCCTGGAGGATCACCATGTTGACGTCGTCGGTGGTGACCACGTGCCCGCGTACGTCCTCGGTGGGCCCGCTCTCCGGCCCCACCGTGGTGACGGTCAGCGGCAACACCGGTGTGCTGATCACCGGCACCGCGGCCCAGACCAGGGTGGCCAGCACCGCCACCTCGGTCACCGACGCCAGCGGCCGGATCACCAGCCCCGGCAGCGGCCCGGCGATGAACAGGGCCAGCAACGGAGGCACCACGAGGAGCGCCAGCACCAGCCACTCATCGCCCTGCTGCACCGCGTCACGCAGCGTTGGCAGCATCAGCCAGCCGTACCCGGCGAGCACCGCGCCGATCAGCAACAGCCGAGGCACGAGCCGCTCATGCAGTCGCCCGGGGCGCAGCTGGAACGCGGCCGCGAACGCCGGCAACAGCAACGGAAGATAGAGCAACGGCCAGGTGATCAGGGCGAGCAGGAAGCTGGCCAGCACCACCCAGGCCGGGGTGATGTCGGCCCAGCGGGCGAAGAGCGGGCGACGACGGGTGCCCGGCGGAAGGCGGTCCGCGCTGACCGCCAGCACCGCGCCGAGCGCGAAGACGGCGACCAGCCCGGTGGAGAGCAGCCGGGCCGCCGTGGTCAGGAAGCCGGCGAGCAGGTTGACCGGCCCGACGTTGGCCACCAGGAGCAGCGTGGTCTGGAGTTCGCCGCCGGCCTCCACACCGAGGCGGAGCACCGAGAAGATCGCGGGGACGCCCACCACGGCCGTCCAGAACGACTGGCTGGCGCGGGCGCGTCGCTCCGCCGGATCCCAGCGGACCCGACCGGGCTCGATTTCGGCGACGACCGGCGCGGCGGGCGCGGCGACCGGCACCCCGGCCGGCCAGGCGACGTCACCCGACGCGCCGGTGGCTGGCTGATCGGCGATCGACGACGACGCCGTACCGTCGGCCGTCGTCGAGTCGTCGGGCACGGACGCGCGGGGCGGCGGGACCGGGCCGTCGCCGCCGGTGGCGGTCGGCGCCGCGCTCACTTCGCCGGCGCCTTGTCGTCGAAGTCGACCAGCTTCGGCACCTCCAACGGCTGCGGCTGGCGCTTCTCGGCCTTCAGCCACGGGCCCAGGGTCCGGTTGTACGCGGTCAGCCAGGGACTGGCCTGCCCGTCGCGGCCCTGCTCGTAGCTCTTCTGTAGGAAGAACGCGACCAGGTCCCGCAGAGCCGGATCGCCGATCGGCACGCCGATGCCCAGCAACTCGCTGGTGCCGAACGGCATGTCGACGATCTCGAACTCCTTCGGAAAACTGGCCAGGAAGCCGGCAAGGATCGACTCGTCGGAGCTGACCGCGTCGTACCGGCCCTTCCGGATGCCATCGACGCAGTCGCCGACGTCCTTGACCACGAACGTCTTGACCTGGTGCTTCTCCAGCTCGGCCTCGGTGGTGGAGCCACCGCTGGTGCAGACCTTGTAGACCGGGTCGCGCAGATCCTCGATGGTGCGGACCTTGTCCTTGAGTCGGACCGGCACCATCACCTCCTGCGTGGTGACGAAGTACGGCCCGGCGAAGCTGACCAGCTGCTTACGGTCCTCGGTCATGGAGAAGCTGGAGACCACGAGGTCGACGGTGCCGCCCTGTAGCGACGGAATGCGGTCCTCGGTGGCCACCGAGACGAACTCCAGCCGCTGGTCCCCCTCGTAGCCGAGGGAGGCCGCGATGTACCGGGCGATCTCGACGTCGAACCCGACGTGCTGGCCGTTGCGCAGCTCACCCATGAGTGGCTCGTTCGTGGCGACACCGATCCGCAGCTTCGACTGGCCGTAGATGTGTGTCTCGCGCATCTTCTCCTGCACCGAGGGCAGGTCCGGTTCCTTGCGACTGTCGCACCCGGCGGCGGCGGCGAGCACCAGCGCGAGGGCGACCGCCAACGTCGACGCGATCGAGCGGAGCCGGGACTGCGAACTGCGTGAGTTCATGGGCGACCTCGCTGCTGAAAGAGCCTGCGGGACACCGAGAGTAGCGGTTCTCGTCCAATCCGTGTGGATGCCACCGATCATGTCGGGCGGGCCGCTCGGATCGACGTCGATCGGCGCGGCGGTCGGCTTCGCGGTTGACAGCCGGCCTCGTGACGACATGCTGGACGGGTGAGTCGATTGTCCAGACCCGATGCGCGTACGGTGGCGGTGCTCGCGGCGCTGGGCGCCCTCGCACCGCTGGTCATGCTGGTCGTGTGGCGCCGGCAGGATCTCCTCGGCGTGGTCCTCGCGCTGCTCTGCGTGCTGCTGACCATGGTCACCGGGGTCGCCGTCTCCGCCGCTCGTCAGGTCGACGACCCGGAGCCGGTGGACCGGTCGGCGACTGTCGGGCCGCCCGAGCTGATGCCGTACGGGATCGACGCGGACACCCTCGACGCACTCGACAGTCGGGACGCGTTGCGTGCGGTGCGTGACCGGCGGCGCGGGTCGAACGGGCTCAGCGGCCGGTGAGGGTGGGCGCGGTGAGCGCGTCGACGCCCCGCCCCGCCAGACACCGGTAGGTCCGGTCGATGCTGCCGTCGACCGGCGGTAGCACCTCCAGATGCCAGCCGGTCGGCTTGCTGATCCCGGTGGTCAGCCGAAACGTCGTGGCGCTACAGACCTGTCGTACCGGCTCGGCGGCGACCACCTCGTCGTAGTCGGCGCCGACCAGTGACACCGGCAGGATGCCCTCGGCGTACGTCTCCCAGGTGTGTGGGCCGGCGCAGGACAGTCGCGCCGCCTCGGCGCGGCTGCCGCGGATCCGCATCGGGCCGAAGCATTCCAGCTCGGGCAGGCACCGGGCGCCCTCGGGCAGCGCGGTGGGCGCACCGGCGCCGGTGGCGCAGCCGGGCAGCGCCCCGGTCGCCGGCGCGGCGATCTGGGTGGCCGACGGGTACGGGGTGGGTGGTGGCGCCCGGTCGGCGACCCAGGCCCCGGCGGTCGCGGAGGCGGCGAGCGCGAGCACACCCGCACCTCCGAAGAGCCAGCGCCGCCAGCGCCGGCCGGTGGGCGCGACCCGCTGCGTGTCCTCGACGGGCGGGCGGGGCACCGGCTGGCTGGCCGCGTACGGGCCGGAGAGGGTCGCGCCACCGCCGACCGGAGCGCCGCTGACCGGCGTCGCCGGCGTGCCGAGCGGCAGGCTGGCGAGCAGGTCGTGCAACTCCAGGGCGGAGGGACGCTCGGCCGGGTCGTTGGCCATGCCGGCGCGCAGCACGTCGATCAGCTCGTCCGGTACGCCGGGCAGGGCGGGGAGCGGCTGGTTGAACATCTCCAGGACGGTGACCAGGCTCGGGTTGCGCTCGGACTGCCAGCGCGGCGGTCGACCGTGCATCACCGCGTACAGGGTGGCGCAGAGCGCGTACACGTCGACGGCGGGCGACGGCGGGCTGTGGCTGAACATCTCCGGCGGCGCGTACGCCGGGGTGAGCACCTCCAGGGTGACCGAGGCGTCCCGGTGCTCGGCGAGAACGGCGAGCCCGAAGTCGGCGAGCACCGCGGAGTTGAAGGGCGAGTAGAGGATGTTGGCCGGCTTCACGTCCCGGTGCAGCACCCCGGCGGCGTGCGAGTGGGCCAGCGCGTCTGCGATCTTGATGCCGAGGTCACGGGCCTCCACCGGGCCGAGCGGTGAGGTGCGCATCCGTTCGGCGTACGAGCCGTCGCAGAGCTCCATGATCAGGTAGGGGTGCTGATCGACGGTGACACCCACGTCGAAGAGGTCCACCACGTGCGGGTGTGACGACATTCGACCGGCCGCCCGCGCCTCGCGCAGGAAGCGGGCCTGGTCGCGCTCGCTGTCCAGCGTCCGGTTCTCCACCTTGACGGCGACTTCGCGCCCCACGGAGATCTGGGTGGCCTGGTAGACGGTCGCGTACCCACCCCGGGCAAATACCCGCAGATCGGTCAGACCGGGCACGATCGGCACTGGCGGGCCGCCGGTCGGGGTGTCGGTCACCGCTCGAAAATACCCAACCCGACCGATGGCTCAGCGCGCCGCGTCCGCCGAAGCGGCATCGGCGGGACCGGTACCCTCCTCGGCGACCGCGGTCGTCCTGGCACCCTCGGCCGATGTGGCACCGCCGGCCGGGACACCCCGGCGGGCGTCCAGGCGTAGGCCGACGGCGGTGGCCACGGCCCCCAGCCCCTCCCACGCCGCCACCCCGAAGAACCGGTCGGGAGCGATGTCGGCCAGCACCGCGATGGTGAACACGGTGAACGTGACCAGCCGGAAGACCACGGTGAACCGGTAGAACACCCGCCACTCGGTCACCGTGGCGAGCAGGTAGTAGACGCCCATGTTGAACGCCGCCATCGAGGACGCCAGCAGGAACGTCCCGGTGTGGTCACCGACGGCCCGCGTCTCCGGCACCTCGAACCCGAGCATGCGCAGCTGCGCCTCCGGCCAGAGCAGCCCCACCGCACCCATGACCAGCGCCAACACGCCGAAGACCGCGATGGTCCAGCCCGCGATGGATCGCGGCAGCTTCATGAAGAGCCTCCCCAGGCACGGCGAGGGTCACCACTGTGGACCCGCACACGGTGGTGACACGCTAGCCCCTCACCCCGACCACCACATCCCCGGAACCGGCAAAACCTGCCCACCCCGGCCGGGTGGTCAGACCAGGGCGGCCAGGCGGGCGCGCAGGGCGTCCGCCGCCGCTCGTTCGCTGCGCTGCTCGGTCGCGTACGCCAGGCGGACCGCCTCGTCGGCGCAGGACAGGGCCTCCGCCGGACGTCCGGTGGCGGCCAGCGCCTCGGCCAGCACACTCGCCGCGATCACCTGGCTCCGCACGTCCTCGGCCGGTGCGGTGACCGCCCGGCGGGCCCAGTCCAACGCCTGCTCCCGCTGACCGTGAGCGAGCAACGCCGCAGCGTACTGGGCCATCGTCTGGCGGCGGGAGAAGAGCAGCGAAGGCGCGTTCGCGGCGGCCGTGGCCACCGGGGCGAGCAACCCGACCGCGGTCGCCGAGTCGCCGGCGGCGAGGCGGGCCGTCGCCAGCAGCACCCGGGGTGCCACCTGCGCCGGCGCCTGCGGGTTGTGCGGTTCCACGGCGGTCAGCACGGCACGGGCGACCCGTTCGGCCGTCGCGCAGTCGCCCATGTCCAACGCGACGAAGCCCCGCAGCGTGCCGGCCATCCCGGTGAGCAGCGGGTGCGAGGTTCGCTCCGCGTACGCCAGGGCGTCGGTGAGCAGGTCCGCCGCGTGCTCCGGCTCGCCCAGCCCGCGCGCCACGACCGCCCGGACCACCAGGGCGAACCCGCGTCCCCAGTCGTCGGAGGCGGCGGCGAACTCCCGGTACGCGCGCCGGGCCTCCCGGTCCGCCTCGGCCAGGTCACCCAGCTCGGCGGTGGCGAACGCGGCCACCGCCCGCAACGTGCCCACCGCCCACGCCTCACCGACCCGCTCGCCGAACGGCAGGAACACCTGCGCCATCCGACACGCCTCGCGCAGACGGCCGGCGAGCAACCGGGCGAACGCGGTGGTGCCGCGCAGCCAGGCCCGCCCGTACGGGTCCTTCAGCTCGGCGAAGAGCCGGGCGGCCCGACCGAGCACCGCGTCGGTGCCGGCGAAGTCACCCCGGGTGGTGGTGACCCAGGCCAGGTTCTGCAGCGACCACGCCTGCCCGCGTCGGTCCTGCGCGCCGAGACTGACCTGGTACGCGGCGGCCAACCGGCTGCTCGCCTGACTCAGCCGCCCCGCCACGAAGTCGGCCATGCCGAGCCGGCGCATCGCGGTGGCGCGCTGGATGGGCAGCTGACCCGCCGTGGCCACCTGCAACGCCTCCTGCCAGGCGGTCACCGCCCGGCCCTGATCACCGAGGGTCTCCTGGGCCTGCCCGGCCAACAGCAGGGCGTTGACCCGGGTGATCTCGTCTCCCGCGTTCGCGGCGATCTTCTCGGCGTACGCCAACGCGTCGGAGACCCGGCCGACCTGGAGCAACGCGCGTGCGTGCACCACCCGATCGGCCGCCGGCACCCCCTCGCGGGCCAGCTCGGTGGCGCGCTCGGCGTACTCGACGGCCATGGCCGGCTCCCCGGCGGAGAGCGACCGACGGGCGGCCCGACCGAGCGCGGCGACGCCGAGCGGGACCACCGCGCGAGCCGACGCGTCCGGGCGCAGCTTCACCGCGTCGGCGAGCGTGGCGGCCCGCTCGACGTGCGTCGCCACGAAGTCGTCCCGGGCCTCGTCGGTGAACCCGCCCACGGTGCTGGGGGTGGCGTCGTCCGCCGGCGCCGCCCAGCGGGCCAACGCGGCGTGCCGCTCGGCCAGTTCGGCCTTGCTCACCCCGGCGTACGCGGCCTCCCGCATCAGCGGCGTCGCGAACGAGTAGCCGGCACGCGAGCGGTGCAGCATCCGGCGTTGCAGCAACTCCTCGACGGCGCGGTCCAGCTCCACGGCGACCACCGCCGACGGCCGACCGTCGCGGCCGGCGCGCTGCTCGCGCATCGCCTCCAGCGCGCCGGTCGGCACCGTGTCACCGGTGACCGCGGCGTCGCGCAGCACCGACCGGGCGTCCGGCGGCAGCGCGTCGATCCGGGCCGCGAGCACGGCCGCGAGGTCCCGGGAGAGCAGTCGGCTGCCCAGCGAACCGGGCACCAACCGCCAGCCGGTCGACCCACCCTGTTCCCGCTCGCCGGTGCCGGGCCGCTCCACCGTCGCGCGCGCCCCGCGCGTTGATTCCGTGGTGAGCGCTCCGCGTTCGATGAGCAGGGTGACCAGCTCGGCCAGGTAGAACGGATTGCCCTGCGCGGTGGCGAGCAACCGGTCGGCGTCGGCCTGCGGCAGCTTGCCGCCACCGAGGTAGCTGGTGAGCAGCCGCGCCGCGTCGGCCCCGCGCAGCGGCGGCAGCGAGTGCACCTCGGCGTCCGCGACCCGGGTCAACGCCCCCGCGGTACGCACCAACTCGGGGCGACCGAGCAGCAGCACCAGCACCGGGCCGGTGAGCTTGGACAGGGTCAGCCCGAGGGCGCTGATCGTCTCGGTGGTGGCATCGTGCAGGTCGTCCACCACGATCACCAGCGGCGCCTCCGAGGCGAGCCCGCTGAGCAGGTCGGCGACCGCGCTCGGCACCACCTCGGCGTCCGCGGGCGGAGCCCCCGATCCACCCCACTCGCCGCTGTCGGTGCCACCGTGCGCCGGGAGTTCGGCGTAGCCGAGCAGGGCGAGCAGCTGCTCCGTGGCGATCGGCGCGGTCTCCGCACCCGAGCGGGCCAGCCGCTGCCCGAGCCGGCGCAGCCGCTCCTCCACGGCCGGGCGGGTCAGCGCGGTGGAGGCGTCGCTGGGCAGGCCGACGGCGGCGCGCACCAGGTCGGCCAGGGGCGCGAGCCGTCGCCGCTCACCGAACGCGGCACAGCGCACCGAGAGCACCCGGGCGCCGGTGTGCGCCGCGTACCGGCCGGCGCCCACGTCGTACCCGGCGGCGAGGCGTTCCACCTCGGCGGCGAACCGGGACTTGCCGATGCCCGCCTCGGCGGTCATCAGCAGCACCCGTGGGTCACCCTGGTCGATCACCTCGGCGAGCCGGCCGGCGACCCGACCGATCTCCGTCTCCCGGCCGACGTACGGCGCTTCGTCGCCGAGCCCCGAGCGGGTGCCCGGAGCGTCCAGCAGACCCAGCAGCTCGTACGCCTCGACCGGCTCGCGCTTGCCCTTGAGCCGCAACGGCCGCAGTGCCCGCCAGGAGGAGACGTGGCGCGTGGCCGCGGCGGTGCGCCCACCGGCGTAGACGGCCCCGACCGCGGCGGCGTCGGCGAGCCGGGCCGCGGTGTTCACCGTGTCGCCGATGACCGTGTACTCGATGGCGGCCTGGATCCCCGCGATGACGTCACCGGTGTTCAGCCCGACGCGCAGCCCGAGCGGCGCGCCGCCGCCCCGCTCGTCGTCGAGCACCCGGCGGACGGCCCGTTGCATGGACAGGGCGGCCCGGACGGCCCGTTCGGCGTCGTCCTCGTGCGCCACCGGGGCGCCGAAGACCGCCATGATGCCGTCACCGGTCAGCTTGTCGACGTGCCCGCCGAAGGTCTTCACCGCACCGGCGAGGGCCGCGAGCACCCGGTCGGTGACCGCGCCGACGCGTTCCGGGTCGAGGTCCTCCGACCAGGAGGTGAATTCGGACAGGTCGCCGAAGAGAACGGTGACCACCCGGCGCTCGGCCGCCGGCAACGTCGCGGCGGCCGGCAGCGCGGCACCGCAGTTGTGGCAGAACCGCGCACCGGGAACGGCAACGGTTCCACACACGGGGCAGGTCACATGTGCTCCAACCCACTGGCCCCGGGCGCGGATTCCCCGGTGCCGACACCCAGATACTCCAGTTGCGCGCGGACCGACCATTCGGCCGCCCACCACAGCGAGCGGTCCACGTCCGCGTAGACCGTCGCCACCACGTCCGCGGGGGTGTGGGCGCCGGCGGCGACCGCCGCCCGGACCTGGTCGAGCCGGGCCCGGCGGTGGGCCAGGTAGAAGTCGGCGGCGGCGGCGCAGTCGGCCAGCGCCGGGCCGTGCCCGGGCAGCGCCACGATCCCCCGGTACGCGGAGAGCAGCTCCAGGCTGGCCAGGTAGTCACCGAGGTGCCCGTCGGGGTGGGCGACCACGGTGGTGCCCCGGCCCAGGATGGTGTCACCGGTGAGTACGACCCGCTCGTCGCCGTGTTCGACCAGGAAGCAGACCGAGTCGGCGGTGTGCCCCGGTGTTCGCAGCAGACGGATGTGCAGGCCGAGGTCGCCGATCGAATCGCCCGGGTCGGTCAGCGGCTCGGCGCCGATGGTGTGCGCCGGGTCGACGGCGAGGACGTGCACGCCGCCGAGCAGCTCACTCAGCCGGGCGGCGCCCTCGGTGTGGTCGGGGTGGCCGTGGGTGATCAGGATCAGCCCGACCGGGCCGTGCTCGGCGATCCGGGCCAGGTGTCCCTCGTCCGCCGGCCCCGGGTCGACCACCACGGCGTGCCGGGCTGCCGGGGCGCGCAGGACCCAGGTGTTGGTGCCGTCGAGGGTCATCGGCCCCGGGTTGGGCGCGCGCAGCAGTGTCACCCAGCGGGGCAGTTCGTCGGCAAGCGCCGCCACCGCCCCCGTCACGTGCCCGCTCATGGCTGCGATCGTACGACCCTGCCCGCCACACCCCACGACCTTGCACTTGCCGTCCCTGATTCATCCCGGTACAGGGCTTTCGTCCGGGCCGGAAGTGCAAGACCGCAGGAATGCTGGACGGACGCGTCAGGCGACCTCGACGATCAGTTCGATCTCCACCGGGGCGTCCAGGGGCAGCTCCGCCACCCCGACGGCGCTGCGGGCGTGCCGGCCGGCCTCGCCGAAGACGATGCCGAAGAGGTCGGAGGCACCGTTGATCACCGCAGGCTGACCGGTGAAGCCGGGCGCGGAGGCCACGAAACCGGTCACCTTGACCACCTTGACCACGTTCTCCAGGCCGACCAGCGAGTCGACCGCGGCCAGCGCGTTGAGCGCGCACCGCTGGGCCAGATCCTTCGCCTGCTCGGCGGAGATCCCGGCGCCGACCTTGCCGGTCGCGAGCAACTTGCCCTCGGCCATCGGCAACTGGCCGGAGACGTACACGTGCTGCCCGGACTGCACGGCCGGGACGTAGCTGGCCACCGGCGGCACGACCTCGGGCAGTTCCAGCCCCAGCTCGGCGAGCTTCGCGTGCGGACCGTTGCTCACCGCGTCACCCCGGTGTTCTCGACCGTGGGGCTGCGCCGCGCTGCACGCCTCGCGCTCACGCCTTCGGCCGCTTCAGGTAGGCGACCAGCTGGTCCGGGTTCGGGCCGGGGACCACGGCGACGAGCTCCCACCCGTCCTCGCCCCAGTTGTCGAGGATCTGCTTGGTCGCGTGGACCAGCAGCGGGACCGTGGAGTATTCCCACTTCTGCATCGCTGAAGGGCTCCCTCTCGGTGCGGAATTGTTCGAGGGACAGCCTACGGTCCGCTGGCCGGACGAGGCACGGGACGCTGCTCCGGCGCGGCCGGCAACTCCCCGCAGAGCCCTTCGTGCTCGTACCCCTGGGGGCAGCGGGACCGGTCGGGCAGCAGCAGGTCACAGAAGACCCGGTGTCTGTTGTTCTGATCGTCGGCGTTGGAAACCGTGGTCTCGCCGGCGTCCAGCTCGGGCAGGAAGCCCAGGGACACGGCGACCCGGCCGGCCAGCACGGTCGCCGCCGTCAGATCCGGCACCCGGATCGGCAGGTGGATGACGAAGCCCGGCTCGTCGTCGTCCCGGGCCCGTTCGGCGGGCTGGCTCGGCACCCGAGCCGCCTCCGTCTGCTCCGGCATCCGGCGGTACGACCGTTCGTTGATCGGCTGGCTGGTGGCCTGCCCGCCGGCCTCGACCACGGACCCGGGCCGGCGCGGCCGGTCGTTCGTCGGGAACTGGGTGCGAGGGATGTTGTCCGCGTCGCGCATGCACTGCCTCCGGTCGTACCTCTCGGACCATGCTTCCGGCCCGGACCCATTCGTCCGTTCCGGCCCCCCGCACCGGGACGAAGGTAGGTCTGCGGCCACGGTCCCGCCAACAGGACGCGCACAAGGCGTTACCAACAGTCACATATGCGACACACCGCAGGTCGGAGGCCCGACACCGCTTTCGACGCGGGTACGGAGTTCGAATCGATGCACCCCCGCGGCACTGCCGGGGCGACACCGATCCGGTCATCGACCGCTACCCTTCCGGTCGGACGGGTCGCACAGCGCCCGGCCGCCCGCTCGATCACGCTCGGCGCCAGGGGTGGCGGCGGGCGCCGCACCCCTGGGGGAACGACATGACCCAACCGCCCAGCGGCGACCAGGCCGGCTCACCCGCTCACCCTCCGGCCCACCCTGGTCCGGACGGTCAACCCGGCGCGCCGGCCATCCCCAGCCAGCCGGCCCCCGCCGCGCCCGGTCAGCTCGCCCTCCCCACGTCCCCCGCCCAGCCGGCGCTTCCCGCGCACCCCACCGCCCCCACCTCGCCGGCCTTCCCCACCCTGCCCACCGCACCGGCCTTTCCGGGGCAGCCCGGCGCTGGCGGCGGGCAGCCGGAGGCGCCCGGTGGTCTCACGTCGGCCGCCGTGCCGGCGGGGCCGGGCACCCCGAACTCCGCCGCGATCCCGCCGCCCCCACCGGCATACCCGCCCTACCCGGGGACCGCCGAGCCGAAGAAGAAGCGCGGCCTGCTGATCGCGGCGATCGCACTCGTCGTGATCATGGTGCTCTGCGTGGGTGGCGGTGTGGTGGCGTTCCTGACGCTGCGCAACGCCGAGACCGGCGAGGGGGCCAAGGAGCCGGGTGTCGCCGTCGACGAGTTCCTCACTGCGGTCTACAAGGACCGCGACGCGACCAAGGCCGCCAGCCGGGTCTGCGCCGCCTCGCGCGACGACGACAAGATCGCCGCCAAGGTGGCCGAGGTGCAGAAGTACGCCTCCACCTACCAGAACCCCCGCTTCCGGTGGACCACCCCAAAGGTGGACAACCAGACCGGGGAACGGGCCACCGTCTCCACCCGGCTCACCATGACCACCGCCGACGAGAAGGTGGCGGACCAGGAGCTGCGCTTCACGGTGGTGCAGAAGACGGGTTGGTGGGTCTGCGAGGTCGCGTGACCGCCGAGCCTGGATAGGCTCGACGGGTGTGTGCAGCTGAAAGGCCGATCGACCCGGCCGGTACCGGATGGTCAGCCCGCCTCCACGTGGTGACCGGTAAGGGCGGCACCGGCAAGACCAGCGTGGCGGCGGCCCTCGCCCTCGCGCTCGCCGCCGGTGGCCGGCGCACCCTGCTGGTCGAGGTCGAGGGGCGGCAGGGCATCGCCCAGCTGTTCGGCATCGACCCGCTGCCCTACGAGGAGCGACACCTCGCCGACGCCCCCGACGGCGGTGAGGTGCGGGCGCTCGCGGTGGACGCCGAGGAGGCGCTGCTCGAGTACCTCGACATGTTCTACAAGCTGGGCGCGGCGGGCCGGGCGCTGCGCAAGCTGGGTGCCATCGACTTCGCCACCACCATCGCGCCGGGCCTGCGGGACGTGCTGCTCACCGGCAAGGTCAAGGAGGCCACCACCCGCACCACCGGGCAGCGACGCGCGTACGACGCGGTGGTGCTGGACGCTCCGCCGACCGGGCGGATCGGCCGGTTCCTCAACGTGACGGCGGAGACCGCCCGGCTGGCGAAGGTGGGCCCGATCAAGACCCAGAGCGAGGGGGTCGCCGCGTTGTTGCGGTCCCCGATGACCGCAGTGCACGTGGTCACGTTGCTGGAGGAGATGCCGATCCAGGAGACGGTCGACGCGATCGCCGACCTGACCGCGCTCGGCTTCGGCGTCGGAAAGGTGATCGTCAACGGCACCCGGCCCCCGCTGCCCGCCGGCCGGGCGGTCACCGCCGCCGAGTTGAAGCGCGGGCTGGTCGCCGCCGGGTTGCCGGCCGATCGCGACATCGTGGCCGGGTTGCACGACGAGGCACGTGACCAGTTCATCCGGCGCGAACTGGAGGATTCGCTCCGCGCCGACCTGGTGGAGCTGGGGCTGCCGATGATCGAGCTGCCGTTGCTGCCCGACGGGGTGGACCGGGCGGGGCTCGCGACGCTGGCCCGGGCCCTCGTCCGCGCCGAATGACTCACACCTGAGCGCAGCACGGGCGCGCACACCCACCGGCCCGATACGCTCGATTGGTGCCTTCCGAAGACGCGGCGCCGCAGCTGGACGTCGACCAGATCCTCGCCGACCCCGGCGTGCGGATCGTCGTGTGCTGCGGTGCCGGCGGAGTGGGAAAGACGACCACGGCCGCCGCGTTGGCGCTGCGCGCCGCCGAGCAGCACGGGCGGCGCACGGTGGTGCTCACCATCGACCCGGCCCGCCGGCTGGCCCAGTCGCTGGGCCTGACCGAGCTGGACAACACCCCGCGCCAGGTCAAGGGGATCGACGTCGAGGCCAGCGGCGGCGAGTTGCACGCCATGATGCTGGACATGAAGCGCACCTTCGACGACGTGGTGCTTCAGCACACCGATCCGACGAAGGCCGCGGAGATTTTCGCGAACCCGTTCTACCAGGCGATGAGCTCGACCTTCGCCGGCACGCAGGAATACATGGCGATGGAGAAGCTGGGTCAGCTGCACGCCCGGGGCGAGTGGGATCTGATCGTCGTCGACACGCCGCCGTCCCGCTCGGCACTGGATTTCCTGGACGCGCCCGCTCGACTCTCCCGTTTCCTCGACGGCCGGATGCTGCGCCTGCTGCTGGCCCCTGCGCGCAGCGGCGGCCGGAGCATGTTCAGCCTGGTCACGGCCTCGTTCGGGATGTTCTCGAAGGTGGTGCAGAAGGTGCTCGGCGCACAGCTGCTCACCGACCTGTCCGGCTTCGTGGCCGCACTGGACTCGATGTTCGGTGGCTTCCGGCAGCGAGCCGAGCAGACGTACCGCATCCTGCAGGCACGGGAGACGGCCTTTCTGCTGGTCGCGGCACCGGAGCCGGACGCGGTCCGGGAGGCCGCCTACTTCGCGGGTCGGCTGCGCGACGAGCGGATGCCGCTTGCCGGCCTGGTGCTCAACCGGGTGCACCGCCCGGTGGTCCCGGAGCTGGGCGCCGAGCAGAGCCGGGTCGCCGCCGAGCGGCTGACCGAGCTGGGTGGGCATGAGGCCACCGCCGACGTGCTGCGGGCGCACGCGACGCTGGCTCGCCAGGCGGTACGCGAGCAGCAGGTCGCCGCGCGCTTCACCGAGGCGTTCCCGTTGGTGCCGGCGGTCTCGGTGACGGCGCAGCCCGCCGACGTGCACGACGTCGACGGGCTGCGGACGATCGGCGCGGCGATCAGCCGGCCGTGACCGGTGTCAGTTGGCCGCGCTGACGAGAATCTTGTCCTTGCCGGCCTTGTCCTTGCTGTTCTTCTTCATCGCGGCCTCGAACATCTTGCGCCAGCTCGTCACCTGCGGGTGACGACGCAGCAGCGCCCGCCGTTCGCGTTCGGTCATGCCGCCCCACACACCGAACTCGATCCGGTTGTCCAGCGCGTCGGCCAGGCACTCGTACCGAACTGGGCAGCTCCGGCAGATCCGCTTCGCCACGTTCTGTTCGGCGCCCTGTACGAACAACGCGTCCGGGTCCCCGTTCTGACATGCCGCCAGTGACGGCCAGTCAGTGATCATGCCCATGTGTACACGTCCCCCCTTGCAGTACCTACCGACCTCGTCGATGCACGTCAGCCGGCAATTCCCCCCGATCGCCCGGCTCGCCTTCCCCAAGGCGGCGCGGACGACATGTGGCGCTGTCGCCGCCCCCATCATGCTCTGTAGTCGACTGATTACGCAACGTTGTCGGCGAAATCCATCATTCCGGACACTCCCGGCTTCCCGGGCCTTCGACCGCCGGTTACCCCGCCGAGGTCAGCGATAACGCTGCGCCGCCTCCCTGAATCGGAGGAGACTCACGCCAGGTCACACGCAACCAAGCACCGGGGGTCGTGCGTTTAGCACAACGAGGGCAGCGCGCGCAGGAAATGGGGAAAGAACGCCCCAGCGCCCCTCGTTCCCTACTCGCGTACCCTGTCGAGGTGACCTGGATGCGGAAACGTGACCACAATGTGCTGACCAACGCCGCATCGCTACTCGTGTGTGGCCTGCTGGCCGGCGTAGTGGTCGCTGCGGCGGCCTTTCCCGCGGTGGCGATGTCCGGCTTGGCGGCCAAGGCCGGTGCCGAAACATTCGGCGCCCTGCCCACGGAGCTGACGGTGGCCCGCGCGCCGCAGATCAGCTACCTACTTGCCTCCGACGGCAAGACACCGCTCGCGACGATGTACGACGAGAACCGGCGCGACGTCAAGCTCGCTGATATCTCGCCGTACATGCAGAAGGCCATCATCGCGGCCGAGGATCACGACTTCTACAAGCACAACGGCGTCGACATCAACGGTGTCGCCCGCGCGTTCGTCAACAACCAGAACGAGGCCGCCGGCCGGCAGGGCGCCTCGACGCTGACCATGCAGTACGTCCGGCTGGCCATCGCCTACTCGGCCACCCACCCGGCCGACGTGGTGGCGGCGACCGAGGACACCAGCGCCCGCAAGCTGCGCGAGATGCGGCTGGCCCTCCAGGTCGACAAGGAGTTCTCCAAGGACGAGATCCTCACCCGCTACCTCAACCTCGCCTCGTTCGGCAACGGCGCGTACGGCGTCTTCGCCGCCAGCCAGGTCTACTTCGGTAAGCCGCCGAGCAAGCTGAAGATCGAGGAAGCGGCCCTGCTGGCCGGCATGGTCAAGGCCCCGACGACGAACGACCCGACCACCGAGGCCGGTTACCCGCTCGCTCTGGAACGGCGCAACTACGTCATCGACAACATGGTCGACATCAAGGCCATCACCCCGCAGGAGGCCGACGCCGCCAAGGCCGTCGAGCTGAAGGTGAAGGACAAGCGCACCCCCAACGGCTGCGTCTCGGCCAACGTCAACAGCTGGGGCTTCTTCTGCGACTACTTCTACCGCTGGTGGATGCAGCAGGAGACGTTCGGCTCGACCACGTACGACCGGGAGCGGCGGCTCAAGAGCGGCGGCTACACCGTCGTGACCTCGATCGACGTGCAGGCGCAGAAGGCAGCCGACAAGGCGGTCCGCAAGGCCAAGAGCGAGAACAGCAAGGAAGCCGCCATGGTCGCGGTGGTCGAGCCCGGCACCGGCCGGGTCCGGGCGCTGGCGGTCAACCGGCAGTTCAAGCTGGACGACCCGAAAAACCCGAAGAACAAGCTCTCCAGCGATCCGGCGAAGAGCCGGAAGAAGATCCGGGGCAACTACCCGGCGACGGTCAACCCGCTGCTCACCGGCGGCGACGGCATCACCGGCTACCAGGCCGGATCGACGTTCAAAATGTTCACCATCGTCGCGGCCCTGGAGAAGGGCATCCCGCTCAGCCACACGATCAACGCGCCGAAGCAGTTCAGGTCGGAGTACATCATCCGCCCCGGCCCGGCGGCCTGCCCCGGCACCAACCTCTACTGCCCCACCAACTCGACCGAGAGCATGGCCGGCGTACACAACATGTGGAGCGCCTTCGGCCGTTCGGTGAACACCTACTTCGTGCCGCTGCAACAGCAGGTCGGCGCCGAGAACGTGGTCAAGGCAGCCAAGCGGCTGGGCATCAACTTCCGGTCCGAGGAAGACCTGGACCTGGAGAAGGGGGCGCACCAGTGGGGCGCGTTCACCCTGGGCGTCTCGCAGACCACCCCACTGGACCTGGCCAACGCCTACGCCACCCTCGCCGCGGACGGCAAGTACTGCGAACCGATTCCGGTGCAGGAGATCCGCGACCCGGAGGGCAACAAGCTCGACATCGCCAACCCGCGCTGCGAGAAGCGGTTCAGCACCGACGTGGCCCGCGCCGCGGTGGACGCGGCCCGGTGCCCGGTCGGTGACAAGTCGTCGTCCTCCCGGTGCACGGGGGCGACCGCCGGAAACGTCCGTGGCGACGTCGGTTACCCGGTGGCCGGCAAGTCCGGCACCACCGACTCGGAGAAGACCGCCGCGCTGGTCGCGATGACCAAGCAGTACGCGGTCGCCGGCATCATGGCCGACCCGGACTGGCCGCAGACCAACGTGAAGATGAAGCACGCTGAGAAGGACGGCATCAACCCGCCGGTGTGGGAGACGCTGCGGGACGCGATGAAGGGCAAACCGCGGATGGACTTCGAGCCGCCGGGTCAGAAGATCTCCGAGGGCGACCAGCGCAGCATCCCCGACGTGAAGTGCGTTTCGGTGGACCAGGCGAAGTCCCGGCTCAAGGGCGCCGGCTTCGAGCCGGTCGTCTCCAGCACGAAGGTGCCGTCCTCCTGCAAGGCGGGCGACGCGGCCGGCACCAGCCCCGACGGCCGCACGATCAAGGGTGGTCTGGTCACCATCCAGGTCAGCAGCGGCGGCGGCACGCCGGGCAACAGCGACGGCACCCCGGGCGGTCCGCCCGGCAACCAGCCCGGTCGACCGGGCAACGGCCGTCCGGGCGGCTGAGCCGACGAACGGGACACAACGGGCGGGCACCCTCCTCGGGTGCCCGCCCGTTCGTCTGTCCGGAACGGCCGCGTCGACCGTCGCCGTACTGCCGGTTCTGCCGGCTCAGGCCGGCTCAGAGACCGAGCTGTCGGCGTACCTCGGCGGCGACCCGACCGCCCTCGGCCTGGCCCGCCACCGCGGCCTGGGCCGCCTTCATCGCCGGGCCCATCTGGGCCTTCCCGGTGAAGCCGCCCTCGGCGAGCGCCCCCGACACCAGCTCGGTCAGTTCGGCGTCGGACAGTTGCTTGGGCAGGTAGCGGTCCAACACCTCACCCTCGGCGCTCTCCTTCGCGGCCTGCTCCGCGCGGCCGGCATCGGCGAAGGCGGTGGCCGCCTCCCGACGCTTCTTGGCTTCCTTGGTCAACACGGCGAGCACCTCGTCATCGGTGAGCTCGCGCTTGGCCTTGCCGGCGACCTCGGCGGTGCCCACGGCGGCCAGGGCCATCCGCAGCGTGGAGGTGGTCAGCTCGTCGCGCGCCTTGAGCGCGGAACGCATGTCGGCGGTGAGGCGGTCCTTCAGCGTGCTCATGGACGGTCAAACTACCCTGAACGCCATGCGAAAGCGCACACTATTCCGGCTCGCCGCCGGAACCGCCACGATCGGCGCGGCCACCCTCGCGTACGCGTCGCTCGTCGAGCGCAATATGTTCACCCTGCGGCGGTACGACGTGCCGGTGCTCCCGGCCGACGCCGAGCCGCTGCGCGTGCTGCACCTGTCGGACCTGCACATGATGCCCGACCAGGCACGCAAGCAGCGCTGGGTGGCGTCGCTGGCCGCCCTCGACCCCGACCTGGTGGTGGTGACCGGCGACAACATGGCCCACCCGGGCGCGGTGCCCGGAGTGCTACGGGCCCTGCAACCACTGCTGGACTACCCGGGCGCGTTCGTGTTCGGCTCCAACGACTACACCGGGCCGGTGTTGAAGAACCCCTTCACCTACTTCCTGCCGGACCGGGAGTACACCGAGGGCGTCGAGCTGCCCTACGAGGAGCTGCGTCAGGTCTTCACCGGCGCCGGCTGGGCCGACCTCAACAACGCCCGGACCATGCTGAAGGCCGGCGGTCGGCAACTCGACCTGGTCGGCGTGGACGACCCGCACATCGACCGGGACGACTACCCCTCGGTGGCCGGCGCGGTCTCCTCCTCGGCCGATCTGTCCATCGCGGTGACACACTCACCCGAGCCACGGGTGCTCGACCAGATGGCCGCGGACGGCTTCGGGCTGCTGCTGGCCGGGCACACCCACGGTGGTCAGGTCTGCGTACCGGGCTTCGGGGCGCTGGTGACCAACTGCGGCCTGCCCCGCTCGATGGCGCGCGGCCTGCACCGCTGGCCCGGGTCGGACTCCTGGCTGCACGTCTCCGCCGGCCTCGGCACCCACCCGACCGCCCCGGTCCGCTTCTCCTGCCCCCCGGAGGCCAGCGTCCTCACCCTCATCCCCCGCTGACCGTGGTCGGCCCGCCGCGCGGGTCCGGGCGGTCGTTGATCGACTCCGGTTCCTGGGAGTTGGGGTGTCCTGGTCATGCCGACACCCCGGCTTCCCTGAAGCCGAGTCGATCAACGACCTAGGCCGCCCGCGATCGCCGCCAAGCGGCGGGGGTACCGAGTTTGACCATCGAGGCGGGTGGGCTACTATTTGTCGGCACGCCTCGGGGTGTGGCGCAGCTTGGTAGCGCGCTTCGTTCGGGACGAAGAGGTCGTCGGTTCGAATCCGGCCACCCCGACCAGAGGTAAGGCCAGTTCAGGGCCGGTTTCCCGCAAAGGGGACCGGCCCTGAACTGTCTCCCGAGAATGCCCTCGGGAGAAATCTGGGAGAAAATCTTGGGAAGCGCGGCTCCCAGGGCACTCTTACGCAGGCACTCTCAACAGCCGGTCTAGCGCACCCACGGGCGAGCCGGGCGACATCTCCCGGCGGGCCGCGAGCGACGCTTCCCACAGGTCAGTGAGGGTGACCACGAGGCGTTGCCGCATGTCCTGCGTGACGTGCGAATAGCGAGCCTGTACCGAACCATCCTCGTGCCCCATCCGGTCATCCATCAGCTTCGAAGGAATGCCCGCGCCGACCATGACCGTCTTGTGCGTGTGCCGAAGCCCGTGCGGCGTCAGACCGGGCGCGATCGGCAGCCAACACGAATCAGCACGTGCGGCAGCGTTCCGGCCACGCGCGGGCACACCTGGCCATGGGTCAGCCAGCAGCGGCACCGGTCGCGCCTCCTGCGGGGCCTTCTTCGGATACCAGCCAGTAGCCGACGGGTGGAAAAGCCACGTAGCGAAGCTGTTGCGCCGCCAATGCGCCGCCAACTCCCCCGACGATCCAGCGCCACGGACATATCCGAGGTCTTCGGCCGCAGCCAGAACCTTGACGCGCGTCGCCTCCCGCACGACCTCTGAATGATTCATGGCCGCAGAGGCGGTGCCAGTCGATACGCCCGCGCGGCGGGCAACGTCGACAAGCTTCGGCCCTGGTCGTTGCGCCGCCCCGTTAGCGGCACGATAGCCGCCGAAGACGTACTTCAGTCCGTGGCAAGGGCAGGGCTTGGGTTCCGTGCTCGCGATGTGATCGGACACCAGCCCGAATAGCCACGGCGGCAGATCGATCGTACGGTGGGAATCATCCTTAGGCGGGCAGCGGTGCAGTTCGCCGGTGTCAAGTTCGTATAGCTGCCACTCCACTCTTAAACCGGTCGAACGCACGTACTGCGTCTCCAGTCCGACCAGTTCGCCCCACCGAATGCCCGTGTAACCCTTGAGCACAACGGCCGTGAATTCGTCATCGCGACCGGACAGGAGCGCGGCACGCTCGGCAAGTAGCAAGATGCCAAGCGGGTCCGTAACGGCCTTCTCCGGGCCTCGATTGCGTGAGCGGCCAGCGCGTTTACCTCGCCCACGGCGACGGGTGGCGGGATTGGAATCCCGTAGTCCCTCTTCTACAGCGTCAGCAAAAATGAGGTGAAGGGTCGCGCGCCATGTCTTGATACTCGACTCGGCATAGCCGAGCGCTCTTTCCTTCTTTACCCAGGCAGCCACGTCCGTGGCTGTCAGGTCAACAATCGCCGTGTGCTCGAACGCGGGCAACAGGTGTTCCTCGATGT
Organism: Micromonospora sp. NPDC049645; assembly: GCF_040675155.1. NCBI lineage: Bacteria > Bacillati > Actinomycetota > Actinomycetes > Micromonosporales > Micromonosporaceae > Micromonospora > Micromonospora sp. NPDC049645. Next base: position 578,939 of record NZ_JBFAOI010000003.1, read on the forward strand.
GCCGCTTATAGTTCTGCAACGTCGATGCGGCCAGATCCTGCGCGGCGTACCACGAGCTGACGTACTGGCCGAAGGTGATCCGGCTTGCCGCCGGGTTGCGAAGACGGCCGGCACGCACTTTGGCCTCTTCGTCGTTGGCGGCGCGTTCAGCCTCACGTTTATTGCGGAAGCGAACGGTTGCGCCGGTCGCGTCACTGACGGTGCCGTACTTGCCAGACGTTGTCTTGTACCGCCCTCGCCAGTAATCTCCGCGATTCTCGGCGTATCCCAAACCAGCCTCCTTATAGCACGGTGCCGCCCGACATGAGGCCGGGCGGCACCGGAAACAAAATTTCTAGGCAGCGAGGGGTGCTTGTTCGGCCACACGACGCGCCCGGCGGGGCGGTCGCGCCTTGAGCTGGACTGCCGGATCAGTGCCTTCTGATCGACTGTGGCGTGGGGTGGACGTACGGCCCAATGACATATCGACAGCAGGTCGGCGTTCGAACAGCCGAACGATCTCAGCAATATGCACGTCAGTGAACCGGTAGCTTCCCCCGATCCAGCTATAGGGAATTCGACCGTTCCGGGCCTGCTCTTTTACCCACCACTCAGAACAGCGAAGGATTTTGGCGACTTCGGCGGGGCGGTAAAGCGTTCCGGGGGGGCCTGGCTTGTCTTGGTGAAGCTTGGGGGTGTCCGGCTTCACGCGCGAGCCTCCTTAGTGGCGGATCGTGGGTTGCGGCCGTCTGAGACGCACGGTGAGGGCTTTCCGGTCGACTTGGGTCATCTGCGGAGGGAAAGGGAGGCGTCGCTACAGAACGACGCAGAGCAGCCCGCTGAGAGCGCCGTACAGCCAAGATCTGCGGTGGGTTGGGGTTAGGCCACGCGTCGGTTCTTCTCTGTGGCTATGAGCGGGCCGGTCTTGCTGAGATTGGCGCGCGGCGCGGTGTGCGGGTGCTGGGCGGGGTGGGGTCGTGCCGGCAGGATGTGGTGATGAGCTATGAGATCTTCAATCCGTTTGAGGGTGCGCCGGACACTGTCGATGTGAGGGAGTGGCTGGAGCAGCAGGGCTGGTCCGAGTTTTTGGGGATCGGCGGTGATGAGTCGGCTCTGCGTATTCAGTCGTTCCGGCGGATGGTCGATGGCCGTGACGAGTTCCTGATTGACGTCTGGGACGTCAACCAGGGATCGCCGTATGTCAAGGTCGACAACTTCGGGGACTTGATGGACGTGCTGGCGCGGTGGGCTCCGGCGGTTCAAGCGGCTGCCCTGGTGCACGCGGTCGACAGCCTGCACTCCTACGGCCTTGACAGCGATGGCATTGCCGAGTTGGTGGGCGCGAAGGTGGCGTTCGGCGTGTCGGACGTTCTGCCCGCGCTGCGGCGGCACGAGCAGGAACTGGCGGCGCAGCGCCGCCTGGTCGCTGCGCAGCGCAAGGCGGCCCGGGACGCGGCCACGCGGCCGTCGTCGTAGTCGGGCCGCGCCGGGCGGGTTCTGCCCTTCTCGTTTGCGAGCGGGGCTGAACCAACTCGGCAATTCGGCAACTCGGCAAACGTGCCGTTGACCTGCGGAAACGCGTGCCGAGTTGGTTTCGGTCGGCAACTCGGCAACTCGGCAAACGGGGTTCAACTCGGCATGATCATGCCGAGTTGCCGAGTTGGCCTTTTGTCGATGACTTCAACTCGGCAGGTTGTTTTCCCAGCTCGGAGGCCAGTTGTGCGGAGTTGCCGAATTGCCGAGTTGGTTCAGCGGTTTTAGTCGTCGCGGTGTTCGGCCCAGTAGACGGCGCGGCCTCGGTCGTTGGTGCCGGTGCGTACGACGTACTGGCCGCGCCACCGTCCGGACTGTCCGGTCAGGAGTTTGCCGAGATGCAGCGGGTTGGGCAGGCGACCGGAGTCGGTGGTGATGAACTGCCCGTCCCACGGGTCGTGCAGGTCGCTGCCGAAGTGCGTCGGTTCGGCGTCGCTGCGTAGCTCGGCGGCGGTCATCGGTCGGTCGCCGTGGCGGTCGTGCCAGGTGGCGAGGAACGCCCCCCAGCGCTGTTCGCCTTGGTCGATCTCGCGGACGTCGGCGGCGTTGGCAAGGAACCCGTCGATGTCGTGGTGAGCCAGGAAACCGCCGAGGTACTGCGCCCACGGGGTGAACTGTCGCATCGACACCCCCGTCACGCGGGGGGCTCCCTGGCGGGTCCAGTCGAGCACGAGCACGAGCAGGTGCCACAGGACGATGAGTTGGTTGGCCGGTCGGGTGATCCACTGGTCGAGGTGCGGAATGCCGAACCCGGACTGGTCGCGTAGTTCGGGGCGGGGCATGTCCGGGTCGAGGTGTACGCGCACGGTGCGACTGGCCATGTCGCCTCCGACTTGCAGGTTGTTGCCGGTGGCCATCCACAGCCGGTCGTTGGCGGTGGCGATGTTGCGGGATGCGCCCAACTGGCGGTCGGACCACTCTCCGGCGGTGACGAGCAGGGCGAGGGTGGGCGAGTCGATGACGGTTCCTTCGGCGAGGTTGTCCCAGATGACGACGCCGACCTGTTCGGCGAACACGGCGGTGATGGACTTGCGGAGTTCCTCTTCGGCGTAGGCCCAGGGCATGACGCGCTGGCCGTAGAGCATGCCGGGTCCGGCGGTGAGGATGGACTTGCCGGATGAGGGCATGGTGGCGTCGATCAGCGCGAACGGCGTCAGGGAGCGGGTGAAGTGCCGCAGGATCGGTGTGGCCAACAACGCGATGTAGTTCGCCCGATCGGCGGCGGATGCCCAGGGGAAGTCGCGCAGGAACCGGCCGAGCAGGAACCGCCGTGCCTCTGCCACCTGCTCCGCGGTGGGCGCCTCCGGCACGGCCGGCAGCGCGACCTTCGAGGCGAGGTAGAAGCCGGTCGCGGGGTCGTAGCCGGGTGCCTGCAACAGGGTGCCGTCGCGGCGCAGCACGGGGGCACCGATGATTCCGCGCAGACCGGGTACGCCCGGCCACGTCTTGCCGGCCAGTACCGACGACAGCACCTCGCGCGACGGGGTGGCCTCTTCCTCGTAGGTGGTGGGGTTGCCCTGCTCATCCTTGCGGGACTTGATCCGGTAGACGTAGGCATGCTCGGCGAGTAGCCCGGCCAACCTGGCGGGCGTGATTGTGCTTGCGCTCACCGGGAGTAGGGAGTCTTCGTCGGCGGCGGCGGCCACTCCGCCGGAGACGGCTTCCATGTGCACCAGCGCTCCGCCGGAGACGTACGTGTCGGGCAGCAGCCCGTCCACCAGCGAGGCTTTGAGCGCTCGGATGCTTTCGGGTCCGGTGCCGATCTTTAGCCGCTCGGTCATGCCGCCTCCCGGATGTCGCGCAGGTAGCGGGGTCGCCGCGCGCCGGCACGCAGGCCGGAGGCGATCGTGCGGGCCACCTCACGCGCCGACAGCCCTGTTGTCAGGGCGGCGGGTTCCAGCACGGTGTACACGTCGGTGTCGGTGAGCGCGCCGCCAGCGACCAGCTCGCCGAGTACCGCCGCGCTGATGAACAGCGCGTTGTTCCGCTCCCCTTCGGGGGCGGCGGTGAGGTGGTCGACCTGCCGGCGGATCGCTGCGGCGACATACCGGCCGTGCCGGTCCGGCGGCAACACCACCGCGGCGGCCCGGTGGACCTGCCGCGGGGCGGGGCCGAGCAGCGCGGCGACCCATGCCGGCAGCGGCGCGGGCTCGCAGTCCAACACCGTCTCGTAGTGGCGGCCGTTGACGGTGGACCCGGCGGCCACGACGTAGCCGCCGTGCGCGCGGGTGTCGACCTTCCACCCGAGCCCGCCCCGGTCGCCGGTGGTGTTGCGCAGCTCCCTGCCGCTGTCGGGGTGCTGGTAGTAGAGGTGACTGCCGCCGCTGGCCGTGGACACCGTGTACGTGGCGTCGATTCCCCCGCGCGGCGGCGCGCCGGGGCCGAACCCGTCGAACGGGTCCACCGGCGTGCCGTGGCGTGCGGCGAGGGCGGCGAACACGTCGAGGCCGTCACACGCCCCCGCCCACTCGGCCGGCGGGGTGTCGTCGGGATGCTTGGGCACGTCGAGGTCGACCACCACCAGGGCGGACGGCCCGCACGCGATGCCGATCCCGTAGGGGCGCGCCGACCACGCCCGGCGGATGCGATCCGGGTCAGTGGTGGCGCGATGCTCCCACCCGGTGTGGCCGGTACGGCAGCGCGGGTCGCGACTGGTGCAGTCGTCGGCGGTGTGGTCGGGGAACGCGGGCCGCTTGTCGTCGGGACGCAGCGGGAACACGTGCCAGCCGCGTGCGGCGTGGGCGAGCGCGGCGGCCAGCAACAGCGAAAGGTCGGGCATGACGGTCCTTCCAGGGCAGCGGCGTGCAGGTGGCCAGCGCCGCGCGGGCGCTGGCCACCAACGGAGGTGAGCGCGCGAAGCGCGCCGGTCAGGTGTTCGGCGTCAGCCGATGTGCTGCCGGTGGTGGGCGACGATCAGGCGGCCGACGACTTCGCCGACGGCGGGGACGACGGCGTTGCCGAGGGCTCGGACGCGGGCAGGCTCCAGCCGGTCGGGAAGCCCATCAGCCACTCGACGGCTTCGCCGCTCGGCCTCCATGAGCCCGTCGACCGGATGAACCCACGCACCCGCTCGGTCACCGACGGGCGCATGCGCCGGCCGGTGCCGCCTTCGGGGTTCGCGCGGATCGGCCACCCTGAGCGGCCCATGCTCGCCGTGGGGGTGGGCCACCACGAACAGGCGTTCCCGCACGTGTGGTGCACCCACGGCGCACGCGGAAAGCACCGACCACTGCGCATCGAACCCTGACGCGGCCAGGTCACCGAGCAGCCAGCCGAAGGCGTCAGCGTCTCGAAGGAGAGCTGCGACGTTCTCCACGAGCACGTACCGGGGTCGTACTGCGCGTACCACGTCGAGGAACCACGGCCATCCCCACCGGTCGTCAGCGACCCCACGGCGGCGGCCCGCCGTGGAGAACGGCTGGCAGGGGAAACCTCCGGCGACCACGTGAACAGGGGAACGACCGGCCCCCCACCAGGAGGGGGCGGTGCGAACGTCGTCATGGCAGGGCACCTCCGGCCAGTGTCGGGACAGCACCGAGCGGCAGAACGGGTCGATCTCGACCTGACCCACCACGCGCATTCCCGCGCGCTCCAAGCCCAGGTCGAGCCCGCCGATGCCGGTGAACAGCGACAACACGTTGAGTCCGCTCACGCCGCGCCACCGGAGAGCAGGTCGGGAAACGGCAGCACGGTCCCGCCGTCGCCGCTGGCCGGCCGCGCCGGCCGTCCGGCTCGCCGGGCGGGGGTGACGTTCAGGCGCAGGTAGAGCCGGGCGCGGCCGGCGTCGGCACCGGTCAGCGGACGGTGCGGTCCGCGCCACGCGACGTGTCCGGCGGCGGCCAGGGCGCGGGCGGCGGCGTCGAGTTCGGCGGCGGTGCCGGTCAGCCAGACCTCCAGGCCGGACAGCGGCGCGTCGCGTCCCGAGGGCCGGTCGCCGTAGCCGGCCATCAGATGCCCTCGGGTGGGAAGCACGCCGGGCAGGCCAGCGCGCCCATGTGGTCGGCCCACCCGGCGGAGTACTCCGCCCATCCCCGACCCGTGTGCGGGTCGGCGGGGTCGGGGGCGGGCTGGCAGGCCGCGGCGATGACCCACCGCCGGTCAGCGGTGAACACCAACCTGCCGCCGCCGGAAGGGCTGCCGTCAGTGTCGGTGCCGATGCTGTGGTGGGCGACCTTGTGCGCCAGCATGCCGGGGGCGAGCCGGGCGGGTGCGCAGACGATGATGGCGGCGCGCTGGCTGTTGGTGAAGCGCGCCGCCGTCGTGGTGGTCGTGGTGGTGGTCATCGCGGGGTCCCCTTGTCGTGCAGTTCGCGGAAGTAGTTGAGGGCGGCGCGGCCGGGTCGCATGTGCTCGCCGGTGCCGTCGCAGCGGCGGCACGCGCGGCCGGCGCGCAGGATCAGGGAGCGGCGGCGGCCGGTGCCGTGGCAGCGGCGGCAGCGGCGGAACGGCCGCACCCAGCACACCGCGAGGTAACCGAGCGTGAGCGCGGCGAGGGTGAGCAGGAGGACGGCGGCGGTGCCGGCGGCGGGTGTAGCTGTAGCGGCTAGCGAGGGCATGCGGGTGCCTCCAGGGCCGGATTCGGCAGGTGCGGGGGTTGGTGGCGCTACCCGCTACATCGGCGCATAGGGGCTGGCCAGGCATGTAGCGGGTGGATGTAGCGGCGGCGCTACATGTAACAGCGCCGCCGCTACATCTCAGGCAGATTCGCGGTCGTCCATCAGGCGGACAATGTCGACCTTCCGGGCACCCCGGTTGACCGACCCACGCATGTTGACGTTCACGCTCGGTACACCGACCGCGCGGCACTGCGCGGACACGGATTCGTCGGTGGCGTCGGCATAGTGCTCCGGCATCTCCTCGGCCAGCCGCGCGGCGATGACCTTCCAGTGCAAGCCGGGTTCCTTGCCCCGGAACACCGTCCGCACGTCGGCGAGGACGTCGCGGACCTCGCGGGTGATCTGCTCGCCCAGGGCGTAGCCGGACAGGGTGCCGGCGGCCTCGCGCAGCCGCCGGGCGGCGGTGAGGATCTTCTCGGCGTCGCCGTGGTCGGCGAGGTAGGTCCGCACGATCGGGGTGTTGTCGTCCGCGCCGTAGAGGATGCCGACGCCGAGGTACTCCTTGCCGGTGGGCAGGGCGGAGGCGTCGAAGCCCTCGGAGTAGGCGTCCCCGCCGAGGATCGCCCGGGACACCACGTCGTTGCCGCACTTGAGCGCGAAGCGCACGGCGTGGTTGTCGCGGTAGCGGTTGAACAGCCGGGCCACGTCACCCGCGCCCACCCCGGAGGGCTTCTGCGAGCTGGACAAGATGATGACTCCGGCGGACGGGCCGACGGCCATGATGAACGACAGCAGCCCGGCAATCTCCTTGTTGACCTCCTGGTCGTCGGTCTCGAAGTAGTTCTGGAACTCCTCCATGACCAGCAGCCACACCCGCAGCAGCGGGTACTTACGCGACAGCTCCCGCGTGATCTTCCCCTCCGGGCATTCGGAGGTGGGCAGCTTCGCCAGGAAGTCGTTGACCTCCTGGATGTGGGCCTTGACCTCGCGCAGCATGTCCAGTAGGTGCGTGATCGGGTCGGTGTCGCGGGTGTTCGGCACGACCCCGCACACGTAGCGGTGCGCGATGAGCCGGAACTTGTCCCAGTCGGCCGACATCTTCCCGTCGACGGTGAGGATCCGCACGTACGGGTCGAGAGCGGCATACAGGGCCAGCAGCCGCGCGGCGAACGTCTTGCCCTTGCGGGGCTGCGCGCCAATGAGCACGCTGATCCACATCAGCAGCAGCTCGACGCGCTGCCCGCGCTCGTCGAGGCCGAACGGTGCCGGTGCCCAGATGTCGCGGGCCTTACCGTCCAGCAGCGGCGTCCGACCGGCGGCCACCGCCAGGGGGTCGCGGTCGGCGACGAACAGCGTGTGCCGCCGGTGAGAGGTCTTGTCACGGGTGAGGAACACCTGGTTGACCGACACGTCGAGGCCGGCGGCGATCGCCGCGCGGGCCTTGAGTACGTCTTCCCAGGTCTTGCCGTTGAACGGCAGGTCGATGAGCACCTGAGAGCCGGTGTCCGTGCGGTCGCGCGACATGTTCGACCCGAACGTGATCTGCTGATTCGCCCGGTCGGGGTGCCCGAGGCTGGCGGCGTAGTAGGCGCGCAACACCACATCGGAGTTGATCCGCCGGAAGCGTCCGGCCACCGTCGCCGCGGTGATGATCGGCCGGTCCGCCGGGCGGCCGACGTGCGCCAACCCGGCCACCGCCAGCAGCACGGCGACGGTGAGCGCCCACCCCGGGGCCAGCGCCCACACGATCGGCGCACCGATGACGGCGGTGGCGGTGCCGACTGCCAGGACGGTGCCGCGCCACGCCCGGGTCGCCTTCACCTCGCGGTGCAGCTTGTGCCACATCGCCGGGTCGTTGGCATCCGCGGCGGCCTGCCGCAACGCGGTCTGCTCACTGACCCACCACCAGCGACGCTGCCGGTTGGCCAGCCGAAACACCCCGACCACCGCCCAGAACGACGCCTGCGCGGCGTACCAGGGTGAGCGCAGCCCGTGGAAACCGACACGGTAGGCGGTCACCGCGAGGCCGTAGCGGGCCGATGCCTTGATGTTCGCCCACCCCTGAAGGTGCGGCGGCACCACCGGCTGACGCCCCGACGGGGCCAGCGGCGGCAGGTCGACCGGCCCGCCGCCCGGAGTCGGCTCCTCATCCAGGGGCACGTCGAAGTGCGTGCGCTCGTTACCCGCCGGGGGACGCGGGCGGGGCGCACGCCGGGCACGCGCGTCGTCTAGGTCCACCACCTCGGCGGAGGCGGCAGCGGGATCGGTCAGGTCGTGTTCGGCGGCCTGCCAGTCGAAACGGTCGTCATCGGGTGGGGGCGTCATGATGGGGCTTCCTCCAACTCAAGCGGGATGGGGGCCGGCGGCGCGGCCCTGGTTGCCAGACCAGGGGGGCCGCGCCGCCGGGTAGCAGGGTCAGAACCGGATGTGCAGGTCCCCGCTGATCACGTCGGCCTGCCGGCCCACGCGGGCGTTGCCGGAGCGCACGTTCTCCGTGCGGCCCGGCGTCGGGTCGGCCTTCGGGGTGTCCTTCGAGGTCTTGCCGGCGTCGCGGCGACCGTGGACCTGCCCGGCCTGAACGGCCACGCGGTCAGTGCCGGAAGCCACGTTCTTCTTGCTGCCCATGACGGGTGTTCCTTCCCGGCCGTCCAGACGGTCTGGCGGCCACCGGACGCCACCGGGTGATGAGCCGGTGGCGGCGGAAACGGTCAGCGGTACGCGGGTGGGGAAGGTCAGCGGCGGTCGCGCGGCGCGGCCCGGCCGTTGAGCCGCTGCCGGGCGCGCTGCGCCTCCGCGCTGTCGTGAAGGGCCTTGCGCTGCCGCTCGGCGTCCTGCCGCGCGGCCTTGCTGCCGGTGGCGGTCGCGGCGGCGTCGGTGTCGCGCCACCGCTCGTAGGCTGCTGCGAACCGGTCGGCGCTCACCGCTTGCGGCCCTGCTCGGCCTGGCGGGCGGCGCGGGCGCGGTTGCGCTCGTCTGCTTGGCGCTGCGCCTCACGCATCTGCGCCTCACGGGCTTCTCGGTTGCGAGCGACGATCCGGTCGTGCTGCTCGCGGAGTTGACGATCCGACATACTGGTGGTCCTCCCGAGATCCCAAGCGGGTTGAGGGGTTGGACCGGCGGCACAGCACTGGTTTCCAGGCCATTCGGGCTGTGCCGCCGGGCGGGGCTACTTGTCGGTCGCGCCGCAGCAGCGGCACGTCTTGCCACGGTTGAGCGGGGCGCACGCGCACCCGCAGGACAGGCACCCCCGACCGGGGATGCCGCCGGAGTTGGCGTGGAGGCAGCCGCATCGGCCGCAGCGGTGCGCCATCAGCGGCGGCCCTTGAACTGCTGGGAGAGCTGGCCGAAGCGGATGCGCTCGTCTTCGTCCATGACGGTCGGGGTACGCCCGGCGGCCCGCTCTTCGCGGATCTGCCGGTCGAGGTACTTCGGGTCGACCTTGATCTCACGGGAGCGGCCGTTGCTGTCCTCGCTGAACAGGTACTTCTTACCCACGGGTATTCCTTCCGGTCGTGTCGTCCAGATCGGTTCTGGCGGCCTCCGCGCACCACCGGGGGATGAGCCGGTGGCGACGGAGGCGGTCAGGCCGCGATGAGCAGGGCGGAGACGAACAGGAACCCGATGTGCCAGGACTGATCCAGCGCGTACGCGCCGGTTCCCAACGAGGGGTTGTCGTCGCGGCCGGGCCGTGGGGTGCCGAGCGCGTAGAAGCGGGCCGAACCGAGCGCGTCAGCGATGCGCTTGAGCGGGGTGCGCCGATCAGCGATGTAGTGCGACACCGCCGAGACGGTCAGCCCGACGCCGACCGCCCACGGGTCGAGCCGCAGCCCGGTACCCGCGATCAGGAACACCAACGCGAGCAGGGCCGTGGCGGTGTAGGTGGCGACGTGCGCGGCGCACGCGATCCGGCCCGGCCAGCCGGGCAGGCCCTTGCAGTCGGCTTGATGCTGCGTCTGGATCCAGTGGTCGCCCACCTGGTGAGCGACGTAGAGGGCGATGAACACGGCGGCGAACGTCGCCGCGTGCACGCCGGTCGGGTCTGGGAACATGAGGGGTATCTCCCGAGGGTCGATGAGGCTTGAGGGGGTGGGCCGGCGGCACGGCTCAGGTTGCGAGCCGGTGGCCGTGCCGCCGGGCGGCGCTACTTCTTGCGGGGTTTGCGGACCTCGAACGTGTCCGATGAACCGCGCGGTAGCTTTCGCCGCTTCGCGTCGGCCGCGTGTCGGGCCTGCTCGGCGGTGCCGGGTTGGCTCACCGAGCGGGTCTTGTTGGTCTGCCCGGACCGGCGGAACGCCTGGAAGTTCTCGGCGGTCATGCGGCCACCTCCACGGGGGTGCCGTTGACCGTCGTTGCCGCAGCGTCCGGGCGGAATGGTGACCCGATCTCGGGGTGGGGGCGGTGGCGCTTGACGGTGCTCACGCTGACGTTCGCGGCCCGTGCGATCTGCCCGTGGGGTGCGGTCGGGTCGGCGATGTGGGCGGCGACGACCCGCTCACTGGCGGTCAGGGAGCGGGCCGTGACCCGCGCCGGGCGGACCGGCTCACGAACCGGCGCGACCGAGGTCGGGGTGACCGGCTCGGCGTGCTCCGGCACCTCCGGCGTCGGGTCGGCCGTTGGCGGCGCGGTGATCTTCTCCGCCCGGATGGCCTTGTCCGCCTGGCGGGCGGCAGCGCGGGCGGCCCGCTCGGCGTTGTAGCCGTCCCACGCCTTGCGCGGGTCGCGTTCGTTGTGCTCGATCGACCACCGGGCGGCCATCAGGGAGCGGATCGGGAACATCCGGCGGCGCTTCGGAGAGAACTCCACCCCGGCGTCATCGATCAGGCTCGCGTCCTCCGCCAGCAACTGCACATGTTGCGCGCGGCGAGTGTGCAGCCCCCACAACCACGGGGAGAGCAGCGACAGCAGCGCGAACGCGATAGCCGCCGCCGTCGGCGCGATGCCGTTGGCGAAGTGCGCGTAGTTGATCGCGGCCACCACCGCGGCGATTCCCCACGCGGCCCGGCGCAGCGACGCCGCGGTCGCGTGGGCCTTGAGCATCAGCGCGTCGTGCGCGTGCCACTGGACGTAGACAGCGATGGACTCCAAAGCCAGGGAGAAGGCCACCGCGAACGCCACCCGAGACGGTCCGTTCCACGCGGCCGGGGCGATCTCGGAGTACGCGTAGGCGGCCTGCGCATAGGCCGCGCCGCCGTTGATCAGCAGCAGCGGCAGCACCGGTCGCAGCTTCGCGAGGAACATCGCTCGCGCCTTCCGGCGGCGGGCGCTGGCCTCCGCCCGGTCGATGCGCCGGGCGGCCTCCCGGCGGCGGCGCTCCTGCTCATCAGCGATGGCCTGCCGGCGGGTGTGCTCAGCGTTAGCTTCCTGCTGTTCCCGGTCGAGCTGCGCCACCAAGCGGGCACGCTCGACTTCGGCGGCGGCGGATTCACGGTTGGCTGCCGCGCGGGCGGCCACGATCGCCGGGTCTTCCGGCGTACGACGAAACATCGGTCGGTGTCCTTCCGGTCAGTCGGTGAGGATGTCGGCGAGCAGATCGCGATGGGCGGCGAACACCTCGCCGCCGTAGGCGTCGGCCAGGTGGCGCACGACGCAGCCGTAGTCGACGGCCGGCACCCACACGGCGCGGCGGGCGTCGTCCATGCCGGTCACGTCAGGCAGCGCACCCACGTAGATGCCCGCGTCGAACACGACCGGGGTGGTGACCATCCACGCCTCATCGGAGGCGCGCGGGTCGGGCACGTACCGGGCCGGCAGCACCTCGTACGGCTCCCGGTCCGGGTCGACGGTCAGGCCGGTTTCCTCGGCCAGCTCCCGCACTGCCGCCGCAAGGGCGGTCTCTCCGGGGTCGACGTGCCCGCCGGGCAACGCCCACCCGTGATCGTCGTCGCGCTCGACCATGACGATCCACCGCCAGTTGTGCGGCGTGGTCGCCACGACGATGGCGTCGGCGGCTTGCGCCTCGCCCCAGTGGCCCAGCTCGTTGCGCCCGTACCGGATGCCGGTCGGCGCGTACGGGTTGACCGGTCGGCCGTCCACGATCGGGAACGGGATTGCGGCCCGGTGGCGGCGCTCGGTCCAGTCGATGCGGGTCGGGTCCGTCTCCGGGTCCGCCCACGCGGCCCCGGCGGCGATGCCAGCCAGCACGGACGGGTGTGTGTAGGTGCGGGCGGTCATCAGGCCACCGCCATGGCGGCCAGCTGCTCGACGGTCGACGCGTCGAGCTGCGTGCGGCTGTCGGTGTATTCGCGGACGAAGGCGAAGATCTCCCAGCCGTGCCACGTCGGGTAGGCGGACACCGTCCGGTAGGGCCGACCGTCGGAGTCGGTGTACTCGCGCTCCGGGGTGGTGAGCAGGTCCGTGCTGCTCAGCCCGGCCAGGTGCAGCCATGAGCGCAGCTCGGCGATGCTGTCGAAGTCGATATGCAGGGACGTTCCGTCGCCCCGGACAGTGATCGCGGTCGGGTTGGCGAGCAGGAGCAGTTCGGCCATGACGGCGCGGCGGTTCTTACGTGCGGTCAACAGAGGTTCCCTTCGGGTCAGTGGTTGCAGCCGGGGCAGTGCAGGCCGGGGCAGCACACCCCGGAGCGGCGCAGCAGCAGCCCCAGCACGGCCAGGACGAACGCGCCGCCCGCCAGCAGCGGCAGCAGCGCGATGAGCGCCGTCACGAGCTGGACGGCGAGGTAGCCGGCCACCGCCACCGTGGTAGCGGCCGGAACGGCAACGGCGGTCACCACCGGCCAGCGGCGGACGGTGCGAGCCGGAACGGCGGCACGGGCGGCGCGGGGGCGGTCGATGAAGCGGACCGTCACCCATACGCGCGGGTCACCCGCTGGCATCTGCGCCGGCAGCGACATGCCGATCAGGCGGTTGGAGTGGCGCAGCGTCGCCACCACCGCGGCGACCTCACCCGGGGTGCCGACCACGCGGCGGGCCACGATCGGCCCGGGTACCGGGTCAGCGGGGCGCATCAGCCGGGCGACCATTCAGGCCACCCGGATACCGCGGCCGGACGTGGCGCGGACGGCCAGCAGAGCGCGGGCCTCCCGCATCACCTGCCGCCGCGCCCGGCGCACCCGCTGCCAGTCCAGATCCGACGGGGCGGGTTCGGCGCACAGGATCGTGATCTGCGCGTCCAGCAACAGCACCTCGGCGTCGATCAGCGGCATCTCCCGCTCGATCTCGGCCAGGTCATCCAGGCTCGGCCCGTCCGGGCCAGCGTCGTTCAGGTCGTAGCTATTCACTTGCGGTTCCTCCCGGAACGACGGGTGCCCGCGGCCGGACGGCGGCGGGTGGTGGTCGACTGACGACACGGCCGGCAGCGGTCCTCATCGGGGGCCAGTGGTGCGAGGGAGCCGCACCCGTTGCAGTCGCGCCAGACGGCGTTGCTCTTGGTCGTAATCCGCACGGCGGCGGCGATGTTCACGGACAAGTCGGCTCACCTCTCCCCAGCTCGAATCAGGTCGGACGAACAGCCGGAGCGCGGCCAGGTCGGCCGCGCCCCGGGGGCGATCAACAAGGGCGTGCCGTGTTGGCACGCCGGGCGACCCTCGGTTGAGCAAGCGAGCGGACACGTCTTGCAGCCGGACACGTCACGGCTGACACCCGCAGCTACCCCTAGGTCGCATGCATCGGGACCAATGAGGAAGACGGATCTCCCTGCGTCCCGGACCTCTGTGAAGTTCTCAAGTGGAGCCCTGCGCCACGGCGGTCCTGCAGATTCACGAGCGGCGCAGCCGAAGCCACCTCCGCCGGCTGAGGATTCGCCAGCTTGTCCAACCTGGCTAGCCAGGTACGAACACGGATGACGCTAGGGCGTCCTGGCTAGCCAAGTCAAGCGCTAAGCCGGAACTTCCCTAACTTGGCTAGCCAGAGCTAGGCTGACCTCGTGAGCGAGAACCTTGACTTCCTTGGCGAACTCGACCCCGACGACCCAAAACAGGCGTCGCAGCAGATTGCGAACAAGCTGCGGGCCGCGATCCTCACGAGGCGGCTAGCCCCGGGCGACAAGCTGCCGTCGCAACCCGATCTCGCTGCCCGGTACGGCGTGGCCAGGGAGACCGTCAAGCGGGCGCTTGAGCTGCTACGTGCCGAGCGACTGATCATTTCCAGGCAGGGGAGTGGCGCATTCGTGCGCGCGCAGACGCAGCGGGCGGTGGAGTTGCGACCGCATATCGAAGCGGCGTTTGAACGCCCTTACGTGACCATCGACTTCGCTGGGTTCTCGGGCGAGACGCTGCGGGACGCGCTCGCCGAGGCGCTCGACAAGGTGCGGGTCGGCCGGCTCGCACCGGAGACGATCGCGGTGCGGGTGCTGATCTCCGACATGGCTGCGCCCATGGCGCTGCCGGCGCTCGCCGAGACGCAGGCGGATGATCCGGCGGTGCGCGAGCGGGCCGAGCGCATTACGCGCCGGGCGGCGGACGGAATCATTGACCAGGTGGCCGAGCTGGGCGACCTCGGTCTAGTCCGATCGGCCACGGTAGAGGTGCGGATGCATCGTGCATCGCCCCTGTTCAAGCTCTACATGCTGAATGGGGAAGAGGTCTTCTTCGGCTTCTACCCGGCCGTTGAGCGCACCGTAACGATCAAGGGTGAGCCGATGGCGATCTATGACTTGATGGGCAAGGACGTGCCGCTTTTCCACTACGCCGTGACTGATGACGACACGTCCGACGGCACGCAGTTCGTAGAGGCTTCCCGCCAGTGGTTCGACTCTGTGTGGTCGACCATCGCCTACCGGTACGACGGATGAGCGCCGACCTTGGCCGACTGCTCGGCGGGGTCGGCGCGGTGCTGCTCGACTTCGACGGGCCGGTGTGCAGCATTTTTGCGGGCTACCCGGCGGCCCATGTTGCCGCAGAGTTGGTTGACGTTCTGCGACGACGGGGCGTTGACGTTCCGCCGGAACTTGCTAGCGAGCCGGACCCACTTGAGGTGCTGCGCCGATCGGTAACGATGGGTCAAAGCGTCACGCCCGCCGTCGAGGATGCTCTCTGCGCGGCTGAACGCCGGGCCGTCGAGACGGCTGAACCCACGTCGTACGGTCGAGAGGTCATTGTGGCCGCTCGGCAGGCCGGCTTATCTGTGGCGGTAGTCAGCAACAATTCGGCAGAGGCGGTCAGCGCCTACCTGGCAGCGCACCGGCTCGCCGGGCACGTGTCGCCGGTGGTCGGCCGGGCGTACGCCGATCCGGCCCGGATGAAACCGCACCCAGATCCCATCCTGCGAGCCGTTCGACACCTCGGCGAGCCGCCGGACCGCTGCGTCCTCGTCGGCGACTCGCTGTCGGACATTGAGGGGGCGCGAGCCGCCGGGGTGCGGGTGATCGGCTACGCGAATCGGGGCTCGAAGGTCGATGCTTTCCGAGCGGCCAACGCTGACGTGGTTATCACGAGTATGGGCGAGGTAGCTCGGGTTCTGCTTGGCTAGGAAGCAGCATCGGAGACTGTTCGTGCAGGATCAGCATTGTTGCTGCTGATCCTGCATCACGCTTGCTCCAAGCCCCTGCGACCCTTCAGAAGAGCCGGCCATGACGAGCGGGCAACGGAGTTTCCGTTTCGCCTCGGACCATCCGAACGTGGTTCACTAGGGTGCGTCCTATAACCTCCCCGAGGCGAACCGGGACGGCGTTACCAATTAACCTGCCGAGCCTGTTGAAGCGAATAGGCTCACCATCCCGCACGAACTTGTAGGACTCTGGAAATGTTTGAAGCATTGCAGCTTCACGCAGGGAAATAGCACGGTCCTGGACAGGGTGGCCGAAGCGCCCGTTCCCAAAACCAAAACACTGAGTTGTGATTGTAGGTGCGGGGTTGTCCCACTCCATGCGTCCGTAGACACTCGGGTAGGTGGATCCGGAGTCTTTGCGATGGCAGGCCGCGATTAGCTCCGGATCCCAGTCACGCCAAGTGCCGCCCGGCTTCGACGCCCTGATGCGCCTCAAATTCATTTCGCTCAGAGAAGAGGCAATGTGCAGGGGGTCTCGGGAGTGTTGCTCGCCCGCCGCAATCGGTGGCAGGCCTTCAATTTCATCACGAACCGTGCGTGCAGGGTTAGTAGATCCGTAGTCGATGTCCAAGCCTTCGGATCCAAGCTTAGACGCGAGGAGCACGAGTCGCCGACGGGATTGAGGGATACCAACCTTAATACAATCCACCACTGACCACTGGACGGCGTAGCCCTTTAGATGTCCTAGGAACTCCCCAAAGACGCTGTGCCCGGCGAGTTGGGAGACGTTCTCCATCGTCACAAGGTCGGGTTGGAGACTTTGCACCAACCGGCCGAAGCTTGAGACAAGTTGCCAATCCATCCCGCGTCTTTTGCCTCGGCCGCCCTGGCTGTAAGAGGAGAATGGCTGGCATGGGGCACAGCCAGCGAGCAGCGACAAATCGCCCTGCTCGAAGTAGGGCGAAAGCTCCTCCGGTGAGACGTCATTTACATCTCGCTCTAGGAACACGGCGTCGTTGTTCGCCTCGAAGGGGTATCTGCACGATGGGTCCAGGTCTACCCCTGCCTTGACGTTGATGCCGCCGCGAGCCAATCCGTGCGTCAAGCCTCCTGCGCCACAGAAAAGGTCGACTCCGACAATGCCAGGCGTCGACTCGGTTGCCATCACGCTGCTCCATTGCTCGGTTGGTGGGCAGGCCGCAAGAAAGCATGGGAATTTATATATTGCGTGAAGCATTCGATTACTTCGCGCAGGTAAGCACCCACTTGGTTAGCATTCTCCCGCAATTCTCTTACCACGAGGTTCTGAGCACATTCCACGAAAGAGAGCGAGCCGTGCGCTAGGTCGTTTCGCCGTAGCTTGACCAGCTTGAGGGGACCGTGCTCGCTTCCAGAAGTCTTGCTCTTCACAGCTTTGCTGACCTCAGGCGAATTCGTGATACGGCACCCGAGCCTCTTCCCAACCTTAAAGATCGCCTCGTCATCCCAATTGCCACCGCCGCCTGTGTCGACGACAAACCCGGCGATCGGGAGTTGGTTTGTAATGTGGTTACTCAACTCAAGCGCAAACTTGAGCCGCTTCTCCGGTGTCATGTCGACGTGGGTTTGCGCCACGGCTCGCACCCATTCCCGCTGCAACTCCTCATTGAGCTGGTGAGGAAGCCAATGCCCTGCCGAGGTGGCTGCATCAGTAACGGCGCTGACGCACCGCGCAACTGTCGCCTCAACCAAGTTGTAGAGCTGAAGGTAGACACTCGAATAAAGGATGCGCTGCTGGGATGTGGTAATTCGATAGTTGGAAACAGCTAAGCGCGGCGTTCCCGAGGAAGCTGTCACAGCGTCCAACTGCTCTAGGAGGTCGAGGTAGTCGCTGACCTCGCTAAAGCGCTCCTCAAAGAACGGAAGAAGATCGCCGGCGCTCATGACCCAACCAACCGGTCACGAACGAAGCCCATTCGCCCCTCTAGCTTCGCACGAGCATTTGCTCCGTCGGAGCCTGTCACCGCAGTGAACTCTTCCCCATCAATCCAGGGGGTGACGTCGAGGTTGGCCCAGGTGCGATCAGCCAGCTCTGGCTTCTCTTGCAGAGCAAGGTAAGAGCCGATTGCGATTGCTTCGAATCGCGCACGTGGGGTGGCCTTGCCAGCAGGCCCCTTGCGGAACCCGCGCGGAAAGACCCGTTCGATGAAATCCATCGTGTGATGGAAGCGTTGACGGTACGTTTCAGCAAGGGAGGGATCGCTCTCGAATCTGTCATTCATCTTCTTGGCATAGTTGAAGATGAAGTCGGCGGGGCGATCTTTGTAGCCAGCTAAGCCGTCGCCGTATGCAAAGAAACGAGTGGCAAGCTCCTCATACCCGCGTTCCTGTTTGCTCTTTTCGCTCATTGGCGCAAGTCTTACCAGCCGCTCATCGCTTGCAAGTTCGATTATGAGGTTCAGGAAGGGGCCGGCTACCGCCCCCCGGCGAATCTCCGCCTTGTTGGCGATTTTACTGCCGGTGTTGATCCTCTCGAACATATCAAGCCGGGCGGCCTCGTCGGCATGCTCGTTCAGGACGATTCCCCGAATTGACCTGTTTCGAATCTTCCTTTGCCGAGACTCTGGAAGTTCTGCGAAACGAAAGCCCGAAATTTTGTCGAGTTGTTCGAGGTCACCTAGGCGAAAATCGCCCAACAGAAACTCTTCAATCGTGCGGAGTCTCTGCGAGCCATCCACGATCTCAAGACGTCCATCCGGCATTTCCCAGAAGAACACGAAGGGTATCGGAAGCCCCATGATTAGCGATTCGATGAACCTGGACTTCCGCTCGTCTTCCCAGGTAAATTCGCGTTGATAGGCGGGGACGACGTACTCGTGCGCTCGCATCTTGTGTGCAAGCATCTCGACCGAGTACTCGGTGATGTAGAAGTCAATGCGCTTCGACTGCTCAACGATCTGTTCCTCGGCCTCAGCTTGCTGCTCTGCCGATTTAGCCGTCTGCACGCTCGCCACCACGTCTCCCTGCTCGGCCGCCTCCCGCTTGACCCCGCGCCCGCTGTAACCGAGCCGGGTAGCGTACACGGACTCGATCATGCCACACGGCGCTCGATCGTCGCTGCGCTAGGTTATCCTGTCGGGTTCGTTCGTTCGACCCGTGGCGCGCGTCGATCTAACCGCTATGCCGGTCTTCGTGCTACCCAGGCCATGCGGCGGCTTGCACGCCGCTGGGAGAAAACTGGGAGATGAACTAGGAGAAGCTGGCGTCAGCGTCCCGTCTGGACCAACGCACACCGACGGGCTGACCTGCGCGCATCACGGGAACCCGAGGTCTGTCGAGTGGCCGGACGTAATTCGGGACGAAGAGGTCGTCGGTTCGAATCCGGCCACCCCGACCAGAGGTAATAGCAGGTCAAGGCCCCTCCACGGAGGGGTCTTGATTCGTTTTCAGGGCTTATCGCTCATCCTGAGGCAGCAAGAAGGCAGCGAACGACGCGAGCACCCTGCGATCGCGGTCGCGGGTCGAGTGCGTGTAGCGGTCTAGGGTCGTGGACGTCTGCTCGTGGCCCATCACCTTGGCAACGTCATTTATTGGCACGCCATCGGAGACGAGCCAGGTCGCATACGAGTGCCGCAAGTCGTGAAACCGGAGCGCGAGGGGCAGCCCGGCCCGTTGCAGCGAAGGCTTCCAGATCCGCGCCCGGAGCGTGACCCGGGCGGCACGTCGCGGCCGGTGGAAAGCTCGATCGGGTGAGTTGGCTCGCGCTGGCCTTGGTCGCTCGGAGCTGCCTGTGATCTGTTGCCGAATTGGCCTGTACTAGATCAAGGCGCTCCGCGCGGCGCGGGCCGGGCGCGGTAACCGGCTCCTGACGGAGCCGCCGCCCCGCCCGCCTTCGGCGGCGGGGCGGAAAGTCAGCCGGCCCGAAGCCCACGCCCGCCCCGCGCGTCAGCCTGGGTCAGTGAGGTGACCCGGTGACGAGTCCTGGATGACCGCGGGGCAAGCGGACGTACGTCCACCCGTTCTCCGCGATCCAGAGACCGACGAATGCAGTAGTCACCGCAGGCAGTCGGAGTTGCCGAACGGCGCACATGGACCGCTGAGGCCAGAGGAAGGAAGGAGGTGGGAAGGGTGAAGGTAAGGGAGGGACGGGTTAGAGCTGCCTCCGGCGGGGGCCAGACGACTCCGAGATGGAGTTGCCGAACGGTTCCGGTGGGTGGGTAGGTGAGGTGGGATGCCATCCCGTCCACCACCGACCCAGGCAAGCCGAGCAGACCAGGGTCAGGGCGCCAAGGTCGTACGTCCGGTAGGGCGCTCCACCTTGTCACCCTGACCCTGGCCCGCTCCACAGTGTGTGGGTCGGCGGCAGACGGGATGGCAAGAGCGGCACCACTGTGGCGAGCGAACTGCCTCAACGAGTTGCAAGCACGATCAGAACGACGGCAGAAAGCAATCCAAGGGCAATTACTTGACACACCCAACCGGCGCGAAGAAACCATTCTTTGCGCTGATTAACGCGACGAAGGCTATCAATGAACCGGATATTAACGCTTGCGATCTCTCTCCGCGCGAGCCTCTCATCATCGCCCCACCGAGAATTCAACATGACTCTGAGGGCTTCAGTGTCAGTCGCCAGATAAGGCCGGCTCCATCCACTCAGAATGCCGGCAAGCGAAGCGAAGGAGAAAGCCGCTAAAGCCAGAACAAGGACGACGAGCGCTTTCCTTGGAAAAGCTGACTCGTCACCCTTGCCCAGGAATGTTCCGACAGCCGCCAGGATCGTTACAAGACTGCCTGACGTGGTGACCAGCGACGCCGCCCGAGTATCAAGCGACGACTTGCGCTCCCGCTCCGTCTTTAACTCAGCCTCTATAAATCCTGAGTAAATGTCACTTTGCTCGGTCACGGTGCGGCTCTGTAACCCTGACTTCCGTTCCCCTCTCCGATGGGCCACGGCTCCCGCGCACTGTCACGGTCGTGATGAATCCAGTGATGTCGGCCGGAGGGGGCGGCGGAGGAGGGGGCGGCGGCGGGGTCGCCGGCTGTGGTTGCGATGCAGGCTCCTGACTCATCTCATTCCTTCCATTCGAAGAGTCGCAGACATTCTATACCAAAGTCTCAAACTGCTCGGAGTAGTCGCGCGCGTGCAGGGCGGAACGGCTGCTCCACATTTCCCGGCGCGAAGCCAGACTTCTCAGCGATGTCGCTAGCGGTGAAACCCTTCGAGGACAAGGCATCGGTGATGCTGTGCAGCAACTGCGGAGCCTCAACCGCCAGCTCCTCGCTGAGGGGTTCTCGCGTCCGCCATCCGTATGCACTGAGCGACTTATAGAGATTCGTCCGCTGACTTGGTGTAACGAGTCCGAGGTCATTGGCCCTCTCGATCAGGGCCTGCATCGAGGTGCCCCACTCGCGCTTGAGGTCATGCAACTTACCGAGAGTAAGTGTTCGAAGTTGCGGGCGAATCACCTCCGCTGGCATCAAGAACTCACCAGCAAAAGCATTAGCCTCCTGCTCCATATCTTCGGAGACATCAGTGGCGTGCAAGCAGAGATGCCCCAGCTCGTGGGCGATTGTGAGCCGCTTACGGTCAGTGGGGGCGCGCATGTTAATCAGCATGATCGGATATTCGCCGATCCACTGCGATAAGCCGTCGACACGAGCGGTACCGAAGTCCTCCTCAATGACTAGACACCCGGCGGCCTCCACCCATTGCGTAAGGTTGCGAACCGAGCCAATGGGCATCTTCCATTGCATCCGTACCATTCGAGCGGCTGACGCCGGATCGGTGTCGAACGGATCGAAGGTTGGGAGGTGCTGGCTGGTCCTCACCGATACCTCTTCGAATAGCTGCCTCGCATGCATCCGGTACATGTTTAGCTTTGCCTCAAGCTGACGCCAAACCGTCGGCTTTGCTGTGGCCTTTTTCCGCATGTGGGCGTCAATCGCCATCGCGCCATGCAAGCGCCCCGCACCTAACAGAAACGACTCAGTTACGCCTAAAGCCTCCGCAAGATTCGCGAGGGTCTCGTCATCCGGCTCCCTACGGTCCTGTTCGTACCTAGACAGGGTTGCCTGCTTGACTCCGATCGCCTTCGCTAGCTCCTCTTGGGTGAGACCGCGGGCTCGGCGCGCAGTTTCTAACGCCTCGCCAAGGCTCATGCCGAATCAGCCCCTCCAAGCGACTCTCGCTCCGCGGCGCCCTCAACTTCAATAACGGGAGGAGTGGGGCCAGGCTGCGAGGGCACGGGGAAGCGCGTAGTGCTTCCAGCGGCGGCCGACGGGGACAACTTCTCGTACCAGATCACGTTTTCCTTACCATCGCGCAGCGATATTACGGCTGCACCCATCTCACGGCTGTCCGAGTTCCACTCGTAGCCAGTGATCAAATGAACTCGTTCCAAGCCTTCCAACGCCGGCTGAACCTGAGAGAGGAAGTCCAGCGCCGCCTGCGTCGGGTAGGTGCTGACATGTCCGTCATCCTCACGGTGACGCTTGGCTCGAAGCCTGTACTTCGTACCGACCCAGAGCTCACGGATCGGCTCCTCATCCACCAAGGTCACGCCGGGCACGTTGTCCAGCTTGTCCGTTAGGTGGAACCACAGCCGGTCATGAATCCAGTTCGCCAGCCCTCGGATCGACTGACTGGCGACCCAGCCTGGCTCAGCCTGGCGGTACCTCGCAAGGTCGACCTTGGTCAAGGCGACGGCAGCGCTGATGGCGTTCAGCACCTTGTCGCCAAGATCGTCGAAGACCTCATCAGCCGAGGGGTACGAATCCATGCCGGAAAACATACCAGCTTGATCATCGATCCGCGATAGCCGTTTGGTTTCCGCGTGTTGCCTCCCGCAGGGCGCCTTGGCGGCTTGCAGCTTCGGAAACGCAGCGGGTCATCAGCACGCATCCGGCGACGACGCCAGCAAGGGTCTGTGTGAGGCGGTCTCACTGTCGCATCCCTCCCCTAACCTCTAGCACGTGACCGACACGTTGCTTCGCTCGCTGCGCGAGCACCTACTGGACGAGTCGGAGCCGCTCGCTGGGTTGCTCCGCAAGTGCCTGCTGCTTGGGGCCGAGACCGGGTCGGAGTCCCTTCGGGAGTGGGCTCGGAGGGAGTTGTACGGGTACGGCGAGGAAGATGAGGTTCCGACGTATCGCAAGTTCCACGATGTGCCGATGTCGGTGGACTCAACGAGCGGGCGTTTCTGGAGGCAGGGCGACACCATCAGCCGACTCCACCTACCGCTTGAAGCTCGGAAGTACGTGCCGGAGGAATTGACGTTCAGGCAGCCGATCGAGGAACTGCAGCACCTTGCAGGTCAGAAGAAGTTGAATTTCACGGCACCCGGCCTGGCCGTTGCCCAGGCCATCTGGAGCAGGGAGCTTGGTCCGTTCCAGAACATCGATGGCCTCTCCTACGTCATGAGTGGCTCGGTGGTCGTGGGCATCCTCGGTCAAATTCGAACCAAGCTCGTGGACGTAGTCGCCGACCTCACAGCGGAGACGCCGATGTCGGAGCTGCCCAAGAAAGGCCAGGTCGATGCTGCAGTGAGCCACCGCCTCGGAGACATCTACAACACGACAATCCAGACAGCCACGGGGCCTGTAGCCATCGGTGCCAAGGCAACGGCCAGCATGGAGGGCTTGACCGTCGAGGACGCACTTCGGCTGCTCGACAAGGTCCAAGTGGCGGCAGCTGACATCGCGGAAGCTCAGCGCGCCGAGCTGCTCGATGCCCTGACCGAGCTTCGTGCCGCGGTCGAGAGTGATGAGCCTGAAACTGGCGACGTGGTCAAGAAGGTTGGCAAGCTGCGCGTCATAGCCGACAAGCTCGGCGTCGCCTCGGTGGCCGCCGCAACCGGCGGGGCTGCCCAGGCGATCACCGAACTGGCCGTCAGCGGTGCATTCGGCTGACTGTGCGGCTTGGGCGCCTTAAGCCGTACAGTCTGGCGCCAGGAACAAGCGGCGTTGCCATGGGCTATGCAGCGGTTCGAGGCAGCAGGGAGGCAGCGAACCCACCGCCTCCCGCGAACAATTGCTACCAACAAGCGAGCATGCAGGTGAGCTAACCAGCATCGGTCGACAAGGGATGACAGAAGACGACGCCCCATGCCCGCGTTCGGGACGAAGAGGTCGTCGGTTCGAATCCGGCCACCCCGACAGAGGTAAGCAAAGGTCAAGGCCCCTCCACCGAGGGGCCTTGATTCGTTTCCGGCTTCACCGCAAAACCGGCAACCGATCTGCGGCCACCGAACGGTCGAAGGCTCGTCGCCGAGACGGCCGGAGCCGGCACCGCCAGGCGGCGCCGGCTCCGGAAGCGGTGCTCAGGACGGGGCGGCGATGAAGTAGCCGGCCTGGTCGACGATCACGTCGGTGCTGCCCGAGCTGGCGTTGTACAGCGACACCGAACCCGCGCTGGTCCCGATGACGGCGAGGTTGGAAGCCGTCTCCCCGGCCACGAAGTTGACGTTCGACGCCACCGGCCGCGGGTTGTCGAACGGGTACCCGATGAGGAGGCCGGCCTTGGTCGGCCTGGTGACCGTCAGGTTGGCCACCACCGCGGTCGGGCAGTCGAACGCGGTGCCGGCGCAGACCCTGTTCGGCACGTTGGCCGGGATGACGCCGATCGACGAGTTCGAGGCGACGGGTCCCACCGGGCGGTACGACAGGCCGGTGCCGTCCCGGGTGTCGGCGATCCGGCGCGGGCCGTACGGCACGTACGTCTGGTCGGCGCCGGACGCCGCGGACCCGAAGTAGCCGGCCAGGTCGGCGAGCACGTGCACGGTGCCGGAACTCTGGTTGTAGATGTTCACCTTGCCGTTGACGACCGGCACCATCACCAGGTTGGGGATCGTCTGACCCGCCACGAAGTTCAGGTTGGACGCGAGCGGCACCAGGGAATTACCCGGGAACACCTTCAACACGCCGGCGGTCGTCGGGGCGGTGGCCGTCACGTTCAGGATCACGGCGGTCGTGTCGGCCGGCACCTTCGACGACAGGTCCAGCTGCCGCGAGGTGTCTGGCAGGTACGGGCCGCCGGTGCCCTCACGGCTGTCGGAGACCCGCACGGGGGTGAGCGGCTTGAAACCGGACCCGGAAGCACCGAACCACCCCTGCAGGTCCGCGACGACGTGCGCGGTGCCGCTGCTGCTGTTGCGGAATCGGATTCCCCCGCTCGTCAACGGCACGGTGACCAGGTTCGGCACCGTCTCGTTGGCGACGTAGTTGATGTTCGACGCGGTTGGCGCCGGGGCACCGTTCGGGTAGACGGTGAGGAAGCCCCCAGCCGTCGGTTGGGTCACCGTCACGTTCAACACCACCGCGTCGATGTTCGCCGCCGGCACACCACCGATGGTCGAGACCGGCAGCAGCACCTCGGAGTTGGGCCCGACCGGCACGGAGGTGCCGACCCCGATCCCGGACCGGGTGTCCAGCAGACGGGTCGGGGTGACCGGGTTGTACCGGGCGCCGACCATGGCGCAGCCGCCTCTGGGCAGGTCGAACTCGGGGATGGTCCGGTAACCGTCCGGGCTCACGAAGACCCGGATGCAGACCTGCCCAGCCCGACGCACCGTCTGCTCGTGCACCGGGCCGCCCGCCATCGCCACGAAACGTTCGCCGATCACCTGATAGCCGAAGGTGCCGGCGACCGTCTCCACCGGCCACTGGTAGGTCACCGGCAGCTGGGTCACGATGTCGTACGCGCCGCCACCCACCTTCCGCTTGACGGTGGCTGCGGTACCACCGCTGGCCCACGGGCTGGCGACCTCGACCGCACCGCGGTCGCGGTATCCCGGGCCGGTGCCGGTGTTCGGCACCTCCGGCACATCGGCACGGGAGTGACCGAGCAGGTCAACCGGGTCGGAGCCGGTGGCGCCCGCGTCCGCCGAGTCGACCGCCGGCGACGTCCGATCAAGGGCGATCCACGGCCGCTCGGTGCCCTGCTGTGGCGTGAGCTTCGGGTCGGCGGCGATGTCGTGGGCACCCTGGCCGGTCGCCGCCCGGAACGCCGCGAGGTCGGCGTAGTCGGTGTCACCCCAGGCGTACAGGGCACCACCGCTCGCCGGATCGATCAGGTTGAAGTCGGCGACGCTCTGCCCGACCGACCCGGACGCGACGTCGATCGCGGTGGCCGTGGCCGGGTCCGCGCACGCGGCGGGGGCGCTGCCCGACACGTCGGCGGTCTGCACGATGTTGTTGCGGATCTCCACCCCCGGCGAGGCGCCGGTCACGGTGATGCCGGACGTGCAACCGGTCACCAGCGTGTTCCCGGTGATCGCCGTACCGGGTGCGTCGGTGACGGTGAGGCCGCCCCGGAACTGGTTGCCGCTGACCACGGCACCGGCCACACCCGCGTCGATCGCCACCCCGGGCGCGCCGGAGGCGCCGAACCAGCCCCGACTGATGGTCACGTCGCTCGACGCTCCGGTGACCCGGACGCCGGCCACGCCGGCCGGCGGACGGACCGTGAGCGCGTTCACGGTCACCCGGGTCGCGCCGTCGATCAGGACCGGCTCGGCGGAGCCCGACGACCGCAGCGAGAAGCCCTCCACCTTGACGTCGTGCACCCCGACGAGCGTGAACGCGTTGCCCCCCGAGGGCCCGCTCAACGTGACGAAGCCGTTCGGACCATTCACCGCCCGGAAGGTGATCGGCGCACCGCTGGTGCCCGACCGGTTGACCACCACCTTCTCCACATAGGAGCCGGCCTGCACGAGGACGGTCTGACCCGGTTGTGCCACCGCCGCGGCGGCCGAGACAGTGCAGTACGGACGATCAACAGATCCGTCCGCGTTGCTCGCTGGGAACGGACAGTAGGTCTTACTGACGTAAACCTCGGACCCGGACGCGGCCGGCGCGGCCTGCGCGGCGGCCGGTGCCGCTCCCGCGGGCGTCGTCGGCCCGACCACGCCAACCCCACCAACCACTGGTACGACCACCAGTGACCACAGTCTTCTTCTCACCACAGCCCCCGCTGAATATAGATTGCCATTGCGCGGGGCAGCCTATACCGACGTTTGGCTATGCGTTGCCGCCGAGCGGCGGATGGCCCGGAGCGGGCAGACGGCCGTCCACGGGACGTGAAATGGACGGCCGTCCGAACGCTCGGCAGCTCAGGACACCGGGGCGATGAAGTATCCAGCCTGGTCGGCGAGGAGGTGAGCGGTACCCGAGCTGTTGTTGAAGACATTCACGTATCCGCCGGCCGCCTTCGACACCACCAGGTTGGAGGCGGTCTCACCGGCCACGAAGTTGACGTTCGACGCGGTCGGCCTCGCGGCCCCGCGCGGGTACGCGGTCAACACGCCCGCTGTCGTCGGCCCGGTGACGGTCAGGTTCAACACGCCGGCGGTCACCGGGACATCGCCCGATCCGCACGACCCCGCGCAGAGCGGCGCGCCGCCCTCGGCGAAGGCCGGGAACGGGCCGGGGCTCGTCGTCCGGAGCCACCCGGAGTTGTCGCGGGAGTCCGCGATCCGGCCCTCCCACGGCACGAAGGTCTGGTCCGCTCCGGAGGCGGCCGAGCCGAAGTAGCCGGCCAGGTCGGCAACGACGTGGGTGGTCCCCGAACTGGCGTTGCGGACCACGACCTTCCCGGCGACCACGGGTACGACGACCAGGTTGGGGATGGTCTGCCGGGCCACGAAGTTCAGGTTCGATGCCAGCGGCACCGGGGAACCGTCCGGGTAGACGGTGAGCACGCCCGCCGTCGTCGGACCCGTCACGGTGACGTTGAGGATCGCGGCGGTGGCGTCGGCCGGCAGCCGCCCGGAGAGGTCCAGCCGCCGCTCACCGTTCGCTGCCAGGGCGACACCGCTTCCGGTACGGGTGTCGAGCACCCGGGTCGGGTCGAGCGCCTTGAACCCGGAACCCTGCCGGCCGTAGACGCCTTGCAGGTCGGCGAGCAGGTGGACGGTGCCGCCGCTGCGGTTGACCAGCCGGACCACTCCACCGTGCACCTTCGTCATGACCAGGTTCGGCACGGTCTCCTTGGCGACGAAGTTGACACTCGACGAGCTGAGCTGACCGCCCGGGGAGCGCACGCTGATGAAACCGGCGGTGGTGGGCGCGGTGACGGTGACGTTGAGCACCACCGCGACGATGTCGGCCGCCGGTACACCGTTGACGGCCGGAATCGGCACGGCGACCTCACCGTTGGCCGGTACCGGGGTGGTGGTGGCGGTGCCGACCGCCGCCCGGGTGTCCAGCAGCCGCCTCGGCGCGGTGGGTGTGTACCGCGTCCCGACCGTCGTGCAGACGAGGTCGCTCTTCGTCTCGGCCCACCGGAAACCCGTGTAACTGATCGCGATGGTGACGCAGCCCTCGCCGGCCTGCCGGAAGGCTGAGTCCACCGAGCGCGCCGACGTGACGGTGGGGTAGCGCTTCCCGTCGAACCGATACGAGATCACGCCGCCCGGTCCGTCCACCGGCCAGGCGAACTGCGGTGTTCCGGTGGCCGTCACTGCGAACGAGTCAGTGCCCGACCGGTGCCGGAGGCCGAACTGCCCGTTCCCGGGGGAACCCTGGGCCTCGACCGCGCCCCGGTCGTGGAATCCGTTGCCGGTGCCGGTGTTCGCCACGGCGGGATTGTCACTGTGCGGGTTGCCGAGCGTGTCGGTACGGGTGACGCCGGGCGCCAGGGCGTTCGCCGAGTCCACGGCGGGTGAGGTGGGACTGACCGGGAAGAAGGTCCGAAGCCCTCCGCTGGTGTTCCCGGCGATCAGCGGGTCGCCGGCGATGTCATGATCGCCCTGCCCGGTCACGGTCCGGAACGACGACAGGTCGGCGTAGGCCGTGCCGGCCCACTGGTAGACGGGACCGCCGCTGATCGGGTCGATCAGGTTGTAATCGGAGACGGTTCCCGTCGCTGGCGGCACGGCGACCGCGATGGCGATCGCATCCTGCGGCGTCGCGCAGGCGCCGTGGTAGATGTTCGTGCGCAGGATGTTGTTCTGGATCGAGAGCCCGGTCGAGGCACCGGCCACGTCGATTGCCCGAACGCAGTTGGTGAGCACCGTGTTGTTGGTGATGACCGTTCCGGGGGCGTCGGTGGCCAGCAGGCCGCCCAGGTGCAGCTGGTTGTTGACGACCACCGTCCCGCCGACACCCGGATCGATCCGGATTGCCGGGGCCGCCATCTGGGTCAGGAACGCCCGGCTGATGGTGACGTCGGTGGACCCCCCGGTGACGTGCACGACCGCCGGGGCACGGAAAGCGTGCGCGGCGATGTCGTTGACCGTGACCCTCGTCGACGCGCTGATCACGATGGGCGCCACCGTGTCCGTGTCCTCCACCACGAAACCCTCGACCACCACGTCGTGTACACCGGTGATCCGGAAGACGGTGCCCACGACGGTGTTGCCGATGTTGCCGACGTTGATGCGCCCAGACACGCCGTTGACGGCGCGGAAGGTGATCGGCGCTCCCTCGGTCCCCGAGCGGGTCACGGTCACCGACTCCGGGTAGTCCCCGGGCTGCACCAACACCGTCTGGCCGGGCTGCGCCACCGCCGCCGCGGCGAAGATCGTGCAGTACGGGGCGTCTTCGCTGCCGTTGGCACCCGACGCGCAGTCCTTGCTGCTGACGTACAGCTCGGTCACCGGGCTGGCCGCCGCTCGGGCGACCGGCGCCGGGGCCGCCGCCAGCGCGGGCGTCACCGGCCCCACCAGGCCCGCACCACCGAGCAGCGGTACGACCGCCAGCCGCGCGATCATCCGTCTGTCCATCACACACCCCCGTGCAAGTCGATCAAGCGAGAGGAGGGTAGCGCGACCCCGAACGATGTGATCAGCTCCGATCGGCCCGGACCCCCGGCCGTTCGGTCTGGGGGTCAGTCGTGCCGTTCGGTGCGCTCGATCTCGGTGAACGCCGCGCTCAGGTAACCGTCGAGCGGGCGGCCCGCCACCGTGAGCAGGTCGGCCACCAACAGTGGGGCGTGCCGGGCGAGCGCCGACGGGTCGGGTGGGGAGTCGTCCTCGCCGGGGTCGTACACACCGAGCGCCCCGGCCAGCAGCACCAGCACGACGTGCGGATCGACGTCGGGTCGCCACGGGGCCGCCGCGCGGACGCACCGCTGGAGCACCTGGCGTACGTCGTCGCCGTCGAGCCCGTCCGGATGGGTCGTCTCCAGCAGCAGCCGCACCACGGCACCGAGCACCAACCCGGAGCGTTCGGCCGTGGCGAGCCGACCGGCAGCCAGCTCGTACGCCTCGGTGTCCTGGTCTTTCGCGGCCTCGACCGCGGCGGTGGCGGCGCCGGCGATCTCGCGGGCGGTTGCGGGCAGGTGTCGCCAGGTCACGCTCACCGGGCCAGCATGGCAGAGCACACCGACAGCCGCCGACACGGTAAACGATTGGCGGATCGTCGGACCCGGCGAACAGAATGCCGGTCATGTTGCGTCGCGCCCTACCCCGCCGCCCGGAAGCTCGCCGGCTGCTCGTCGGCACCCTGCTGTCGGCGATCGGGCGTGGCCTCACCCTGCCGTTCCTCTTCATCTACCTGACCGACGTCCGCGGCCTCACCGACACCCGGGCCGGTCTGGTGATCGGCTGGTACGGCGCGGTAACCCTGGCCCTGTCGCCGCTGGGCGGGACGCTGATCGACCGGTTCGGGGCCCGCCGGGTGGTGCTGCCGTGCCTGTTGATCGAGGCGGTGGGCACCGGCTCGCTGGCCCTGGTCGATTCGAGCGCCTCGGCGTTCGCCGTGATGACGGTGATCGCGGTCGGCAGCTCGGCGATCTGGTCCGGGCAGAACACCATCCTCGCCTCGCTGACCGACGACGGTGAGCGGCAACGCGTTTTCGGGCTGAACTTCGCGCTGCTCAACCTCGGTATCGGCATCGGCGGTATGACCTCCGGCGCGATCGTCGACACCGACCGACCGGGCACCTTCCAGATCGTCTACCTGCTGGACGCGGTCAGCTACCTGATGCCGGCGCTGATCCTGCTCACCCTGCCGGGTGTCGGGCACCGGCTCGGCGCCCGCCAGGCCGCTGACCAACCGTCGCCCGGTGGCTACCTGACCGTTCTCCGGGACCGCCCGTTCCGCCGGCTGGTGATCTTTGGTCTGGTCCTCACCACCTGCGGGTACGCCCAGATCGAGGTCGGCTTCGCCGCGTACGCCGTGCGGGTCGCGGAGGTGAGCCCCCGGGTGGTGGCCTGGGCGCTCGCGGCGAACACCGTGACGATCGTGCTGGCTCAGCTCCTGGTCATCCGTCGGATCGAGGGCCGTAGCCGCACCGCCGCACTGGCCCTCGTCGGGGCGGTGTTCGCCACCGCGTGGCTGGTCCTCGGCGCCGCCGATCTGGTCAGCACCGGGGACGCCGTGGTGGCCGCGCTGTGCGTGGTGGCCTGCTCGGCGATCTTCGGTTTCGGCGAGACGATGCTGTCGCCGGTGATGCCCGCCCTCACCAACGCGCTGGCCACCGACGAGCTACGCGGCCGGTACAACGCCATGAGCTCGATGATCTTCGGGATCAGCGGTGTGATCGGCCCGGTCACCGCCGGCCCGCTCATCGGCGCCGCCGACGGCAAGGTCTGGGTGGCGACAGTGGTCGGCGGGTGTCTGGTCGCCTCGCTTGTCGCGCTCTCCCTGCGTCGACTGCTCAACGCGGAGCAGGACGGCCGGGTGGAGACAGCCCCCACCACCCCCGAGCGAACCCCCACCCCAGCCTGACCCGCACCCCGCACCCCGCGCCCGCGCCCGCGCCCGCGCCCGCGCCCGCGCCCGCGCCAAGATCCACGCAGCTTCCCTGATGTTGCTGTCTCCGACGCGCCGGACGCAGCAACATCCCTGTTGTTGCACGGATCTCGCTCGCGGATCCCGGCAGCGCCGCATGATCGCGCTCGATGCTGGATCGAGTGGTGTCCGCGCGGCCGGAGGCCACTACTTCCAGGATCGAGCGCGATCATGCGACCGAAGGAGCAGGCGGGCCGGTGAGGGGGCCGACGGCGCCGGCGAGCGGTCCGGCGGAGCCGGGGAGCGGGGGAAACGAGGCGGGCCCCGGAGCGGATGCTCCGGGGCCCGACGTCGCGGGGTCGGCCGTCAGGCGGCGGGGACCTCGGCGGTGGTGCGGATCCGGTCCAGCGTCGGTGCGGAGACCGGCGACTGGGCGGTCAGGTACGCCACGAACGCGTCCAGGTCGATCTGGCCGGTGACCTGGTTCGTCCCGGCGGTGAGGGCGCTGAAGCCGTCGCCCCCGCCGGCCAGGAAGTTGTTCACCGTCACCCGGTAGGTGGCGGCGGTGTCGACGGTGGTGCCGCCGAGGGTGAGGCTGCCCCGGACCACGCGGGTGCCGGCGCACGGATCGGCGACCGTACCGGTGGTGCCGTTCGGGTCGACCACGTAGCCCACCGTGGCCGACGGGTAGAGGGTCCGACCGGTCACGAACTGCTGCTCCAGGACGCAGTAGAGCTGCGCGCCGGTCAGGTCGAGCGTCACCAGGTTGTTGGCGAACGGTTGCACCGTGAACGCCTCCCCGTAGGTGACCGGGCCGGCGTCGAGGTCGGCCCGGACCCCGCCCGGGTTCATGAAGGCGGCAACCGCGTTCTGTTCGTCGTCGGTGGCGGCGAGCTGCGCATCGGCGATCAGATTGCCCAGCGGCGATTCGCCCAGACTCGTACCGAAGAGGGTTTCCTGGCTCCGGGTGATCGCCTGGTTGGTCACGCCGACCTGGCGGTCGGCGACCGGGCCGAGCACGGTCTTGTACCGGTCGATCAGGGCGGTCTGCTTCGGGTCCTTTGCCACGTCGCGGGTGACCACGACGTTGTTCGCGGCAGCGGAGAGCACGTCGCCGCTACGGCGGTCGATCTTCAGGTCGATGTCGGTGACCAGGCGGCCGAACGAGCTGGCGCTGGTGACCAGCTTGCCGTTGATGTCGCAGTTGTACGCCTGGTGGGTGTGCCCGCTGACCACCACGTCGATCGACGGGTCCATCCGGTTGGTGATGTCCACGATGGGGCCGGTCATGCCGACGCAGTCGTTGATCCCACCGGTCGCGGCCTGGGAGCCGCCCTCGTGCAGCAGAACCACGATCGCCTCTACGCCCTTGCGGCGCAGCTCACGGGCGTACCGGTTGGCGGTGTCGGCCTCGTCCGCGAAGGTCAGGCCGGCGACGCCCTGCTGGCTGACGATCTGCGGGGTGCCCTCCAGCGTCATCCCGATGAAGCCGACCTTGACGCCCTGCACCTTGTGGATCGCGTACGGCGCCATCAGCGGCTTGCCGGTCGCGGTCTTGAAGGCGTTCGCGGACAGGTACTGGAAACCGGCCCCCCGGTACGGGGTGCCGTCGGCGCAGCCGTCCACCGGGTGGCAGCCGCCGTTCTGGATCCGCAGCAGCTCGGCGGCGCCCTCGTCGAACTCGTGGTTGCCGACGCTGGCGTAGTCCAGTCCGGCCATGCTCAGCGCCTCGATGGTCGGCTCGTCGTGGAACGCGGCCGAGAGCAGCGGGGACGCGCCGATCAGGTCACCGGCGGCGACCGTGATGGTGTTCTGCTTCTTGGCGGCTGCGCGCAGCTCGGCCAGGTGGGTGGCCAGGTATTCGACGCCACCGGCGGTCTGCCCGGCGATGGTGCCGCTGGACCCGCTCGGTGGTTCGAGGTTGCCGTGGAAGTCGTTGAGGGCCAGCAGGGTGACGTCGACCGGCTTCGGCCGCGCGTCGGCTTCCTCTGGGCTGGTGGCGACCGCACCGAAAGCGGCCACCGCGAGCGCGGTCAGGCCGACAGCGGCCCGACGCATCCCGGGTATGAACATGGAACTCCTCGTGAGAATCGGCGCGTACGGTGCCCGGCCTCTGGGTCGACCAGACCGCCGATCGACGCCGTCGGAAGGGTCGCGGTTGGTGGCGGTTGAGCATGACCGCCCGCCTGCACAGCCTCTCATCCGCTGGCCGGCCGGTCGACCCAGGAGGCAGCGCGTACGTCGAGGCCCGGAATCGATCGTCGTTTGCCGCGGTGTGCCGGACAACGTCGGATCCAGGGTCTAGAAAGGACGGGACAGCCAACGCGGACAGGGAGCGGCAAGGTGGACGAAGCGACACCGGTGGAGCAGGTGCGGTCGGCGGATGGCACGCCCATCGCCTTCGAGCGGTCCGGTGCTGGCCCAGCGATCGTCCTGGTCGGCGGCGCGTTCAACGATCGGACCACGACGCGGGCGCTGGCCTCGGCGTTGGCACCGGATTTCACCGTCTTCGGCTACGACCGTCGAGGTCGGGGCCACAGCGGCGACACGCCGCCGTACGAGATCGGCCGCGAGGTCGACGATCTGGCCGCCCTGATCGCGGCGGCCGGCGGTTCCGCCGCCGTCTACGGCATCTCCTCCGGGGCGATCCTGGCCGCCCTCGCCACCGCCGAGGGCCTGCCGGTGACCGGGTTGGTCCTCTTCGAGCCACCGTTTCAGGTCGGTTCGCACGTGGGCGTCCGCAAGGACATCACCGCACAGCTCATCGAGCTGATCGCGGTCGACGACCGGGACGCCGCGGTGGAGGTCTTTCTCAGCGCCTGGGTGGGGCTGCCGGCCGAGTCGATCAGCGGGCTGCGTTCGCTCCCGATGTGGGGTGGGCTGACGGCGATCGCGCACACCCTGCCGTACGACGCGATCGTCACCGCCGGAGGGCATCTCCCCGCCGACCAGTTGGCGGCCATCACCGCGCCGACCCTCGCGGTGGACAGCACGGCCAGTCCACAGTGGCTGCGGGATGCGAGTCGAGCTGCGGCCGAGGCCGTCCCGGGCGGCCGGTCCATCAGCCTCGACGGTGGCTTCCACGAGGTCGAGCCGGCAACGTTGGCCCCCGCGCTGCGCGAGTTCCTGCTCGGTTGACGGCACCAACCCCCGGCCACCCACCCCAGACCCGCCGACCACCGGGCGCCGCCGACCACCGGGCGCCGTTTGCCACCGGGCGCCGCCGACCACTGGGGGCCGTTGGCCACCGGGCGCCGCGCCGGCCACCGGGCGCTGCTGGCCACCGCGCCCGCGCCACGGGCTGACAGCCTGACCGGCGGGTCAGGCGTCGGCCAGCGCCTCGGTGACCAGGGCGGCTACGGCGTCCGGCGGCCAGGCGTCCGCCACCCCGGGCCGGACCGCGAGGTAGGCGGCGATCCGCGCGGCCGGCCAGCCGTGTGACTCGTGCAGCCCACGGGCGATCATGCTGAGGTAGATCGGCGCGGGTGGTCGGCAGCGCACCGCCGACGCCCCCTCGGGCGCGGTGAAGGTGAGCATCGGCACGCCGTCGCGGCTGCCCGGGCAGACCAGCGTCTCGTACCGTCCCGGGCCGAGCATGGCCCGTCCGGTGGCGACGGCGGCGTCGACGGCCGCGCCGGTGGCCGGGATCAGCTCGTCGGTGTCACCCGCCGGGCGGTACATCTCCTGTGCCGCGATGTCGGTGAACTGTTCCAGCGTGACCAGGTAGGCACGCGCTGCGGCCTCGCCCGGCAGGTGCGGGTCGTAGAAGGCCATACCGCCGGTCCACGCACCGGACTCGCCGGCGAAGTAGATGCCTCCGGGCAGCGACACCGGCTCGGACCGGCTCGGTGGGCGCCGATCGCGACAGCCCGGGTAGGTCCGCTTTCCGCCGGGTGGGCAGCCACCGCCGATGTACCAGGCCAGCCGGTCGGCGTGCATGTTCGAGCCGTACGCGGTGTACCAGACCAGCACGACAACGCCGTCAGAAGCCGCAGGTCTGGCCGGCGGAGTGGCTCACCTGCACGGTGTGGGTCACGCAGCCGCCGATCTCGACCGAGTGCAGCAGGAAGGCGGTGGGCTCGGTGACCCAGCCGATCTGTTCGTCGGCGCTCATGGTGAGAGTGCTCTGCTTCCAGGTGCTGGGGGCCACGGTGAGGACCGTGCCCGCGTACGCCGTGGTGACCGGGCGGTGCAGGTGGCCGGCGGCGACCCGTACGACGTGCGGGTGCCGGCCGACCACCTCGGCGAGCGCGTCACCGTCGGCGAGCCGGATCGAGTCGGCCGCGGGGATGCCGACCGCGACCGGCGGATGGTGCAGGAAGAGCACGGCGGGCACCTCGGGGCGTCCGGACAGCACCCCGTCGAGCCAGCCGAGCTGCTCCTCGCCGAGCTGACCGCCGTCGCTGCCGGGGACGAGCGAGTCGAGCACCACGACGGACGCCGCCTCGTGGTCGACGTGGTAGTAGGCCGAGAAGCCGCCGCCGAGCCACGGCGTACCCCCGAAGGCGTCGAGCAGCGACTCCCGGTCGTCGTGGTTGCCGGTGGTCAGGTGCACCGGCAGCGGGAACCGGCCGATCACCTTGCGCAGCGCCGCGTACTCGTCGGGCTGCCCGTGGTCGGCCAGGTCGCCGGTGATCACCACGCAGTCCGGTCGGGGCCGCAACGCCAGCACCCGGCCGAGCGCGCGGTGCAGGGTGGCGGCCGGTTCGGCGGCGAGCAGGCCGGTGGTCAGGTGCGGGTCACTGAGCTGGGCGATGAGCATGGGCTCGCCTCCTCGGCGCCGGGAAGCTCCACGCTATCGCCGGGCGCGCCATCCCACGGGGGCAGCCGCCCACAGGCTGCGTCCACAGCCTGTGGATAGCACGTGTGTACGAAGCCAGGTTGGTCCCGGTCAGCGTGAGTACGCTTGATCGCGCGGCTCGGCGCCGGCCGACCCCTCCCCTACCTGGAACGACGTGCGAGTGGATCATCAGCGAGTCATCCGTGACGTCACCGTCCGCCTGCCGATGGCGTCGAGCACACCGGAGGCGTGCCGGTGGACGGTCACCGCGCTGTCCCGCCACACCCCGGCCACCATCTCCGTGCTGCTCGCGGTCCACGACCGCCTGCGCTGCGTCGCGGCGACCGGAGCCTGGCAGGTCTTCGCCACCGTGCCGGCACGGACCGGCATCGTCGGCCGGGTCTACGCCACCAGCGTCCCCGCCGTCGTCCCGGACGTCACCGTCGACCCGGACTACCTACCGGTACGCCCGGACGTGAGCGCCGAGCTGTGCGTACCCGTGCTGGACCCGGCGGGCCGGGCGATCGGCGTACTCGACCTGCAATGGAGTGAGCCAACCGACCTGGAGCTGTGGCGGGAGACCGCGCAGCGGGTGGCCGACCGGCTCGGCGCGCGGATCGCCGCCCTCGGTGGCCCACCGGCGGAGAGCCGCAGCGAGAAGCTGCTCCGACACGCCGCCGCGCTCTCCTCCGCACCGACCGAGGGCGAGGTGCTGGGCGTGGCGGCCGACGCCGCCCGCGAGGTCTCCACCCTCTCCACCGCGCTGCTGCTGATCGGCGGTCAGCTCGGCCCGTTCCCGACCGAGCCGAGTGACCTGGAGACCCGGATCCGCGCCGAGTTGACCGGGGCGGGTCCGGCCGCCCTGGATCGGATGGTCGACCGGGCACACCGGTACGGCGCCGGCTACACCCTGGGCGAGGCCGGGCATCCCCCGACCGAGGACTACCGTCCGCTGACCCGTGCCGGGGTACGCACACTGGTCGCCGTGCCGGTCGGGCCGACGGACGCCGGTGGCGTGTTGCTGGTCGCCGACGAACGCGCGCTACGTCCGGACCCGACCACGGTCAGCCTCATGGAGTTGCTCGCCGGTCAGGCCTGGACGAGCATCGACCGGCTTCGCACGCTGGCCCGGCTGCGGGAGCAGGCCAGCTCCGACCCGCTCACCGGCTTGCGGCACACCGGGCCGTTCGGGCAGCGGATCGCGGCGGCCACCCCCGGGCGTACCGCCCTGCTGGCGATCGACGTGGACGGTTTCAAGACCGTGAACGACACGTACGGCCACCAGGCCGGCGACCGGGTGCTGGTCGGGTTGGCCCGGGCGCTGGAGGGGGCGCTGCGGCACGGCGACGAGTTGTACCGGATCGGCGGCGACGAGTTCGTCGCGGTGATCGAGGTGAGCCGCCCCGAGGAGGCGGTCCGGATCGCCGAACGGCTCACCGAGGCGGCCCGACGCGTCGGTCGCACGATCAGCGTGGGCGTCGCCCTGCCCCGCCCCGGCGAAACCCCCGACCGCACCCTGAAGAGAGCCGACCAGGCCCTCTACGCGGTAAAGCGCCAAGGCCGCGACGGCGTACACCTCTCCGCCGCCTAACCCCCACCCCCGACCCCCCACACGCCGATCTTGCACTTTCGGTTGGCGTTTTGCCGCCTTGATCCCTTATGCCGCCACAGAAACTGCAAGATCGCCGCGCGGGGGCGGGGCGCGGGGCGCGGCGCGGGGGTGGGGGTGGGTTAGGTGGCGGTGCGGAGTTCTTTGGCTAGGAGTTCGGCGATCTGGGCCGTGTTGAGGGCCGCGCCCTTGCGCAGGTTGTCGCCGGTGACGAAGAAGTCCAGGGCGCGGGGGTCGTCGAGGGCGCGGCGGATCCGGCCGACCCAGGACGGGTCGGTGCCGACGGCGTCGATCGGCATCGGGAACTCTCCGGCGGCGGGGTCGTCGACCAGGATCACCCCCGGCGCGTTGCGCAGCGCCTCGCGGGCGCCTTCGGCGTCGACCTCGGTGGCGAAGACCGCGTGTACGGCCACCGAGTGCGCGGTGACCACCGGCACCCGTACGCAGGTGGCGGAGACCTTGAGGTCGGGGAGGCCGAGGATCTTCCGCGACTCGTTGCGGATCTTCATTTCCTCCGAGGACCAGCCGCTGTCCGCCGGGGAGCCGGCCCAGGGCACCACGTTGAGCGCCATGGGCGCCGGGAACGGGCCGAGATCGTCGCCGACCGCCTGGCGTACGTCGCCGGTGCGTGAGCCGAGCGCCCGATCGCCGGCGACCTTGGTGAGCTGGTCGTGCAGGACGTCGACGCCGGCCTTGCCGGCGCCGGAGACCGCCTGGTAGGAGGCGAGCACCAGCTCTCGTAGGCCGTACTCGCGGTGCAGCGGCGCGACGGCGACGATCATCGCGAGGGTGGTGCAGTTGGCGTTGGCGATGATGCCCCGGGGCCGGTTGCGGACCTGCTCGGGGTTGATCTCCGGGACGACCAGCGGGACGTCGCGGTCCATCCGGAACGCGCCGGAGTTGTCGACGGCGATCGCGCCCCGGCTGACGGCGATCGGCGCCCATTCGGCGGAGACCTCGTCGGGCACGTCGAACATGGCCACGTCGACCCCGTCGAACGCCTCGGGGGTCAGCGCCTGGACGACGAGTTCCTCGCCCCGGCAGCGCACCCGACGGCCGACGGACCGCTCGGAGGCGAGCAGCCGGATCTCACCCCAGACGTTGCGCCGTCCGGTGAGCAGCTCACACATCACGGTGCCGACGGCACCTGTCGCTCCGACCACGGCGAGGGTGGGCAGCGCCGTCATGGGCGCTACCTACCCGTCCCCGCGTAGACCACGGCTTCGGTGTCGCCGCCCAACTCGAACTGGTCGTGGATGGCGCGCACGGCGGCGTCGAGGTCGGTGTCCCGGCAGACCACGGAGACCCGGATCTCGGAGGTGGAGATCATCTCGATGTTGACCCCGGCCGCGCCGAGGGCGGCGAAGAAGCCGGCGGCCACCCCGGGGTGCGAGCGCATGCCGGCGCCGATCAGCGAGACCTTGCCGACGTGGTCGTCGTAGAGCAGGCCCTTGAACTTGACCGACTCCTGGATCTTGCTGAGCGCCGCCATCGCGGTCGGGCCGTCGGCCTTGGGCAGGGTGAACGAGATGTCCGTCCGGCCGGTGCCCTCGGTGGAGACGTTCTGCACGATCATGTCGATGTTGATCTCGGCGCCGGCGACGGTGTCGAAGATCCGCGCGGCGGCACCCGGCTCGTCGGGCACCCCGACGATCGTGATCTTGGCCTCGCTGCGGTCGTGCGCGACCCCGGTGATCAGTGCCTGCTCCACGGAAAGGTCCTCCATCGATCCGGTGACCATCGTGCCGGTGTTGGTCGAGTATGACGAACGGACGTGGATCGGCAACCCCGCCCGCCGGGCGTATTCCACGCTACGCAGGTGCAGCACCTTCGCGCCGCACGCGGCCAGCTCCAGCATCTCCTCGTAGGTGATGTGCCGGATGTGCCGGGCGTTGGGCACGATCCGCGGGTCGGCGGTGAAGACGCCGTCCACGTCGGTGTAGATCTCGCAGACGTCGGCGTGCAGCGCGGCGGCGAGCGCCACGGCGGTCGTGTCCGAACCACCGCGACCCAGCGTGGTGACGTCCTTGGTGTCCTGCGAGACGCCCTGGAAGCCGGCCACGATGACCACCGAACCCTCGTCGAGCGCGCCCTTGAGGCGGCCGGGGGTGACGTCGATGATCCGGGCGCGGCCGTGCACCGAGGTGGTGATCACGCCGGCCTGCGAACCGGTGAACGAGCGGGCTTCGTACCCCAGGTTGTGGATGGCCATGGCCAGCAGGGCCATGGAGATCCGCTCCCCGGCGGTGAGCAGCATGTCCAGTTCGCGGCCCGGCGGCAACGGGCTGACCTGGTTGGCCAGGTCGAGCAGCTCGTCGGTGGTGTCCCCCATCGCGGAGACCACCACCACCACGTCGTCGCCGGCCTTGCGGGCGGCGACGATGCGCTCGGCCACCCGCTTGATCCGCTCGGCGTTGGCGACGGAGGACCCGCCGTACTTCTGCACCACGAGTGCCACGACGGTGCACTCCCTCCCAGCGACCCTGAGCGTGCCGACGCCGCCGGAACCGGGGCCGGCGGCGCGTGTCAGACCCCTTGAGGGTATCCGGCCGGTAACGACGCCGGGTCAGGTGATCCCACCATCCGGCCCGCCCGGGGCCGGCCGGGCCGGTCCCACCAGGTCCGGCGGTACGCGGAGACGCCCCGCCCGACACGCCGGAACGAGCCCGGTACGCCTCGCCCCCCGCCAACCGCCCGCACCCCCCAGAATGGGCCGGTGCCCGTCCTCAACCGCTCGGCCGGCCGTGTGCTCGGGCCGCTCGCCCTCGCCCTGCCGGCACTGCTGACCGCCTGCACCAGCGGGCAACCGCCGACCCCGCCGCCCGCCGATCCGGGGCCGGTCGAGGTGGATGCCGCGCGGGACGAGCTGGCCGCGCTGGCCGCGGCCGCGCAGGACCGTCACCTGGTGGCGCAGTACGTGTACAGCCAGGCGGGCCAACCGGACCGCACCATCGTCTTCACCAGCGCGAACGACGGGAGCTGGCGGGTCGACGTGCCGGGCGGCGCGTTGGGTGGGACCGTCGACGTCTCGATGGCCACCACCGCCGACGGGCTGTTCCAGTGCGCCCTGCCGTCGGCCGGCCGTGCCGAGTCGGCGAGTTGCGTACGCCTGGGTGAACGCGACGACGCGATTCCCCGCCGGTCCGACCCCCGGGTCCAGCACCCGCTCACCGACTGGTTGGACGTGCTCACCGACCGGCGGGCGCCGTTGGCGGTGGCCCCGGCCACGGCGCCCGAGGGCCTCACCGGCACCTGCTACTCGGTGGACTCCACCTCGGCGTCGCTGAACGCCCCGCTGGATGTGGGCATCTACTGCTACGACCGGGACGGCACCACGACCGGCGTGCGGACCGGGGCCGGGACGCTGCGGCTGGCCGCCCCGCCGGGACCGGCGCCGGCCACCGTGCAGTTGGCCGGTCCGGTGGTGGTCGACCGGGAGCCGCTCGACACCGCAGCGCCTCCGACCCCTGATCCCTCGGACAGCCCGGGCGCGGGAACGCCCTGATCTTCGTCCGGTTATGGGTGCCCTTGCCCACATTTTGCCCACCCCACCTAAGCGGCGAATCACCCATACAGGACGATCCGTTCTATGGCCGACCTCACCCCACTGCTTGCCTACCGCTGGAGTCCGCTGGCGTTCCACCCCACCGAGGAGCTGAGCGCGGCCGACGCGTCCTCGCTGTTGGAGGCGGCCCGCTGGGCGCCCTCCCTGGGCAACCGCCAGCCCTGGCGGTTCACTCTCGGCTACCGCGACGACGAGACGTGGAAGCGGATCCTGGTCAACCTCCCGGAGCGCGACCAACGGTGGGCGCACCGGGCCGCCGCGCTGCTGCTCGCCGCGCACGTCGACCCGGACTCCGCGCCGGCCGACGGGATCGCGTACGACCTGGGCCAGGCGGTGGCCCATCTCACCGTGCAGGCCACCGCGCTGGGGCTGCACGTACGGCAGGTGCTGACCGTGGACCGCGCCGGACTCGCCGCCGACCTGCACCTTCCCGCCGACGTGCGGCCGTACGCGGTGCTCGTCGTCGGGCAACTCGGCGACCCGCTCAGCCTGCCGGCGGACCTCGTCGCCGAGGAGACCGGCCTGCGCCGCCGCCGACCGTTGGCCGACCTGCTGCTCGGCTGACGATCGTGCTGCTCGGCTGACCGGCCGTGCCATGACCCCGATCCCACAGTCCGGACCTGCCTTTCCACCCTCCGTTCCATCACGTAGGGTGACGTGGTCATGTGGCAGGCGCTTCTCCTCCTTAGCCGCCGCGACGAGGCCTGACCGGCCGGCACCTCGTCGCGGAGTCGCATCGCGCCGTCCAGCACATCTGAGTTTCCTCTCGGCACCGCCGCGCATCGACGCCCGGCATCTCGCCGACACCTTCCGATCTGCTGACGCCACATGTTCCAGGGAGCACTCTGAGATGGCTCAACCTGTCACCGACGCCGAGACCGATCCGATCGCCCGGCAGCAACCCAGCCGGATGCCGTACCACCGCTACCAGCCGTACCAGGAGCAGTTCCGGGTCGAGCTGCCGGACCGCACCTGGCCCACCCGCACTGTCGACGCCGCCCCCCGCTGG
This sequence comes from Micromonospora sp. NPDC049645, assembly GCF_040675155.1. Lineage (NCBI taxonomy): Bacteria > Bacillati > Actinomycetota > Actinomycetes > Micromonosporales > Micromonosporaceae > Micromonospora > Micromonospora sp. NPDC049645. The sequence goes on from NZ_JBFAOI010000003.1 coordinate 621,063, forward strand.
TGCGCGGTGGATCTCCGCGACGGCAACCAGGCCCTGATCGACCCGATGTCGCCGGAACGCAAGCGCCGGATGTTCCAGCTGCTGGTCCAGATGGGTTACAAGGAGATCGAGGTCGGCTTCCCGTCGGCCAGTCAGACCGACTTCGACTTCGTCCGGCAGCTCATCGAGCAGGACATGATTCCGGACGACGTCACCATCCAGGTGCTCACCCAGTGCCGGGAGCACCTGATCGACCGGACGTTCGAGTCGCTGCGCGGCGCGAAGCGGGCCATCGTGCACTTCTACAACTCGACCTCCACCCTCCAGCGGCGGGTGGTCTTCGGCCTGGACCGGGACGGCATCGCCGACATCGCCACCACCGGCGCGCGCCTCTGCCAGAAGTACGCGGAGATCCACACCCCGGACACGGAGATCTTCTACGAGTACTCGCCGGAGTCCTACACGGGCACCGAGCTGGAGTACGCGCTGGAGGTCTGCTCCCGGGTGATCGACGTGATCGACCCGACCCCGGACCGGCCGCTGATCATCAACCTGCCGGCCACCGTCGAGATGGCCACCCCGAACGTGTACGCCGACTCGATCGAGTGGATGCACCGGCACCTGCCGCGCCGGGACAGCGTGGTGCTGAGCCTGCACCCGCACAACGACCGGGGCACCGGCGTGGCCGCCGCCGAGCTGGGCCTGCTGGCCGGCGCGGACCGCATCGAGGGCTGCCTGTTCGGCAACGGTGAGCGCACCGGCAACGTGGACCTGGTGACGCTGGGGCTCAACATCTTCTCCCAGGGCATCGACCCGATGATCGACTTTTCGAACATCGACGAGATCCGCCGAGCCGTCGAGTACTGCAACCAGCTGCCGGTGCACGAACGCCACCCGTACGCGGGCGACCTCGTCTACACCGCCTTCTCCGGCTCCCACCAGGACGCCATCAAGAAGGGCTTCGACGCCCTCGCCGCCGACGCGAAGGCCGCCGGTGTGCCGCTGGATGAGCACACCTGGGCGGTCCCGTACCTGCCGATCGACCCGAAGGACCTGGGCCGCACCTACGAGGCGGTCATCCGGGTCAACTCGCAGTCCGGCAAGGGCGGCGTCGCGTACATCATGAAGAGCGAGCACCAGCTGGACCTGCCGCGCCGGCTCCAGATCGAGTTCTCCGGGGTGGTGCAGCAGGTCACCGATCACGACGGCGGCGAGGTCGACCCGACCGCCATGTGGGAGATCTTCGCGACGCACTACCTGCTCGACCACCAGCCCGACCCGGCGGTCCGGTTGGCCGGTTACACGATCGGCACCGCGGACGGGAAGGTCGAGATCGACGCCCAGGTCGGCGCGGGCGGCGAGCAGCGGTCGCTCGCGGCGGTCGGTAACGGCCCGATCGACGCGTACGTCAACGCGCTCCAGTCGATCGGGGTGGGCGTACGGGTGCTCGACTACCACGAGCACGCGCTCTCCTCCGGTGGTGACGCGCAGGCCGCCGCGTACGTGGAGTGCGAGGTGGACGGGAAGACGGTCTGGGGTGTCGGCACCGACGCCAACATCGTCACCGCGTCGATCAAGGCGGTCACCAGCGCGGTCAACCGCGCACGCCGCTAGTTGTCCGGGAGGGAGGGCCCCGAGCGGGCCCTCCCTCACTTCCGGTGGGCCGGCGGCGTGGCGGCGGGCAGCGAGTGGCAGGGCTGGGACGGCGGGGCTTCCCGGGGCGGTCGGCGGACCAGCACGAGAGCCAGCACCGCACCGGCCACGAGCAGCCCCGCGCACCACTCCATCGCGCCCCGGAACGCGTCGGTCAGCTCGGCCTTCTGCTCGTACCCGCCGCCGGACAGCCCGACCAGCAGCGGTAGCGCCGCCACCGCGAGCAGGCCGCCGGCCCGGGACGCGGCGTTGTTGAAGCCGCTGGCCACCCCGGAGAACCGGTCCTGGACGGCGGCCAGCACCGACGCGGTCAGTGGCGCCACGACCAGGGTCAGTCCGATGCCGAAGAGCAGCACCCCGGGCAGTACGTCGGTCCAGTACGACGCGCCCGGTCCGACGCCGCGCAGCAGCAGCAGACCGAGCGCGGCGATCACCGGTCCGATGGTGAGCGGCAGCCGCGGGCCGATCCGTGCCGACAGGGCGCCGGCCCGGGCCGACCCGGCCAACAGCAGCAGGGTCATCGGGAGCAACGCGATGCCGGTGCGGAAGGCCGACCACCCGACCACGTTCTGCAGGTAGACGGCGAAGAAGAAGGTGAAGCCGCCGAGCGCCGCGTAGACGACCACGGTGAAGAGGTTCAGCACCGAGAAGAGCCGGCTGCTGAACAGCCCGGTGGGCAGCATCGCGGCGTCGCCCCGCCGCCGCTCCAACAGGACGAAGGTCACCGCGGACAGCACCCCGAGCAGGGCCGCGATCAGCACCTCGGCGGAGTCGAACCCGCGGGCCGGCGCGTCGATGAGCGCGTAGGTGACGCCGGCGAGGGCGAGCGCTCCGAGCAGGGCTCCCGCCACGTCGAACCGTCGGCGGGCCCGATCCCGTCCCTGGGTCCGGGAGGCGCTCTCGTCCCGGCTCTCCGGCACCCACCGCAGCGCGGCCAGCACCACCAGCACGGCGATCGGCAGGTTGAGGAAGAAGATCCAGCGCCAGGAGAGCGCGTCGATCAGCCAACCTCCGATGAACGGGCCCAGCGCGGTGGACACTCCGGACAGCCCGGCCCAGGCACCGATCGCCCGACCCCGGTCGTCGGGGTGGAAACTCGCCTGGAGCACCGACAGCGACCCGGGCGTGAGCAACGCGCCACCGGCGCCCTGAAGGAACCGGGCCGCGATCAGCCAACCGGTGCCCTGGGCCAGCCCGCACAGCACCGACGCGGCGGTGAACCACACCACGCCGATGAGGAAGACGCGTCGTCGGCCGAAGCGGTCTCCGAGCGCGCCGCCGAGCAGCACGAAAGCCGCGAGCATCAGCAGGTAGCCGTTGATGGTCCACTGGAGATCGGACACGTTCGCGCCGAGGTCCTGCCCGAGCTTCGGCAGCGCCACGTTGACGACGGTGCTGTCGAGGAAGACCATGCCAGAGGCGAGTACGGCGGCGAGGAGCGTGCCCCGGCCGGCGGTGGTTCCCATTCGGAGGGCGGACGCCGGTGCGGGTGCGGTCATCCCACCAATCTGCCTTGCATCATGTGGGAGACGCCACGAAACGCCGAAACCCTGCCCGGGTACTGTGCGCAATCGCCGGGAGCCCCCAAGCTGGAGAGGTGTCGTCTGTGCGTACCAGATCAGGACCGCGAGCGGCGGTGGCCGCGCTCACCGCGGCGCTGGCGCTCGGCGTTGCCGGTTGCGTCCCGCAGGATGAGCCGACCGCGCCGCCGCCGAGCGACGGCGGTAACGCCGCGGAGCAGCTGAGCCAGCTCACCGTCGCCACCGCCGGCTCGATGAAGGGCTACAGCCGAGAGCGCTTCCCGCACTGGCGGGACACCGGCAAGAACTGCGATGTCCGGGACAGCATCCTCCAGCGTGACGGCAAGGACGTGAAGCTCTCCGGCTGCAACGTGGTCGGTGGGCGGTGGGAGAGCGCGTACGACGGTCGGAGCGCCACCGATCCCTCCCAGGTGGACATCGACCACATGGTGCCGTTGGCCAACGCGTGGCGCTCCGGTGCCGACGAGTGGGACAACGCGAAGCGCGGCGATTTCGCCAACGACACCACCCGCCCGCAGCTCCTCGCGGTTTCCGCCTCCTCGAACCGGGCAAAGGGTGACCAGGACCCGTCCCAGTGGAAGCCGGCAAACCGATCGTACTGGTGCAAATACGCCCAAGACTGGGTGACGGTCAAGCACTTCTGGCGGTTGACGGTGACCAGCGCCGAGAAGGCGGCCCTGACCGACATGTTGGAGGGTTGTTCAGTGGGGAGCGATTCGTGACCGCCGCCGGGGAGAGCGGCCCGTCCGCCGCCGGCATGACCGCGGACGGCACCGCCGAGACCCCCGCCGCCGTGCCGGGCGCCGGCATGGTCGCGGATTCGGGCGGCGCGGCCGGTCCGCAGAACCGCACCACCGACGTCGTGCCCGGCCCCGGTGGCGTGATGACCGACGAGGTCGGCGTCGTCACCGGCGACCTGACGCTGCGCACCGAGTACGCGGACGGCAAGGTCGCCCTGCGGGTGCAGTACAAGGACGCGGACGAGTGGTACACGGTGACCGGCACGTCGGTCGCCCTGGCCGACCCGGCCGGCCTGGACGCGGTGCACGGCGTCGCGGTCGGGCTGCTGAACCGCCCCGAGGGCTGACCACCGCCGGCACCGCGTCCAGGGGCCGTCCTGGACGGGACGGCCCCTGGCGGTGTCACGGGGTGGGGATCAATTCGCCCGGCGGATCGACGGGACCGGTGCCGTCCGTCGGGCGGACCAGCTCCACCTCGACCTCGTGCGGCCGGATTCGGCCGGCGGCGATGTCCTCGGCGAAGTGGCAGGCCACCCGGTGCCCGCCGACCACGTCGCGCAGTTCCGGCCGCTCGTCGGCGCACCGGGTCGGCTGCGCCCAGGGGCACCGGGTGTGGAACCGGCAGCCCGACGGCGGGTTGGTGGGCGAGGGCAGGTCGCCGGCGAGCAGGATGCGCTCCCGCCGGTCCTCCACGACCGGGTCGGGCACCGGCACGGCGGACATCAGCGCCCGGGTGTACGGGTGCATCGGCTCGCGGTAGAGGTCGTCGCTGGACGCCTCCTCCACCAGACCGCCCAGGTACATGACGCCCACCGTGTCGGCGATGTGCCGGACCACGGCCAGGTCGTGCGCGATGATCAGGTACGTCAGGCCGCGCTCGTTCTGCAGGTCCTCGAGCAGGTTGAGCACCTGGGCCTGGATCGACACGTCCAGCGCGGAGACCGGCTCGTCGGCGACGATCAGGTCCGGGTTGAGCACCAGCGCCCGCGCGATGCCGATCCGCTGGCGCTGACCACCGGAGAACTCGTGCGGATACTTGCCGAGGGCGGAGGCGGGCAGGCCGACCGCCTCCAGCGTCTCGCGCAACCGCCGGTTGGTCTCCGCCTTGTCGCCGGCCAGCCCGTGCGCCTTGAGCCCCTCCACCAGCAGCGACTCCACGGACTGTCGTGGGTCGAGGCTGGAGAGTGGGTCCTGGAAGATCATCTGCATCCGCCGGCGGGATTGGCGCATTGCCTCGCCCTTGAGCGCGCGGACGTCGGTGCCGTCGAAAATGATCTCACCGTCGGTGGGTTCGACCAGCCGCAACAGGCCGCGGCCCAGCGTCGACTTGCCGCAACCCGACTCGCCCACCAGGCCGTAGGTCTCACCCTTGCGGATGCTCAGTGACACACCGTCCACCGCGTAGACGTACCCGACCGTCCGGTCGAAGAGCAGGCCGCTCTTGATCGGAAAGTGGACCTTGACGTCGCGCAGCTCGATCAGGGGACCGGTCTCTTCGGTCATCGGACCGCCACCTCCTCGGAGACGGGGTTGTTGCAGCGGAGGTCGCCGCCGCTGGCGGTGGGCTCCAGCGGTGGAGGCCCTTCGAGGCACGCGTCCACCACGTTGTCGCAGCGTGGCGCGAACGCGCACCCCTCCGCCCAGGGAATGTTGTCGGAGACCGACCCACGGATCGCGTGCAGCCGTTCGCCGCGCGGTGAGTCGAGCCGGGGCACCGAGTTGAGCAGCCCGTGGGTGTACGGGTGTCGGGCGTGCGCGAACAGCTCGTGCCGCCGCGCCCGCTCGACGACCTTGCCGCCGTAGAGCACGTTGACGGTGTCGCAGAGCCCAGCCACCACACCCAGATCGTGCGTGATCATGACGAGTGCCGTACCGGTCTCGTCGACCAGCTGCTTGAGCAGGGTGAGGATCTGCGCCTGGATGGTCACGTCGAGCGCGGTGGTCGGCTCGTCGGCGATCAGCAGCCGAGGCTTGCAGGCCAGCGCGATGGCGATCAGCGCCCGCTGCCGCATCCCGCCGGAGATCTGGTGCGGGTACTCGCTGAGTCGCCGCTGCGGGTCGGGAATGCCGACCGCGTCGAGCAGGTCCCGCGACTCCCGCAACGCCTGCTTGCGGTCGCGGCCCTGGTGGCGCTCCAGCACCTCGGCGACCTGGACTCCGATCGGGATGACCGGGTTCAGCGACGACAGCGGGTCCTGGAAGATCATGCTGATCTCCCGACCGCGCCGGTCGCGCATGTCGTCCGGCCGCAGCTTCAGCAGGTCGGTGCCCTCGAAGAGCACCTCCCCGGTGACCTTGTTTCCGCGCTTGGGCAGCAGGCCCATGATGGCCAGGCTGGTCACACTCTTGCCGCAGCCGGACTCGCCGACCAGGCCGACGGTCTGCCCCGGCTCCACCGAGAAGCTGACCTTGTCGACGGCGGTGAAGGGCCGCTCGCCGCGGCGCTGGAACACCACGCTCAGGTCACGGACGTCGAGCAGGCTCATCGGGTCACTTCCTCTCGCCGGCTGACGCCGGCCGGGCTTGTCGCACGCACCGCTGTCACCGCCGGTTCTTCGGGTCGATCGCCTCGCGCATCGCCTCGCCCAACAGGGTGAAGCCGAGCGCGACCACGATGATCGCGAGCGCGGGGTAGTACGCCAGCTCCGGGCGGACCTCGAAGTAGCGCTGGCCGTCCACGCCGAGCATCAGGCCCCACTCGGCCCGGTTGATGTCCGGGTCGCCGAGGCCCAGGAAGGAGAGCGCGGCGGCATCCAGAATGGCCACCGCGAAGGTCAGGGTGGCCTGCACGATCACCGCGGTCAACGAGTTGGGCAGCATGTGCCGCAGCACGATGTTGCGCTCCTTGACACCGAGCGCGCGGGCGGCGAGCACGTGGTCGCTCTCCCGCTGGGCCAGCATCGAACCGCGCAGCAGCCGGGCGAAGATCGGCACGCTCACGATGGCCACCGCGAAGATGACCGTCCACTGGCTCGACCGGCTGGCCAGGGCGACCAGGGTGATCGCGAGCAGCAGGCTCGGCAGGGCCAGCATCACGTCGGTGAGCCGCATCAGCACCACGTCGACCCAGCCGCCGAACGCGCCGGCGATCGCGCCGATCAGCACCCCGAGCGCGAGACCGATGAGGGTGGCGAGCACGCCGACGAAGAGCGTCTGCCGGGCGCCGTAGATCATTCGGGAGAGGAAGTCCCGGCCGAGCGGATCGGAGCCGAGCGGGTGGTCGGCGGTGGCCCCGGGGATGGTGTCCACCGTGAGGTTCTTGGTCAGCTCGTCGAAGCGCTGCACCGGGTCGTGCGGCGCGATCAGCGGAGCGAAGATCGCCATCAGGACGAAGAGCCCGACGATGATGGCGCCGACGATGGCTACCGGGTTGCGGCGGAGCCTGCGCACGGCATCCCGTACGAGGCTGATTCCGCCCCGGTCGGCGGCACTCGCCTGGGCCAGTTCGTCGAGCCGTGCCTTCTTGCGGTCGCCGAGCAGGCCGATGCTGCGCTCGCTCATGCCGGGGCGTGGCTTGTCGTCACCGCTGCGGGGGGCCGGCGCGCCGGCCTGGGTGGTCGGGTCACTCATCGCACACGCACCCTCGGGTCGATGAAGGCGTAGGAGAGGTCGACCAGCAGGTTGACCACGACGAAGACCAGCGCGGCGAGCAGGATGATCGCCTGGAGCACCGGGTAGTCCCGGCCGCCGCTGATGGAGTCGGTGATCAGCGTGCCGAGGCCGCCCCAGTTGTACACCTTCTCGGTGAGCACCGCGCCGGAGAGCAGCGCGCCGGTCTGCAACCCGATGGTGGTGACCACCGGCAGCAGCGCGTTCCGCAGGATGTGCCGGCCGCGGATGGTGCGGTGCCGCAGGCCCTTGGCCTCGGCGGTCCGTACGTAGTCCTCGTTGAGCACGTCGAGCACGCTGGCGCGGGTGATCCGGACGATCACCGCCAGCGGGATGGTGGCCAGCGTGATCGCGGGCAGGATGAGGTGCCACAACGCGTCGGCGCTGGCGTCGAACTCGCGCGTCAACAGGCCGTCGAGCACGAAGAAGCCGGTGACGCTCGTGTTGTCCAGACCGGTGGTGAGCCGCCCGGACGGCGGGAACCAGTGGATGTTCTGGGTGAAGACGTCCTTGAGCAGGTAACCCAGGAAGAAGATCGGGATCGAGATGCCGAGCAGCGTGCCGGCGATGGTGAGGTTGTCCAGCGCCCGCCCCCGCCAGCGGGCGGCGAGATAACCGAGCGGCACCCCGAGACCGACCGCAATGATCATCGCGGCGAGGGCCAGCTCGATGGTGGCCGGGAACGCGCGGCTGATGACCTCGGTCACCGGGTCACCGGTCCGGATCGAGTTGCCGAAGTCGCCGGTCAGCACCCGCTGCATGAACTTGCCGTACTGCACCAGGATCGGCTGGTCGTAGCCGAGCGCCTTGGTCAGCAGGGCGCGGCGCTCGGGGGTGGCCCGCTCACCGAGCAGTGCCTCGACCGGGCCGCCGGGCAGATTCCGCAGCCAGATGAAGATCAGCGCCGACAGCGCTATCAGGGTCACCGCCAGCTGGAGTAGCCGGCGGACTATGACTCGCAACATCTCTCACACACCAGACTCTCGATGGTCGCGCGATCGGCCCGGGCCGGGAGAACCCCGGACCCGGGCCGATCACGCTTACGGCGTCAGCCGGAAAACGTCACTTGCTGACGCTTACCGTGTTGAACCGCTCGTCGGTCAGCGGGCTGGCAACCAGACCCTTGACGTCCTTCGTGACGACGATCGCCGGCGGGGCGTGCCAGATCGGCACGGCCGGCAGCCACTTGGTGGCGATGTCCCGGTTGACCTGCTCCCAGGCCGCCTTCTTGCCGGCGTCGTCGACAGTGGCGTCGGCCTTGGTGATGGCCTCGAACATCTCGGTCATGGCCTGGTCGCCGAACTCGGCCTTGCCCCGGCCGAAGAACGTGCCGACGAAGTTGCCCGGGTCGTTGTAGTCACCGGTCCAGCCGAGGATGTGCAGGTCGTGCTTGCCGAACTGCTGCACGTCGTCCTTGAAGCCACCGTTCCACGGGCGGGGCACACCGTTGACCTTGATGCCCACGGCCTGGAGGTCGTTGGCGAGAACGGTGAAGATCTCCTGCGGGTTCGGCATGTACGGCCGGGAGACGTCCGGCGGGTAGTAGAAGTTCAGCGTCAGACCCTCGGCGCCGGCGTCCTTGAGGAGCTGCTTGGCCTTCTCCGGGTTGTACTCGTATTTCTGCACGTCCGGGGCGTAGCCGAGCACGGTGTCCGGCAGGAACTCGTCGGCGACCTTGGCGCCACCCGGGCCCTTGGTCTGCACTAGCTGCTGGCGGTTGAGCGCGTAGGCGATCGCCTGGCGCACCCGCAGGTCCTTCAGCTTCGGGTTCTTCTGGTTGAGGCCCAGGTAGAGGATGTTGAACGCCGGGCGGTTGACGACCTGGAAGCCCTCGCTCTCGAGCGCCTTGCGGTCGGCCGGGGCCGGGAAGTCGATGCCCTGCACGGTGCCGGCACGCAGCTCCTGCTTACGGGTGCTCTCGTCCTTGATGATCTTGATGATCATCTTGTCCACCTTGGCCTTCTCGCCAAAGTAGTCGGGATTCCGGTTCAGGGTGATCTCGTTCTTGGCCTTGTCCCAGCCGCCGAAGGTGAACGGACCGGTGCCCACCGGGTTGGTGGTGGCGAAGGCGCTGTACTCGAACGAGTCGCCGCTCTGCTTCACCGTGTTGGCGTCGTACTTCTTCAGCGCTTCCGGGCTGGCGATGGAGAGCGAGGTCAGCGCGAAGGCACCCGGGAAGGCGCCCTTGTACTTGTTCAGCGTCAGGACGGCGGTGCCGTCGTCCTTGGCCTCACACTTGTTGTAGATCGACTCGCCGGCGCCCTCGGCCTCGTTCTTCGCGAACCCGCCGAAGGTGTCCATGTAGTAGATCATCTGGGACTGGGCGGCGGCGCCCTTCATGTTGTACCAGCGGTCGAAGTTGAAGCAGACCGCGGCGGCGTTGAACGGCGTGCCGTCGTGGAACTTCACGCCCTGGCGGAGCTTGAACGTCCAGACCTTGCCGGCCGGGTCGTGCTCCCAGCTCTCCGCCAGGCCGCCCTGAAGGTCGGCGGTGCCCGGCTTGTGGCTCACCAGGGTGTCGAACATCTGCCGGACCGGCCGGAACGACTCACCGTCATCGTTGAAGATCGGATCGAAGTTCTTCGGGTCACCGGCACCCGCGAAGATGAAGGTGCCGCCAGTCTTGGCCTCGCCACTGTCACCGTCGCGATCACTCTCCGCGCAGCCGGCCGCGCCGACCGCCAGTGCGGCAACGGCCGCGATGGCCACAGCCGTTTTTAGCCTTCTCGCCTGCATCTCTCACCTCTGTCATGCGGATGACCACACCGAGTTGTGGCTCGGTCCGTGTGCGGGAGGCTATGACATGTCACACGGGAAGCGGAACGGGCGCTGGGCAATCGCTATCAAGCCGACACCTTGCGCGCGGGTCTGACAGTCGACGGTTCGGCGCATACATCGAGCGACACAAACCCGGACGCCACGAGGCCAGCCGTCGACACCGCCTACCGACGACGCCGGGACGCCTCAGGAGGGCGTCGGCCGGGGCGTGGGCGGTGGGCAGTCGGCCAGCCGCTCGACGACGGAACTCGCCGCGGCCGAACCCAGGTCGTGAAAGGTCACCCGATGGCAGGCAGCGACGCTGCCCGCGCCGAACAAGGTGCCGAAACGGGCCGAACCATACACGGTCACGGACAGATCGGGCAGCCGGCGGACCTCCCGGACCTGCACCCGGGCGCCCTCCGCGACCGCCGCCAACCGGTCGTCGGTCGGTGCCGGGTCGCCGGCGGCGACCACCGCGGCCCCGTACGCCTGCGCGTCGCGGGTCACCTCGGCTTCCGCCCGAGCCTCCTTGGCGCGGCTGTTCGAGGCCAGTCGCGCCGTCCCCACCTCGATCGCCACCGCGACGCCGACGATGATCAGGGCCAACACGACCATCAGCACCACCGGGGGTCCGGAACGCCCGACCGGTCGCCGTGTCGTCACACGCCACCTCCCAGAGGTACGCCGGTGGGCCCGCGCTCGTCGCGCGGACCCACCCGAGCACTCAGTTGTAGCCCACCGCCGACAATCGTGACGTCACGGCGTTGGAGTATGTCACCGCGCCGGTGTCCTTCGGGTGGAAGGAAGCCCGACTGATGCAGACGTTCAAGCCGGCCGTGATCCAGCCGACGCAGGTCGCGTAGTCGTCGTTGGCCACCAGCCGGAAGTCGCCCTCACCCTCGGGGCCGGCGACCACACTGTTGATGTCGTCCGGTACGAGGATGTCGTGGCCGACGTCGTACTTGCGGCACGTCCCGTGGTCGAGCATGCCCTCGACCATGTCGGTGAACTGCACCTTCCGCCCGGCCGCGCGCGCCGCGTCGACCATGGTCCGCTGCGCGTCCCGCATGTAGACGGCCAGCCTGTTGATCATCCCCATCTCGCCCGCCGTGTACCGGCCGAAGACGCACGAGTCCATGTAATAGCTGGCGAAGATGCGCGGATAGCCTGCCAGCATGATGGTGGCGTTGCCCGCCTTCGCGGCCACCGCGTCGATCAACTGACGCACCTGGAACTGCGCGCTGTCGATCCGCTGCTGCACCAACGTCTCGTAGCTGGCGGTGTCGCATGCCTCCTCCGCGCACTTGGTCATCGTGTCGGGGAAGCCGGCGTCGTTACCGCCGGCCGAGAGCAGCACCAGCGTCGTGTTGCCGTCCAGCACGCCGGACTCGATCTGGGACATCTCCCGGAACTGCCCCTCCGCCGCATAGCCGTAGTCACCGATGGCGCTGGGCGGACTCTGCCAGTAGCTCGGCGTACTGGTGCTCTGCATCTGGTCCGCCGTCGCCCCCGAGCAGCTGACGAACTGGAAGTCCAGGCTCTGGTCGTGGCTGGCCAGCCGACTGGAGATCGAACTCGACGAACCGGGAAGGCGGGTCAACAGCGGCCACGACTTGGTGCTGCGGCGGCAGGCGTTCCAGGCTCGGCTGCCGTAGTTGTTGTCCGTCTCGTAGTAGTAGCTGCCGGCGCCCTCACCGGAGCCGTACGAGTCACCCATCGCCACCACGAAGTGCCGGGGCTTGGCGCTCAGCGGGACGAACGCGAGAGCGTCCCAGGCCACGTCCTCGGTGCCGTTGCCGTCCTCGCTGATGTTGCTCAGCTCCACCGACTGGGCACCCGAGTTGGCGAACTGGTACGTCCCCAGGGTCACCCAGCGGTGCGCCTCGGTCCGGGTCGGAATGTAGCGGGTCTTCTGCCCCGACCCCGTGTTGATCACGTACTTCGCCTGCTGGGTGTGCGCGCCATGGTCCGGTATGTGCACCATGACCTTGGCCCAGCCGTTGAGTCGCGTGGTCGGCGTCCACCGCCCGGTGACCTTCTCCGGCGCGGTGTCGTACCTCTGGGTGTGCGTGAACCAGAAGTGACCCCCGAAACCGCCGCCGATCTGGTGGGTGTCCACCTTGCCGGGATAGATGGTCACGTTGTTCGGCCCGACCCGGGACGGATAGTTGAACGAGAACTTGCCCGCCGGTGTGTAGTCCCGCTGGCAGCCCTGCGGGCCGAGCGGGGACGCACTGTCGATGTCGTCGATGATCAACGCGTTGCTCGGCAGTCCGGTTCGGCTGCACTGCGAGTCGTAGATGCTGGAGCCGTACGGGCGGGGCTCGACGCTCGTGTACCGCCGGTTCTCCAGACCGCAGTTGACCTGGCAGTCCGTCCAGGTGACCGGTGAGTGCCACCAGCACTTCAGATCGTCCCGGGTGCACGGGCCCGGCTTCTCCGTCGGATAGTCGCCCGGCACCTCCGACACGTTCGGGTCACAGGCGTTCTGGGCCGGCACGCAGAAGGTGAACCGCTCCGGCTGGGCGACCAGCTTGTTGCGCTCCTGCGCCGTGGCGTACGTCGGGCTGTAGTTGCCGGTCTCGTAGTTGTAGCGGCGCAGCGAGGTGTAGGCGAAGCCCATCACCCGCTCCGGGTACGACCAGTGGTTCGGGTGCTTGGCGTTGTCGTAACCGACCTGGTCGTCGATGGGCGGCGTGGCGCCCGGCACGTCCAGCGGCTGGGTCAGGAACATCTTCCGATCCGCCGGATAGTTGGGGTTGGACGGGTTGTTGGCCCAGCCCACCCCCCAGGGCAGGGTGGGGCTCTGCGGGATCTGGCTGTAGAAGCCGGTGTTGTACGCCCAGATGGCGAACCACCAGTTCTCGATGTACCTCGGGTCGCCGTTGTTCGCGATCAGGCCGGCGTTCCGGGTCTGGTTCCACTTGTCCTGCAGGATCCGCAGGCCGGCGGCGACGTTGACGGTGTAGTCCAGTGCCACCGCCTTCTGCTTCGTCGCGTCCCACTGCACGCCCGCGAGCCACTGGTCGGTGTCGCTCTTCTTCATGCCGGACGTCACCTGACCGACGCCGTAACCGCAGTCGGTCTTCGTCCAGTCAATCTTGGTGTAGTCCGGGCTCAGCAGGTCCAGCCCGTAGTAGCCGAGGCTGGTCAGCGGGTTCCCGGCCAGACCGTCGACGACGTGGAAGCTGGCCTGCCACAGGTTCGACTCCTGCGCCAGGATCCCCAGGAACACCTGCGCCGGCACGGTGCCGCCGCCGGTGAGCTGCATCGACGGGAACATCCCCTGCGGCGAGTACGCCGGCAGGCCGTTGTTCGCCCAGTTCGCCGCCCGCTGGAAGGTCAACTGTCCGTTCACCGCCAGGTCGGCCGCCCACTCCACCTGCTCGCGGGTCGGTTGGTACACCTGGATGCCCGGATCGTTGCGGCGCACCGCGCAGGAGCCGTCGAGGTCGTACGCCACGGTCTCCGGGCTGGGGTCGGCGAAGGTGGTCGCGTTACCCGTCCTGCCCGCGCCCGCGCCCGGCGCCGCCCGCCCGGCGCCCCCACTCGGCAGCACCGTGAAGGCGACATCCGCGCCCGTACGCAGTCGAGCCTTGATGTCGACCCGGTCCGTCCGACCGTCGCTCGGCGAACCCCCGATCTGCCCGGACGCCTCCCGACCGGTGACGGCCCTGGTCACCACCAGGTCACCGGTGCGGGAGACGTCACTGTCGGGCGGCGCGTCGATCGCGCGCCACCCGGTGGGGAGGCGCTTGCCGACGAGCCGGTCCGCGGCCCGCCCGCCCACGGCGAAGACCCGGCCGCCACCACCGGCGCGCAGCTTGACCGTGCCCGTCGGCACGGTCGCGAGCGCCAGCACGTGACCACCGGTCATGCGCGCCAGGTCGACCTGGTCTCCCCGGGCCACCTGAAGGGCCACGTCCCGGGGACCGTCCGCCATCAACCGGAACGGTGATCCACCGGTCCGCAGGGTCGCCCGGACCGCTCCGCGGCGGTCGAGGGTGAGCAGAGCGTCGCCCTTGGCGGCGATGATGTCGTCACCGACCGGGATGGCCGAGGTGAGCTGACCGGGCGACGCCACCTTCTGGGCGGCGGACGGCCTGCGGGTGTCCACTCTGGCCAGTGTGGTTCGCGCCGCCGTGCCGGCCCGCGGCGATGCCGGCAGTTCCAGGCGGGACAGCACCGCCGTCTCTCCCGCCCCGCAGCCGGGGTTGTGATAGGCCAGGGAGTAGCGCTCGGGCAGCTTGGTGACAGCGCCCGTGTCCAGGTCGACGACCGCCGCGAAGGCTCCCGCGTTGACCAGGTTCTCCCGGTTCGTGAATTCCCGGGGCGCGTAGACCACCACCGCGCGTCGACCGGAGCCGGTCAGGCAGACCTGACCGATCCACTGGTCCGTCGGCAGGCCGGGCTCACCGAGCGTGGCGGCCGTCCGCCAGCGGTACGCCTCCTTACCGTCCGCCACCAGCACGTGCAGACCGGTTTCGTCGGACGAGGTGGTGACCACCCGGTCGGCGGAACGCCGCCAGGTCGCGCCGAGCCGCCGGTCGGGATCGACGACCCGGTCCGGGTCGGCCGGCCGGGTCGGATCAGCCCGACGGTTCGAATCAGCCGCCCGGTCCGAATCAGCCGGCCGGTCCGGGTCAGCCGGCCGGCCGACGGTTGTCGATGTGGCGGGGCCGACGGAGGCGGCCGCGGCCGCCTGTTGAGACGGAACCAGCGGCATCAGCACCGCGATTCCGAGTAGCGGAGCCAGGAACCGGCGCACGGTGACCTCCGTCGAGGGATGCGGAGAGAAGAGCCCTCATCCTCCCGACGGAGTTCACCCAAGTGTCATCACCGACTCACCGTCCGCCCATCACGGCGGCAGGTGACGGTGCCGCCCAGCGGCGACCATCTGCTGGGGTCAGACGGCCCGGCGGCCCTCGAAGGCCCGACCGAGGGTGATCTCGTCGGCGTACTCCAGATCGCCGCCGACCGGCAGCCCGCTGGCCAGCCGGGTCACCGAGATGCCCATCGGCTTCACCATCAACGCCAGGTAGGTCGCGGTCGCCTCGCCCTCGGTGTTCGGATCGGTGGCCAGGATCAACTCCCGCACACCGCCGCCACCGAGCCGGATCATCAACTCCCGGATGCGCAGATTGTCCGGGCCGATCCCCTCCAACGGATTGATCGCGCCGCCCAGCACGTGGTAGCGACCGCGGAACTCACCCGTCCGCTCGATGGCCACCACGTCCTTGGGCTCCTCCACCACGCACAGCACCTCGTCGGTGCGGCGCGGGTCGCGGCAGATCCGACACTGCTCGGACTCGGCCACGTTGTAGCAGGTCGTGCAGAACCGGACCAGCTCCTTGACCTTGCGCAGCGCGCCGGCCAGCCGGTTGACGTCGGCCGGATCCGCCGACAGGACGTGGAACGCGATCCGCTGAGCGCTCTTCGGGCCCACGCCCGGCAGCCGACCCAGCTCGTCGATCAGATCCTGGATGGCACCTTCGTACATCTGCCGGCTCAGAAACCGGGCAGGCCGAGGCCGCCCATGCCGCCGGCGACCGGGCCCATCTTGCGCTCGGTCAGCTCCCGGGCCGCCTCGGCGGCGTTGTGCACGGCCGCGACGACCAGATCCTCCAGCGTCTCCACGTCGTCCGGGTCGACGGCCTTCGGGTCGATCTTGATGGTCTTGAGCTCGCCGGCGCCGGAGACGGTCGCGGTGACCAGCCCGCCACCGGCGGTGCCGGTCAGCTCGGCCTCGGCCAGCTCGGCCTGGGCGGCGGCGATCTGCTGCTGCATCTTCTGCGCCTGCTTCAGCATCTGCTGCATGTTCGGCTGTCCACCTGGGCGCACGGGATGGCTCCTTCTCGCACTCGTCTGCTCGACCGCCGCTCAGCCTATCCGCTGGGACCGACCTCGCCCCGCCCGGTGCGTCCGCCCACGCCGGGCCTTCCGGGTACGGCTACCCCTACCCCGAACCGGCCGTCTGCTGGTAGTGCGCCGCGACCCGCCGCGCTGGTCTGCTCGTGGCATGAACCTCAACCGCATCGGCCGGGTCGGCGCGCTGTGCTGGGTCGCGGCCGTACCCATCTTCCTCGTCGCCAGCCTGGTCACCGGGCTGCGGTGGCGCGAGCCGACGTACAGCTGGGCCACTCACAACATCAGCGACCTCGGCAACGCCCACTGCGGCGTCTGGGACACCAGCCGACCGCGCTACGTCTGCTCACCGTGGCACCCACTGATGAACGCCGCGACACTGGCCACCGCCGTACTGCTCGCCGCCGGGCTCCTGCTGACCTGGCGGATCCTCGGACGCGGCCCGGTGGTGCGCTCGGCTCAGACGCTCCTGCTGGCGGCCAGCGGCGGATACGCCCTGGCCGCCGCGTACCCGGCCGACGTCGACGAGAACCTGCACGTCCTCGGCGCATTCCTGATCATGGGGGTGGGCAACGTCGGCCTGCTCCTCGCCGGTTTCGCGCCGGGAACCACGACGCTCGGCCGGTGGCGACGGCTCACCCTCACCGCCGGGCTCGTCGCGCTGGCCGGCACGGCGCTGTTCTTCGCCCAGCAGGGCGTCGGGATCGGCGTGGGCGGCATGGAACGGGTAGCCGTCCTCCCCTTCCCGCTCTGGGCCTGCTGCCTCGGCGTCCTGCTCGCCGAACCCCCTCCCCTCCGCGATCTTGCACTTTCTGCCTCGACATAACGGGCCATTCCACGCAAGACGACGACCGAAACTGCAAGATCGCCGAGACGGGGTGGGGGTTGTCAGCGGGCGTCTACTTCGTCGATCTTTTCGGCGCCGAAGGTCTCCCGAAGCAGGCGCACCGCCTGTTCCTCGCTCGACTCTCGGGCGGTCTTCTCGTCGATGATCTCGTCCAACGGCTCGTCGCCCGGGTCGAACCCCTCGTAGGTCGGGGCCGCCGCCGGTGCCGCGCCACCCGGCCGGCCGGCCCGCGCCGGGCCGTCGAAGTCCGGGTCGTAGGGCGGCTCGCCGGCCCATTCGGCGTCCGCGATGGGCCGGGCCGCCGCTCCGGTACGCGCACCGCGCCCCGCCGCCGCCGCGCGAGCCGCGGCGATGGCGCTGCTCACCGGCGCACCACCGGCTGTCGCCGGCTGCCGGGCCGCCGGTGTGGGGTTACCCCGCCCGCCCGGCTTACCGCCACCGGCCGCCGCCCCGGGGCCACCCGAACCACCCGAACCGCCCGAACCACCTGGTCCGCCTGGTCCGCCGCCGTTCGCGCCACCGCCGATGGTGCCGCTGCCGTTCGCGCCACCGCCGTTCGCTGCGCTGCCGTTCACGATGCTGCCGCTCGCTGCGCTGCCGTTCACGCCGGTCGGCGCCGGTGTGGAGCTGGGGGCGTCGGGGCTCGACCCGGCCGACCCGCCGCCGGGTCGGGCCGCCTCCGGCCAGTCCTCGTCGTCCGTCGCCTCGGCGGCGGGGGCACCGCCGCCGGGACGAGCCGCCTCCGGCCAGTCGCCCTCGTCGTCCGCCGCCGGGGCGGCGGGCGCTGCCTCGCCCTGCCCAGCGGCACCGTGACCGCCGGAACCCGCGCCGGCACCGCCTCGCACAGCCGGGTCGGCAGCGCCTCGCGTAGCCGCGCTGGCACCGCCTCGCGTAGCCGGGTCGGTAGCGCCTCGCGTAGCCGGGTCGGCAGCGCCTCGCGTAGCCGGGTCGGCAGCGTCGGTCGGGTTCGCCGCAGCGGGCACTGCGGGCGCTGGACCGGCGGAGGCGCTCGGGCCAGCCGCAACGTTCGGGTTCGCCGCAGCGGGCACCGCGGGCGCTGGACCGGCGGAGGCGCTCGGGCCAGCCCCGACGTTCGGGTTCGCGGCGGCCGGCGGCGCGCTCGTCGGGGCGGCGGCGGTCGGCGCCGCCACGGGCGGGGTGTCCGGTGCGGCGGGTCGGGCCGGTGCGGCGGGTTGCGAGCGCGGTGGGCCGGACAACGACGCGCCTCCGCGCTCGCCGGCCACCTCGCACCGGATCTGCCAGCGCCCGCCCAACTCCTCGTAGAGGGCGTCGGTGAGCACCGCCGCGTGATCGGCCATCATCTTGGCCAGCACGGTGGACTTCACCGTCAGCACCAGCATGTCGCCGTCGAGTTCGCGGACCACCGCGTCGCGCATCAGCGCGGCGATCCGCTTGTTGGTCCGGTTGACCTTGCCGACCACGTCGGGCCAGACGCGGCGGACCGCGACCGCGTCCAGCGCGGCGGCCGGCGCACCCGGTCGGGGCGGCGCGGGCGTGGCCGGGTCGGGAAGCACCGCCGACGGTGGGACCACGCGACGCGGGGCCGGCCCGGCGGGTGAGACGGGTACGGGTTGGTCAGTGGGGGCCGAACCGGTCGACGCACCGGGGGACGCCGGGATCGGCGAGTCGGCGGCCGAGACGTACGAGGCAGGTGCACCTGAGGTCGGGGCGGCTGCCCCGGCGACCGGAGCAGCCGGGGCGGCGGCGTTCTGCGTCGGGGAGACCGCCGGGTCGACCGTCCACGGCGGTGCGGAGGTCGGGGCGTTCACCGGCGCCGGGGTGGCGGCAGCCGGAACCGGGGTGGCTGGCTGTGGGCGTACCCCCGGGTGGGTGGCGGGCGCGGAGCCGGCGGTGGCCGACGGCGCGTCGGTGCCAGCCAGGGTGAGCCGACGTTCCATCCGCTCCAGGCGTTGGAGCAGGCCACCGGCGGAGTCGTCCACGCCGGGCAGCAGCATCCGGGCGCAGATCAACTCCAACAGCAGGCGGGGCGCGGTGGTGCCGCGCATCTCCACCAGGCCGTCGTGCACGATGTCGGCGCAGCGGGAGAGCGTGGCCGGGCCGAGTTGCGAAGCCTGGGCGGCCATCCGTTCGATCTGGTCGGCCGGGCCGTCGATCAGGCCCTTCGCGGCGGCGTCCGGCACCTGCTGGATCACGATCAGGTCGCGGAGCCGCTCCAGCAGGTCGGAGGCGAACCGGCGCGGGTCGTGCCCGGCCTCGGCCACCCGGTCGACGGTGGCGTACGCGGCGGCGCCGTCCCCGGCGGCCAGCGCGTCGCACATCTCGTCGATCAACGCGGCGTCGGTGACCCCGAGCAGGGCGGCGGCCCGGGCGTAGCTGACACCCTCCGGGCCGGCGCCGGCGATGAGCTGGTCGAGCACCGAGAGGCTGTCCCGGGCGCTGCCGCCACCGGCGCGGACCACCAGCGGGAAGACCGCCGGCTCGACGGCGACGCCCTCGGCCTCGGTGAGCTGCTCCAGGTACGGGCGGAGCACCTTCGGCGGGATCAGCCGGAACGGGTAGTGGTGGGTCCGCGACCGGATCGTGCCGAGGACCTTCTCCGGCTCGGTGGTGGCGAAGATGAACTTGACGTACTCCGGAGGCTCCTCGACCAGCTTGAGCAGGGCGTTGAAGCCCTGGGTCGAGACCATGTGCGCCTCGTCGATGACGTAGATCTTGAAGCGGCTGCTGGCCGGCGCGAAGAAGGCGCGCTCGCGCAGCTCGCGGGCGTCGTCGACACCACCGTGGCTGGCCGCGTCGATCTCGATCACGTCGATCGAGCCGGCACCGTCGGTGGCCAGCGAGCGGCAGGACTCACACTTGCCGCACGGCTCGGGGGTGGGTCCCTGCTCACAGTTGAGCGAGCGGGCCAGGATCCGGGCGCTGGAGGTCTTGCCGCAGCCGCGCGGGCCGGAGAAGAGGTAGGCGTGGTTGAGCCGTCCGCTGCGCAGCGCCTGCGACAGCGGCTCGGTCACGTGCTCCTGACCGATGACCTCAGCGAAGGTACGCGGCCGGTACTTGCGGTAGAGCGCCAGCGTCACTCGTCCCGCCTCCTCTCGACCGAGCCATTCTGCGCCGGTCGGGCGCGGGTGACCACCCACCCCGCCGGGGCGCCTGGGTTGCCGCGCCGCTCGACCGGGCCGTCGGGCTCGCGACCTGGCCGCCGGGCTTGATCGACTCGGCTTCCTGAAAATCGGGGTGTCCGCGTGCCCGGGACACCGCGACATCACGGATGTCGAGTGGATCAACCGGCCCACAGACGAAAAGGCCTCCCGTGCACCCGGCAGAGCTCGCTTATCCTTGCTGCCTTCCGGCCCTGGGGAGGTTCACGAGATACCGCCGCACGGGAGGTGACGCCCAGCCTACCCGACCGCCGGTCGATCTTCAGGGGGTGGTGGGGTGGCCCGCCCGACAGCGGCCTGTATCCTGGCTCGCGGAGGATTCGCCTAGAGGCCTAGGGCGCACGCTTGGAAAGCGTGTTGGGTTTACACCCTCACGAGTTCGAATCTCGTATCCTCCGCTCGCCTGAGCAGTAGAAGCGGCGAGGGGGGCCCGCCGGGGGGGGGGGCGGGGCCCGCGGCGAACAAAAGAGAACCGGGGAGGGAGCCCCAAGCAAACCCCGACGCGAACCGGGGGGGGGGAAACAGAAGAA